>NZ_FRDO01000010.1:0-172651 GCF_900143165.1 Paenibacillus sp. ov031
CCTCCTGCATTCGGATCAAGGCTGGCACTACCAGATGAAGCAGTATCAACATGCTTTGAAGGAACGGGCGATTATCCAGAGCATGTCACGCAAAGGAAATTGTTACGATAACGCAGTAATGGAGAACTTCTTTGGCATTATGAAGTCAGAATTTCTCTATCTTAATGAGTTTGAAAGTCTAGATGACTTCAAGCAAGAACTAGCACAATACATCGATTACTACAATCACAAACGCATTAAGTCAAAATTAAAAGGCATGAGCCCGGTACAATACCGAATTCATGCCATACAGGTTGCATAAAAATATTTGTCTAACTTTAAGGGGTCACTTCAACATCGTTCATGTGTAGCCGACTGGCTTTTTGTGTTGGTTCACTCGCTCATTCATATTCAAATCAGGATTACATTTCTGCTTTGGCGTTGCCTGTGGAGTTAACTCCTCTTAATACCCGCAGAGATAACAGGAAACAGATTGCCAGAACAACAGCTGCTGAAACGTAAGGATAGTTGATATTCACATCAAACAGTGCTCCCGCTACAATTGGACCTGCGATATTCCCCAAACTTGTGTAGGCTGAGTTCAATCCGGCCACAAAGCCTTGCTGTTCTTCCGCCAGTTTGGACATCTGCGTACTGATTGCCGGACGCAATATATCCATACCAAGGAAGACGATAAACGTTACGACAAGAATCATCCAGTAGGTGTTCACAAACAAGGTCAACAGTACAAATACGGCTACAAAAAGCAAGCAGACCGAAATGACTTTTTTCTCACCAAAACGGTTTAACAGCCAGCCAATCATGGAGACCTGCACCACAGCTCCCGCAATGGAACCAAACGTAATAATGAATGCAATATCCTTGGTGGTGAAGCCAAATTTGTGATCCACAAACAGTGAAAATACCGTCTCATAGTTAGCCAGACCAAACGCCATGACAAATACGATAATCAAACTGAAAAAGTAAGGCTCCCGGTACGAATGCAGCAACTGGGAAACCATGCCCGGGCTTTTGACCTTTGCTGCACCCGCAACAGGTTTGGTTTGCTCTCCGGTAATTCTGGTCGATTCCGGCAAAATAATCAATGTAATGATGGATGCCAGCAAACCTGCAATACCTGCGGCATAGAAAGGAATCCGAATGCCAAAGTCCGCGATATATCCGCCGATCCCCGGACCAATAATAAATCCTGTAGTAATTGCCGCATTGATTAATCCCATGCCTCTACCGCGTTCTTCATCTGTCGTAATATCTGCGGTATACGCCATAACTGCCGGGAAGATCATTGCTGCACCGATTCCGCCAAGCATCCGGGCCGCGAAGAGCAGCGATGGTGCATTCACAGCACCAAACATAAACTCCGATACAGCAAAGATTAACATGCCGCCAACAATAATTTTTTTACGTCCCAAGATGTCAGACCAACGGCCCGCAACTGGAGAAAACAGAAACTGCGTGAAGGAGAATGCTGCTACCAGCAAACCAACCGTGAACCCGGTGATATGCAGTAGATCCATGTACGCAGGCATAATAGGTACAACAAGACCTATACCTGTAAAAACGAGAAAAATATTAAACATTAACAGCAGCAATGCGCCCCTGTTCCGTGTAAGTAATGCCATGATTCCATCCTCCGTAGTTGTCAAAATGTTGCCTTAAGCTTTATCTTTTGCTATTCCATATAAGAATACGCTAGCCGCCTGGCGGTATAAGGCAAGAGCCTGTTCTGGCTCCATTCCGCGCGACAGCTGACTAAGTCCAATAATGGTGCTTTCCAGAATGAGCGCAAGATTGTCTGCGTTGTCTGCCTTGAACTCTCCGCTCTCTATCCCCTGTTCCACCAATTGTTTGTTAAATTGAATATGCCGCTCAAACATCAAAGATATTCGTTCTTCAATATCATTTTCTTTCTTTTCCCCGGTAAAAAACTCATCTGCCGCCTTGGTTAGCGGGTGATTCATATCGTCGAGGATTAATTGTTCTGCCAAGCCGTAGATCTTCTCCGTAGAAGTATGATACAGATGCTCCTTGGCCGCCCAATTCTCTTCCCATTCCCGATCCCACTCATCAATCAGATACAGAAAGAGGCCTTCCTTACTTTTAAAATGGTAATAGATATTGCCTTTGCTACTGCCTGTCGCAGCCACAATATCTTCAATGGAAGTTGCTTTATACCCTTTTTGCACAAAAAGAGCTCTTGAGGCATCCGCAAGTTTCTTCTTGGTCTGCTCGGTTTGAATTTGCTTTTTATTCATACTCATCCATTTCACTCCGCCTCTTGCATACTGAACGTTCGTTCTGTATTTTAACAGAACCATCACACTTAAGCAATCAAAAAGGAGAATCGGCTTGGTGCCCATTCTCCCTACATAACTTTCATTTCACTTTTTTTCCTTGACCATGAAGTATTTTCAGTTGTCCATTTTCATAACCGACTTGATACGTAACTTTATATTTCGTGGTGACCAATTCACTGTCTTTTCGTTCATCCGCTGTAATAACCGCAGTGACCTCTATTTCATCATTTGACTTGTCTGAGGACGAAACTTCGGCAATGGTAACATAACTGGTGTTGATGTAACCTTCACGGAACTTGGCATAACTTATACCGCTCTGCCACTCACTGCCAAGCAAGGCATAGGCGGTAACATAGTCATTCAGATTCAGGTTCATATAAAATTCGGTCACCAGACCCTCCGCTTCCAAAGAAGCTGAGTCTGCTCCCGATCCCTGACTGCCACTCGTCTGAACCGCCGTTTTAGACGATGATGGTTTCTCAGACCAGGCCTGGACCTGCTTCAATACACTAGTGATAGGAATGCTGAACCCAATTCCACCTTCCTGCTCCACAACGGCTGAATTAATGCCCAATACTTCACCGGTTTCTGCACTGATCAGTGGGCCACCGCTGTTGCCGTGTGTAATAGGCGCCGAGATTTGATACAGATTACTATAGATATACGGGGCAATTTCGAAGCTGCGGCCAACTCCGCTGATAATGCCTGTAGTTACGGTGTTCTCCAGACCCAGCGGACTACCCAGAGCGAGAATCTCATCACCCGTCTCCGCTTTGGATTTGGCGATAGGTAGCGGTTTAACTTTTTTCAGATCAGGCACCCTGACGACAGCAACATCCGTCTCTTCTCCAATCCCGATAACGGTTCCCTTATACTCCTCATGATTCAGGGTTCGAATCGTTACTTCTTTCGACCCCTCCACCACGTGAGCATTAGTTACCACATCCCCCTGATCATTGTAGAGAAAACCGGAACCCAGTCCGCTGCTGCTCTCAATCGTAACCACTTTCTTCTGACTCTCTTCAATAATCTGTTTACGTGTTTTCTTCACGGCTGTCTGGGAGGACGGTTTAGACGCTGTGGTTGCCGTTTCCTTCGTAGTGACAACAGCCAGTCTTGGTCCATCCTGCAGTTGATCTGCTGAATACTGATGAATCCAGAACACCCCTCCTGCTCCCGCTCCAATAATAATTGCACTGGATATAATCGTACTCCATGTTCGTTTGGCCATTCCAACCTGTCCTCCTATTCCAGATACCACGTTGCGTTCACTACAGAAACTTCAGCTTCCTCGTACACACCGTAATAATACGTTTCAAAAAATCCCTGATCCCCTACATCAAGCCAGCTTGGATACACATCCGCATAGGTTTGACCGAGATATGCCCCGTCTGAGCTGTAGATGTCCAGCATAACCGTCACGGAAGAGATAGGACGAGTGGCATTATTCACGATTGAGCCGCTTATATACAGATCGCCATACATATCAAGCGTCGCTTCTACGTCTACAATACTCACCGCTGCTGTGCGGTTTTTCAGGTCTTCTTCTGCCGCTTGTTGCTCAGCAAGTTGAATTCGTTCGGCTTCTGCTTTTTCAAAAGCCTTCTTCTCACTCAGCACCCGTTCGCGATATGCTGTCAATTTGTCATCCTCGGGCGCGTAGGACAGTCCCAGATCAACGGTTTGCAATGCAGCCGTAAAATCCTTTTTCTTCACTTGCTGTTCAGCTTGCTTATAGCTAAGGCCAGCCAGCTTGTCGATGATTTGTTTCTGAACCGCCTCTGCTTCCTTGCCTTTCAATTTCGATACCGTGTCCAATTTCTCAGCAAGTGCCTGTACGGTTGTCAAACTATCGATTTCTTTCTTTACCTTCAGGACAGCCAGTGTCACCTTGTTGTTGTTTAGAGTCGTACGTACCTTGGCAAATACCGGTTCTTCTCGCTCTTTCAACACTTTCGCTACAGCCTGAAGTGTCTTGTCACCTGCAGCAAGTTTTCCCGTTTTCAAACTTGTCGCAGCTTCGTTCAGCTGATTCATTAGATTGAAGGCTTTGGCTGTAATTTGGCGATCCTGCACAAGTCCATCAACATTTGGCCGTTTCGCAAGAGCCGAGTCCAGAAGTTGAAGCGCCTCTTGATATTTTCCGTCCAAGCCCGCCTGCTCCGCCTGTTGATGCAGTGTTTTTACCTCCGCATTGATGCCCATCTCCTGCTTGTAATAATAAGTCAACAAGGCCCCCATCACCGCTGCCAGAAGCAGTGGAATAATCCAGCTAAATGCTCGGCCTTGTGCCGTGTTGCTCTGCTTCGGTGCAGACTGATGCTGTCTGGATAACTGATCTAATGCTTTGCCCGTTCCACTTTCCAGACCAACTGCTGTTTCTGCCCAAATCTGTTCATCTGTAGAGCTTGAATCTTTTAATTTCGTTCTACACTTTCTACATGTGCTGTCCCCTGGATTGCTTTTGGTCCCACATACGTGACAATACACCCTGATCCCTCCATCAAAAAGAACGTATGTATACTATGCTATTTATACATGAATCGACACTTATCATATAGTAAAAAGGTAAATTACACCATATGTTATTGGGATATATGAACGCAAAAAGTGCCTCCCTGTTAATAGGAAGGCACTGACAAATGTATTCTATTCTTGCGTAGGAAAGCTACTTAGATCCATATAGGAAACTTCCCATAGATGATCATCCGGGTCCTGAAAACTCCACCCATACATAAACCCATGATCTTGAGGATCATTATACGGCTTGCCGCCAGCATCCAGGGCAGCTTGTACAATCAGATCGACTTGTTCACGACTCTCCACCGACAAGGCTACGATGACTTCCGCCGTGTCCGCCGCGTTGGATATTTTTTTCGAAATAAAAGATTGAAAACGATCCTCCACCAGCAGCATCGCATAGATGTTGTCTCCAATGATCATGCAAGTCGCAGACTCGTCTGTAAAATTCACATTGAACTCAAACCCTACTTTGGTAAAAAAATCAACGGACCTCTTCAAATCCTTAACGGGCAAATTAACAAAAATCTGCTTAGCGCGAACAGCCACCATCGATCACCTCAATCTAATAGAATGGATTTCACCTCAAATTAACATCTCGCGTATACGCTGTCAATTCATTATAATAACGATATTCCAAACTGTGAGGTGACACGGATGTTATTCCGAATCGTTCGAAGTAATTAGTCGTCGGGCTGGGTCAAAACGCGTACCAGCTAACATGGGATACGTCTGCCCTTTTGAGCCTGTTCGGCATCTAATCGTAACGATTTGGTACAACATCTGTCTAGAATCAAGAACTCACATTGGAGGAATCATATAATGAAGAAAAAGATGGACTATACTACTTTTTACGAACGTATTGGGCAATTGAATGGCTGGGACTTCAGCTCCCTGAAAGTGACTTCAGAAGGCATCGAATGGAATTTCTACGAGGAAGTTATACGCTGCACCGAACCGTCTGATCTATTGCTTGATATTGGTACAGGTAGTGGAGAAGCTGTTCTTTCCATCTCGAATGCCGCACTGTTATTGGTTGGAATCGACCTTTCCCGGGGAATGATTGAGACTGCCCAGCGTAATCTTAAGGCATCTGGTTCCAGGTCGAATGTCCGTTTTGTGCATATGAATGCAGAGCAACTGACATTTCCAGATCAATTCTTTAATGTGGTTTCCTCCAGACACTGCGACTTCTGCGTTACAGAAGTATTCAGGGTATTGGCTGATGGCGGTGTATTCCTTACCCAACAAGTCAGTGAAAATGATAAATGTAATATCTCCAAGGCTTTTGACCGTGGACAATCGCTGGGCGTTCAGCCTGGCACATTAATGAAACAATACAAACGTGAACTTCGCGAAGCGGGTTTTCGTGACATTGAGGCACACGAATATAATGCAACAGAATATTACGCCACGCCTGATGATCTGCTTTTCCTACTGACCCATGCACCGATCATTCCCGGTTTTGGAGAGAAGGAATCCGACTTAGAGCATTTCCAACAGTTTGTTGAGCAAAATCGCTGCGATAAAGGGATTCGAACGAACTCGGCACGTTTTATGCTGACAGCTCGGAAATAAATCTTATAACATAAAGGCAAAATAAAGCCCATCCACCATTTTAGTAACATGAATGGTGGATGGGCTCTTCAAATACTAAAGATACATCGTAAATCGCAAATCAATTTACTGCGTTACTCCCTTTTTCTCCAGGAAAGGCTTTAATTTATCCAAAACATAATGACTGCCGCCTCGTCCGTTCACTTGTTCAATGACTGCGGCTATAAGGAAGGATGGTGATTCGGTATCAAACACCACAACAAAACCGTTCTCCTGTCCTTTTTCCCCCTTCTTGGCCTTAAGCTCGGCAGTCCCTGTCTTAGCCGCCAGTCCTTCAGGGAGTGAGTTCAAGGAATGAGCCGTTCCTCCCGATCGGGTCACGACCTCGCCCAAGGCATCCTTAACCGTATTTGCGACTTCAGGTGTAATCACAACTTCCGGTTCGGCGGTTTCCTTTTCCTCTATCAGTACAGGCTTCACCATTTTTCCTTCATTAATAAAAGGGGTGAAGGAGGATGCCAGATGGATCGGCGACATCAACATTTCTCCCTGTCCATAGGATGTGTCAGCGAGCAGCACCTCGGATGACAAATCGAGATGTGCCTCGTTTGCATACTGACTTGGTTTCAAATACAGTTCATCCAGTCCAAAGTTGTCTCCAAAACCGAACTTCTGAATGCCATCTATGAACTTGGCGCTGCCCATCTCAACAGCTTCCTTCGCAAAATAAATATTGTCTGAGTAGACCAGCGCATCAACCATGTTCACCGGGGATACACTTTTCACACGTTTCACATAGTAACCGCCCCAGCTCTCATCCTTGCGCCATTGCAGACCAGAGATATCATGCGATTTGTCCGCTGTGGTAACCTTCTCCATCAAACCTGCCGCTGCCGTAATGGCTTTGAAGGTTGAACCTGGTGCATAACGGTTCGTAAACCGATTGATAAAAGGAAGCTTTTCATCTGCTGAATAGGCATCCCACTCTGCCTGTGTCAGTCCCGTAACCATCTTGTTCGGATTATAGGCAGGCGCACTTGCCAGTGCCAGCAGATTACCATCCGTTGGGTTCATCAGCACCATTGCTCCGGCGTCACCACCACTCGATAATGTCTTATACAACTTGCGCTGTTGCTCAGAGCTTATCGTCAGTTGAATATTCTCTCCATCCACTGCATCCTTTCGAATAAGCTCAGAGCGAGTGTTTCCAGATTCATCGGTGATCTCGATCAGGCCACCTCGTTCGCCGCGAAGCTGTTTCTCTAAGGATTGCTCCAGTCCGGCTTTGCCAATCCAATCTTCCGCACGATAGTATCCTTCCGTATCTTTCTCCAAATCTTCCTTGGTGGCCTTGCGCACATAACCGATTAAATGAGCAGCAGCCTCACCAAGAGGATAATATCGTATTTCCTTGGATTGAACTTGCACACCAGCCAGTGCTGTAGGCACCCGGGAGTCCTCTGTTGAAGCAATCGGGACAAAATATTCCGGCTTCACCCATTTCTGTGCAAGTGCGGTGTTAATCATAGCTTCTGTTACTTTGTAATGCTCCGCGATTCGGGCGATCACCGGCTCCGGATGTTCTCCCAGCTTCTCAGGTACGATGCCCCATTCATATATATTTCCCTTTGTTGCGAGGGGCAGCCCTTCACGATCAACAATGTCTCCTCGTTCCGGGAAAAGGGTTTTCACCCGAACTTTGCTTCCCTTGACCATGTCAGTCAGAATCATGGATGGCTTCCAGTTGATCCGCCAGACTTTGCCACCCTCCTCAAGGTCTTCACGCACCAGTTTCAGTGTATGCGTCTCGTCCACTTCCCCGAGGAAGGTCGTTAACTGCAGACTGTAGTCCACTTCGTAGGCATCCGGATTTTGATTTTGATTTTGGTTTTTATTTTCATTACCCATGCCGTCCGTTGTCTCTTCGTTTACTTTCGGTTTCAATTCTGCCTTAATCGCAGAAACCTCCATACCCGAATAGATTGCATTGTATTTTTCCACAAATTGTTCACGGTTCATGCCGGACTCTGTCAAAGAAGCAGGCGTCATCAAGGTATACAGTTGATCAAATTCTTTCTTTTGCAAATGCTCTATGTACTGATTAACGGTTACCTCAGGCTTTACTTCCTCTGTTTTGCTATTCTGCATGTATAAGTACATTCCGATTCCACCGGCAAATAAGATGGGAAGCAGTCCATAAATAATTTTACGTTTCGATTTCATGATCACATCACCTCTAATATACACTATAGATTTCCAGCCTCAATTAAACAATGGAACAAATCTGACGAATTTATCATTAAAAATAGCCGAAAGCTCACATAATATGTTTAAATAAGGAGAGTGAGATTACAGTAAAGGAGCCCGATGATGGAAATCAGCTATTTTTTACTCCCCAAAGCCGACGTGGCCTATATCAAGTCTTCCGCTTCGATGAAAGATGCGATCGAGCAGCTTGAATTGCAGCATTATACCGCCATTCCCGTGATTGACCAGGATGGAAAATATGTTGCCACCCTGTCCGAAGGCGATTTGTTATGGAAAATGCGGAGCACTCCCGGACTGACATTTGAGACGATGGATCAGGTCCAGGTGCATGAGATCGACAACCGTGTATATAATGAATGTGTCTTTATTAAGGCAGAAATGGAGGATATGCTGACGCTGGCAGCAGATCAAAACTTTGTGCCTGTGGTGGATGTGGACCGTGTGTTCCTCGGTATTATCCGTCGCAAGGATATTATTGAGTATTATACGCGCAACATCTCCGACTAAATTCGAAATGAATATATGCCTTTTGCTGATCATAATGGCAGAAGACTGCAACAGAAATGACGAGTCCTTGGGGCAATATCACTAAGTTACTTAACTTAATGACATTGCACATTGAGCTCGTCATTTTTGTGTTTTCAGATAACATCCAAGCCCCACTTTCATCTTTGCGAAAAAAATAAATAAACATATTGCGCAAATTTCGACAAATAACTACAATAATTATTGTGATACGACAAAATTAACCATCAAAAATTGAACCAATGGCTCTATATTTAACGAGGTCCTATCTCTTTTTTCAGAATTTGTTCAGAATCGTTTAGTACAATGATCACATTCTTTTTATTCCGATAGGCGGCACTACTCAGAAAAATTAGGAAGAGGTATTCACTTGAACTACTTAAGTACACGCAACAAGATACTTGTCACAGCTACTGTGATTATGTCTTGTATTTACGTCATTTGGCGTACATTTTTCACCATTCCTTTTGGACATGGCCCTCTCGCCGTAACCGCAGGTCTTGCCCTCCTCATTGTCGAACTTATAGGTATGTTCGAACTGGCCGTCCATTTTTACAATATGACCCGGCTCGAATATCCCGAACTTCCCGTTGTTGACGAAGCCTTATATCCGGATGTGGATGTATTTATCGCAACTTATAATGAACCCACATCGCTTCTGTTCAAAACGATTAATGGCTGTCTGAACATGGATTATCCTGATCGCTCCAAAGTACATATCCATCTGTGTGATGACTCCAACCGTCCCGAGATGCGGGAGCTGGCTGCTCATCTGGGCATTAACTACCTTACGCGAACAGAGCATGTACATGCCAAGGCGGGTAACCTGAACAATGCCATGAAGCATACGTCTTCCCCACTAATCGTCACCTTTGATGCAGACATGATTCCAAAACATGATTTTCTGACGGCGTGTGTTCCCTATTTTCTGACCGGAGAAAAAATTGGGTTCGTGCAGACTCCACAGAGTTTCTATAATCCCGACCAGTTCCAGTACAATCTGTACTCCGAGAACCGGATACCGAATGAACAGGACTATTTCTATCGGGACGTACAAGTGGGACGCAACAAATCCAATTCCGTCATCTATGGCGGAACAAATACTGTACTCTCCAGACAGGCACTGGAAGACGTCGGCGGATTCTATACCGGTTCCATTACAGAGGATTTTGCCACTGGTATTGAAATGCAGAGCAAAGGGTATCGCTGCTTCGCTACCAATAAAGTACTGGCCTCCGGACTTGCTCCCGGTGATCTGAAAAGTCTGATCAAACAGCGTCAGCGCTGGGCGCGCGGTTGTATCCAGACAGGTAAAAAAATGAACCTTCTCTTCAAAAAAGGACTTAGTTTTGCGCAAAAACTGAACTACATTTCTTCCATTACCTACTGGTACTCCGGGTTAAAACGACTGCTGTACATCATGTCACCCATACTGTTTGCCGTGTTCGGCGTTCTGGTTGTGAAATGTACCATTCTGGAGATTCTCGTGTTCTGGTTGCCGATGTATCTGTTGACCAACACCTGCCTGCGAATGTTATCCGGCAATATTCGAACCACCAAATGGACCAATGTATATGAGACCATTCTGTTCCCTTCCCTTCTGCCCGCCGTCATTCTGGAAACTCTGGGCATCACGATGAACAAATTCGTCGTTACCCGCAAAGACGGTGCGCAAAATGATGATCGGAACTATCAGATTAAACAGATGATTCCTCATCTGATTCTGGCGGTACTATCCATTATCGGAATCGTGAATTGTATCCACTGGACATTTAGCCAGGGAACAATTGGTTTCCTCGTTGTACTGTATTGGTTATTGATTAATTTCTACAACATCATGATGTCGATCTTCTTTCTGGCTGGACGCAAAGTGTTCCGCAATCACGAGCGCTCAATGGCTGCTGTGGATTGCACGCTCACAACGGAAGGGGAGATCATCTCCTGCATCACTCACGATCTCTCGGAAGGTGGCATTTCCGTCATGCTGGATACACCGAAGTACATTCCAAGTGATCTGGAGATTGGCATTAAACTGGTAAATGACCGGTATTCAAGCGAGTTTACAGGCAAGGTGGCACATGTCGCTTCGATCGGAAACCGTTGGAAATATGCTTTTACCGTTAAGGATATCACGGAACAAGAGCAGCGCCAGCTGCTGCACATCATCTATGATCGCGAACCTACACTGCCTCAGAAGCTGGACAAGGATATCAGTACATTTGAAGATATTCGTCTGAATTTTGTACGTCGGGGTCAGAGTGAGTTCATGTCCAACCGGAAGCTGGCACGAATTGCGCTAAATCGCGAATTGCCAACGGCAGATCATGGAACCGTGACATTGATGGATTTCAACTATGAATTCGTCTTGGTGGAGATGGAGCCTCATGATTTGGTCAATGAGATCCAACTTCCGCTTAGCGAAGACATCTCACTGGAATGCGTGTGGGTGCAGTCCCTGCGTAACAAACGAGGCAATTTGTACCGCGTGACCAATATTCGAGATATTGCTCGCAACCATCAGATGCCAACCTTGGAAGCTCTGCTGAAACAGTGGAATAAGGAACATATCCAGTTGGATAAAACAGGCCCTGCATCACAGGGCAAGAACAACATCTCTCCAGACGAACTGAACGAGATGGCTTATCTATAGAGGGGAGGCAAGAAAGCATGATCAAGAAGTGGAAACAACTGACACTTGTCGCCAGTCTTGTTGTGTTGTGGAACGTATATCCCATTCAGGCTGCTCAGGCAGAGCAGCTTAAGGTGAGTGGGAATACACTCCATGAATGGAACAACGGAGCTAAGGTAGACGCCAGCGTTGATAACAAAGGCAGTATCCAGATTAAGACCTCCACGCTGGGGCTCAAAAAAGGATACTATTCGGCCTACGTCTATGAGCTGCTGAATCGAGACTGGTCAAGCTATGGGGCTTTGACCTTCTCCATCCGCAATGAATCGGACCGAAAGCTGCCTCTTAATATCGTACTGACCCGAGCGGATAAAACTTCCCTTACTGTGTCTGATGATCGAAACGTCATCGTAGTCGAGAAATCAACCGGACAGGCTGAACTGGTTCGCCCGGTATCCGGCCTGATTGCATTGGAACCGGGATTTGTCGGACAGATTCGCATCCCCTTTTCCAGCCTAATGGTCCAGGACAAGGCCAGCTCGGCAGGTCAGGTGAACTTGGGTAAAGTCATTGGCTGGGGCATTACAACCACAACTCCCGAAAACGCCAAGCTGAGCTTCCTCATCGGCAACATCAAGCCGTTGTCCAAGAAGCAAGCTGTGGTGGAGAATGGGCTCACCACCTTGCAAATGACCGGTGACGAACGTGTGGTGAAGCCTGTAGCCGGGGAATCCATTGCCCAATACGGTGTTGAATCCTCCTCAGAAGAAAAGCCCAATGTAAAATTCCAGCTCGACACCCCCGTGCAGGGAGTATCCATTACACCGGATGGACTGCTAACGCTTCATACCGATGTCGATGCTGAGCAAGCCACCATACGTGCACTTGTGAATGACAAATGGAATCTGACAACGACCGTCATGCTGGATCGCTCTTCGGCCATGAATGTTCAGGAGAAAGACGGAACGCCACGTTCTATTCCTGACCCATCTGAAGTTACCAAGGTACTCAGCCCTGCGGACCCACTGATGAAAACATCGGTGGGATGGTTTATTCGACTCTTGTTAACAGCTGCCGGAATCCATGGACTCGTCCTCTACTGGATGTGGAGAAGACAACGGAATACCCAGGGCGCCAGAAAACGACGTTCCCGGGATGATCGACAAGCACGGCGACCTTTTCGCATGTAAACGACCCTTGCAGACCAACTCGCATCCTGAGATGCGGGTGTCTGTCTGTTTTACTTGAGCATGTTGCATCACAATAGATACAACGTGCTCCCTTATATGATCCTCAAGGAGGAAAGGCAGTGCTCTTTTCCAGTGTAATCTTTCTATTTTATTTTCTGCCGCTTGTGCTGGGGCTGTATTACATACTGAGATTCTCGATTACGGCCAAAAACATGCTGCTGCTGGTTGCCAGCCTGTTCTTCTATGCATGGGGTGAACCGTGGTTTGTCCTCATCATGCTGGCCTCCATCTGTTTCAACTATATCTTCGCCCTGCTTGTGGACAAGTTCAGAGAAAAACGGAATGCCGCTCACACCATCATTACGTTGATGCTTATCGTCAATCTGGGTATGCTGTTCGTCTTTAAATACATGGCTTTTGCACTGCGTATTGTGAATGAGAATACAAGCTTTGGCCTAAATATCCCGAATATTGCGTTACCGCTAGGGATCTCGTTCTTCACCTTCCACGGAATTTCCTACGTCATCGATGTGTATCGCGGACATGGTGCTGTGCAAAAAAATCTCTTTTATGTGGCGCTGTATATCTCCTTCTTCCCTCAGCTCGTTGCCGGACCGATTCTGCGCTATAACACGATTGCCGATCAGATGGTTAACCGAAAGGAAAGTTGGGACAAGTTCGCACTGGGCTGCTGCCGCTTCATTGTCGGTCTGGGTAAAAAGGTGCTGCTATCCAACAGCATGGCGATTGTCGCTGATCACATCTTTAGCATGGGTGGGGCCTCAGATATTCCAGCAAGTCTGGCATGGCTTGGAGCCATCGCCTATACGTTGCAGATTTATTTTGATTTCTCAGGATACTCCGATATGGCGATTGGTCTCGCCCTCATGTTCGGTTTCAAGTTCGAAGAGAACTTCAGATATCCGTATATCTCCCGCTCCATCACTGAATTTTGGCGCCGCTGGCATATCTCGCTGGGCACCTGGTTCAAGGAATATGTTTATTTCCCACTCGGGGGATCACGTGTCACCAACAAGGATAAAATGATTCGCAATCTGCTCATTGTCTGGGGACTGACTGGCGTGTGGCATGGTGCGGAGTGGACATTTGTAGTCTGGGGATTGATTAACTTCGCATTCATTGCGCTGGAGAAAATCTCTAACTTTGATAAAGGTACACGCTTCAACCCGCTGCGGCATCTCTATGCCATGTTTATTGTGGTCATCGGGTGGGTGATCTTCCGTTCACCGGATCTAATACAAGCTGGCAACTATCTGGGCAACATGTTTGGACTGTACGGTAATGGGTTCTGGAGCGAAACAACCTGGATGTTCCTGAAGGAATACGCGCTCTTCTTCATCCTGGGTATTCTGTTCTGCATGCCGATTGCCACGCGAATGAACAAACTGATGGTTGACGGCGCACGTTTCAGCAAACCATTGGAACTGGTGTACCCGATCACGATCATCGTTTTATTCCTGGTCTGTGTATCGTATCTGGTCAAAGGTACATACAATCCGTTTATTTATTTCAATTTCTGAGAGAAGGCACAAGCATGCACAACTTTTTTGCCAAAAAGAGAATCACGGCTTTCCTCTTCATTCTCGTGCTCGTGACATTCTCTGTCCTAAATATTATTCAATCCTTCGGGCCGATCCAAAAGACACTGGCTTCAGCGGACTTCCATTATTCTGAAGCCAAAGAACTGATTCACGAACTGGATGACGACATTAATGAACATGTCTTCGATAAATTCGGCTTCGTGGAAGCGTATGGATATATGCAATCACTCATGTGGAAGAACGAGGAGAACAACTTCGAGGTCGTAAAAGATATGGAGGGCAAGCTGCACTATACCTACTTCGCTACAGGGCCGACGGATACAAAAGATCTATCGGATCGGGTTGCTGCGCTGGGAGCACATTTGGACCCCAAAACAAAGCTGACTTATGTGATGACACCAGACAAATACGTACGTGGGTATACCCAGTTCCCGGAAGGCATTCCTTACAATTATAACAACGAAACCGCCGATGGCTTTCTGGCCAATCTCAAGCAGGATGGCATTGATACGGTGGATCTGCGCGAAGGGCTGTTGGAAAGTGGCATTCCGGCAAAGGATCTCTTTTTCACCACGGATCACCACTGGAAAATTAAAACCGCGTTCTGGGGCTTCGGCCAGCTCGTGAATCATCTGGACGGCATGTACGACAAGCCGCTGGACCCGGATCATTATTTCACGGACTTAAATAACTATAATGTGGTTCCGTATCAGGACATTTTCATTGGATCACAGGGTCGAAAAGCCGGGAAATACTTTGCTGGTGACGATGACTTTGACCTGATTTATCCGAAGTTCAAAACGGACTATTCCTTTTACTTCAAAACCGGCGAGACGGAAGCCACATTGAACGGCCGCTTTGAGGATGCTCTGCTTACGACCTATCCGCTGAATGTACAAGGAGCTACCTATGATCTAACCGCTGACAAGTACTTTGCGTACCTGTACGGAAATCAGGGAATCGTTCATGTGATGAACAAAGACAAACCGAACGGACTCAAGGTACTGTTCATCAAGGACTCTCTCGCAGTGCCGATGATCTCCTTCCTGTCGACTGTCGTGTCTGAGATTTATCTGATTGATCCACGGTATTATACGGGAGACATCATGGATTTCGCTAGCAAAACCGACCTGGATCACGTCTTTGTGTCCATATCGCCGCAGGATCTCGTAGATGAATTTTTCCCTTACGGATCGAAAGATTAACTTGGTGAAGGATCATTCATCTATATAAATTCGAAAGAAAGGGTACCCCACAGCCAATGATCTGGCAGACAGGGTACCCTTTTCTTTTTGTAATCCAATAGAATCAGTTTCGTTCACGCTTCGCCCTTTGTTCCTTATAATATTGCAAAACGTCACGCGGGCTGCCTTGAAACGCTCTTTCCTTGCCATATGCATACGCCAGATCCAAATTTGCAAAAGCCTCATCATGCTGCTCTAGCCTCATGCAGACTACACCCAGCTCAATCCACGGCCCGGTATTAATATCCGAACCTCGGGTTTGCAGTGCTAATTCAGCCCACGGCTTCGCCAGTGCGTACTGCTCCAAGTCCATATGTGCATTCACGTGACAGGAAGCGATCCAGCTTGCCATTTCCCAGTCGGTTTTCGGCTCGGGCAACATCCCCCATGCCTGATCATAATAGATCAGAGCTTGCTCATGCTGCTGCGTTTCATCGAGAACATTGCCTGCTTCTACTGTTTCGATAATTTGTCTCTCCAGTTCGGAATGCTCCGGTGTCAGATCCTTCACTCCGTAACCTCCTCCTCCAGTTCGAAATACCATTCCAGAAAGTTATTGAAGCTCGCCCACTGCGGTGTACTTTCACCGCTCAGGAAACGTTCGATCGACTCACCAAGCTCCACCAGAGCCACATCTCCCGTTTGACGGTTATAAAAGAACCCACCCTCGCCCTCAAAGCTGTCCAGCGGGATGTAGGCTTCTGGCAATCCCAACGTGAGTTGAGCCACCGTCATGTCCTCCACATATACGGTGTTTTCCATCATCCAGCAGATCTGATAGATTTCCTGATGTCTGCTGTAAAAGGTCGGACCATCATCAGCATGCAAATAAAAATGTGCAAACTCAGATTCAAGATCAATACCCAGTTTACGTAAAGCTTCTTCATACTCTGCTGGCACATCTTCATGCCACCAGCCCTGATTTTGACAATAATCAATCACTTTATTGGATAACATATTAAGCCTCCTAATGAATCGAACATGCTGCAGCCATGATGAGTAAACCCTCTGGTACTAGTATATTTATCTATATAACGATATAACCAGGCCTGTTATTCGTTAAATCACGACAAAGGTTTAACAGGTATCCATACTTGAGGAGGAAGACCCTGACCTCGGTATACCTCAAGTTCCGGAATTCCCGCGTGCTTGTAAGGGGTCGCTCCATACCATTCGCTCATAATATACTTCCACAACCACTGTATCGCTTCTGGCGCCAATTCATCGGCTTCGAACACCATCCAGTGGGACGCGGGAATCTCTATTGAAAACAAACCCTCAGGCACTTCCCCGGAGTGTGAGGTTGCGATCCAATATTCCATTTGATCGCTGTGTAATTCCCTCTGATCTATACAAATGCCGACCAAACCGGAGACGGCCCCGTTATTAAACTCGTTTAAACGATCTTCTATTCCGTCCGCCAAAGCTTCCTGCCACATCTTTGGAATCTCTCTCAAATTCTCGCCATCCACACAAGAGAACGTTCTTTTAATGCCTACGAAAGTTAGGGACTGCTGTTCAATCAAGTTATCTTTCACATTCATGGAATGGGCTCCTTTCAGATCAAGTGCAGAACGATATGGAGTGTGGTTACCCATCACCCATTCATGAAATAATTGGTGAGCGCTGCTGGCATCCGGAGCCATGAAGAGATACGTTCCTTCCACCTCTCGGCGGCTCAGCTTGGAATCAAAAAGCTCCCGATCCTCTTCTTCATTCAAAACAATTCGGTACGTCCCATCTTCCTCTCGGAAACCGATCGCGTGCACATTCGTATTTTGTTTATAATATCCCAGCTGCAAAACGGCTGGTTGTTCTTCTGCCATTTCCCCTGTGGAGATCGGATTAGGAAACTCCTCGTCAAATCTCTCTTCTTCCAGCACGATGCCCTTAAAGAAACCATCAACCACTCTGCCCAGACAATCCACCATGAGATTTGCATATTCATAGGGAAACTGTTGGATCTCGTACACATCCCGATCCGAATGATGCCATTGCAGATGCTCCATGATTTTGGAATACGTGAAGCTAACGGCGCTCGCCATTTCCCGATCCAACGGCTGGTCCGCGGTAAGACGGGTCAATTCCACAATACTGTTCACATACTTCCAGAATAACAACTGGTCGATGCGCGCTTCCTCGTGCAACATGTACAAAAAGGTATTCTCCTCCGCACGCGCATTGCGCAGCAGTTCCTGAAGCGATTGTTCCATATACAATATATCCTCCCGGGTTTTACTATAAATACTGTATCAAAAGAGCAAGACGATTGGAAATGGGTTCATGCATAACCAGCCTTAGTTTCCTTATTCTGGTGCAACTTTACCTTCATTCTTTCGTCTAATGATTAACTAACAACGAAGGAGATGACTATGCGAATAAGTTGCAGTCCCGGTTTCCCAGGGAACATGATTGGGTCAATTGATCTTCAACCTACCAAGTTTAATATGGGTGTTTCAAGCAACAGCGAGATTACTCATCACGTTAACGCTGAACTCATTGCCATTCCCTATATGGAAGATCCCGAATTCGGATCATACTTTGATGCGATGAAGATGATGAAGGGAACGTACCAGGAAGAGTTTCACGTAAGTTATGATGTGGAATTTACGATTGATGTGGATAAAAAGGGGTACATCACTCAGTTCGAGCATACCTTTGCACTGAATCGTTACCTTGATCTTGTACGGACACAGTCCTATAAAGTGATTAAGACGAATTGGAAAGCACGTTCCTTCCATGTCATGACCTACAGTTATATGGAGGAAGTGTGTAACCCGAACAACGTAATCTTCAAATGTAACCATGCAGATGATGTTTTCGTTGTAGCCGATCTTGTCCCCTATTCTATCGGTGGTGTTGTGGAACAGCCCCATCATCGCTACCTTCAGCTCCGTGCATTAATCTCGGCGAGAGACGATCTCTACCCGATCGACTATATGTGTGAGCCCAATTTTGATCTTAGCATCTAACCATAAGTCCTACATCATTTGAATACAGCAAAGAGCACAAAGCGTTCCTGACTTATCCGGATCACCTGTGCTCTTTTTGAATATAGGTTCTGTTTACCAAAAAAAATTAAATCTCAGGGGTGGTTACATGGATTTCCGAGAAGATACACGCGAAGAAAAAAGAGAACGTTTGAGACAAGAAGAATTAAAGGGAAACCCCATGGGTACGTTTGGTGATGGCATAAATCGTGCTCAATTTGGAAGCTTCTCAGATTTAGTTGGCGGGTTGGGATGGAAAGGCACTGGAATCCTCATTATATTATTGATGATAGGTTATGTAATTTATAAATTAGTGTTCTAGATAAGGATTGGGATAACTATGCATTCTTCGTTATTTGAATAAAATAAGCGTATTCAAAACTTTCTATCGAATACGCTTATTCATTTGCTGAAAATACTCAACCATTTAAGCACTCAAGTCTTTCTTTTCTTCCTTTGCCACCAGCTTCTTGTGCTCCCACTTCTCAATCCAACCCCCAACCCGGATGAAAAAGAAAGCTACCGCCATCGAAAAGGTCACAATTCCGTAGAAACCGGCGCCCGTGCCAATACCGACCCCACCTGCAAATAGGATCATTGCTGCAGATGTCAAACCTTTCACTTCAAATCCGGCCTTCATAATGAGTCCTGCTCCGAGAAAGCCAAGGCCCGAGACGATTTGAGCCGCCAGACGCATTGGGTCCATCATCGTTCGGTTATGCAGCTGTCCGTACACTTCAACACTCTCAATGGATACGATTGTAATGAGCGCAGAAGCGACAGTGACAAATGTATACGTCTTTACGCCAGCAGGTTTGTTCTTATGGGTCCGATCGAATCCGATTAACAGCCCGAGCACAGCACTGATCAGAATTCGGACATAATATTCAAAAGGTACAGAGTTGCCCATCCAGGATGTAAACGTTATCATATTTAACCTCACGACATCCGAAACTCATTCTTGCTAATTCTTGATCGAGGAACAAGAGTTTCTTTCTATAATTTTGCTAGGCACAATCTTGTTATTCTCGTACGTTCCCTCCAGAATACCCAGCTTATGCATGAGCAGCCTTACCGACTGAACACCCAGCTCAGATGGTTGCAAATCCATTCCCGTCAAAGAAGGTCTTACTTGGTGCATCATGGACTGATCACCGCAGATGACAAACAATGAGATATCTTCTGGCACACGCAGACCCGCGTCGTTAATGGCATTAAGAGCGCTAAATGCAGTACGGTCGTCATCTGCAATAATGGCCGTAACCCTGCCCATGGGGTTCTTCACATTATGAAGTGTCTCATCATAGCCGTATTTAATATACTTGTCTGAATGAATACCTGGTTTGTAATGGATCATTCCGGGCTGGATCGTCACACCATGTTCCTGCAGTACCCTGACGAACTCTTCCGACCGCTCAATGGAAACCGTCATCTGCTCCCCGGCGTTCAGAAACATGATGTTCCGATGCCCCAGTCCAAGCAAATAATCGCAAATATCGCGCATGACCTGTTTATTATCATTATTGACGGTAGATACACCCTGAAGTCCCTTGTTAATGATTTTGCCAATCGTGACAAACGGAATGTCATGCTGATACAGCAGATTGATCCGGTCATCCTCTTCTGTAGGCCCCAGCACAATAGCCCCGTCAATAGGATAGCTCGCAAGTGAGGGTGTCTTCACCTCTTCGGCAGCAATCATATCCAGAAGCACCCGATATCCGTAATTGGAAGCTTCCAGAATGACACCATTGATAAACTGATTATGGAACACGCTGAAAAAGAATTTGCCGTGCGGAATCGTAAGCCCGATCGCCATTGTTTTCTTGGTGACCAAGCTTCTTGCAATATGATTCGGCACGTAATTCAATTCCTTCGAAATTTGCAGTACTTTCTCGGTTACCTTTTTGCTCGTTGGCCTTTTCTGGCTGAATACGTTGGATACCGTTCCCTTGGATACACCCGCCAGACGGGCTACATCATCAATCTTTGCCATTAGGAACAACCTCTCCTCAACACTAGTTCGATTTCGTGCTCGCGAGTTCAAAGATGACTGATGGTATCGTCAGGTTCATGTCGTTGGTTAGGATGTCCTGGATTGCATCTCATCCTCAGTCTCGATTGGAACGCCGCGAAGCTGAAGCTGCTCTGCATAATGACAGGCAGCAAAATGATTATATCCTACTTCACGGAGTTCAGGAACGTGCTGGATGCATTTATCCGTCTTATACGAGCATCGGGGATGAAAATGACAGCCGCTTGGCGGATTGGCCGGATTCGGTACTTCCCCCTCCAGTATAATTCGTTCTTTTTTAAAATCCGGATTCGGTTGGGGCACGGCTGACATTAGTGCCTCCGTATAAGGATGCTGAGGATTAGAGAACAATGATTCCGTTGTCGCCAGTTCCACAATTCTGCCCAGATGCATAACTGCTACCCGGTCGGAAATGTTCTGTACGATGGAAAGATCATGCGAGATGAAGATATATGTGATCTTGAATTGCTCCTGCAAATCTTTGAGCAGGTTGATAATCTGAGCCTGAATCGATACATCCAGCGCAGAGACCGCTTCATCACAGACAATCAGTCTGGGTTGTGTAATCAGCGCACGCGCAATGGCTATCCGCTGCCGCTGTCCTCCCGAAAATGCATGTGGGTAACGTTTCAGGTAACCTACATTCAGACCTGTTTTCTCGGCAATCTCCATCACTTTCGCTTCTACCTCAGCCCTGCTCAGCTTAAAGTTCGCAATCAGCGGTTCGGCGATAATATCGAATACGCTCATCCGGGGGCTGAGTGAGGAATACGGGTCTTGAAAAATCATCTGGATATCCTTGCGATATGCTTTGATCTCTTTGCCCTTCAAGTTTAGGTAATTCACTTCTTTTCCATCTTCCGCATGATAGACTACACTGCCTGAAGAAGCATCCACACCTCTAACGATACAGCGTCCGAGCGTCGTTTTTCCACATCCAGATTCCCCGACAATACTGAGCGTCTCCCCTTCAAGGAGTTCAAATGAAATTTCATTCAAAATATGAATGGGTTTAGGCTTTTTGAACAGGGCTTTTTTGGATTTGACCTGAAAGCTTTTGTTCAGGTTGAGGACTTCAAGAATGGGTTTGGTCATTATGCTTCTCCTTCTCTCTGGTCCGCGTACAAGAAACATCTGACCATATGCTGGTCGGAAATCGCGGTTTTCGGTACAACTTGTTGATTACATACGCCTTCAATTCTGTCCTTGCAGCGATCATAGAATCCGCACATTGGAGGCATGTTAATCGGCATCGGAACGGAACCTTCGATGGAATCCAGCCGTTTGCTTTTATTCCCTCCCAGTCTAGGCATCGATTTAAGTAACCCTTTCGTGTAGGGATGCTTCGGATTGTTGAAGATTTCCCTCATTGGAGCCTGCTCAACAATTCTTCCGAGGTACATCACCGCAACCTCATCACACATCTCGGCGATAATACCCAGATCATGGGTCACCAGCAGAATGGCCATGCCAAACTCCGCCTGCAGGCTTTTCATAAGTTCGAGTACCTGAGCCTGAATGGTCACATCGAGCGCCGTCGTGGGCTCATCCGCAATCAGAATTTCGGGGTTACAGGACAATGCCATGGAGATCATCGCCCGCTGACGCATACCTCCCGAGAATTCATGCGGATATTGATCGAAACGCTTGGCCTGATCGGAAATCCCGACTTTGCTAAGCATCTCTAACGCGATTCTTTTGGCCTCTTTCTTATTCCTCGTCTGATGAATTCGGATCGCTTCCATGATTTGATTCCCGATGGTATACATCGGTGAGAAGGCCGTCATCGGCTCCTGAAAGATCATCGAGATTTTGCGCCCACGGATGGAGCGGATCTGCTTGCCCGTCGGCTTAAGAGACAAAAGATTCAGACCATGGAGAGTCGATTCAGAGTCGGAATTGTAAGTGATTGTTCCACTCGTTTCACATTCCTTGGGATTGATACTGATGATCGATCGACTTGTCAGGCTTTTGCCGCAGCCGGATTCCCCCACAAGCCCAAGGGTTTTGCCTTTGTATATATTGAAGTCGACTCCATCCACGGCATTCATGACGCCATTTTCCATCTGAATCCGAATCTTCAGGTCTTGAACGGACAGTAAAGGTTGCTCCTTCTCAACAGCTTGAGTTGCCATGCTATCCCCTCGCTTGCCTAGTATTTGGACAATTATTTTTTGTACGGATCAGCCGCGTCGCGCAAACCATCGCCGATGAAGTTATAGGTCAATACAGTCAGAATGACAAAAGCGAGTGGAATGAGCTTCCATGGATACAGGGCCACATTTTCAATTTTTTGCGCCTCCTGAAGCAGCACACCCCAACTGGTTGCCGGCGAACGAACGCCCAGACCGAGAAAGCTCATAGCCGTCTCACCCAGAATCATGCTCGGAATCGCCAGGGTTGTCGCCACGACTAAATAACTCATGAAGCCTGGCAGCAGATGTTTGACAATAATCTTTGCGTCTCCTACACCAGCGATCTTTGCAGCTATTACATAATCTTCATTCTTCAACGAAATGAACTTGCCTCTGACCACCCGTGCCAGATCCGTCCAGCCAATAAATGCGAAGATGATCACGATGTATAAATACATGGTCACGACCGGAATACGTGGCGGAATTGCAGCGGATAGTGCCATCCACAACGGCAGCGTCGGAAAGGAACGTATGATTTCGATGATGCGCTGTATCATGGAATCAATCCAGCCGCCAAAATAACCGGAGATGCCTCCAATAATCAAACCCAGAATAAAGCTAATGCCTACGCCGACCAGCGGGATGCTTAGGGAGATTTGACTGCCCAGCACGATCCGGGAGAACAGGTCACGCCCCATACCGTCCGTACCCAGCAGGAATATCCGCCCTGGCTCATCTACAGCGAACAAATGCGTCGACATGGGGATCAGACCAAGAAACTTATATTCTTCTCCCTTTACAAAGAACTTGAAGAAATGCTTTTTTTCGGTATCCGGGACAAACATTTTACGCAATGTTTCGGGGTCACGCTCGCTCTTCAATTCATATACAAACGGCTTGATGTGAAACTTGCCGTCCGCATCAACGAATCGAAGTCCCATTGGCGGGGCATTCACATATTTGCTGTCATAGCTTTGCAGCCCATACGGCGCGATAAACTGTGCGAACAGTGCGATGATGTAAAATGCGCCCAGAATGTACATGCTGATCCGGGCCAATTTGTGTTTCTTGAATTTCTGATATATCAGCCGCCACTGCGAGCTGTATACAGTATCTTTGGGTGCTGCTGTAACTGGGACTGCCGGCCTTTGACCTTTAAATAACGGTAGTGGTCTCATCATTAGGATCCTCTGAACTCTGTACGTATTTTGGGATCAAGCCAAGCCAGCAAAATATCGGAAATCAATGTTCCGAGAACCGTCAGCAAAGCCATGATCAATAAAAAGGTTCCAGCAAGATACATGTCCTGACCGAGCAATGCATTATGCATAACTGGCCCTTGAATCGGCAGGTTCAATACGATTGCTGTAATGGTAGCGCCGGTAAAGATGGAGGACAGTGACCAGCCAAAGGTACTCACAATAGGATTCAAGGCTGCACGTGTCGGATACTTGAACAGGATTTGCATCTCTGATAAGCCCTTGGCACGGGCAGTAATGACATTCGGTTTGTTCAACTCATCGAGCATTTGTCCGCGCATGATACGAATCAGATCCGCAGTACCCGAAAGTCCGATAACAATAACCGGAATCACCATATGCTGCATTAAGTCTTTTACCTTGTCCAGGGACCACGGCGCATTCACGTATTCGTTGGAGAATAAACCGAGCAATGGATTACCGAACCACTTATAGGAAAAGAACATGAGAATAATGGCTAACAAAAAGTTGGGCGTTGCCATTCCGATAAAGCTCAGGCCGGAGAAGAAATAATCGCCCGCAGAATACTGCTTTACCGCCGTGTAGATCCCAACCGGAATCGCGATTATATAATGGAAGGCCATTGTCACCAGCGAGACGACCAGAGTCAGTCCCATATACTGCTGGATCACCGCCATCACCGGTTTGTTGTAGTTGAATGAGAAACCAAAGTCTCCATGCAGGATTATTTTCTTTACCCAAACGAAGTATTGTTCATAGATTGGCCGATCGAGTCCCAGATTCGCCCGCATGTCATCCATCTCAGCCTGGGTCATGATATCGCCGGAAGCGGACATCTTGGCCGAGTAGGAGGATACGTAATCGCCAGGTGGCAATTGAATAATGTAGAAGACGATAAAGGAGATCACAACAACAACAGGAATGGCCAACAGGATTCGTTTTAAAATGTATTCAAACATCTATTCCTCTCCTCTGCACCGCGTGAATGATACAAAAGGAAACAATAGCAAGGATAAGTCCCTTCCTCACTATTGTTTACCTGAATGCTTCACCAGCTATTGCTTGATGAAAAATTGTGCCGGATGGCCTTGACCCAGCGAGCGATACTCATCGGACCAGATAAGATCCGTAGGGATGTTATGAATTTTATTCGAGGCTGTAATCAGCACCGGAGTTGGTCCCGCATATCCGATTACCCACTGATTCTTCTGGTGCAGTTTCACGATCTCATTGCTATACTGATTGATT
This sequence comes from Paenibacillus sp. ov031, assembly GCF_900143165.1. Lineage (NCBI taxonomy): Bacteria > Bacillati > Bacillota > Bacilli > Caryophanales > Paenibacillaceae > Paenibacillus > Paenibacillus sp. ov031. The sequence continues at coordinate 25,421 of NZ_FRDO01000010.1, forward strand.
TCATCCAGTGTCTTGCTTGCTTTCACTTTTTCCCAATACTCAAGGATTTTAGCGACATCCCCTTCAGGTTTGACACCTTCCTTGCCGCCAGATTGACTGTATAAGCCGTAATGGCCGAACCATGGTGTGATCACACGGAGCGGAACCATGGTATCCGGTCGGAAGGCTACGTTGACGACAGAAATATTCTCGGTAGTCATCGGAATCTTGTTGGCATATTTCATATCAAAATGAGTGCCTCCGTCAACCACTTTCAGATTCGTTCGCAGACCCATATCCTCGTAATATTTCTTAAGCAATTCAAGGAATGGTGCTGTATCAGTCGTGCTCTCAATCACCGTAAGCGTCAACTCGGAACCATCAGGGTTCAGACGGAAGTTGTCTTTATCCCGCTTGTTCAAACCTAACTCGTCAAGAATTTGGTTAGCGCGTTCAGGATCGTATTCCGCCCACTGCTGGGCCCACCCTTCCTGATAGCCCATTACGCCTTCCGGTACAGAAGCTTGAATCGGTTCTCCCAGCCCACTGGTCACAATCTCAGACACCTGGTTACGATCCACCCCAATGGAGAGTGCTTCCCTGAACTTGATGTCCTGGAAGAGTTTGCGGAGATTCGGATCTTCCGTAGTCTGGTTTAACTGTACTCCCGCGCTGGACCAAGCTGGTTGTGTCCAAGGGATGATTCGGTAGTCACCTTTTTTCTCATTCTCTTTCAGTACCGTGAAGTCTTTGGAATCAAAGATCACCAGGTTGTAATCGCCGGCAAGCGTTCCAAGTACCTTTTGGCTCGGATCTTGAATCTTAGTCGCTACAATCCGGTCAATATACGGAAGCTGTTTACCTTCTTTATCTGTTTTCCAGTAGTACGGGTTGCGCTCCATGACAAACTGATCGCCATTAGGATCATTGGTTGGAACCCATGCCCGGAGTGTAGGAATCTGGTAGTGCAGCCAATCCGTATACCCGGTTTCCATCAAGAATACTTTGGGATCTTCATAGCCCCATTGCTTCGTAATCTCCAATGTTTTGGCATCCCCTACGAACTCGGGAAGGATGGTTTTGTGAAAGTGTGCAGGAGCGAAGAACCACTTGTTATCGATGGCCACACGTTCCAGGAAGAGCACACTTGGATATTTGTGAGTTACGGTAAACGTGTAGTCATCTACCTTCTTCACTTCAGCCAACGCTCTATCCCCGGTAACAGGGTCAACGGAATAATAAGCGTCATAGATCTTTTTGCCAAAGGTCTCTTTGGTCAACATATGCTCCCAATAAAAGAGAACATCATCCGCTGTGAAAGGAACACCATCGGACCATTTCATGCCTTCTCGCAAATGGATGGTGAACACGGTGGAATCATCATTCACTTCATAGCTCTTGGCTACGTTTGGCTCAACCTTGTTTCCTTCCTTGTTGAAACGAAACAGTGCTTCCTCTGTCGGTTGGCCTATCCCCCACTTATCAGGAACACCAGTCCAAGGCATGTTCCAATCCCCGCCATATTGCCCGATTTCCTCGACGACCTCTTCAACCATAATGTCTTTGGAAGCCGGCAGGCGCTCAGCCAGGGCAGGCAATTTACCTTCATCGACAAGCTTTGCCAGCATCGGGGCTTCTTTGGCACTGTTGTCCGTAACAACAGGTTCTTTCACTGTTGATTCCTCATTTTCGTTGTTAGACGAAGATGCAGAGCATCCCCCTAGTAATGTCGTGATTAGGACAAGAACAATTAACAAGTTGCTTTTCCTTTTCAAGCTAAACCCCTCCACGTTTGGATTTGCCATTAACTTGCCTGAATATGCTCTGGTTGGCGCTCACCTCCCTAACGAAATAAACCCTTTATGTACAGATGTAGATACAATTAAACCGGTTTAATTTTTATGCAATAGAGGTTCTCAATCGGGAAAACATCTCATAGAATTAAACCGGTTTAATTGACATATAAGAAAATGTAAACGCTTTATTTGTATATAATACATGGATGACTACGTTCAAGCAATAGGGATTTTACAAAAAAATTCTGTTTTTTCAAATTCATTTCAGAAACAGTTCCGAACAGTTCAGATCTGCTCAAACAGCATCCTCACTCACAAATCCAAGTATAGATTCCAATTGTACTAGGATTATTATCCGATCATCAATTTTTGGTAAAATTCTACATCAACTTCTCTTATTTGCGGTTTGCAGCTGTATTTAGTCGAAAGCGGAATTTGGCATCCTCGCCGTACCACATTGGGAAATTGGTGCCCCAGATATTGTTATGCAGATTAAATTGCCATCCGGATTCAAGCGAAACAAACGAGTTGTCGAATTGCAGCAATCTTCTCTGTCCAGGTGCGACCAAAGCGGAATCCAGTGCTTCAATAGAGGCCTGACCATCTGTGCCCTCATAGAATACTCCCTTGTCTACAGCATGCAGATTGCGGTTGCCGTCTTTTACAACATTCAACGGAGAGATTCGTCCTCCAAGCTTGTCCATCATCCACAGATTGGGGTTATCCACCTTCAGTCCGCATCCAAACCAACTGGCCTCTGGAAGACGATTCGCTTCTTTTCCAAACCATTGCAAGCTAACCTCTACCACTCCTGCCTGTGAAAACGTATATACCAGTTCCAGTTCCTTGGGTGCTCCGTACAATTCATGACTTTCTGTTGGCATGGACAACCGGAACCCATACGTATCGCCATGAGCATTGCCTGACTTGTGCATATCGGTCACGATTGGCAAGTACACCTGATGGCTTGGCAGCGGGCGCACAAATTCAAAGCCAGGTTTGTTGAAGTCGGCATCCGCCCAAGGATGTGTCACAGGCAGGTTCTGCATATAGGTACGGAAATACCTGTCGTAATCCTCCGTCCCGAAGGTTTCATAGGCATAGGCTCCGAACGGATGCTTCGCGTCCACCCAATTCTTTCCCTTCTCGTCCGTCAGCTGAATCAGTGCACCATTGTTATTGAAGGCCAGCCGGTATCCGCCACTGCTATAAACTTGATGACTTACCGCAGATACATTACCGGAAAACACACTTTTAACTGGATTTAGTTGTTCAAAAGCTTGCCGCGCTTCCTTCTGCTTGTCATCACTCAGGCACGCCACAGCCGTGTCCAAATATTCCCGCTGTTCCGCCCAAGAACTCTCTATCATGGAATAGGTACGACGGCTCGACTCCGAAGAGAATAGTCCGCTGGAATGACTGTCGAACTCATCCATGGCGAAGGCACCGATATATTGAAATTTTGCAGGGATATCCTCCACATCGACTTCGTTCATTTCCCGTGCGCGGTTGAAGTCAGGCTTGGCATAATTCCGGAAATCCGGAAGCCATTTCTTCACATCAAGCCCCCACGTATGCTCCACAACCAGCAGCATGGCATCACTCATGCCTTTATATTCTGCGCTTGCCGGATCGATCCGGCCTTCGGTCAGCCACTTGTCTCTTAACCGCTGCAACTGGCGGAATCGGGCTATTTTAAGCGGGTCGGTACCGCCTCCGTGAATCCAAGTATCCCCGAGCTCTTCACGTACAACAGGAAATTGGTCCCGAACCTGATCAAGGTGCACCGCAAATGCATCAAGAGACGACGCCATAATCTCTGCATCGGGGTATCTTTCCTGGATATGCTGGAATTGTTCACGAATCTCTTCTGCGCTTGGCGGTCCGCAATTGTCGCCCGTATGGGCAAACAACAAGATATCATCGATACCTTCTATTTCGACTGCCTCACCATAGGTGTCCGCATAATTGACAATGATCTCACTGCCATCCGCTGCCTGCCATCTGAACAGTTTAGGCACATCCGGGCGCATGGAAGCTGGATTAACCCCAAGATGCATATACCGGATACCCACTTCATTCATCAAAGGCACCATAGACAGGGTATGCCCGGGTACATCCGTCATTTTTGCTGCAATGGTCGTTTTGCCAAATTGTTTATCCAGGTCCAATCCGATGGACAATCCGTAGCGAAATAATGAGGGGTCCATCAGCTCGGTGTGCGTTGTGAACGGTAATCCATGCCATACGATATGACCTTTGCGGATCGCTTGTTCCATGGCCTGTTTGCCCTCTTCGGACGCATGATTCAGATAATGACGGATCATCCAGGAACCCGTGGTCCATATGAACTGCTCTCGTCCTCCCTCTGCTTCCAACTGCGCGGACAAAGCGATAGCTTTGGGTACATACTCTTCCATGTACTGCTTTACGACGTTTTCCGCCAAGTGCGTAAATCCGATATCCAGGTGAGTTTTAAAAACAACATGTACTTTTTTACGGTTAGTCATGGTTGTCTGAGCCTCCGTTGTTAGATTCACAGTTAATACTGTTTATTTGAACAATAAGCATGGAAGACCCGCTTCATGTGAAAGCGAGTCCCCTCGTTAATTATCGTCTAATCTAAAATAACATCATTCGTTAATGCGCCTTTTTCCTGCGGTCCTGTTGGTCCCCCTGCAAGTAGAGGCTGACCAAAGAAGGAGCCTTGGGACGGATTTCCGAATCTATAGACAGACAAGCTGTTCGGATTGCTGTAATCCCTGTCCAGCCATGATGGCCAAGCATTTCCCAGACCATTGCCTGTTCGGGTATTCGGATAATACTGAAAAGCCTGGATATTGTTCCAGGTATCCCATGCCGTTCCCTGATTCGTCACATCAATCAATTGGGTTACGACGAGTTCCTGATAGACATGATTACCAGGATCTTTCCACATCCCATGGGAACCAAACGCGGAATACGCAACAGGATGTGTATTGTTTACTTTGTCCACTTCACCCCAGGAGTAGGTTGTACCGAAAGAATGCGCGCCATAGTAAACTTGAACCGGCTTCACATAGTTACTGTTCTGATCGGTGAACTTGGCCAATCTGACCGTGACCCGCTCCCAGTCTCCGACATGATCTCCCACTTCCGTACCAAACACCGTTTTCCCAAGATCATAGGGACTGAACTGGAAATATACCAGATCGACGTTGTTATACTCCTTCTCCACCCAAAACGCATAGATCGGCGCATTAGCCAGATCGCCCGTAAAATAAGGTAGTTTCAAGGTATATGGATTCAATTCCGTTTTGGTCTTAAATTCATACAAACCTGAACCTGGATTCACATAGCGATCCACATGCGGCAGGGTATGCTCTACCGAGGACGGGAAATAAACTTCGCCTTGGGCAAACCAGATTTTAGGAGCAAAGGTTTGCAATATTTCACGCTTGGCTGTGTCACTGTAATCGTCACCCGGGACGGCAACCGAGGTGGCATCGAGCGGCGAGATGGCTTCAACCTTCAGGCTCGATACCGAATCATTGATATCTCCGCCAACATAGATCGCATCTGCGGTCAGAACCTTGGAATATCCAGCGAAATTGTAGTCTTTGTACAATGTGACCTTATACCCTGGGGCTACCCGGAGTGCAGAGATGGCATCATTGCCTACTCCAGCCTTCAGTTCATCCACATTATAGCTGCCGATATCAAACTGCTGCTCAAAACCTCCATAAGGCGAATTGGAATATGCGATAACTGGTTTATTGGGGCCTCCAATCTTCTCTACTTTCAGACTGGAGGTCGCGTCGTTAAAATCATCAAGCCATCCCGCATCGCCGGTCAGCGTTTTGGTGTCACCGGAGAAATCCTTGTCACGATACAGGGTCAATCGATATCCCGGAGCTACCTTTACCGAAGATATTTTGTCGTTGCCAACCACGTTAAGCTGATTCACATTGAACTGGCCAATCCCAAACGGTTGGGAGCTGCCTCCAAAATCTCCATCCTGGTAAACCGTTACGGCGTTGTCCTCTTCCGCCTGCGCGGGCTGCGCCAGTGGAAAGAAAAGAGATACTGCCAAGAACGAAGCTGCAAGCAAGGATTTAATTGTCATATTCGGGCTCCTCTTCGAATAATGATTTCGATTATTGCCAACGTTCGTACGTTACATTTCTTTTGGCTCTGCAGGTCATTTCCCAGGATGTATGGTAGCGCTTTCCGGAATATCCTCCCTTCATCCTTGAAAGATATGTGGCATATCTTCACACTAATATATGTCATTGACATATACAATGATATAAATGTAAATTTTTCTCCAAATAAACTTCATATAACTACTATTATTTACATTATATTTGCATAAAACGGTAACAAACATAACAAATTTTGCATTGTTGAGTTTGAATAAGATAGCAAATACGTATATGTCACTGACATATAAAAAACCTTCCTTTTCATTAAAACGAGATAAGGAAGGTTTAAATGGCGGAACCGCTTCAACACTCATTGATTAAGATTACGTACGGAGCTTCGTTCGATGATGGTTGTGTTCACCTTGATGGATAAAGCCCCTTCTCGGGAATTCTCCATACGTTTGCACAGCAAATTCACTGCTGCCTGTCCAAGCTTCTCTGTCGTTTGTCTTGCCGTAGTCAGTGGCACGGGCAGCAGACTCGCCAACTGGATGTCGGAAAAACCAATGATGGACAGTTCCTCAGGTACCTGCTTGTGGATGGATAAGGCCGTGTACAGACAAGAAGTCGCGATATAATCATCCGCACAGACAACGGCTGTCATTGCGGGATTACTTTGAATGAAATCCTTGAGTTGCAGATTCGGCCCATTCAGGTTGAGCATGTAATCCTCTGCACAATCCAGGCAAATATTGCGACCGTTAACAGGCAGTGCGTAGTCCAGCATGGCCTGCACATAACCTTTATAGCGATCCTCCCGGCTCGTCACTCCATCAAACGACATAGAGATATACCCAATTTCCCGATGTCCTCTATCAATCAAATATTCCGTCAAGTTGTAGGCTCCCTGATAATGGTCATGGTACACACAATCAATATTGACCTCACGAAAGATCCGATCGATGATTACCAAAGGGTAATTCAACAGATTAAGCTCCAGCACCTTTTCACTGCAGCGTGTTCGCCCCCTTGGAAACAAAATAATTCCATCGATTCCTTCCTCGTACAACTCTTGTAGGCAGAAGCTCTCATCCTCTTTATCCGTAGTAATCCGAATGAGCAGCTGGCACCCGGATTTACGTGCTTCCTGCTCAACGGATGCTATAATTCTGGCTACGTAATCATCCATATTGGGGAACAGCAGGGCAATTTTTCGCTTTATAAGTTTCTTGTCTGTAGTTACATTCCCCGACAAAAACTCTTTACCCGGGCCGCCCAAATAATCACCCGACACAAATGTCCCCCGCCGCGCCAACCGATAGACAATACCTTGTTTCTCCAAAATTTGCAGCGCAAGCTTGGCCGTCATACGGCTGACAGAATACAGTTTGGCGAGCTCGCCTTCCGATGGCACGGGATCATGTGGCTGCAGTTTCCGGTTACGGATTTCTTCCATCACCAAATCGGCAGTTTGCAAGTACAACAACGGCTTCCGATGTGGTTCCTCCATGTGAACACCTACCCTGTTCCGGATTTTACGATCATTCTATCATTTTCTCATGTAAAAAAGTAAAAATAGCCCTTGAGCAGAAGGTAGAATGACATTCAATCCTTCTGCTCAAGGGCATGCAAGCAAACATTTATTTATTGACTTCGGCATTTAGCCGTTCAATAAGTTCAAGCAGCTCCAACGGTTCACCAACTGTGTGAGTCGGACGTTCTGTTTCATCCACCGGCTCATGGGGATAACGCGGCGTCCAGCTCTGAAAGATGCTGGTGATGCCAAGTGCGTTGGCTCCCTTCATATCACGACTCAGGTTATTGCCAATCATCACTGTTCTTGAAAAATCCCCTTCGGACAAATCAAGGGCACCAATTGCTGCCTTAAACATCCGCGGGCTTGGCTTGCTGGCTTTAATATTCTCCGAAATAATCATTGCGCTAAAATAATCATGAAGTCCATGCTGCTTAAATACGTTCTTGAAGGATTGTGCATCGCCGTCAGCAACCAGGGCCAGCGTGTACCCTTTTTCATGAAGCTTCTGAATCGTAATATCCGCACCCGGAATCAGATCCGCACTCAGAACAATTCCCTCTTCGTCCCGAATCTCGGTCGATTCATCAACAATGGTATCGCCGCTGTCAAAAAAGATAATTAACTTTTTGTCGTCCATGTTCGTTATGACCGTCCTCTTCATTCAATTGGTGAAACGAATTGTCGGTTTCCACTTGACCATGTAATCCAACATTGATGTTCTAATAAAAGGTATAGCGCTTAATCTAATGTTACAATGGAGACGAATAAAAAATCAATCATTATTTCGTTGCACTTATGCAGATGCCAGATTTAAGCTTAATCATCTTGACCGAAAAAGTACTGAGGATCAATTTGCCGGTAGTTGGAGGGGCTGCTGCTGACCAAACTGCTTTGATTTCACTGTCATCTCTTTATCCAGCCTTGCTCTTAATCCACTCATCCACTCCGGCTCATTTGCCCATTGTTCTGCCCCAGATCGAAGCACACGTACATAACCGTACAGATTGGCAAAGCGACGACATGCTGGGAACATCGACTCCATATCATAGGCGTCTCCTGCTTCTTTCCAATACCCTTGCAAGAATATTTGCTTCTTCTGTTCCCATTCATCCGGCTGAATTTCATCCCGTAAACTATCCAGACTCTGCTCCACATCCATTGCGTACCAGTGGTACATGGCGTCATCGAAATCAATGGCGTAACAGGAATGACTCTCCTCGTCATAGAAGACATTATCCAGTTCAAAATCATAATGAATTAACCCGAAGTTCTGCTCTGTAACGGGCCAATTTGCAAAATAATTCCGGAGAACTTCTACCTCATTGAGCGCCGCATTCTCGCCAGGGAACTCCCCCAGAACGTCCTTCATCCAATCCAGTACATCGGTATACGTCCAGCGTTTTGCCTGTTTGGGTGTGTATTCACAAGATAAACGATGCAGCTTACCCAATGCCTCACCCAAGCTGTGCACGATCTGGTCATTTATATCGATACTGCCCATCTGGTTACCAGGAACTCGTTTGAATACAGAGGCATAATACATTCCCCAAGGCGTATGAGCCACTACCAGCTCTTTTCCTGCATGGGAAGGTACTGCTTCCATGGCGCCATATTGATTTAGTTTAAGATAGGACAGGAACTCCAGCTCCGCTGCAAGATTGGTTTGATTTTTCTCATCTACAGGGGCAAAACGAAGCAAGTAAACCTCTCCCTGATCCCTGAACGGATACACAGCATTGGAGGATATACGATAATACTGGAACATGTCCAGTGACTCCGGATCATAACCCCAGTTTTTCAAAATCATCTCGGCGAGATCGTTATTATGGAATAAATATTTAAGTTTTAACATGGGCATATCTCCTTAGTGGTCATTTAATATAGAACGCTTTTAGAGTTCCGAATCCTATTTTTGCGCGCAAAAAGCCGCAGGCTATGCCTGCGGCTTTAAAAATTCTGGATACACGGGTTTACTTGCATAAGCAAATAAACCTCGTGCATACCAGGAAAAATGAGCAGTTATATCCCTATATGTCGGCAGACTTCAGATCGTCACATTAGCAGACTCCAAATGCTTCGCCATGTGTCCGTTGCTCTGCCGGATCTATTCAGTTCGTAATCACCTTAATTGTTGTAGTAACGCTTTGCATCATCTTAGCCCGTCGTTTCATGACGCTCACTCCTTCCGAAAATCAAGTTATTTCCATAATAGTCCATCAAGTAATCATAGGCAATGAAAATCAGGACTGTGTAACCACCATTCGCTCTACGGTCTCGGTGTTCTCCTTATACCAAACCATAACGACATCTCCCTCTTTCAGATCAGACACCTGAATAGATGAATTAGCATTTTGGTTGTTACCTGGGACACCTATGCCCATGCCTTCCGTGATATCCACATCCTCACTGATGTTCAATTTCATTTCAATACCCGTATCTTTCATATCCATGCTTCCGCCTCTGGAGGCGCCTGATTGTCTTCCATTTCCATTAGTCGAGCCTGTGGATGAGTTGTCCTGCACCTCAAGTAACGAGATCGTGACGGTACTCCCTGTGGCAGAGATCACTCTGCCTGTAAGATCGGCATTCATCATCCCCCGCATATTGTCCTGACCGCCTGTTCTGCCATTCATCCCTTGCCCTCCGCCCCTCTGTGCTCCTCCATTCATGCCCGGGCCACCGCCATTCATCATTCCGCCACCGTTTATGCCTTGTGCAGAACCGGTATTCGTAATGTTCTGGGCAGTAATAGCATCGCAAGCAGAGAGCAAAACTGAGCAGGTCAGCAGCAAGAGTATAGCCGATATGAGATAACCATTTTTCCGCATACGGATCACCCTTTTCTCAGGGAAGAACGTTCCCAGCCAAGTTTTCTATGAAACATGAAGTTATACGCATCTTTAAATCCCATGTACGACAATACAACCAGTAGTGGATATACGGGATAGATATACCTCGATTTAATCTCCCACAGAATATAGAACCCGATAAATCCGAGAATAACCAGAATCAAAGAGACTTCGTCATACCGCTTTCCACGAATTCCACCGACCAAGCGAATGAAAATAAAACAGTACATCATGAAATTCATCACATAAACGACCCAAAGCACCCCCGTCCGGTAGACGGAATCTCCCTTGAATAAGTCTGTTACCGCATTGGTATAACTGTAGGAGCCGGCAATTCCGCCACCTCTTCCTCCTCCCATACCCGAGGAGCTTTCATTACCGATGCCATATCGATCCATTTGGTAGGTACCTTCGGTCCAGGTCCAAATGATCTTTTTGTAATACATCTGCGCCAAATCACTTAAGCTGGCTTCCGATAGCTTGCGTTCAATCTCCTGCTTGTACAGTTCTGTACTTTCAGCTTTATTATAGTTGGCTTCTCTTTGATAGATCTGGTAACTCTCCATGTTGTCCCAGAAGCCGAATCGTTCCAGATTAATACCCATGTTCAACCACATATAGACCGGTGCCGAATTTTCCCCAACAGGCTCACTTACAGCACCTGAAGATTTTAATACCGCATTCTGAGTCCATCCTGGGACGTTAAACAACATAGCCAGCACGAAGATGGAGGCAATCACTTTCTTGAATCCAATACTTCGCATATTCAGCAGGATGGTTAACATAGCAGCAATCAGCACAATTACGCCAATGCTTCGGAAGTAGTTGCCAATGGCGAGCAGAATGGCGGCAATAACGATCGTCTGCCAAGACTTTTCACGTATAAACCGAATCAAAAAGTATAAACAAGATGTCAGAAATGCCGTAGCAATAACATCGTTATAGATCAGGTTGTTCAGGAACAGGGATGGCAGATACGTGGCTGCAAAGATCAGAACCCCGTAATCACGTTCCGCGGACTTATGATTTAACTGTTTATAAATGAGATAAATCATTAATGTCGTTACCGTTGCAAACAAAATATTGAACAGCTTGATTACCAGATAATTATCCGGGAACAGGTACAGCAATGTCTTTAGATACAAGACGGTGGAAAAGTTGAACGGGAACATGTGCAGATATCCGCCCGATTCAAACGAAGAATAATCGTGATCGTAAAGCATGTTCATCGCGAGTGAAAGCACGGTCTGTGAATCATCCGTAGGCACTCGTGGAAACACGAAGATAATGATGATTTGAATGGCAAGAGAACATAGCAGCACCACCGGAATGACAACCTTTGGACTGTATTTGTTCAGCTTCAGGCAAAGACGGTATAGCCCGATACCCGATACTAGAAGCAAAGCAATCACCGGGATAAAAATACTCCACTGCTGCGTACCCAGAATCGGATTATCCCCATACAAGGTGTAGTTGTACTGCGCCCGGACAAACAGGGACGATACGATAAACACGCCGACAAAAACAAGCAGAATGAGATAAAGCGACTTATGGATCACCTTAGACATGCCAAAACTCCTTTTCCAGTACAGGATTCGGGAATAGTATAATGCCTCTACCTGAAAAAAGGCTGAATTCAGATTCGTGCTTAAGAATGCTCATTGAAGGATGATTTACAGCACAAAAAAAGACCATTCCTTGGATAAGGTAACGGTCCGTATTTCTATTTTTTTTAAAGAGTGTGTGGGCTTTAAGCTAATCGTTGAAGATCACTTCTCATCCTTAATAAACTCAATAATATCCTGGATCTCACAATCCAAAGCTTCGCATATTCGATTCAGCGTATCGAACTTCACGCCATCTGTTTCCTCATTATATAATTTGGCAATCCCATTTCTATGTAGTCCGGTTAGTCGGGATAAATCGGGATAAATCGGCAATGTTAATTCTTTTCTCTCCCATAATGCGAGATAAATGAATCTTAATCATACAAAACAGGTATAACCCCATGATTGTAAAAGTGCACCTCAGCCTAATATTGCCTGTTAAACATCACTTCTCGTCAATATACTTGATTAAGTCGCCTGGCTGACATTCCAGTGCTATACAAATTTTCTCAAGGGTTTCGATTGTGATCGATTTGACTTCAAAACCGCTATCCGTTACCCATTGTCCAATGGTATTCGGACGAACTCCTGTTTTTTTAGCCAAAGCATACATAGACATACCCTTATCCTTCAGAACTTGTTCGAGAGTGAATTTGATCATCTGAAAACATCCCTTAACATAAAATATAGTAACTCTTGACGTTAATAACTAATTAAGTTATCATAACTCTATGAGTTATTAAATCTCTATAGTTCAATTCATAGAAAGTAGGAGAATGCATGATAGAATCTCTGGAATCTTTGGCAGAACCGTTAATCCGAACGCGCTTAGAGTTATTATACAACAATTTGTCTCACACGCAGCCTGATTATACCCAACTATCTGAAGAATCTGATCATTATTTTCATACCATCCGTCAAGCTTTACCTGAACATCTGAATCAGACCATTTTTTTATATGAAGATACTCAACTTTCTATGCAAACACTTCTGGAAAGAGAGATTTATTTACAAGGGTTTCGGGATGCCCTGCAACTAATGAGCGAGTTACATATACAAAGATTCTGACGCCATAGCTTCTTACAATATATGCTATAATCAACAAAGCAATAGAATAGGCTTAAAGGGTCGGTCGGCTACCTCGCCATGAAGGGAGGGATGCCCTGTGACAGTTTTTGAAGCAATCATGTTGATGCTTACCTTCGGTACGCTCATCGTTGCCATTCTGTCCGATAAACGCAAATAGACCGCCCCCATAGCAAAGGATCGCGGTCTATTTCATCGTGCCCTTATGTTACCGAAGCCCACCGCCCTTAAAAGCGGCTATTGCTCAGAGGAGTCGTGTTACCAGCACGGCTCTCTTTGCATTTTACGTCTAATCTGCTCTAATTATACCATACTCAAATCTTTGAAGTCACATATAAACCGTGTTAATCATCGTACATTCTCTTATATTCATGCCAGTATAGAACCTCAATACAATTGGACCAGTTTAGAATCGAACCAACAAAGTCCTGAATATCCAACCCTGGCATTTCATACGTCTCTTCTGTGTTTACCGAACCCGTTGCATCCTCGATCAGAGTGACTTTGAATCCTTCATATTCCGCAGTAATTGCCGTAAACAGGCAACAATATTCTGTGTTAAATCCAACAATAAACACATGTTCCACCTGATGTTCATGAAGCCAATTCTTCAACTCCGGATTGCTAAAGGCGTTAGGTTTACTTTTTTCCAGAACCGTATGCCGCCCAGTGTCGACTACAATCTCCAGACCCGCAGCATTCTTGTAAAAAAGTGAAGACCCCTCGTGATCATAGTCTACATGTTTCAAGTAAATGATCGGTTCATTCCGCTGGTCAAATTCAGCGATAACCGCTTCAATTTTGCCTAGCTGTGCTGAGAAATCTCTCAATGACGTAATCCCGTATTGCACATCCAATACAATCAGGGCTTTGTTCATGCGCTCTCCCCTTGCTTTAGTAAATCGATAGGCGTTTCCCCAAATCCACTACTTCTTTCGCTTCTTTTCCTTAGCCTTCTCCACATTGACCTGCACCCGAAATTCCACGATCCGGCGGATCAAATCTTCTGGCAATGGTTGATCCAAGGGGAATTGCACCGATCCTTTGGCTCCTTTATACCGTGAGAGTTCTTCCTTAAACGCTTCGATCCCACTGGCACCTGGGTAAAATCCGATATGCTTGGAGTAGGCTGCAAAATGAACCAAGTTCCCGTGCTCTGCATACGTTGGCATCTTGTAACTGATCTTCTCCACGGCATTGGGAGCGGAATCGCGAATAACCTGTCTTAATGATTGTAATTTAACCTGTACATCTGAAGGGAATTGCGAGATATATTCATCTACCAACACATCAAAAGAAGTACTCTCTGACATCTTGAACTCCTTCCACCACGTCCATTCGTGGTATGGGCATTTTTCACAACGTCATGGCTCGGCCATTTCGCATCAGATAATCCTCCTTGGCTTTGTAGTCGGGCATAATACTGCCCACACGGCGCCAGAACGAACGATCATGATTCATATGATGGATGTGGCATAACTCATGAATGATCACGTAATCAATCACCTCTAGTGGAGCCATCGCCAAACGGTAGTTAAACGTCAGCTTTTTATCCCAACTGCAGCTTCCCCACTTGGTCGCCGATTCGACGATGTCCACAGACTTCGGCTTCACCTTTAACTCCTGCTGGTAACGGCCGATGCGCTCACCGATCATTCTTTTACACTCGGCAAAATAAAACTTCTTCAGATTCGTACGCAATTCCTCTTCCGAACGTCCCTCTACGTCAATTAACTCATGCAGCGCATGTTCTTTGCCAAAGAGCAGAAACTTCCCTTTGCCTTCCTCTTCATATTCTTTCGCTTGAGGACCGTCCAACGCCTGCTGCATCAGAGCTGATTTTGTCAAAATCACTTCCCCATGTTGCGCAACAAGCTGCCGGATCATGTCTTCGCTGGTACCATTGGGAGCCTTGATTGTGACCATATAGGGTAAATCCATCGTAATGGAAGCTTTCTTCCGTTTTCCATATTCGATATGACAGTTAATGATATGATTGTTTATTTCAATAGTTAGCATAACCTGCTCCGCTTCTTCCGATATTTCAATTTCAAAATTTGGATTTATTCATTCAGATTGTAACCTATTCAGTAGCTCTATGCATAATGTTCAGCGTTATTACATATTTTATATTGAATTTTTATTCATTAATATGTATTATTATAAAATCATAAGATAGGAGGATAGATATGACCCCTAGATCGAATCCGGATTACAAAACGATTGAGGAACTATCCCTCAACCATTGGCAGCCCTTATCCACCTTGCTTTTTGACGGATGGGTACTGCGTTCTGCAAAGGGATTTACGAAGCGCGCTAACTCCATTCAACCTCTTCACTACTCTACTATGGATGTGCATGAAAAGATCGAGCAATGCGAGCGAATCTACGCTTCCAATCAATTAAGTACCATATTCAAGATTACGCCGTTTATCCAGCCGGATCATCTCGACCAGCTTTTACATGAAAAGGGGTATGATGTTGTGGATCTGAGCCGGGTCCAGACTCGGAGCTTGGAAACCATTAAGGAGCCTGAGCACTCTGCTGTAAAAATGGACGAACAGTTAACCGGAGAGTGGCTGGATCACTTTTGCAGACTAAATCAGGTAAATGATCTGCATCGGGGAACGATGGAACAAATGTTGAGCAACATCCGTACGCGCACAGGTTTCATCTCGCTGTTCATCGACGGACAAGTCGTTGCTTGTGGATTCGGTGTGGTGGAACGAGGCTATATTGGACTGTATGACATCATTACGGACGCTAACTTTCGGAATCGGGGATTAGCCGAGCAGATGATCCTTCATCTATTGCACTGGGGAAAAGAGAATGGCGCTACCTCCAGTTACCTGCAAGTAGTTGCTAATAATGCTCCCGCAATAAAACTGTATGCCAAACTTGGATTCTCGGAAATCTATACATACTGGTATAGGATTAAGAAAGCCTAGGCTTTTCTACAATCACTCTACCAGCATGAGCAGATGGCTTTTACAAACTTTTCAGTTTATTAAGGTCGGTACCCAGACACACACTCAATTTGCCGGACATCCCTTGTGCAGAAGACATGCTCACATAAAACCAACCCGTTGACCAAGCTTGGTCGCTCCAATAAGTATGCTCTTTACCATCTGCTGGGACAGTATAAGACATTTTTGCGGTTCCATCAGTAGATCCTTGGTTGATCGTGAACGTAAACACTTTCGAACCTGTGTTTTTAAAGCTCACCTTCACATATTCAAATCCCACCGGGATATTAAACTGTTTCGTAGTCGCAGTACCTGCGAGATCCTCATTATTAATTACTGATGATGCCGTGGATGTAGTGACAACTGTTTCATTATTCATTGATGCTGTTGTTATTACTGTAGTAATGATCGCGGTGGCGGCTAGAACAGCCATTGCCATTTTTGTGATGTGTTTTATGATGTCACCTCCACCTGCTATATCTCTGTATTATACAGTTTAAGAAATCTCTCCTGTGAAAGAGCTGGTTATCAGCTCTGATTGCGCTCCAATTGTTTTTCGATCCCCAGCCTGTCGATCTGAATCCAGTATTCTGCAATTCTCTCATTCTCCACTCGATATACCGCACTCGCCATTTCAATCACGGGCAGGTTGGTCGGCGCATATCCATCCACTTCTCCAACATGAGTACCCACTTGTCTCCAGCGTACATATACTTTATCCCCCTGTGCAAGCAACTCCTGAATCTGCAGCGAAAAATCTCCGTACGCCTCAATCATTTCCCTCACATGATCCGCATAGACGGAGGGCGTTCTTGTGACTGTCACTTCCTCTTCCGAGATCACCTGGTGAGCCAGTACCTGCTTGGCCATCAGTGTATTGGCATAATCAAGATTGCGACCCGAGCGCACTTCTTCAAAAAAGGTTCTGACAATCTGTTCTGGCGTCATCCGATCCACTCCATTTTTCGTTTTATCATGCATTGTACCAGAAGGAATTATCATTTACTAATCGTTTTCCTGCAACTTCCAAATACTAATTAAATTTATAGTAGTTAGTTAACATTTATTAAACTTTTATGAATAAAAAAAGGTACTCCGCCCTTTCTAGACGTAGTACCTTCTCTATCCCTATATTACGGACTAACTGTACCGCCATTGGCGTTCAGCGTTTCACCGCTCACATAGCTCGATTCCTGACTCGCCAGGAACACAAACGCTGGCGCCATTTCCGCAGGCTGCCCTGCACGACCAAGCGGAGTATTAGATCCAAAATCAGCAAGCTTCTCTACGGGCTGTCCACCGACCACCTGAAGCGGCGTCCATACCGGACCTGGCGCGACAACGTTCACACGGATGCCTTTGCTGCCGACTTGCTGGGCCAGCGCTTTGCTGAAGGTGTTGATTGCAGCCTTTGTTGTCGCATAATCCAACAGGATTGGAGATGGCTTATATGCCTGAATAGAAGACGTGTTAATGATGGAGCTGCCTGGCTTCATGTGTTTCACAGCTGCTTTACAGAGCCAGAACATTGAATAGACATTGGTTTTGAATGTCGCATCAAATTGTTCTGTAGTCAGATTGGCGATCTGCTCAACAAACTGCTGTTTACCTGCCACGTTGGCGAGAATATCGATCCCACCGAGCTCTTTTACAGCAGATTCAATGAGTTCTTCGCAGTATTTCTCATCCTTGAGGTCACCTGGAATCGCAACAGCCTTGCGGCCTGCTTCCTCAATCAGCTTGACCACTTCCTTCGCATCGGCTTCTTCCTCGGGAAGGTAAGCCAGAACGACATCCGCACCTTCACGAGCAAAAGCAATGGCTGCTGCCCGACCAATACCGCTGTCGGCTCCGGTTACAACAGCTTTACGTCCGGTCAGACGGCCGCTGCCTTTATAGCTTTTTTCACCTGCATCAGGTACAGGAGTCATTTCACGTTGAAGCCCGGGCTCATCCTGCTGCTGCTTCCAATCTGATGTTGCCTTCGGATATTGTGTCGTCGGATCTTGCATGGTGTGCTGGTCTTGATTAGCCATGTACAATTCCTCCTCGGATTTATTTTATTTATTATGTTGTTTTCATAAAAGTTGCACTCTTTCCTTTGTAACCGAGATGGGTGGAATTTAAACTGGCTCTGAACATTTCCATGGCAAACCTTCCTACTTTGAATCTCCTGTAACTGGAGGTTGTATAATAGATCCTGAGGTGATTTTATTGAATCAAAGCAAAGATACATATTCGATCGGTGAAGCTGCCAAAATGATCGGCTCGACTGTCAAAACGATTCGTTATTACGATGAAATCGAGTTGCTCCGGCCCTCTTTTCATACGGAAGGTGGTCACCGTCTTTATACACCGCAAGACGTTTGGCGGCTGGAACTCATCACAACGCTTCGCTATTTGAATTTTGGCATATCGGATATTCGCAAGCTGATGTCCGGTGAACTTGGCGTGTCACAGGCGCTGAATCTACAGATTGAAGCCCTGGAAACTCAGATCGGGACCATGAATTCCATGCTCTCCATTCTGCAACAAGCGAAGCAGCATGAAGCGGAGGATACACTCCATTCGGGACAGTCTCTAACCTATGTTTCAAGCTTGGTGGATTCACTGACCGCCAATGCCCAAAAAAGAAAACAATTCGTTTCGGCCAAAATGGAAGAATCTCAGCTGCTGGATGGTATTCCGCATGAATGGAGAGTTTCGTTTCTGCATTTTTTCGATAAATACTTGATGAAAGATACAAAGCTGTCTGCCCAACAAACACTGGCATGGAAGGAAATCCAGGAAATCATTAACGATCCGGCCTATATCGCCGATCTGGCCCGTCTCGAACTTCCCTTCTTCACCATGGCGAATCATCCACAGATTGAAGCAGACGCCTGGGTAAAAAAAATGGAGACCCTCCGCATTCGTGCCACTGAAGCTCTAGACAAACGTTGGCCGTTAGATAGCCCTGCAGTGCAGAGCATGGTGTGGGATTTTGTGATGATGTACGCCAGTATTGAACATGCTGGAGATCCGGAAGCATTTTTTCGCAGACAAGCTCGATATATGCTCGACTCCGTAACAGAGCGCATCCTTCGTTTTAACAAGCTCTGCAAAATCGTGAATCCTGAATGGAGCCAGATCGTAGACGGCATTAATCTGTTGCAAGAAGGAATGCGACTGCGGTTAAAACAAATGGAAGAAGACTGAATTCCAGTCCTCTTCCATTTTTAGATTCAACCTTTTTTCAATGAATAGGATGTGTGTTCTCCCACTTCACTGTCCAACTGGAGCGGTTGCCCTTTCAGATAGTGGTTAAAGAAGTCGATTGTTGTATCATTTACAATTTGGTGTGCTTTCCTTGCATCTACACCCTGTGACCATTTCAGAATGGGAGATACCAGATAGAGGTCCGAGAAGCTTAAATGTTTGGTATTACTCAGCTCCATCCAGTAGTTCCCTCCCGCGGTCACCGGTTCATAACGAGCATACACTTCTTCGTAGTATTTCTCGGCTTCCGGACGAGTCGTACCCATAGCTGCAATCTCGTCGTCACTCATGACACTTGTACCTGCAACGGTTGTATCCGCGCTCATCATGAGAAACGGTTTGCCTACACCTTCAGCAGGAATACGCTTCTCTCCAAACAATACGCCATCCATGTTCATACCTGCTTTGACACGAGGATCATCCATCAGCATCTGTACGGTTGTTGCCCCGCCAAATGAATGTCCAAACATGCCGATGTTGTCCAGATCTAGATGACCGTTAAAACGCCCGTTTGCGTCATTGGCAGCCAGTTTCTCCACTTGATCCAGCACAAATTGCGCATCCTTCACCCATGTCTCGTTGAGCTTGTCCATATAACTGAACTGCAGTTGATCGAATCCTTCCTTGCCCTCCGATTCAAATTGCGACACACGCCCATCCGGGAATACCGAGACCAGACTGCTGTACGTATGATTAATGCCCACAACAATATAACCTTGGCTGATCAGTTGCTCCACCTGGAACGTATTTTGGCTTTCATATCCGTGTAGGCCATGAGAGAAAAGAATGACCGGATACTTGGCTTCCGCATCAGACAATGATGCCTCCTGAATAGCATGGGTTTTGACTTGACTCAGGCATGAAAATAGAAGCTTTGGCAGCGTCAGTACATCATTAAAGGCTGTTGCATACACTTTCGGATCATTCACGTAAGGAGCCGTTGTTCCCTTGGTGTCTTTAACCGTTGGATACCAGATCTGCACCATCAGTTCCCGTTTGTCTCCGGCAGTACTCGTCAGCAATTCCTCCCGGCTCTCATCCGTCCAATCGTAGGATACCGTACCGATTCCGTAAGGTCCTGTTGGTTTATCAAACGAAAATACCGGGAACAGGAGTGGCAGCCCGATTGTCACAGCAGCGTATACCAATACCAACAGCGATGTTCCGATGATTCGAACACGTCCGAATTTCCGCATAACGGTTGATTTTGACCTTTTAGCGATTAACACAATCAGTGGAACCAGTGTGAGCAAATACGCCGGAATCATGGGCCAACGCAATCCCTCAAGCACCCCATGTACCAGCAATAATACAACCGATATGACCCATCCTCCCCACACCATTTTCCGAGGTTTGTTTCGGCCCCCAATCAACCATACCAGCATTACTACATTGAAAATAAGATAAATCCATTCCAGTGTTCTCATTATTCCTTGCCCCCTTCTCTACCACAACTGAAATTAAAATATATCGTGCAGTAGCTCTTCTATTTCCAATCATAAAACCTCCAGTTACAGGAGATTCAAGCATGAATTTTGAAAACAAAAAAATGCACTCCCTGTATGACACTCGATCTCCCGAAGGTTCTCCCATGTATTCAAGGAATGCACATATGATATTAAGATATTAAGTTGACTAGGGAAATTATACACCTTGCCACTACGAGTGCAGTACCATCTTCCGATCGCTCTTATCCCCATATTTTTTGATTCACCTTTTTAAAAAGGGAAAATCCGGGTTAGCGTATGCTTCCGATGTAGCTTTCTTTCAGAAAGCTTTTAGGCGCACGCTTCGCTTCTTCAGATTGGTTCTGCCCTCTCCGTTCCGGTGTAAAATTCAGGCACAACTTCTAAACATATTAACACCAACGGTTTTATAATATATAAGTTAGTGATCTTCGCCTTCATCTACCCGCTGTCTTTTTCCTATGCCAAATACAAAATAACCGATCACAACGATCGCCATAAATGTAGCCCCAACAATGAGGGGTAACCGCGTATCCGGGTTAAATGCCATACCGATAATGACAAGCGTCAGATATACGATGATGATATAGTTGCTGATTGGGAACCATTTGGATTTAAAATTGTGTTCAGCCATCTCATTGCCCCAACGCTTTCTGAATCGGAACTGGCTGAAGGCGAGTGCGAACCACGGAACCATCCCCGGAAGAACACTTGCGCTGTAGATATACAGGAACAGTTTGGAGTCCGGCATCAGGTAGTTGAGTACCACACCCACCAGCAGCAAGGAAATCGTAATGATAATACTGTTGCGGGGAACCCCGCCTTTGGACAGCTTTTTGAAAAAGGCCGGTGCCTGTCCATTCTCCGCAAGCGTGTAAAGCATACGTCCTGCACTATAGATCCCACTGTTACATCCCGACATCGCCGCGGTAAGCACGACAAAGTTGATCATTCCCGCAGCAGCGACAATCCCGACTTTGGCAAACGTCAGTACAAACGGACTTCCCGTCTCTCCCACTTCATTCCAAGGGTACAATGTCACGATGACAAAAATGGCCCCAACGTAAAAAATGAGAATACGCCACACGATGTTTTTGATCGCTTTACGCAGCGTGATCTTCGGATTTTCTGCTTCACCTGCCGTAATCCCTACCATTTCGACACCCTGGTAAGCAGCCGTTACGATACACAGGGCAAAGAGGAAACCTTTGATCCCTCCTGGGAAAAATCCGCCATGGCTCACCAGATTCGATAACCCAATGGGCTGTCCTCCGTTCCCCCAGCCGAAGAAGATCAATCCAGTTCCGATCACGATCATGAAGACAATCGCTGTCACCTTGATCAGCGCAAACCAGAATTCGAATTCTCCATAGTACTTTACCGCTGCCAGATTCGCTGCTGCAATAATAAGCACGCCAGCCAAGGCAGGCAGCCATTGTGGAATATCCGGGAACCAGTAGCCTACATAAATCCCAATCGCGGTGACTTCCGCCATACCAACCGTTACCCAGAGGAACCAGTAACTCCAGGCAGTCAGGAACCCGGCGAGTGGACTGATATACTTATGAGCAAATGTGGCAAATGAACCGGTGACAGGCTCCTGAATCAACATTTCCCCCATAATACGCATGACAAAAAAGATAATGATCCCGGCCAGCAAATAGGCCAGCAGCACCGAAGGACCTGCCCATTTGATCGTACTTGCCGATCCCATGAACAATCCGACCCCGATCGTACCTCCGAGTGCAATCAGCTCTACATGGCGGGGCTTTAGCCCTCTAGATAGTTGCTTTGATTCCAAACGATTCTCCCCTTTTCACATTCACATTAACGCAATGCAGAATTACTTCACCAAATTGTACGAGATGTACCACAGAAATACAACAAGGAATGTAAGGAAGCGGATTCAGTGCACAGTAACATAAATAGAGCTACCAACAAATTAATGTTAGGCAGCCCTCAGCTGGTTTTATTATTTATCCTATAGGCAGATGAACCAGCACCGTCGTACCCTCACCCTCCTGGCTTTTCATTTCGACGGCTCCGTGATGGAGCATCACAATTTTCTTGACGATCGCAAGGCCCAGACCGTTACCGCTGATGCTGCGGTTTCGCGACAGATCTGTTTTATAAAACCGATCAAACACATAATCGAGCTGCTCTGGCGCTATTCCAATGCCCGTATCCGTTATCGTGATGAGAATTTCGTTCTCTACCTGGTGCGTCCGTATATGAATATGCCCACCTGCTGGCGTAAACTTGATGCTGTTCCCCAGCAGATTCATCCAGACCTGATCGAGCTGATCCCGATCTGCTGTAACTTGAATCGGTTCTGCCAACTCCAGATGAACCTGAATATTTTTGGTGGACCACTGCGGCTCGCAGGTAACGATAATTTGCCGAATTTGCTCATCAAGATTATAGGTAGCCGCCTCGAACGGATGATGATCGGAGTCCAGAGATGCAAGCTCCAGCAGATTATCGCTAAGTCTGGATAGCCGTCCACTCTCCGTAATAATGATATCGAGGTAATAGTTACGATCAGCCTCGGCAACCAGGTTACTATTTTTCATCGCCATGGCAAATCCGGAAATAGAGGTCAGCGGGGTTTGAATCTCATGAGATACATTGGAAACAAAATCCTGTCTCATCTGTTCCAACTGTTTGAGCTCACTCGCCATCTCATTAAAGCTGTGTGTCAAAGCTCCCATTTCGTCCACACGTTTCGTTTGGATTTCCACGTCAAAATCACCCTTCGCCAGCTGTTTGGTTGCACGAGTCAATACCTGAATCGGTTTCACCAAGTACCTTGCAGCAATAAAAATACATAGGCTTCCGATAAACAGTGCGAGTAATAATATCAGGAGGACCATCCGATTAATGATATTTTCGTTCTGCGGGGAATATTGCATAAACACGGCTTGCGGCTCCCCTTGGAATGGGAAAGGAAGACCGATAAAGGTCTGATCCACCTCAGCCGGAGAACGATAGACCTGACCCTGCAATACCATTTGAACCACCTCTGGTGCAATTTGAACGGTCTGCGTATTGTCCAGATCATAGTATGTTACGTTGCCGGAAACATCATATAGATGAATGGGATAGGTGGATATCTTCACCATACTTTTAATGAATGCCTCCCGGTCCTCCGGGTGTGTTTGTTCATAGAGACGTATCATTTCCTCACCTGTTGCAATCATGTCATTCTGACCGAGATGGTTTACTTCTTTTTTGAACAGAAAGAGCCCTATGAGGAAAGACGACAGCAGGCTGAAAATAATGACAACCAGAAATGTGATAATGATGCGAACGTATAAGGTCTTGATCATGTGATCACTAACCGGTAGCCCAGACTTCGGGCCGTTTCAATCTGAAAATGGTGGGCATCACCAGCGAATTTTTCCCTTAATCGCTTAATGTGAACGTCAACCGTTCGGTCATCCCCTTCATAGTCGCTCCCCCAGATTTTCGTAATTAGCTGTTCCCGGGTAAATATCTGCCCAGGCTGATTCGCCAGCATGAACAGCAATTCGAACTCCTTTAAAGGCAGATTAAGCGTCTCCTCCCCTCGAATCACTTGAAAACTGCGGCGATTCAGTGTAATGCCCCCCAATTGAATCGTTTGGGAAGAGACAATCAGATACCGTTTCAGCAATGCTTTCACTCTCATCACAAGCTCCAGTGGATCGAAGGGCTTCGTCAAATAATCATCTGTTCCAAGCTGGAATCCCTTCACTTTCTGAGCCGATTCCCCTTTTACCGTAACCATCAAGAGCGGCATATTCAGATCCATGCGCCGGATCTCCCGGCATAGTTCCCAACCATCCAATTTTGGCATCATAATATCGAGGATAACCAGATCAATTGGGGATTTCTCAACAATATCCAATGCTTCTGCACCGTCTTTAGCCACCACGATCTCAAATCCCTCATTCCGCAAAAACAAGGTAATCAGCTCACGAATGTGCACATCGTCGTCCACGACAAGGATTTGGGTCATATCAAATGCATGCCTCCAATATATTTCTTCTCCTCTTCCACCTGGGTGGAGGGTTCAACCAAAATGCCAGCCCAACAGATTCCAATGATAGAAAAATAAACATAAGGTTACTGCTGCTAGAGTTACGAACGTATAATACACACGCTTAGGTAACGTCCAATATTTGTTTTTCCATGCCAGAACGTTCATTGTTACGATTGCCACACTCCATCCCACAAGAATCAGAGGCAAGAACAGATAAAGACGTAGAGATAGTGGAATATGACTGAGTCGATCGATCAGATCTATGTTCATCACCAGAAGTGTAGCTCCCAAGGTCACCAATGACCACACGGACGTAACTACCGACAGCAGGACTGGCCATTTCTGCGCCCTTGGCATCGCTTTGATTTTGCGTCTACGATAAACAGCTCCCAGTAGTACGGTAATGAACAGAACGGCCGAGATACCGAGCAACGGAAGCCAGAACTTCGATTGATTAATTAACGGGGTTGGTTCCAGTGGCATGGGGTTGAGTATATCCAGAAACAGATACGTGACCTTGCCCTCTGTATCCGTACGGAATCCCATCTGATGCTTGCCGCCGACTTCCTGGAATAGATTCACTCCAATCGGAGTGTATACTTGCTGATCTGCACCACTTCCAATCGACAACCGGTTATCCGAAACTTCAATATTGATCTGAGTCAGAAAACTGAAAAACTTATCGATCTTCGTGTGATTACGACGTGTAAATTGATAGGAACCTGCATATTTCTCCAGAGGCTCCCCCAGTTCAATAGAGGTTGCAGCAGGCTGATTCGTCATATGGGCAGGATAGTAACGATCAAAGAAGGCTTGCGCCAATCCTCCTGCTGCCGTTCCACCGTCCCCTCCACTATAGGAAACAAATATGCCGACTTGTTGGTCTGGTACAAGATAAAGCGCTGTATTAAATAGCTCGTCGGCACCTCCATGAGAGATCACACGCAGTCCATTCATGTTCAACTCATAAAAGCCCAAGTCCATGGCGGGTAAACGTTCGTCAAACTGGAATGCCGGGGAATGCATAAGCCTGGCGGTTTCCGGCTTGAGAATTTGCTTATCCTCATATTGTCCGTCCTGTAAATGGGCAATCATGAAATGAGCCATATCATTCGCCGAGACACTGCCTGATCCTGCAGGTCGGAAGCCACCTTCAAACGTAGGACGCTTGGTTACATACTCGCCATTGGCTCGGGCATATCCAAGTACGGCATAGGGCTTCAACGATGCCGGAACAGGCTCCTCCACCGTAGCATACTTCATGCTCAGCGGATCAAATATATTTTTCTGTATATAGTCATTATAAGCAATGCCACTAACTTCTTCGACGATAAGTCCGGCGAGTGAGGCACCATAGTTGGAATATGCCAGCATCGCGCCTGGAGGCATGACCCGAGCTGGCATATGGTTTGCCATTGTTTCTGCAATGGAGACGGGGAGCTTCTCTGGATCAGTGGTAATCTGATATCCAACACCGCCTTCCTCAAACCCTGCCGTATGGGTCATGAGATGACGTAACGTAATTGGTTCCGCATAGGTTGGTGGTATTTTCACCGTTTTCAGATAGGTGTTAACGTCAGTGTCCAGATCAAGCTTTCCCTCCTCAACCAGCTGCATCACTGCGGTCCATGTGAACAGCTTTGTGGTCGACGCAATCCGAAACAGGCTGGTCTCGGGATCAACGGGTTTATTTTCTTCGATGTTCGAATGTCCGTACCCTTTGGAGAGCAGAATCTTCCCATCCTTCACAATCGAAATGACGGCACCCGGAATCTGTAAAGAATCCATTTGAACATCCATAATCCCATCAATGAATGCTGCTAGCTGTTCTTTGTTATCCAGGTTAACAGCGACTCCCTTCTCTTGTGTACCAGAACTCAATCCGGAAGAGTAAGCCTCTGCTGATACGGGAGCTTTAATCCCTAACCAAGTTGCCCCTAGCGTAGCACCCAACAATACCAGTAACATCATTTTGCAAACCATTTTCCTTATCGACGATGACATAACAAACCTCCACCACTCCGTATATTTTGTGTTGATCACTGTTCCTCGGCTTTCTTTCGAGAGCATATCAAGAACATATGAACGGAGCGTGAACCTTTTAGTCATATTTTGCCAAATATAATTGGCTTTAGTAAGATAGGGGAAGGTTGAATAAGAAAGGGAGAATGGGTATGCCTGACTTTTTACTAGTCTTATTTTTGTTTAATTTATCTTTATTTCTATTGCACGAAATGGACGCCATTAGACGATCTGAGTGGAAATTGTTTATCGTGCTGAAAGATATGGAAGATGAAAAAGCCTATAAATGCTTCACATTCGTTCACCTACCACTCTATACCGTCATACTCGCACTGCTTTTCAGCTCATATCAAACGATTACGTTCTGGGTGCTGGATATATTTTTCATCATTCATGCGGTACTGCACCTATTTTTCGAAAAACACCCTCGTAATGAATTTAAGAATTCATTTTCCAGATCATTCATTTACCCTATGGGGATTATTGGGGCCATCCATTTGTTAGCGTTATTATTGTAATTTCATTAGATCGTACATTGAGAAATAAGAAACCGTATGACCGCCTAAAGCGGTCATTTTTTGTATACTCTTTTCCGCTATTTACAACTGTATTTTATTGGTATATATTATAGCCGTCAGGAATGTTAACGCTAACATAAACTGAAAAAAGGAGGATGTCTCCATCCACTTCGAAAAGGTTTTCGTTTTAGTGAGGTTACCCTTTAAAACATTTCATTTTGAAAGGATGAGGTATCGATGAAAAAACTTAGCAGCACCTTGTTTGTGTTTTTTATGGGCATATCCCTTATGTTTGGCCTGACCGCATCAGCTAATCCCGCCATCGTAAGTTATGGAGGCAGCTATTCCAATACGCTCACTGCTGGTCAAGGATACGCCTACATTCTCCCTAATGCCAAAACCACCGGTACAAGCGTAAAAATTACGGCTTCCGCAGCCAATGCACTTCAACTGCACTACTACTGGAGCTACAATAATACGACAATCGATCTGGGGACAGCCATCGTAAACAACAACAATTACACCGGCGGTTCAGCCTACTACAATCCTGGCACTCTGGTCACTGTGGTAGAACGCGTACCCGCGTCCACGACGTTGTACCCTTCCGTATCCTACACGATTTCTTTCAATTAACAATACAACGAACACATAGTAACTATTCTTATATGAAGATTTAAATACATGAACTCTTTCAGTTAAATCAAAAATGCACCTCTTAGAAGTACAAATTGGAGCCTGCCAAGGATTCCATAAACTTCTGTTGGGGTGCTTTTTTTCTGTGAACGGTGAGGCCCCATTTATAGTAAACTGGAGAAAAGGTCCAATCACTCGGGAGGTCTGCTTATGCAAGAGCAACATGCTGCACGAGTCGAATTATTCGTTACCAACACTCAGATCATCAAGAAATCATTCAAATGGCAAAATGTGATGATGCACCGTCTGGCAGCCCTATTATATGCAGCGGAAAATAAACAAGCTGATGGCGAGGCTATTCGTCAAAGTCATGAATTGATTAAGCAAAACACCAATCTCTTCTCGGCTTTCAGAGGAAATTCGGCGATCAGCGTCGCTACCTTACTCTCGCTTACAACAGATCAGGAAAAGAAACTGGAAGACACTCTCTTTATCTATGATCTGCTGAAAAAAGTGAAATTTCGTACGTCCGATTTTCTGGTTATTGCCGCCTATCAGATTGCAGCTCACGCGGCGCCTGACCAATTCGAGCTTAAGGTCGAACGAGCCAAAGCATTTTATGATCACATGAAAGCCCAACACCGCTTTCTTACCGGACAGGACGACTATATTTTCGCTGCCATGCTGGCCCTTTCCGATCTCGACGTAGAATCCGGTGTGACCCGTATGGAGCAGCTCTATGCAGAATTAAAACCTGAGTTCTCACCGGGCAATAGTGTGCAGGCATTAACGCAGGTGCTGGTCCTAGGCGATGATAATCCGGAGGCGGGCGCTCATGTGATAGCGTTAAATGAAGCATTCCGCAGACGGGGAATACGATTAGACAAAATGTACACCCTGCCGGCTCTGGGAATCCTCTCCTTACTGCCCGCTGACATAGATACGCTAGTAGAACAAGTTGAGGAAACGTATGAATGGTTACGCACACAAAAGGGCTTTGGTGCCTGGTCAATTAACAAACAGGAATTGCTGCTGCTCTCGTCCTCGCTGGTGGCTGTGCAATATGTGGAGGATCTTCGAAACGGCGTCCTGACCACGACGGTCTCCACCAGCATCACCAACATTATCATTGCCCAACAGGCCGCCATGGCCGCTGCTGCAACATCGGCTGCCGTCGTAGCTTCGACTTCATCGAACTAAGTAAAGGTCATGACATGCATCTTACAAAATAAAACAGGCCCTCTGGAACCATCCAGAAGGCCTTCTTCATTTGAATCCAATTGCTGTAAGCCATCACTACTCAACAATTCCCGTATCCCGGAACTCTTCCACGAAACTATTGAGCCAATCCGAACCATAATCCAGCGCACCCATATCACTTTCGATAAAAGCAACATCAAGACCCATAACCCAGAATCGGCGAGCGAAAATAAAGAGATCAACAGCCTGTTCATCTTCGGTAGAGAAGCTTCTAACTGAACGATATCCTGCCATGAGCGCACTCCATAACACTTCTTTTTGCTCACCAGACTGTCTCTTTCGAGCCTTCACCTGCGCCAGATCGTAGGCACGCCAGCCTTTAGCCGCCCACTCAAAGTCATAATGGATGAACTGATTGCCCTGTTGAAAAGCGTTATTGTTCCCATGCATATCGCCATGGCACAGCCCCTTGTCCAAACCTAGTTTGGATGCGACGCCGATTCTTTCTTTTAACTCTCTAGCAAACGTATTTAGAAATGATGCTGCTTCATTTTTTTCACCGATGTAGTTGATGATTCGTTCAAGAGGCTCGTCAATGAGAAACTTCGTATCCAACTCATATCGCGGCTGCTCCAATACCACTTGGTCCATCGCTTTATGCAGCTCAGCCGCAGACTGACCAAAAGCGTAACACGACTCTTCATCTTCAAGGTTGTTTTCGATACCCTCAATATACCGAAACATCACAGCAACCCGCTTGCCTTCCGCGGCCTCCAACACCGTATATCCAGTATGATCTTTCTTCTCGATGTGTTCTCCAATATCGGTATGTACAGATGAATCTAAAATGCCCTTTAATTGAGATAACAGGGAGAGTTCGTACTGAACATCAACCTCCGTAATTTCAGTACGGTAGACACGAAGAATATACATGCCAGAAGAAGTACGTACCCGGTAGGTATCATTTAACCCTCTCAGCCAAAATAAACATTCTTCCCACGATCCGATGTCGTATTGAACACTCAATACATGCTCCAGATATTTAGGGTTAAGCACTGAACGTAAAGCAGTCGGTTGATTGAACATATGTATGCTCCTTCAGTTTGATATAATCATCACTTTAGTTACAGATAAATGATTCCTTCATCTATCAATCTATAACATAGTATATTTTTAATTTATTTTCCAGAATATATATTTAATCGGGTGAATCCTTAGCTGAATTCATTTCGCCTTTTTTATGCGCACCAATCACTTTCCCAGCCTTGACCTTGAAGTATACTTCAGGCTTTATACTGTGGATAACATACTTTATGGATGAGAGGCGGCGCACAGATGAGTGTAAATATATATAACAAAAAACGCTCTATTAAGAGCTTTCTATTCGAAAAATACATTGGAACTTTAGATAGCAAGAAGAATTTATCCACGCGAGAAAACACCCTGAAGCACTTGGAACACATGGGTGTAGAGAACACTAAGCCTTATGAGCTGGGTAAGGTTAAATTAATCTCTTCAGTAAACGAACGTTTCTTTGAAGACATGCAGGTATTTACTTTGAATGACCAGATGTCTGCTGACCAAAAAGTGATTCTATATATACATGGCGGCGCTCATACGCACCAGCCTCTAACCTTTCATTGGAAGTTCATGGACCGCATCGCACAATCGTTGAATGCCAAAGTTATAGCACCCATCTATCCCAAAGTGCCTCATTTCAACTACCAGCATACATATCCAAGACTCTTGAACTTATACCGTGAAATCATTGAATCGATAAAGAGTCCTGCACAACTTACCATTATGGGAGATTCAGCGGGAGGAAATATTTCGCTTAGCTTTGCACATTACATCAAGACGAATCTTCTTCCTCAACCCAAAGATATCATTTTGTTATCTCCATGTGTGGATATGGTTCTGGACAACCCGGTCATATTCGACTATGAGACCCGAGATCCGATGCTGGCTGTGGAAGGCTATGATGTGATTCGGAGAATATGGGCGGCAGATAAAGATCTGGATGATCCACTGATTAGTCCAATCTATGGAGATTTCAAAAGACTCGGAAAGATTACCATTTTCATCGGAACTCATGAAGGTTTATTTCCCGACAACATGAAGCTCGACAAACTGCTTACCGACCAGGGCATTGACCATAATACCTTTGTATATCCCAAAATGAATCATGTCTTTGTTCTTTACCCTATTCCTGAAGCCAAGGATGCAGAGCACAAAATCATTAATATTATTAAGCATGCATCACATGAAATGCATATATGAGACTACTATTGAAAAAAAACCAGAAAAATCATATTCAGCCCTTGTAAATTGTATTATTCCGGGTATAATACTCGGTATATAGAAAAGAGTAGCTGACTGGAGTGATAACGCCATGGATTCTTTGACACAAACTTGGGTTAACGATTATTTGGACCTATATAATTATGCCCGTACCATAGAAGACTCGGAATGGGCTGAAGATATTCTCAGGAAGCTTCAAGATCAGAAGGACGCGTTACTGGAGGAAGAACGAAAAGCGATACTGCTCCGTGAGCTGCTTACAAGCTACGACCGAATCAACAAACAACTGGTGGACATTTTCAGCAAGCTGAGAGTCGCTTCAGAAGGTTACCAGACTGAGTCTTTACAGGAGCAATGGTTCAAATTAAAGCTAATGCGAATTGATGTCTCTCGGAAGATTCTTCAATATAAATAAAATAAATAAGAAAAAAAGCCGGTCTGCAGTTCGTCTGCTTAACCCGCCTTGATTAAAGGCTTACTATTCTTTTGATGCGTACAGTCAACTGTTCCACACATATGTAAAGCCCGCCAGCTTTACATGAAATGAATGATCGATAATTACATGGATGCTTTCTTCATGTTGCTCATCATGCCCATCATTGTGGTCATCATTTCGTCGCATTCTTGCATACAGGACATCATTTTATTCATGTCCATGCCTTCCATCATGCTTTTGTCTTCCATGCATTCCATCATCATCTTCATGGATTTCATCTTGCACATCATTTCTTCCATACACATGTTCATCATCATGTTCATACACATATTTTCCATTTCAACTTCCTCCTTTCAAATATAGTAAACTTCCTTTTTTTAGCATAAACGATTCCCCACTTAAAAGCAATCTTTTTCCTCTTGCCTTTTCTGTAAAATCGATGTATAATACGCATTTTACTTATCAATCCAGTCGGAAATAAAGGCTTTTGTGGAGAGATGATCTCTCCGCAAAGGCCTTTTTGTATGCCTACCTAAGTCTTGAATAACTGGATTATCTATCAAATTTATCCTTGTTCAGCAAATGTAGGTCCTTTACAATAACTTTAGAAATTCCCGTATATCGATTTCTTCATCAAACGATATCCATATATGGTATATGGCATAGCACTTCCTTAATTACGATATAAGCTCTTACTTGAGTTTATATAAAAAAAATGATACAGGAGGCTATCGAATGTTCAGATTCATTTTACCGTCTTCAAAGCTAGTATTGATTTGCTGTCTGCTGGTGCTTACAACGGTAAGCATGCTGTTCAACAGTCCAAAGGCGTTGTCACATGGTTACGTAGAAGGGCCGGCGAGCCGAGCTGCACTGTGTGCTTCGGGAGTCAATCAAGATTGCGGCAGTATCGTGTATGAACCCCAAAGCCTGGAAGCACCTAAAGGCTTCCCTACTGCAGGACCTACGGACGGCCATATTGCAAGCGCTAACGGCGTCTTCCCTAAGCTCGATGAGCAATCCGCCACACGTTGGTCGAAAGTAAATATGTCTAGTGGCAGTAATACGTTTACTTGGAAGCTGACAGCTAACCATTCAACGGCAAGCTGGAAATATTATATTACGAAAACGAACTGGAATCCGAATGCACCTCTATCCCGTGATTCGTTTGACCTGACACCGTTCTGTTCAGTTCCTTATAATGGCAGCCAACCACCATTTAGCTACACCAACTCATGCAACGTACCCGAACGTAGCGGTTATCATGTTATTCTAGCAGTCTGGGAGGTTGCGGATACTCCCAACGCCTTCTATAATGTCATCGACGTAAACTTCTCCGGGACAAACCCGGTTGATAATGTGGCACCAACACCTCCAGCTTCACTTGCGGCAACTGCAACTGCTGCGACCAGTACATCCTTATCGTGGAAGGCTTCCACAGATAATGTAGGCGTGACGGGGTATAAAATTTACAACGGGACTACATTAATCGGCAATGTATCCGGCACAACTACAAGCTATACCGTCACAGGGCTAACAGCAAGCACGGCCTATACCTTTACTGTCAAAGCAGTCGATGCAGCAGGCAATGAATCTGCAGCCAGTAATATTGTAAGCGTTACCACAACTGCACCTCCTGCAAACGACACTACCGCACCTACATCTCCAGGCGGGCTGCATGTAATGGGAACACCAACCGCGTCCAGCATTCAACTGATGTGGACGGCATCCACGGATAATGTAGGCGTGACAGGGTATAAAATTTATAACGGCTCTACTTTAGTTACAACGACATCCGGGACGGCAACGTCATATACGGTAACCAATCTTGAAGCGAACACAACATACAACTTTTCGGTTTATGCTGTTGATGCAGCAGGCAACCAATCTGCTGCCAGCACAGTCAGCGGTAAAACAGCCGCTGCTTCTACTGCACCTGCATGGGCAGCTAATACTCAATACACAGCGGGTACAATCGTGAGCTACAATAACTTGACTTACAAATGCCTTCTTACACACACGTCTCAAGTGGATTGGATCCCTTCGGCAACACCAACCCTCTGGCAGCTGCAATAACGGGATTGACTGGAGGATTAGTTAAAAAGAAGTCCATTTAGATTATGATTACAACCATAGCCGGTCCATATTCAGGGATCGGCTATGTATTACACCATGCAAAATAAGACGCTTCAGGAATTAGTCCCGAACGTCTTATTGCTTGCTTTTTATGTTTCTATACCGATTTTATTAAGCCAATATGGGTGATCCGGGTGTCATACGGATCTAATTCCACAGTTTGTTTCCCATACTCGGTATCGATCGTCGTCGTTTGAACCTGACCACTATTGTTAATGACGACCAACTTTTTACTCTCCGGATAATAAGTACACTCTGTAAATAAGTTATCCGTAATGTACTTCGTTTCATGGGATTCACGGCCCGCAAAACGAATCAGATTCAGCAGCAACCTTGTGTTCTCCCAACTGAATTCGAATGAAGGCAGGTAGATTCCTTTCCCTTTACCAAAATCATGTGTAGACAATGTAATCATACCATCCGTTTCATCCACCACAGCAGCTGTTCCATCGGTAAGATATATGTTATTCTTCGGCGTTATTCTTGCCCCTTCCGGCAACAAACCATGCTCATCGCGAGTCTCATATGTCCATTTTCCATGAACCACCCTGGCGCCAGTATCCTCATCCACCCCAAGAACATGTGCCATTCTGAAAAAGCTGTCGTACCCTTCTACCGCCGCTGGCTGGTTGATGCCAATAAAAGTACCGCCTTCATACACCCATTTGGTCAGCAGGTCCACACATTGGTAGTCATTCCAAAGTTCTCCGCCGCTCCAGGCTGAACCGGCAGAGCCGGCATTGATCACGACATCTATATGTTGCAGCACGCCCTGACGGATATCTTCAAAATCAATGAACTGCACTTCCACCGGTAAGCCCGACAAGGCTTCATTAACATGAATCAAGTCATGCATATACGTTTCATGGAAATGGCCGGACAATGTCCACGATCTTAATTTGCCCCAGCTATGTAGAACAGCTACCCTCGTCTTAATCTGATAGGGCTTGCCTTCATGATGAAGTTCTTTTATTTCCCTGAACTCGTCCGCAATCTTCTCGATGTAATCGCAAAAGTCGGGGTAAGGCTCTACTAGATGCAGATATCCACCCAACCCAATCCGGTCAATCGGCTCTCTGAGCAAAGCTCGCCTGATATTGATCCAATACTTTTTGGCATCCAGCGTAGGGTTGCCGCCCTCCTTAAAGGTAGGAAGTCCGCCTAAGCCCACCGGAAACAAGTAGGGATGCAGACGAATCTCATGGGTATCCACGTTGACACCTGAACACATTCTTGCCTCATAACCGGAGAATACACATTTAATCATCCCATCGAATCCAAACTCCTGAAAGCGGTCATTATAAGGCTCCATGCCAACCCAGCTATCATCATAGAAGACATACGCCAGCTTGCCGTGGTTATGCACGATATCAATTAACTTCTTACCGAATTCAATCACAAAATCATTGATAAATGCCATCCAGTCCAGCTTGCGCTGCTGCGCGGGGATATGACTTACGCGATATTTGCCGCCATTCACAAAATCCTCAGCAGAGAGCGAATATCCAACTTTTTTGGCAAACAGATCAAGTGCTCTTGAACTTACCGTAAAATCATATGAGCCCCAATCCGAGAAGAGATGACGATTACGCTCATCGCTACCCCAGATCCAGGCGAAATTATAAAACAATGAGGTAAAACGAACCACCGTTGTTTCCTGATGCTGCTGACACCAATTCTCCATCCAATCCAGCAGATATGTCTGCGTTTCCGAATAGATCGGATCAATTTGCATCAAATGCTCCTTGTCCCAATGGTTCGTGGTGTGATTGTACATCGAAATCTCTTCCCAGATCCGATAGGCCATGAAGCTAACCGTGTATTTATGCCAAGGGAGGATGCCGGTAATGACTACATGGCCGGATTCCCTCTCATAATTCCACTGTCCTCTTGGCACTTCCTCCCCGGTTGTCCGGTCAAAGACCTGCCAGTACTTAAACGCTTCTTTCGAATCATTCACCTTGAATTGCTCAGCGAAAAAATCCTCCATCAGATAGAACGATACATAATCTTGTACAGCTACCTTCGGATTCGTAATTAAAAAACATTGCTGGAGCTTATCTTGATTGCGAGATGCCCACTCGTTATGATCCCGGATGATGCAGATGGTCGAATAAATACCATATCCCGCATTAATAATCTCATCGGATAATTGTGTACCGTCACTGTCACGAATGACATCGGCACCCCACCGTTCGGCAAGTTCCAAAGTCAGTGCCTCATAACCGGATTCGCCGGGTAGTGTAAAGGAGCCTTTGATTGGTTTGGACAACTTGGTTCCCTCCCTATTTCAACATGTCAGACAGGAAAGCAAGCGCCAGGCCCTGACCCCAGCCCTGAATCCAGTCTTTTGGAATATTGCGATAGCCATCCCGATCCTTCATCACCGCCGTACCACCAGATACACCAAGCA
The DNA here is from genome assembly GCF_900143165.1 of Paenibacillus sp. ov031. Lineage (NCBI taxonomy): Bacteria > Bacillati > Bacillota > Bacilli > Caryophanales > Paenibacillaceae > Paenibacillus > Paenibacillus sp. ov031. The sequence goes on from NZ_FRDO01000010.1 coordinate 61,772, forward strand.
CACGTCCATCTTCACTAATGTTGTTCAGAATGCCTTCCAATGCTTTTTGCACGTATTTGGTATGTAGCGGATTACCGTTATTGATCATGGCGGCTGCAATACCAGCGGAAGCCGACACCTCTTCATACGAATCCTCGTCATCCAGAACTGTCCGCCACAAGCCATTCTCTGTCTGCACGAGCTTCAGAGCTGCCAGTTGATCCCGCAGCGAGCACTCCACGTCCATGCACTGTGGATATAGATACCAGTCCTTCAACTGTGGTTTTACTTGCGACATGGTGTAGGCGCCCCAAGCGTTCGCTCTTCCCCAATACAATCCGGACATGTGGTCCTTGTTAACGTTATTGTAGCCGTGGTACCAGAAACCGCTGCTCGGATCTTGCAGGTATTTGATATGCCAGTAATATTGATTAAGGGCATCCTGGATCATGTCCTGATCCTTTATTTTGCTTCCTACACGGAGCAGGAAAAATGCCGCCATAAACAAGGTATCTGCCCATGCCTGCTCGGGAAAATCATTGGAAATGGATACCGTATGCTGCAGCACGTTATCTCCGAATCTAAGCGCATGATTTTGGAGATAATCCACCTTGCTCATTACAATATCCCAGTATTTCTGGTTCCCTGTTTCTTCATATAAAGTAATCAGCATATGGCCTATGGCACATGTATTTACGGTCCAGTCTGGCAAGCCCAGCTCGATGTATTCATCCGCCCATTGGACAAGCCTGTCCAAGTACTCTTGGTTGCCTGTCGTTTGATAAGCTCTGGATACACCATAATACGCCACACCGCAAGGCCAATCCCACGTCAAATCCATCGCCAGTGTTTTTTTCGTAACGTTATCAATAACGTTTAAAATTTCTTCCCTGTCATATTTCACTTGAAGCATCGGTGATTCCCCTCTCGTAGCGCACATGCCCCCAAATGCGCTTGAGAGCTGTCCGTCCTTGGTTTGAAAACGCTTTACTTATTCCATTGTACGCAGTAAAATAGTGTCAATCTAAGCATATTCGCAACAAAACTGCGCAATTTCAATCATTTATGAAAATTCTGATGGTTTACACTAAGTCACCCTACGCAGTCAAAAAAAAATTAAAACGGACTCCAATTGACGAATGGGGGTATCATACATGGTCAAAAAAAAGAAACCTGTTATTGAGTACCGCCATTACAGCCTCCCCATCAACTTCCCTGTCCTCTTGTTAAGCGGTGAACGCTGGAAAATATCCGATATCAAAAGTGAACATCTTCATTTCCACAACCATTTGGAGATTGGTATTTGTCATTCGGATAGCGGCATTATGGAGATCAAAGGTGAATCGGTACCTTTTAAAGCCGGTGATGTAACCTTTATCCCCAGATATCTTCCTCATACAACGTATAGTTCACCCAATGAAGCCAGCTTATGGTCTTATCTCTTTTTCTCGCCCGAGGACCTCTTTCAACAGTCGTTTAAGAACAGTGCCTGCAGTAACTTTGAACCCAATTTGAGGGCCATTAAGGGATTGAACTGCATTTTAAATAGAGAGGAACATCCAAGGATCTATACCCTTGCGACATCTGTGGTAGAGGAATTAAAGCAGAAAAATCCTTTTTATCAGGAAAGTGCCTATGGCTTATTGTTATCCCTTTATATCGAACTCCTGCGAATCCATTCCCGGAATGAACCCTTTGCAGACCAAGAAACGCAGTATAATCTAAAAGGTGATTTTGTTATTTCTCCGGTTCTGGAGTATATCACCAAAAACTATATGTCGCCCATTACCATCGATTTTCTCGCTGATCTGTGCCACCTAAGCACCACCCATTTTCGCAGGAAATTTCATGACATTATGGGAACGGCACCTCTGGATTTCCTGAACAGCACCCGAATTGAAGAAGCCTGCAAGCAATTAAAAAGCACAGACGCTTCCATTCTTTCGATCTCCGAACAAGTCGGTTTTCAGTCCATTTCCAGCTTTAATCGCTGCTTCTTCAAACTTATGGGGAAATCGCCGAAAGAATGGCGCAAAGGCGCACAGTCCGAAGTGCAATCTGCCAAAGCCTCCATTTTGGAGTTTACGGGGTGGGTATGAATTCATGTACAGATCCGGAATCATTTTCGCAATATAGGTAAAAAAAGCCCGAAAGTCACAATGACTTTCGGGCTTTCTCAGTTGATATAAGTCTCTTTCATGTTTATAGCAAATCCAGTTCCGCAAGCAATCTCCGGACAAGAGTAGCCATCTCGGCACGGGTTACCGGAGCTTTGGGCTCAAGTGTCGTTGCCGATTTGCCTTGGATCAGACCCAGCTTCACCGCTTGCGCTGCACTGTCTTTGGCCCAATTGGACAACGTTGATGCATCGGTATAGCCGTCAAGGCTACTAGCTGCACTACTCTCAGCTGGTACAGTATGTCCTGCCATCTCGTATGCACGGATCAGCATGACCATCACTTGCTCACGTGTCATGGCATCCTGTGGACCGAAACGATTACCTCTGTAACCCGTCATCAGGCCATATACAGTTGCAGTCTGCACCACATCGTTGTACCAATCCGCTGTCTGAACGTCTGCGAATGGCGAAATTGTATCTGTGTCTGGTTTAAGGCCGAATGCCCTTACCATCAATGCAGCAAGCTCTGCCCGAGTCATACTACGCGAAGGCTCGAAGCGAGTAGTTGACACGCCATTCACGACCAGTCGTGATGCCAGATCGTGAACCGCTTCGCTTGCCCAGTGACTCTTCATGTCGCTAAACGAAGCGTCATATCGGATTGGCAAGTACACGCTGTTGGTCATACTGCTTGCGTTGGCAACCAATCGACCTTCCCTCACTTCAAAGCGGGTCGGCACATGCCGCAAGCTTCCGTCAGCTTCAAGAACGACCACGGTCGATACGGAGCGCTCGTCCTCACCGAGCGGCAGATAAAGTTCTTTTGTCGTCATTTTCAAAAGCTTATTGATCTCGATTGACTTGATACCGTCGCTTCCCGTCATATTGAAGGCAACCGGGGTTCCTCTTGGGATTGTGCGTCCTTCACTGGCAAGTTTCGCAGCAAGCTGTTCGTATGTCTGATCCGGTTTACCCACATTCAAGCTTACTTTTATGTCCTCGGCCTTTTGCGATGGGAACGCTGCTTCGAGTGCCTTCAGATCGATGGCATTCCAATCCAAACGATAACTTCCCCAATCACTCTCTAAATCCATTGAAATGTCTTTTGCAGCGAGCTGTTTAATAAGGTCAGCATCCAGTTCGAAGCGTAGTTGCTCCAGTTGGCCCGCAACGTGCAGACGAATTCGCTGCCCTTGTTTGGCTGCATCAAGCAGCGCTTCCCTCACAGGATGAGCAACCACGGTTGGACCATTCGAGCCTGGCGTAACATCTACCAGCAACAAACCATCCTTCTGCACTGCGTCCAGTTCCAGAGGTATCTTAATGTCTCGGCCTCCAACGGCACTATCGATAGCTACGCCACCCACCGTCAACGGACCAACAGGCACATTCGATGCCGGCGGTTTGCTGCCGCCTGAGCTTGGCTCGCTTGGCTCCACGCTTGAAGAGATTCGCTCATTCACCTTCACGGCAGCAGAGGATGCTGTTGTGAGTTTCGGTTCACTGATTGTACGTTTGGCGATAACAACCCACTCGCCTGGTTTTGCTTTGATAATTTTATCGGAAGGTAGCGTGTTCCATCCGCTGATATCCTGTTCAAATGTTGGCAGCATGACTTGGGATTTATCCGCAAAGATGCGGTATGCCAGTTCACTGCCAACCATGTTGCCTTTGTGTCCGGCAGCGCTAATCGAGACACGAGTCTCTCCCTTTTTGCCCGTGCCGATGGTGGATGCCTTAATTGTATCCATGTAATCCGGCGGTGCAGTTCCTGTCTTCGGTGCAACAACAGATACAATATCCGTCGTGCTGAGCCCCGTACCTTGCCATGCATAATCGGCCTGGATCAGGGCAGCGCCAACTCGTTTACCCTCAAGAAGGCCATCATCCTGAACGGCTGCATTCGCTTCACCCATAACAACGCTGTAGGTGATGCTGTCGTTATCTGCGAGTTCACGAGTACCATCCGTATATTCGACATAAGTCTGAACCGCAGCTTGTTCACCGCCAGCAACAACTTCCTCTGGCATGACCAGTTTCAATCTGCGTGGCAGCTTGAAGTCGCCGTTCAGCACCTCGACAACGGCAGTGTTCACATTGCCTGCTGCATCCTCGGTTTTAATCCGGAGACGTGTCTTCATACGGTTCACATCAATCGGTACCTCATGCTTAAAGACTCCGTTCTCGTCCGGTTTGAACTGTGCCAATTCTTTATCGCTATCGGCATCCGTTACCGTCACCTGGGCATCCGTCATCGTTGTACCCTGTACAAGCGCAACGCCACCCACTGTCCGTTCGCCTTGTGAAGGCGAATCCAGATAGATCATCGGAGCCGTTGTATCGATTGTAACGTACAGCATCGTGACGGACGTATCGCCTGTGCTAGTGTTACGGGCTTTAAGCTGGACGGCATAGAAACCATCTACCTCAAAGTTGAACTTCAGCTTATCTGATGTTGCAAGGTTCGTTGTGCCGAGCGAACCATCGTCCGTCGAAGCCTCGACAACCACGTTTGGCTGATTCGAAGCCACGTTCACGGTCACCTGATTTGAATTTGTAACAACATCATATTTATTGTTGACCACTTGTTTGTTATCGAGCGAAAGCACTGGCCCTGTAGGCGCAGGGAGCAGCTCTGACCCGCTATACATCGTCGTGGATAAACGAAGATTCTCTTTCTCATCGGATGCCGGTTTGCGTGCAACCGTAACGCCCATACGATATGATTTTCCAGGCTCCAATCCGGAATAACGTACCTCTTTATCCTCCATGGCGATCGTACCATCCGCGTTGCGCAGCACTTTACCGTCTGCACCCAGCTTAGGTGTTCCCAGTTGATTCCACCCGCCGACGGTCACATGATACTTGCCGTCCTTGAGTGTAGCTTTCAAATCGGATTCACTGTATCCTTCCTCGCCGAACGGGTCGTACAGATGCCCTTGCTCATCCGATGCGGTTAGGATATAAGTAAACTCCTCGGCTTCTTCTTCGGATGTTTTGGTGATCGCTGGGAAGGCGACCTCGAACTGCCCGTTACCGATACTTCTCGTTTCCACTACTGGCACGACGTTCGGAGCAAGCGGATCTACAAGTGTGTACGCTTCCTGTGAAGATAAGACAGAGAATGCCATGTCCGTCTTCAGTTCCGTACGCAGATAATATCTCCCTTGTTGCAGCAATCCACGAAGGTCTGCTCCACCGAGGTAAGCAATCTGCTTCACGTCAAAGGTCATCTCACCTGATGCACGACCGTCAGCACCAATATCGGCACTTTCGATCTCGATGCCTTTGGCAATCATGATCCCTGGATCAACGGATTCGTCCGGTGTAGGTGTGGCCTGCAAACGGTCCGAAGACAGATACAGATCTACCGTATCTCCCGGCGAAGCGTTGTCCACAGTCCAGGTTGCGGTGAATTGGTCCGCATCCTGTGTATCTACCGTTAGTTCCGTTGATGACAGTTCCGGCAGTACCGGAATGTTCATCAGCTTGGACTTGACCGATTGACTGGACGTCAGCGTCCAACTCCCCGTTTTCGCATCATCCTGTGGAATCGCGACATAGATCCGACGGATATCTGTGCCTTGAAGCTCTTCTTTTTTGGTGACTGCTGAACCGTCGCTCTTCAGATCACCCTCTTTAGGTGCTTTGATAATCTGTTCAAACGCGGTTGCGTTCCGATCGGTTGCTTCTCCGTACACGATATCGTACGTGCTTCCGTCGTCCCGCTTCAGAGTCAGGGTAGGTCTGGTTGTTGTAAAATACTCCAATTCAAGGAGCGCATCACCTGTCACTCCGCTCATCGGGATCACATGTGTTTTCCCTCCATTGGACGTACGAATGCCGCCAATGCCTAGATTCTGCGAGCTGTCCTCGATCATGTCGATACCGTCCGCTACGGCTGTATACCGAATCTCGTAACGCTTAGGCTCCTCATTCTCCCATGAGGTCGCAAGCGTTTGGATACCTGTTCCAATCTGTAACAGGCGCGGTCCCTGCTCCGGATCGTTAATAGACAGATGTGCAAGTGCTTCGTCGTCCAATGCCGATCCATCGGTCATGAACGAAATACCGCCGCCCCAGTAATATTTGATGCCCAGGGTAAGGAATAACAATGATATCCCGGCCCACAGTTCATCGTTATTAACGCCTGCACGGGTTCCAAATCCCAAACCGCCGACAATCGGCACCGAACTTGGTATCTGTATTTTCGAACTGACCATGCCTTCAAAATCGACTCGACCCTTCTCCAGGTTCTCGCCGATGAACAAGCTGGCGCTACCCACGATGATATCCCATCCACCGACGTCAATCTGTGCTCTGGCTCGGATAAACATCGGGCTGGCCCATTGGGTCTGAATCAGTGCTTCCGTCAGCATCGGGATAACTTTGCTGCCTTCGCCGAAGCCGAGTTTGCCCACCACTTTGAAGCCGGTAGCTTTGAGCGTCAAGTCTACACTACCTGAGAAAACAGCTGGCTTTTGTCCCAGCTCCATGTCGATACCTGCCTCCAGCGTCAGCGGCAAGCGCTCGGTACCACCGGCAATCGTCATCGCAAGTTCGCGGATTGCGCCGCGCAGGCTTGAAATTTTGGTAGCCGGATTGATCATGATACCCGGATCAGGAAGATCCGATCCAAAAGCAATGACGTCCGGGATGATCCGCCCGTCGGGAACCCGTTTAAAGGCAAGCTCCGCACTAATGGAGAACAAGTTCTCCAGTTTGGCCTCGAAGTTAACGCCATACGAATTCATGACGCCGTATTTGTTCGGGTCTTTATAGTGCGTAACATTAATACCACCTTTTACACTATCTTCGGAGTCCGGTTTGAACAAACCGATTTTATTATCCAGTTCAAACGCCAATGAGGAATCGATGCCTACGAAGCCCGACTGGTTGAACATGACGTTGCTTACTTCCCCGTTCACAATGAACATCTTCATGGCACCACCGAAGGCCACACCATCCTGCCGAAGCACGAAGTCATTGAGTTTCAGCCCAAAGCCATTTAGCGAGAAGGTAGGTGTTGAAAACAACGTATGTTTATTAAAGTACACATAGGAGACAAGCAGGTTGCGGTATGGATTTAGCGCATCGCCCAGCATACCGTTAGCCCATGTCAGGGTTCCGTTCAAGGTAGGGTCTTCCGGATTACGTCCGTTTTCCCATTCCTGCTCTTCATCCGTCAGCTTTGATTCCGTGCCGAGTGACTTATCAAATCCGTTGTAGAAATCAACGGTCCATTCGCCCGAATGGAACACGAACCCGCTATTCGCCACGCTTAGCGTACCGTCGCCACCCACAAAGAGGGTCTGCAAGAACGGCGTGTCCGTATTGGCCTTCAAGTCTTCGGCAAGCGGAAAATTCCCCATGGAAATGGTCAGGTCTTTCCCTTTATAAGCCACACTCTTGTTGATGATCGCAGGCTCCGTATCGGATTGAACCGTGTACTGCGCGTTCGCCCCCGTACCGGACTGCACGATCTTGCCACGCACTTCTAGAACGAGCTCCTGCTCGGTATCATCATCAAGATCTTTTTCAAACGTTTCGAATGCCGCTTCATTTTCGAAGGTTTTCACTGCATAAACCGGAGAAGCCGATACATCGATAGCTCCGGCTATATCCAGTGCAGGGTCCAGCTTGCGTGAAGCTGCCACCATTTCCTGCTTCGCAGTAGCAAGCCTCGCCCGATCCTGGTCCAGCTTCGTTTTGAACTGCGCGTCCGTCAGGTTGCCATACGTCCATGGCAGCACGCTGGCAAACGTCGCTTTCTCGCTGGCGCCTGCATTTAAGTCTAATTTAGTTTTATATACAGCGAGAATACCCGCTTTGCGAACCATGTTCTCTTCGTTCTCGGTTATCGCAAAGGTCTGGTCTGTCTTGAAGCTCAGCGCTTCGGCCAGCTCGGGAATTGATTTATCCCGATAGTCCACCTGAACGGCATATTCACCCAGCGGCAAAATTGCGTCGTTCAACACTTCAAGCGTTGTACCGTCCGCCTTCACCTTTTCACCACCGCGATACACCAGCTTCAAATCTCCAGCGAACCCATTGCCAAGCGGCTGGGAAGTCACGGATCGGGTCACTGGCACTTTGTAACGATCCCCGTTCTTCACGTTCACCAGATACATGTCAAAGTTGGCGGCAGTAGACGTTGCTTCATTGCCAACATTGTAGGCAGCAATATTGGACACATTTAGCGTGATGTACTTCTCGTCCTTGCTGTACGCTTCCTCCGGTGACATGGCGTAGACCAACGTCTTCCTTAATTCACCAACGGGTGGCAGGAAAATAAAACCTGCTCTTGACGATTCATAGATTGCACGAATTTCCGATTCCGGGAGTCCTTCGCTCTCGCCAACCGCCGTCTCCAGCTTTTTCTCTGTCTCCGGACTGCTCACCGTCACCATGTACTGACGCGTTGAAGGCCAGGCTTTACCTGTGCCCTTTACCCGCCATTTGGCTGCGACGACTTCGCCCGGTTTATACGGGATGAATTCAACGCCCTGCCCGGCCTGATCGGGTGGAACATCTTTGCGGAAGGTGAGCTTCTGACTCGTTGTATTGAGTTCCTTACCATCTTCATCCACGAAGCTTAACCCATTCTCCAGTGTCAAAGTCACATCAATCTGGCTATGGTTCATACTGAACATCTCCAGGTTCTCGATCTCCGTGTTCACTTCGAACACGCCGTCATTGACATAACCCGTTTCTTCCTCGTTAGTCTCCAGCTTCTGGGTTGGATCAAGGAAACGTACATCGAATACCTTCTCTGGGGATACAATCTCACCCAAGCCGTAAACCAGTTCATACGAGTGTTGACCGCCCGCCTGAACGGTATCTGGTTCCCAATAGAAAGCTACGGCCGTATCGGCTGTGCCGTAATCATTTGTATCCTGCGTAAAGTCGAGATTCTCGTCCGGTTCATACTCCCATTTCGTTCCGGCGAGGTTGGCCCAGTGCCCGACGATCATCTCATCGACGATGTTAATGCCGCCTTCGAACAAGTTGTTAAATCCATAGGCTATTACATTCGTCGCCAGCGGATTGCTCGGATCAAGCTTGTCCCGCATCACCCAGTAAGGTGGCAGTTTATGCAGATTATACGCCTGTTCGTCCACGTTTTTGTCATAACCGAGCTTCTCTGGCTCATGGACCAGCTTTCGCTCCACGGTAAGTGGAACGGAATAACTCTGCCCGATCTGGAAGGCCGGGCCGTCATTGCCGCCGACCGATGTGTCCAGCAATACACGTGACCCGATCTCTACTTTGGCATTCGTCGTATTGTCCACCACATACTGGACACGAACATTGCCGCCCTGATCTTTGTCTTCCTTCAGCAGCAAGGTGATCACCTGGCTGATGCGAATGCCTTGCACCGTCCATACCGTAACCAGACTCTGGGTACCGTCATTTCCCGTTACGACCTTCGGAGGTGTAACCTCCGAGGTCCAGTTCGGTGCCATTTTGTACGGATTACCGAAGATCAGATCCGTTCCGTTAATCCGGAATGTCGTGAATGACGTCTCCGGATTATCGCCACCAAAGATCATATCCACACCGTTATCCTTTTTGCGGATCGGTTGGCCGTCTTCTGTACGAATACTGAAGCGACCACTTGCATTGTCCACCGTTACCTTGATAAACCCGTTCTTAATGGATGTCGTTCCCGCTGAGGAAACGGCCGCTGCCGCGATATGAAGTGGCAAGACGCTGATCAGCATAATCATGGCCATCAACGTTGCGATTATCCGAATGATTTTGTTCCGTCGCATGGGTGAACCCCTTCCGTTTCTCTAATTGGCCCGATTAACGAGCAGCGTGGAGTATACGCGTTCGCGCTCCTGATTCTGCACAATGATTGTGTACCATCCCGCTTTGGGCAATGTTACCTTGAAATCTTTGCTGATCAGTTCCTTATAGGTCACTCTGGTCGCAATGTATTTCATCTGTCCTTCACGTACCAGACCCGGGAAATAATAAATGTCATACGTGCCGAGTTCGTTCTCCAGCTTGGTTCCGCCCGCAGTCTCGATCGTACGGAAGTTACTCACATTAAATGTGACGGTACCTGTATTTACGATCGCTGTTTCGGATTCCGTATCCGAAAGCGGAATGCCGTTGGCTGTAACGAACATACCGTCCGTTGAACGAACGTACACCGTTTGCAGCGCATAGCCTGCATTGCCGAGCTGATCCTTCGCCGTGTAACGAATCGTGTGTTTGCCCGTAATCTTCAGGTTCAGTGGCTTCTCCACGTATTGTCCACCTTCCAGAACGTATTCCGCAGCGGTCACCTGAATCTGCTCCGCAGATGTGAGATTATCGCTCACTGTGTATCCACCCAGATCCGTGACCAGATCGAAGCCTGGTTTGTTTTGCAGAACCGTGGTGGATGCTTTGTTCAGACGGATCGTTGGTGCCGTGTTATCCAGACCGCTAATCTTAAAGTTGACCTGTTTTTTGTTGCCAAGTGCGTCTGAAAGCAAGATCGAATGCTCGCCATTGCTGGCGTAATCGGCACTGAAGCCCGACACCGGAGTTGCCCCGGCATAGATCGTATTGCCTTCCACCACAGATGATGGCATAACCAGACCCACACGTACTTTTCCTTTGGAGTATGCCTGATCCCCGATCTGCACCAGTTTGCTGTCATCGATGATCTGTCCATCGTTGTCTACCCGAACCATCGTGATCTCTTCTACAGCCGGGATCGATCCAACAAGTGTTGTAATGGCTTCGGACTCCAGCTTCGCATTATTCCCTGCGGCATCTGCCAGCGAGAAGCGTGCTTTACTGCCCGAAGTCATGACCAATGAGGATTGATTCGTGCCCGAGCTATTGGAGACCACCTGATAATCCTGAACCTGTCCCTGTTTCGGCAGCACTTGCGCCACGATCAGATTAGACGCGATCACGTTGCTTGTTGTCGGTGCTGCGAAATGAGTAAATTCTCCGTTTGCATTGTATCCGTCACCTGCGCTATCCACGACGACAGTACCACTACCGTAATGGATCAACGCTTTGAGATCGGGATGGTTGTAATGCATGACAATATCTGCTTCCGGCGGCGTGGTATCGATGTTGCTCACCGTTGCCGTCACACTGCCCGTAAAGCCAACCGCATCTTCGTACTCAAACGTGAATTCTCCGTTCTCCCGGAACGTTCTGGAGGACGTCGGCAGATTCGTGATGCGGATCGGTTCACTCGATTGCAGACTTACTTTAACTGTGCCGTTCGTTGCCGCAATCGTGGAATACTTCACATTCACCATTGGCGGCGTATCATCGAAGTTGGAGACTACGATGAACACGGTTGCTGTATTACTGCCATCCTTCACGGTGAAGGAGTAGCTTCCGTTGCGGTATATTTTGAATCTTTTGTTCGCCTCCAGCGTTTCCGGCATTTCCGGATTACTGTTCGTTGGCTTCACGGTCTTGCCATCAACGAGGTCGAACAGGATCTCTTGTCCCTCGTTCTGCCCACCATCCTGTACCTTCTCGCCTCCGCGAACAGGCATGATCTGCTCCAGTGAAGCAAGACCATAAGTAGGGTCATCCTTGAGCTCGATCTCAGGTGTTACGATATCGCTGATATTGTCGTAGTAACCTTTGAATTTGACCCGAACCTGTAACTTGAGTTGTCCCGAATCGTTCGTGTCAACAGGAACGCCCACATAGTTTGTATAAGGCAGCCAAGTGCTCCAATTGTCCCCGCCATTAGTGGAAACGGAATAGAAGTAACCTTCTTGTGCCGGCACATCAACCGTCAGTTCCATAATGGCGGTGTACCCGTCATCTCCTGGACCTTCTGTCCGAATCAAACGCGCGCTGCCAACAGGTGGTTCACTGCTCAGATAAAACACGGAGAACAGACCACTTGTGTGGTAAAGCTTACTGTTACCCAAGCTATCGCTGGCATGGACGTATAGACGGTAATTACCGTTGTCCTTTTTGTTGTCTACCTGCAATGTAATCAAACGATCCGCAGGGGACACGCTCCAGCCCTTGCCTTCCGGATCTGGTTCCTTCTCGTCTTGCCCGTCAACCACCCTGATCCATTGGTAACGAATGTTCTTGGCTGCAACACCGTTAAAATCCACCAGTGTGTCAGACACATCAATCTGTACCGTCTGCTCCGGCATCGGATACAGATAACCCTGTGAACCGAATTTCGTAACAGGTGGCAAATGGTCGAATTTGTACTCCTGATAATAGTAGTAAAAACGTCCGGTATCCTGCTGTTTGATGCGTACGTGGGCGTACCAGGTCCCGTTCAACGTTTTGTCGGCTGGGAAGCTGTAGCGCTCGGCGGATACATCCCCCAGCTTTGTTTCCTTCGGTGCATCCTCAAAAGCAGCCCATTTGCTGTTGCCCACTGGACGCTCGGAGCTTTCCGTGTATTGATATTCAATCTTATCGATTGGCACACCAGCTACAGTGAAGTCGGGTCCGTCATTGATTGCATAGGTGCCTGGATAGGCCTTGAATTTCGTTGAGATGACGAGCACATCGACCGCTTTCGGCTCGGCAATAGCTGAATGGCCAGCCACGTCCTCGGCTTTGGCATGCAGCTCGTATTGTCCACCTTTTAAGATCGCCGGATCGTTCAATGTCGATATCTCAGCTTCGCCTTGTGCGTTCAGCGCGGCATTCTGCCAACCGGAAGCAACAGGGTTCTTACCTACTGGCACGAACTGGTATTGAACCTTGTTATTTTTAATAGAAGAAGTCGGATCGGCAGCCTTAACCGTAATCTTCACATTGTCGGAATTATTGTCCACTACGTTCGCGACTTCGACGTTTGGGTCATCGTTGTCAATCTTCAACAAGCCGACATGATAAGACCAATTGGAATCATCATGTTTGAAATCGGCCAAAGGCCACTGTGTTGTATTTCCGTAATCGGATAGATTGGGCAGAATACTTGAGCGATAATATTCCTCCAGCTCGGCAGGTGTCGCATCCGGATGCTGGGCAAGGTAAGCTGCACGTTCACTGCTCCCTTTGTCATATTGCATCCGCTGACGAGCCGAGTCCCAGCTCATATCCGCAGTCCATGTATGCAAATACCAGTTCCCGTTCAAGCCTGTGCCGTCGTCCGGCAGTTCTACCTTCACGCCATTCTGTCCGGCAGACAGTACAACGTCCTGGAAACCAGATGTATACAACTCTTCGGAAGGCTGCTTCTGCGTCAGGGAATAACGTTTCACAGCAGCAAAATTGTCGTTTTGTCCCGCGAAGGGATCATCCGGACTCTGGTTCAGCACATAATATACAAGACCCGAACCACTGCCAGGTCGGAACAATCCTTTACTTGTCTGACCATTCAAGTCGGGATCGAATGCATGGATTGTAAACGATCCATTCCCCACGTATTGCCCTTCGGGAATAATTTCGCCGTCCTGATTTTCATAGACAAAATTCACTTCAGGCGTCGTGTTATCTACGGACAATCCGGCCCAATCAATCTTCTTGACCGGCTCTGTGAGCACGTTGCCGGCATAGTCTGTCAGCGCCTTCCCATCGCCGGGATTGCTGGCATGCTCCAAAGCAGCTGTCTCCAGCAATGACGTTTCGATACTTTTGCCGTCTGGCACCGTCATACGGAACGTCCATGTATTCGTGTTCTGGCCGCCGACATATGCTGCGGTCAAACCGTTGGCAAACTTGAGTCGTGTATCCTCGGTCGGGGTAAACGCGCTGATCACCTGTTCGTTAAGGTACACGGTAAAATCAACAACGTCGCCCTTGTTCAGCACAAGTCCCGTCAACACTTCCGGCTGCACGCCGTTGCGGGATGCCGAGTACTGCGGCACACGCGCGTCGATAATGGTACGGAACGTGCCGCCCGGGTTCGCGTTATCGGCAAAAGGAACCGTACCAATGCCATTAAAAGCTGCAACGGGATTACCCGCACCATCGATAAAGCCCGCCGCATTCAATCGTTCCAGCAAGGTTGGACGGTCCTCCTCGAAGGGTGCGATCAGACGCTTTGGATCAATGGGAATATTACCTGTGCTGTCATTTAACGCAGCCTGATACCGGAGGTTGAATGTCGAGCGTGCATGACTGTTCCGATCCAGTCCACCCTGCGCAAAGTCACTGTATCCGCTATCTGCGCTCGTTAGATAATAAACGGACGGATCGAAGCCGTCTCCACCCGGATTGCTGAACAGTTCGGTACGCATGAAGCTGAATTTGCCATCAATCCGGTCAGAGGCATCCTCTGCAGTCGACGGAAATACCGGCTCGCTGAAATTCAGCGCCAGGTTAAGGCTACTTCCCTGCTTCAGAAACAATTCATTCTTCTGTACTGCAGGATCAGCATTGAAGCGAACCACGCCGGTATGGGTCAGTGTATTGCCGTTGTATGTTGGCGGTGTGATATCTGCGAAATACAGTTCGATGTCATCGATGTTTTCTATGTTAAATCCTGTTATTGAAATTTTAATGGTATCGTTTGCGCCAAATGAAATCCATGACGAATTTACAGAGCTACCTGATTGCATTGCAGCCTGTCTATATTTAGAATCTCCATTAACGGAAACCTCCACATTAGCTGCCATGGTCCATGATCCTGTAAGTCGTTTGATTTTCAACAGCATTTTGGCCTGACCACTTTCAGCCAGTCGCTTCAGGAAGGGATTGGATTGGACGTTAATCGTTCCGACGAATTGCGTATCCATTATAAAACTCGTATTAAAAGTCATATAGCTTGGTCCCAATGATTTGACATTCTTTGAATCAAGGGATATTCCCTGTGCCTTGCCAGCAAATATCCCAAAGCTGTTCGCTTCGTCTTTCTTCAAGTTATTGTTCCAGGAAGACATGTCTTCCCGATTGATTATTTTGCCACCGCCGTTCGGAATATAAATATCCGTGTAATCCGCAGCTGCGGAAACGGTCGGTATATGCGGCCAGCTCACGGACGTCAACGTCAGCAAGGCAGCAAGCAAGCAGATTGATAACTTTTTGAACATGCAGAGATTCCCCTTTTCCCCGTTATGTATTCGACTTCTTCAACAGCTTGCGAATATCTTCGATCGTTACACAGATATGAATGCCATTCATTGTCCGGAACGAACCGGAGATTAATCCGATCACACGACCTTCTTCATTTAACAAAGGACCACCAGACATCCCTGCGGACACCTGCGCGGAAGTGAGCAAGCGAATGACATCGTTCACCTCAGCGGTTGGTGCATTCACGATGCCCTCCGTAATGATCTTGCCATCCTTCAGTGGGTAACCGATGGCGAACGATCGTTGCCCATATCTTGCGGGTTGCTTGTCCACCGACAGGGTAAGTACCGAACGTTTTTTGCTATCCTGCACAGACAACAGAGCCACATCGGTATCCGTGTCAGCACCCATAACCGTAATCTTTTGGATGGAGCCATCCTCATATACCGCCTCGAAAGACACCCCGTCCTTCACAACATGGGCTGCTGTAAGTGCTTTACCATCACCGATCAGGAAGCCGGTACCTACCGTTTTGAGCGTCCCGTCCTTCCGATACGCTTTCAAGTAAAAGACAGCTTTTGCCGCGGACTGATACACTTTTTCAGCCCCCGATACAGCCACTTGTTCGGTTCCGGATGCTTTTGCGACAGATGAACCCGTATATCCATTTAGACACGCCACAACAATCACTACGGCCATCATGCCAATCATCTGCCGCCGCAAACGCCAAGATGTGATGTTTCTCTCCATTCACTCAACTCCATCAGCCCATAGTCATGCAAAGATAGGTCTTTCGCCGCTTTTTCCGATCCCATTCGACATATCTTGCTTTCGCAGTATATAGGATCACAATAAACAAGCAATAAACAGATGAAAATTGTCGAAATGTGATTGCGCCCCCCAGAGATATCCGCTACAATGCCGATAGAATACAAGAGATTTTTTCCCAATCTACCGAAGGATCGTGTTCAAAAATTCCGTTTTTTTAGTACAGAGAAGATGGATTTTCTGAACAACCTCTAAAGGAGCAGCATTTCGTGTTATTAAAAATTTCAGGTGTTGTCCTGACTGTTGTACTGGCCATTAGCGTGCTGCTCCTGTCAACGGTTAGAGAACCACAATCTGCGGTGCTTCATGCCCGTCAAGGCGTTCTGGACCTCTCGGCCTGGGACCCGGAACAGAACGAACGGATTAAGCTGGACGGTGAGTGGGAATTTTACTGGAACCAGCTGCTTCCTGCGGGATCTGCGAACCAGGTCGGGCAAACGAAAGTACCTCCTGATGCATATACAGATGTTCCCGGTTCGTGGAATAGACTTGAATTGAATGGTAAACACTTGCCTGCCCATGGCTTCGCCACCTATCGACTGGTTTTGCAAAATGTACCTGTTCAGGGGATACTGGCTATCAAAAAAATGAACATTCGTTTTGCCAGCGAAATCTTCGTCAATGGCGAAAAGCTGCTTGAAGACGGGCATGCCGTGGAGAAATTCGCGGGTTACCAACCGGGAAACTCGCCCCAGATCGGCTTTTTCCCCTATCATGGTGGCGATATTGAGATTTTGATTCGGGTGGCTAACTACGATTACACGGATGCTGGTATTCCGGGTCCCCTCTTCTTCGGCGATCAAGCAGCCATGTTGGAAACACATCAAACCAGCATAGCTATTGAACTCGGTACGTTGGCAGCGCTAGCTACCATTTCGATCATCTTCCTCATCAGTTACTTGGGGTCTGCCCTCTACCGGAACAGGGACGATTCCCTGCTGCTGCTCGGTCTAATCTGTCTGCTGTACGCTCTGTATAACGGCATGATCAGTGAACGTGTACTGGGCATCGTCGGCGCAAATATCTCATTTAGCACGCTCTATAAATTAAAAGACTTCTGCTCTGTCGCTTGTCTCGGTCTGATTATCTTTTACTTTTACCGATTCAGAACAGGCATCCTGCCCGGATGGCTCACAGCTATAACACTGTTTATCTTCGGAGCTTATATATGCATGATCGCACTGCTGCCTATTTCCGTTTACGGGCTGGCTGCGCCCTACGTCATCGTTCTGTATACGCTGATGCTGGTGTGGTTGCTGTACCAATGTGCATTACAATTCCTGACCAGTGAGCATGGCGAACGGCTGTCTACTTTTTTGTGGTATGCAGCTCTGCTCAGCATCACGCTGTATTGCTTGGACATTAACCTCTTTTCGATCTCACTCAAGGAAAATATGAATATCGGACAGGCCAGTATTGTCCTGTTTAGCATCCTGATGCTGTTTCTAGCTGTGCTTCGGTTCTTCGAAGCCTATCGTACGGTCCATGCCCTCAAAGACCAGTTGCTCTTACTAGACAAGGTGAAGGATGACTTTCTGTCCAATACCTCGCATGAGTTGAAGACACCGCTGAACGCGATTGTGAACATCAGTGAGAGCCTGCTCAAAGGTGCCGAAGGCCCGCTTACCGACAATCAGGCGCACAATCTGGCGATTGTGACGGGAAGTGGAAGACGATTGACCTACCTCGTAGATGAATTGCTAGACTATTCCAAAATGAAACATGGGGACGTGCCGCTCCACCGGTCTGCGACCGATCTGTCCTCGTTCGTCGAATCGGTCATGCGTATGCACTCCTTCCTACTTGGATCGAAAAAGGTAGAGCTAGTCAATCGTATTCCGGCGCATTTCCCGCCGATCTATGCGGACGGCAACCGTTTGATTCAGATTTTGCATAATCTGATTGGCAATGCCATCAAGTTCACAGAACGTGGCACGGTAAGCATCACCGCTTCGGTTGTTCAAGGTAAAGCGGAGATACGCATTGTGGATACTGGCCGTGGCATCAGTCGGGACAAGCTGGAGCATATCTTCCTGCCATTTGAACAGGAAGCCGATACGGGACCCGTCGTTGCCGGAGGCACCGGTCTTGGCCTAAGCATTACGCGCAAGTTAGTCGAGCTGCATGGCGGAACTATCCATGCGGAATCGGCGCCCGGCATGGGTGCCTCCTTCATCCTTACCTTTCCTCTGGCGGATGGCAAAGGAGATAAACACTCCAACGTTATGCCACTCGCCATTGCTCCTACAGGTTTCGGTAATCGGCTACTTCGGTTCGAAGAGCCAACGATTGTGAACGGAATTAAATCGGAATGGATCATCGTTGTAGACGACGACTCCGCTAATCTGCAAACGATTGTAAATCTGTTGAAGCTAGAGGGGTACAGTTATGCGGTAACCACACGTTCCCCTTCCGTATTAGATCTGCTGGACAAGCTTCCTACCGTGCATCTCGTTATTGCCGACATCATGATGCCCGACATGTCAGGTTATGAATTATTGGAACGTATCAGGAAGCGCTTCTCCCCTTCCGAGCTGCCTGTACTTATGCTGACGGCAAGTAATAAAGCCCATCAGTTGAAGCTGGCCTTGGAGAAAGGCGCCAATGACTTCGTGTCGAAGCCGTTCGAATCAGAGGAATTGCTGGCCCGAATCGGCGGCCTGACTCGGATGAAGGCCTCCGTCCAGGCCGCGCGAGATGCCGAGATATCCTTTTTACGGTCACAGATCAACCCACACTTTCTGTATAACGCTTTGAATGCCATTGCTGAATTGTGCGTGGATGCGCCGAATCGGGCTGAACAACTCATTTTGCAGTTATCAAGCTACTTGCGACGCAGCGTGCACTTTAAACATCTCGATTCCAAAACTAGCCTGACGAATGAATTGGAAATGATCGAAGCATATGTAGCCATCGAGCAAGCCCGCTTCGGCACGCGGCTGGAGGTCATCATTGACGTGGATGCGGACGTGGACCGGAACATGGACATTCCACCACTCACGCTACAGCCGCTGATCGAAAACGCGATTCGTCATGGCTTGATGTCCAGCATTCGCGGAGGCCGCGTCATGTTGTCCATACGTAATCTGAATGATACGGAAACACGCTTCACCATCGAGGACAACGGAATTGGCATAACCAGACAACGGATGGACGAAATTCGGCAATCCACGGACGGTAGTAAAGGCGTGGGACTATGGAATATCTCCAGCCGGTTGAAGCTGCTGTATGGCAGACATTTTCAGATGGAGAGCCTGGACGGCGAGGGAACGCGGATTACATTTGATCTTCCAAATCAACGTATAGGCATAGATGGGAACGGGGGTTATGAAACATGATGAAAGTCATCATCGTGGACGATGAGGATTTGTCGCTCAAGCGACTGAATCGTATTCTTACAGAAAGTGGAGAAGTCGAAGTGTGTGGTGCGTTTCACGACCCAGAGGAAGCTTGCGCCTACGCGGTGGAGAATAGCTTCGATGCGGCATTTCTGGACATTACGATGCCCCGCATCTCTGGCATGCACCTCATTGGTGAACTGCGCAAACATCACCCTTCGCTCCCAATCGTGCTGGTGACCGGATACGAGGAATATGCAGTGCAGGCCTTCGACAAAGACGTTATTGATTACGTCATCAAGCCGGTCACGGCAGAGCGACTGAACCGCAGCATCAAGCGGTTGCAGCAGAAGCTTCACGATTATGTGGCAACTCCTGAACCAGCCGTGGCGGAACCCAAACTGACTGTCCGTATGTTCGGTGAATTCACCGTGCATGGCGGAATTGGAACAGACAGTCCACTCAAGCTAAGAACCCCCAAAACGGAAGAATTACTCGCATTCTTGCTGTATAAAAAATCGACTAGCCGCGATGCGTTAGCCGATACGTTGTGGAAGGACCTCAGTCCGCAGAAGGCCTGGACGAACATCAATTCCACACTGTACTACGTGCGACGTGCCATCGGCGACAACAGTGACGTGCCGATTATTCTAAAGGACAGGAACGGCATTCGTATCGACCGGGAAGCAATCGATTGCGATCTGTACGAGTTCGAGGTATTATTCCGGCAGATGCGTCAGGCATCCGCACATCGTCCTGAGCTCTTCGAGCGAATAGACATGCTGTACGCTGGTGAACTTCTGCAAGGCAGGCACTATGAGTGGGCCTTCGCTTGGTCCAGACAGTTGGAGCTGGATTTCATCATGACGATGGAGACCGCTGCTCACTATCATGCGAAGCAAGGCGAGCCTTTACGAGCATTGTATTATTTTGAACGTATCCTGCAGATTGATTCGATTCGGGAGGATATTCATCGTGAGATCATCCTACTGTATCTGTCGCTAGGACGAAGAACCGAAGCGCAGCGACAGTATCTGGTTCTGGAGGAATTACTTCATGAGGAGCTCGGCTCCAGCCCAGCAGCGGATATCAGACAACTGCTGCGACAATCTTAAAACAGCAAAAAGCCCATGCCTTGGCGATATTGCCTTAGGCTTGGGCTTTTATAGAGACAGATGGCCCGTACGTCCATCCGTCCATCTTAATTTTTGGTTAGTAACACGACAAATAAATAACAGCTGTTCCATGCGAACCTCATGCTGCTGCGTATGAATCACAATTCGTCTAGAGCGTCTCCGAAGTAAGCGTGAACCCTTCAATGACGACATCTTCGTCAACTTCAATCATGATACACCGTC
The DNA here is from genome assembly GCF_900143165.1 of Paenibacillus sp. ov031. Classification (NCBI taxonomy): domain Bacteria; kingdom Bacillati; phylum Bacillota; class Bacilli; order Caryophanales; family Paenibacillaceae; genus Paenibacillus; species Paenibacillus sp. ov031. The sequence goes on from NZ_FRDO01000010.1 coordinate 82,360, forward strand.
TGCCTTGATAATTCACTTGTTTCACATATCTCAAATCTTGTGGGCTAACCGAAATCGTAGCAACTTTGGTTTCAATCTTAATGGACTTGGACGTAAACTTCGGCATAACACTGGTCGCTTTCATTTCATAATTCTTGTTGTCGACGATGGTTTCAAATGCGCGTTCCACTTTCTCCGACGTCAGGTCCTCTATACCGCTTGCTGTCAACACTCGTTCCAGATCTTTATAATCGAGCTTCGGAGGTTCTTCTTCATGTGACTCTTCGTTAATTTCGATGACCCGGTTGATCTCCTCGTACACATGTGCAATTGTGGCTGAGTCGAGCTGTTCACCGGCCACTTCCTTCACGATATCTTCGAAGATCGCCCGTTCTTCCAGTGCTGTCACAGACCTTTCTCCATTCAATACATTTTCAACAAAATGCGGATCCGGGAAATTGGATTTCCCTGTGCAATATAGAACACGATTCACATCGGAGTAGTTGTCCGTTACGCTCGGGTACAGGAAACCCTGCTCCGGGGTGCTTAATTTGACAACCGGATCTACAATGACATTGTACTTAAATTCTCTCTCCACATAATCAAACAAGAGCGTTTTTCGCTGCTTCTCCGTGGAATTCACACTGCACAGAATGAATGGATGTGCGAACACTTCGTTTTTCTCGCTTTCTTCCGCTTCATCGTTCCGAGCCTTGGTTGGCAAGTAATACTGTCCACGAACAAACGTGATCACCATATCCCGTTCATACTTGGCATCCACCAACATTCTTTCTACTAACAGGAGCATCAGGTCCTGCCATTCCTCCGGATCTCCTGTTACCAGTGCTTGGTGAAGCATCACCTGAGCCGGCTCCTCCGCTTGCTCCTGGAACTTCAGCTCAAACAATTTTTGATCCAGCTCACCCGTCAGCAATTTTTTGAAATTGCCCATGTACAGTTCCTGTTTCTCTCTATCCACCAGCTCAAACGGATGGCGCTCCCAATGATAAATCTCGTTCGTTTCTTTCGTAATATACACGTTGAGTATATCGTAAATATTCAGTAAATCATGATCCATCTTAAACTGTTTACGTATATGCGCGACTTCTTTTTTATTCATGATTCGTTAGACAACTCCTCAAGTAAATTGGCCTTACAAGTATAAACGATATAAAAAACCTTCGCTAGAAGGACCTTTATCGTTATATGTCATCTGCAGTATCTAAACAGAAAGACGCATCAGGAATGATTCCCGTGCGTCTGTTTTCGTTTCAATGCTTATCTTTTCAATTAACTGCTGCTCGGCAACATATCTGCATTCAATAGGGGTTCGCGGCTTGGAGACACTTTCCTCGATTCCCGCAGAAACAGTAACCCCATGAACAAGGACACAACGCCAATAATAATTAACAATGCCCCCAACTCCTGACTGTAGGCTGTAAGCTCTCCGTCCCGAAAAGCCATTCCACGAATCAGGCGGTTAAGCCAGTTCATTGGTAGTGCCCATGCGAAAATTTGGAACGGTTCTGGAAACGCCAGCGGCGTTAGTTGAATCCCCGTAGCTAGAAAGGAAGGATACAATACAAAACTGGTTCGTAGGTTGACTTTGGATATGTCTTTGGCTGTGTATCCAATCAACATACCCAGAAGTGACAAGGCGAAGGCATAAATAACCAATGGGATGATAAAAAGATAAGGCTCCGCTTCAAAACGCATTCCCCCCACCTGCTTTAACAATCCATAGGATAGGAGCAGCGATAGGGAGCTCAACACAGCGTACGGCACACTCCTAACCCATAGCTGGAAAGGTGACCTTCCGTTTGTAAATAACTCCCCTTCCTGACGAAGCCGAGGTGCAATCGAGCCCGCTGCACTTGTTGTAATCATCAATACTACGATATTCACAAATCCTAGTACCATAAAACCGACATAACTGGAGGTTGGATTAAACAGCATCCTTTGCTGAAGCGAGATCGGCGACACGATTCCTTTAGCCGTTTCGGCATCCATCCCTTTCTGGATCAGACGTGTCATGGAAAGGGTCATATTTTCCGTCTGGATGATCTCCTGAATCGCGGTCCGGATTCCGGTTAGCCCCGAGGGCATTGTGTTATCCATCAAGATGCCGATATTCGTCGATTTCCCTTGTTGTTGACGTAAGCCCAATTGATTGGGAAGCATAATGACCGCTACAGCCTGCTCATTGGCAAGCAATGTTTCCGGACTCATTCGGCTCGCATATACGCTTTTGACGCTCATATATTGCGAGGCATTTATTTTGGAGATCAACTGCCGTGAATATTCGCTATGATCCTCATCAATGACCACAACTGGCGATTTGCTAATTTGATTCTGCGAGAACATTAAACCAAAGAATAAGGCTGCAATAAGCGGGCCGATAAAAATCAATCGAACATACTTACTTCCCGATACGTACTTCCACTCGTCAATCAGTGATTTCATCAAGTTTCACCTCTGCTGTCATCCCGGGAAGCAAATCAGCATTCGAATCCATCGATATTCGGACCAGAAACATACTTAGATCGGCTTGCCCCTTTTCCCGTGACATGCGCAAGCTCGCGAATTGTGGGGCAGATGAGATGGAAGTAACAACTCCACTCACCTGTGTTGGCTGATCCAAATAGGGAAAATGAACATCTATGGCTTGATTCACTTCAAGCTTTTGAACTTCACTTTCCTGGATGTAGAGGTCCGTATAGTAATTTTTCTTTTGCAGAACCGCCAGCGGCACTCCTGCTTGTACTTGATCTCCCTGCTTTACAGCAACTCGGTCAACTAATCCGTCATACGGTGCGAGTACATCCACATCTCCTTCCCCAGCTGACTTCACTTTGAATAACACCTTTCCCTTCTTCACGGAGTCACCTGCAGATGCACCCACCTCTACAATCGCCCCAGGACTATTCTGATAAAACAATGTCGTTTGCTCTGCCTCAAGCATGCCTTGTTTCCTGCTCTCGGCCTGACTTACAGCATCCTTCCCTTTAACAGCCAGAAGTGAACCTCCAACAATAAACACCATCGCAATTCCTATATACAGACCTGCTTTTATCTTCATTCTTTTATCTCTCCCATTCCCAATCCTCGTGTATATAAGTTGAACTAAAAATTATTTACACTGGAAACTCCGATGACAGAACAACCTTCCGATCGCTGTTATCCCCAGATTTTTTTGATTCCTTTTATAAATGGTAAATCCAGTGATAAAGGCGAACGCTCCGCTTCTTCAGGTTCTTTCTGTCCTCTCCGTTTCGTGTAAATGTTTAGTTCAATTTATATGGTTAAATTTGCTGCGTATTTTTAGTTCTCATTATCATTTTGGTGACCGCGTTCTCGGCAGCCTCCATGATCACTTCTCCCAACGTAGGATGAGGGTGAATTGTCATGGCCAGATCTTCTACAGTTGCACCCATCTCAATTGCAAGCGCAAGCTCCGATATCAATGTGGATGCCTCCACGCCAACGATTTGCGCGCCAATGACAATTCCTGAGGTCGGATCAGCCACTATTTTCACAAATCCTTCGGTTTCCCTTAATGCCAATGCTCTTCCGTTGATCCCAAAAGAAGATTTTCCGATAACCACCGGAATGGCCTGTGCTTTGGCTTGCGTCTCACTTACTCCAACACTGGATAGCTCCGGATCAGAAAAGACGACAAGCGGGATCACCTTATAATCCACTTTGGAGGTAAGACCCGCAATGGCCTCTGCTGCTACTTTTGCTTCATAGGAGGCCTTGTGAGCGAGTGCCGGACCAGCCGTAATATCTCCAATGGCATAAATGTGCGGAATAACCGTCCTGCACTGTTCATCCGTCTCAATCAGTCCCTTGTTCGTTACGGACACACCTATGCGTTCCAGTCCTAACTGGCCGTCTGTATTGGGTTTCCTGCCGATTGTGACCAATACATATTCCGCCGTGACTTGGTGCTGCTCTTGATTTTTCGAATAATGCAGTGTAATGGAATCAGCCTTCTGCTCCACCTTTTCAGCAATCGCTCCGGTTACGATGTGGATGCCATCCGCCTTCAATTGTTTGACTACAGGTGCTGCAAGTTCCGCCTCGAATCCGGGCAATACTTGTGCTCCACCCTCCAGAATCGTTACCTTTGTTCCGAATTTGGCATACATCTGTCCAAGTTCCACACCAATATACCCTCCGCCGATCACAACCAGACTACTCGGAACCTCCTGCAGAGACAGTGCTTCTGTGGAAGATAAGATACGACCTCCAACTGGAAATGCTGGCAGCTCAATTGGACGAGACCCCGTTGCCAGTATGAGGTTTTTAAAAGAAATGCTCTGCTCCTGTCCAGCTTGCTGGATCATCGCTGTGTGCTCATCCACCAGACTAGCCTCGCCCTCGAGAATGGTCACATTCGCAGTCTTTAACATATAGTGGACGCCACCTGCCTGTTTATTCACAACCCCCTGCTTGAAATCCTGTGCAATCTTAAATGTCGCTGCCGCGTCAGCTTGATTGAACTGTCTGAACAAATCATGGCGATGTGATTCCGCAATTAATGCCTTGGATGGTATGCAACCCACATGCGTGCAGACCCCGCCGAGCTGTTTACGTTCGACGATTGCCGTCTTCATCCCCAGTTGCGAAGAACGAAGCGCCGCCACATATCCTCCCGGACCTGATCCAATAACTAACGTATCTACTGATTCAAGTTTACTCATGTCCTGATACCTCCCGATTTGAAGCCGATTTAAAATATGATGATCGTAATATATTATAACCATCATATTTTAAGGCAGTCAACAACCGTATTTGGCCCTTTTGTAAATCAAAAGACATCCAGTCGACAAATTGACAGGCTTTATTATGATGACTATAATATTTTAAAAAAGCAGAATGATGAAACTATGGAGTGAATGATAATGCCCTATCCCAAAGGCCATAAAATAAAAGTACGAGGTAAAATTGTTGAGAGTGCTGCTCGTGCTTTTCGCACCAACGGCATCCAAGACGTCAGTGTACCGTTCATTATGAAGGGAGCCGGATTAACTCATGGAGGGTTTTATTCACACTTTGACAACAAGGACCAGTTGGTCGCCGAAGCCTGTGAATATGCCATTAGCGATACCATCGCACTTCTTCAGAAAGTCGCGGATCAGGAAGAGCAGAACCCCAAAATCAATACAGTCATCGATTATTATCTCAGTCCCTATCACCGTGATAAAACGGAAATGAGCTGCATTTTCCCTGCCCTTTCCGGCGAAATATCCCGCTCTTCCGAAGAGGTTAGGCAGGTATTCACTCATGAACTGGAGCGGATGGTCACTTTTATCTCCAATCTGGCAGATATGGATGTATCCAAAAGTCGTGCACTGTTTAGTACATTAGTCGGCTCGCTTGTTCTTGCACGCTCTGTTAATGATCCTGAACTAAGTGACAGCTTTCTCGCGGCGGGCAGGCAGCAAGCCAAAGAAATGGTTAGAAGTAATTAAAAAGTAAACGCTCCGGGCCCTTATAAAATGCGTAACTTTGATGCTGTTTAATTTTTGTTATTCAGCAGTAAACACAAAAAACACGCCTATAAATGGCGTGTTTTCTCTTATTTGTTTTCAACTAAATAATGCTTCATACTAGCCACCGTAATGCTCTTTTCGCATTCACTGTACTGGGGAATTATCATGCCAAGACTTTTATGAAAACGAATATTGTTCATCTATTAGCTCCAAGAAAAATATGGTATACTCACAGAGCAATGGAAAGGCTTATATGGGCGGTCGGCTAATCTCCCGGAAGGGAGGTGATGCCTTGTGACAGTATTTGAAGCAATTATGCTAATGCTTACCTTCGGTTTGCTGATTGTAGCGCTGCTGTCCAATAAAGACAAATAGACCGACCTCTGGCTAAGGGATGCGGTCTATTTGGTCGGTACCCTGCTTGTTAAGCCCACCGCCCTTAAAAGCGGCTATTGCATCAGAGAGTCGTGTTAGCGCACGGCTCTCTTTGCATTATAAGCTGTTTCTGTCCTTATTATAACATGGTGATTGTGGATTTCAATTCACAGATTCGGACGTTCCCTATGCCAAAACTGACGATAAGGCGAAAGCGTCAGCACCTTACATATTTACGCTTGAACCCAGTTCGCCCTTTTTCCACTGCCTTTTGAATATTTTCGGAAGCTTGCAGGAACTTGCTCTTAGCTTTGTCCTTGTCGACTTCAACAGGTCCCACGGCCTTGGCTGTCTCCACGGCCTGGTCGTGCAGCGGTTGATAGGATGTCGCGACGGTGTAAAGGAAGTTGTTCATCGAATATTTCGTTCGTTCCGGAGATTCGTGAATCGTCTTTTTTACCTGTTCGAGCATCTCCATCATTTTATTTTCGGAGAATTCGCTATCCGGTCGGCTACCGAGTAACCAGCAATAACAGCTCCAGCCTGCAGACATTTTCAATTCATCCCCGCTCGCAATCCACTTGTCCGAAACCGCTTGGGCAATATCTGTCTCTGCCAGCGTGACGGATACGATGAAGTCAGAGATCATGTAAAAATAAGCAGCATCAATCCAACGGTCAAAATCAGCTTCCGTCATCGCTTGGGGATCGGCTATCACACCAGCAAAATACATGGCATCATAGTTTCCCGTAGCGTAAAGTAACTCAGCCAAAGGCTGATCCTTTTTTATTTTCTTGGCGATTGGTTTCATCGCTCCAGTAGCTACTCCAAAAAGCGGTTCGTGTGCACCATTGGACATATATATTTTCTTTGTTCGTTCTTTCCCTAGCGCTTCTAGCTCATGCATAACCTCTTCCAAATTCATTGTGTAAAACTCTCCTTTTTCATAGGATATATACATTTCTAATTTGTCGTTTAGAGGGAATACAACTGCCAAGATGATCCGTACAACGATTTCATTTTCATTGTATCACAGCCTGTTGTCACGCTATACATCCAGATTCCACTAAATTCACTCCCATTCCAACCTCACCAATGATGCTAACAACTCCTTTCTCTCCTACAGTGTCTTAATCACCGATCTGAGAAAGAGCCACTTATCGCGCAATACAATGGCGGAACAGGAAACTACGTTAATTTGGGGAGAAAAGATGTATAAAAAATAGAGATGCCTCGCAGGTCCATTGACGGCCCTACGAGGCATCCCTTTTAGCTCAAGATGCTGCTATTCGAAATTAGTTTTCCCAGTATTGCTTGGCAATCTTTTGACCTTGAACGATTTTGGCCCATTGCTCAGCTTCGCTTAGTTCGTTACCGCCATCGCAGGATGCAAAGCCGCATTGGTGCGAAAGCAACAGACGATCCTTATCGATAATCTTGGAAGCTTCATCAAGCAGACGGATTACGCGCTCTTCATCATCAAGTGTATTGGTCTTAGATGACAACAAGCCTAATACGATTTCCGTTTCAGGTCTGTCCTTGAAAACCTCCAGGGCTTCGATAGAACCCGCACGATCATCATCCCACTCCAGGAAGAAACGATCATATTTCAATTGCTTCAGGAACAGGTTAGCGATTTTCGCGTAAGATCCACCGCCCATGTTGCGAGAATCATAGTTGCCGCGGCAATTATGTGTCCACATTTTCAAGCCCAGGCTATGACCGAAGTCAATCACTGTATTGTTAATATCAATAAATTCGGTAGCGAGACCCTGTACTTCCTCTTGATTAATGTGCTCCCCTGTAAACGGAGAGTTCGGGTTGTCGTCTGCAAACAGCTCCCACAAGCAGTCATCCATTTGCAGAATTTTACCGCCTACCGCAGCGAATTCTTCCACAAATTCCTTATATGCTTTCACAAGACCCGCTTTGAGCTCCTGAATATTCTGATAAACAGCGTCCGTACCGCCGATATTATCGGACCAGGAGAGTTCACCAAAAATATGGGATGGGGACGGAACGCAAAGTTTCGTTTGCTGGTCACCCGCCGTGTCTTGCAGTTGTTTGAACAGTTGAATGAAATGATGATTTTTACCGCTCAATTCGCCCGTTATGCGCAGGCCAATATCTTTACGTGTTTCATATTTTGAAGAGCCATCCACATCACGGAAAAAATAGCCATGGTCTGCAATATAACGCTCAACTCCACCAAAGCCCCATACAAAATCCAGATGCCACATCGATTTGGAGAACTCTCCATCTGTAATAATCGACAGCTCATGCTCGATTTCTTTTTTCACCACTTGTTTGATGGCCTCAGTCTCGCATTTCTCATAACCTTCAAAACTTTCATAGAATGGATATTTGATATCATCACGATGTTCAATTTGCGTTTTATATGTCAGCAGCTCTTCAGGACGCAACAAACTACCTACGATCTGGAACTTATCAGTCATGTCAAAAACCCCCTCGTTGTATACCATTATCATATCATGCAGAACGAGGTTGGCTGAGATACTTAAATGCCATAACTAGTTATAGTTAAAAGCTATAACAGAAAAAAATTGAACAATAAAAAAGTAGACTTTTCAACATGCACAGGTTGAAGTCTACTTGATCATCTCTTCTCTTGTTAAGCTAATGTTCAGTAGGACCACCCTCGATAAAGGGTGCCCCGTCATTGATATTTATTAATTCTCACAACGTACTGCGCCTTAATTCATAAAAATACTGCACAGCTGGATGCTTTAACTTTATCTGCTCAGACATATTTAGAATTCGCTTTTTGCCAACTCGTCTGTCTATCAAAGCCAGAATATTCAATAAGATATCGTTGCTCTCCAGATTATCCTCTATCGAAGTAGATAAAAACGTAGTAGCTGCAACAGTAAAATTCGATTTACTTAATACGGCCTGCGCAGAAAGGAGCTCTTTAGCATGCCCTGAGCTTTTTCTGCTTCTTCCTATGACTTGAAGACGATCCTCTGGAACGGTCCCTTTGGTTTCTTTTCTGATGGCTTCAATCTCTTCATGACTTACAGGAATCAGCAAATCCGGGTCATTTTTGATCTCCTGCTCCGTCAGATACCATCTGATCGAGCCAGTTATATCACTCATATTGAGTACGTTCTTTTTATCTACGGTAATGTAACAATTTCCTGATTTATCAGGTGAATAGCGGTAGCTCGTCGCCCGGTATTCGACCCTATCAACTAACGTGGGACTAAGGAAACTCTCCAATTGCTGCTTCAATTTACTCCAGGACATGTGACCTCCTGTATTCTATTCATTTTCTTCTGCCCCATCATGCTCCTTGCTACCAAACTCATCGAGCAATTCGCGTACTCTAGTCGTAGTTTTGGCGTTCATCAGGCTGTTTCTCAGCTCACTTGCCCCGCGGAATCCACGGACGTAGATTTTGAAAAAGCGGGCCAGCGGGCTGAACGAACGCGGTTCAAGCTCTGAATATTGATCATGCAAGTCCAGGTGTAGTCGCAGCAGATGAAGGTACTCCTCCGTGGTATGCTCCCTTGGCTCCTTTTCAAAAGCAAACGGATTCTGGAAAATGCCTCGTCCAATCATAATGCCATCCACACCATACTGCTCGGCAAGTTTGAGTCCGGTCGCGCGGTCAGGAATGTCTCCATTAATGGTTAGCAACGTATTCGGTGCAATCTCGTCCCGAAGTTTCTTGATCTCCGGGATCAGCTCCCAGTGCGCATCGACTTTGCTCATCTCTTCTCTTGTCCGCAGGTGAATGGATAAATTTACAATGTCCTGCTGCAAAATATGAGTTAACCAGTCGCGCCATTCGTCCACCTCGGTGAACCCAAGCCTTGTTTTTACACTTACGGGCAGTCCTCCGGCTTTAGCCGCCTGAATGATTTCCGCTGCAAGGGCAGGACGGCAGATCAGACCGCTCCCCTTCCCATTCTCTGCCACATTGGCTACAGGACAACCCATATTAATGTCGATGCCTTTGAAACCTTCCTTGGCCATGCCGATGCTCATCTCGCGGAAGAACTCCGGCTTGTCTCCCCAAATATGTGCCACAATCGGCTGTTCATCTTCTGTAAAAGTCAAACGCCCGCGGACACTTTTGTTCCCCTCCGGGTGACAATAACTCTCTGTATTCGCAAACTCCGTAAAAAACACATCCGGTCTGCCCGCCTCACTAACGACATGCCGAAACACTACGTCCGTCACATCTTCCATGGGTGCCAGTATAAAAAACGGTCGTGGCAAATCACGCCAAAAATTTTCTTTCATATTTAGAAACTCCTCTATATATACCAGGACAACCTTTGTCCTCATTAATGTTAAAATCGTAAGCCATACATCTGCAATCGTATCATTTACATTAGCAGATTCGTTGCAATTTACATTTTGATGTCCTTGCTTCTTCTTCTTCACTTATACCATGCAAATGTAACTTTGTTCAAACATCAGTATCTGTTAATCACATCAAGATGAATATATCCTACCCCGAAGAGAAGCCTACTCTTCAATAGACTCGCATAAAAAAGAGGGGCGATGCCCCTTTGCTAATTACCGTATGGGTCCGGGTTTCCCCTTTCTCCATTTATTACTCCACCAATTTTACCACGTCTTTAGTTGATTTTCAGCACGGGTTTATTAGTGATTATTTGAAGCATAACTTTACCTTCTCGTTTTGGCCCCCCCAGTATAGAAATCAGACAGCCTCCATCGTTCTAATGATTCGCTTTGTTCGCTCTTGCCGAACCAGACAAGCTCCTCTACAATAAAAGTTCGGCAGGCTTTTGTACCTGCAAATCGTGACATGGAGGAGGCCTGAAACAAACATGGAAATTTCACTCGATATTATCAAAGATAAAGTCGAATGCTTGCAGGCTTATGACTTCAATGAACTGGAACGGGCGATCGAGGACCGAATCGGAATGAACAAGGCATTGCTGCTTCGAGTGAAGCAGGTTCAGCATCAAGTGACGTTCGACCCGCTTCGTAACAAGATGTTATATAGTGCAGTTGTTCATTTTTCTGCAGAGTGATGGCCAAGCTTTTTTTACTTCAATATGAAATAGTAGAACTACCCCCGTCTGGATTATACGGGGGTAGTCTTTTTTATTAACTGGTTTGATTAAACTTTACATTTCCCAGATCCGGTAGAGAACCATCGCTGCTTCAGCACGGGTCAATGGTTCGGCTGGTGCGATTTTGCCATCTTTGCCGTTAACGATTCCACTTCCTACAAGGGAAGTTACACTATCCACCGCGTAAGTGGAAATACTTGCAGCATCCGAATAAGGAGCCAGATTCCCGTTGCCGGCAGATTGCTTACCTGCTGCTTTCAGGGCTTTCGCCGTAAGAACCATCATGTCTTGACGGGAAATGCTGCTGCTTGGTTTGAACGTGTTGTCTTCAAATCCAGAGGCAATCCCCAGTTCTTTCGCAATAGTCACGGCCTGTGCATAGTGAGCAGTTGGCTTTACATCGCTGAAGGCTACCGTGTTCGTTCCCGCACCCTTCAATTCAAGTGCTCTTACAAGCAAGGTGATAAAGTCGGCTCTCGTGATAGAAGCTGCAGGAGCGAAGCTGTCATCAGAGATTCCTTTAATAATATCGCGTGCAGCCAGCGCTTCGACTGCTTGTTTTGCCCACAGGACATTTTGCACATCGGCAAAAGTCTTGGTTACGTAGGCTACAGCATACGTGCTGAAATGAGTTGTTTTGAACACCATTGAACCGGATTTAGCATCATAGCGTCCGCTTGGCACAGCTGTTGCATGCCCTTGATTGTCAATGTAAAGAATCACGATCTGATGTGCATTGACAAGCTCCTGTGCAGCAGGCGTGTACGGAACAGATACCGTTACAGGTGCCGCTGGATTGTTCCAGGCAAGGTGACGGTCACCAGCTTTTACACTTAGATCGATCACCGGACGGCTACCCACAATAGCGCGAACATCTGCGCTCAGACGATCTGCCGAGACTTTGTTAATCTGAATAGAGACTTGATCCGCTTGCTCCGTAATATTAGAAAGCATATTGGACGGAATTTGAATTGTTGCATTCTCCGTCTTAAGCACAAACTCAACATTATTGTTGCTTTGCAGGATTGAAGTCGGCAATTGCACAACATAGGATTGTACATTTGCTCGCTTCGGCACTTCGATGGTAACCTGCTTCTTGCCATTTGCACCTGGAGAAGCTTTTTCAATCGCTTTATTCAGGCTGTCGCTTGAAATGGTTGCTGTGGCTGTTCCATTTTCGACTTTAATTACCGGCACAATCGCCGAATCGCTGCCTGGAAGCTGTGGTTGAGGTTGTGGCTGCGGAGTAGTCCCGGAATTTGATCCGCCACTGCTACCACCATTGTTCCCCCCGCTGTTGTTGCCTCCACCGTCGTTTCCTCCGCCATTGTTTCCGCCAGAAGAGGGTTTGCCAGTGAGCGTCAATTCACCGAATACGGAAGTATCCTGGTAACCTTGACCGGATGGATCGTTCCATGCATTCACGCTGATTCTGTTGCCGTCTTTGGCATCATTGATCTGCGCATCAAAGCCAATTTTGGCATTGTTCGCAGGCTTAACCTTTTTGAACGGAATCTTCATTTCAACCGTGTAGTTGGTACTGGAAACAGAGACTTTGGATTCGAAGCCTGCAGCGATTTCCGCAGGATTAAAGGAAGCTAGATTCTCAAAGTTCACTCTGTATTGTCCATCATCATCCTGGAAGCTGGACGTTTTTCCGTTATTTTCATCGACGAATACCTCGACGGAATCCTGTTCCCATACATTTGGATTGGTCTTGTTCAGTTGATCGTCTCTGACTTGAACGAGCACATAGAGATTGTCGTCATCCCACAGTACTTTTGCCGTTCCTGTCGCACCGGACCACGCCATTTGCTTCGTATCCAGTTTCAATTCTGGAGCTTTGCTCCATATGCTGTCTACAGATCCATCCATCGACGGTGTCCCATAGTGCGCGCTTGATTTCTTGTAATCAAGCTCTTCAGGCGGGTTTTCCGCCAGGTACTTCTCCGGATCAGCGACCGCGTAGAACGACTCTTTTGCTTGAAAATTCTTATCGAACAAGGTTGGATTCTGCTCGGCTCTCCAGCTGGTGCTGTCATTTAATCCCCAGAAGGTGACACGCGGAATATGCTCGCTGTTCTTCTTATACAGATCCATCAATTGGGCATACAGATAGGCCTGCTGCTTTGCTTCTTTTTCAGTAATTGTAGAATTGGTACCTGCCATAATGTCCAACTCGGTGACACTGACTTCTACTCCCAAAGAAATGAAACGTTCGAGCGACATCTTGACATTGTCCAATCTCGTGCCCAAATTGTAGTGGGCTTGCATGCCGATGCCGTCAATCAGTTTCTCGCCAGGGTGATTGGCGGCGTACTTCTCGTTGATCTCTTTAACCATGCTGTAGATGGCTGTAGATTTGTTCTGATTGTCATCGTTGTAGTCATTGTAGTAAAGCTTGATATCCCAGCCGTTATCGTCAATGACTTGTTTGGCCGCAAGGAAAGCCTCCTCAATAAATTCAGGGCCGATGGCTTGTAACCAGCCAGAATTACGCAATGCATTTTTCCAGTCTTCCGGATTAGCCGGGTTATCGTTCATCGCTTCATTGACAACATCCCAGGAAATGACTTGATCGCCAAAGTGCTCAACAACCGTTTTAACATGTGTTTTTAGATTCGTCAGAGCTGCTTCACGACTCAATGGTTTACCACTCTCTGCCGTATAAAGCCATGTAGGTGACTGCGCATGCCATACGAGCACGTGACCGTGCAAATCAAGGCCTGCATCCTGTACTTTTTGGACAAGGGCATCTTCTGCGGTGAAATCAAATTGTCTGTCCGCGTTATAGGCATAATCCGGTTTCATATCATTCTCAAACGTGACGACATTGTGATGTTTCTTCAGAAGCTTGAGCCGAGTCTCATCAAAGGTAGACGGATTAACAATGTTACCTATCAGGAAATCATCCTCGTAAATATCCTTGATATTAGGAAGATTTTCTTGAATCGGAGGTGCAGCAGTTACAGGTCCCAAATATTTTAGAGCAAAGTCATCCAAGAAGAAGGTACGGTTGCCGCCGTCATTGTTTGCTGTTTCAATATAAGCATTGAGTACGCTTGGAGTAGTGGTGAGCGTGTACTTACCCGTTAAGTGAACCCACTCCTGATCGGTAACGGTTGCATTTGGAGACACGTTCGCAAAGCCGCTGTCCGCATATTGAACACTTATACGAAGTGTTGTGGGTTCTTGTCCAGGTGCCATTTTCACCCAAGCAGACAGCTCATATTCGTGATTCTTTGCCATTTTGCCATCAGCGTTAACCAAGGCTGCATCATATTGTGTCGTAGTTGTCACAAGCAAGCTTTTTTTGCCGCCAGATGTATGATTATCGTCTTCGGAAAGAGCTACCGTTTCACGGCCGTTCCGTGCTTTGAATCCATTCAGGCCATTCTCAAAATCGGCAGAGATGCCCGTTTTATCTACAATTTCCGGTGCAGTTTGATCAGGAGTTACATCGGTGATCATGACTTCATCAATGTAAATATCCGAGGTTAATGTATTGTCCGATGGTTCAACATAGATGATGACCTCATTCGTTTTAGAAGGGATTTCGTAGTCTTTGGTTTCAAATAGCGTCCATTCGGAAGCTGTTACAACCTTATTGCCTATAAGCCAAGGATACTTCTGGTCATCGGCTAATATTTCAGAATTTATTTTGGAAGCCAGATGGAACTGGCCTTTACCCGAACCGAGTCTAACCTTGAGGGAAATATCATACTTACGGTCAGATTTCATTTTTCCAGTAAGTACAAGAGCAGGAACAGCCTTCTCATCGGCCCGGTTGAAGAACTTCAGAGATTTCGTGCCTTCGGAGGCTAAGTCGTTAACGACCGTAGTGTCCCCATTCGATCCCCAACCCAGTTTGCTCCATCCACCGGTATTCCCGTCTTCAAAGCTTTGGTTAAGGACTACCGTGGGTTCGACAGGTGTTACTGTCTGGGTGATCGTGATATCCCCGATATAGAAAGAGGCACCCTTACCTGCTTCATCAGATTTGATTCGTAGAGCTGTATTCTCCACGCTGTTAACGGAGAGATCGGCGGATAGCGTAATGCCTTGTCCTGCTTTAAAGTCAGCAGAGCTAATTCCAGTGTATGCCTCAGATCCAGCAACGCCCTTATTGCTTACAATCTCCAGGACAGCTTTCCCAGCTGCAGGCGGGTTAGCATCAGAATCGACATATACGGAAGCGGTTACAGAATACTCTCTGCCAACTGACAAACCAAGGTCATCAAAAGCGAGGTCCACGCCATCCCAGTTGTTAGATCGGTTACTAACTTGTAGAGCCGCTCCATCATCATTGCCTTCAAACGGCTTGCCTGTTACAGCGCTCAGCTGGGCACCGCCTGATGGAGTTGCCTTGCCTTGACCATTCTGGAATGTTTCCTGATACACAATTTGTGAATTAGTTGCCACTTGATCTGCAGCGTTAACTGCCGGAGCTAACAAGCCGCCCGGAAGAAGCAGAGCCGTTGCGAGTAACCCGGAAACGACCTGCTTTAGTGATTTCCTCATTCGAAGCATTCCCCCCACATCAAATTTTTCACCAAACATATAAAGCGCTTACATAAATTGTTGTGACCAGCCTCCTTTCACCCCAGATAATACCACTTCATGAAAGAGAATTCTTACTCCAAATTAAAGGGGAATCTTAGTTTTTTACAGAACTCTACCAAGTCTGATACGGGTATGGACATCCTCTTCGTTCCGCTGATCAGGCCGCGGCAGATAAATTCGTCGCAGCACTCACAACAGATCCCCTCTTCAGTACTTTGAATTATCACCACTCAACGATATTGGTATCCCAGCTTTCCGTGAATTCGATGCTTGATATACCAGTTTAAGTACTGGATAATACCATTAATATACAGACAGTCACTTTTGAGGATTAAGGGGGAACATACAATGCAAGAACTTATATTTAAGAAGGATTATAGAAACAATGAAGCACTTCGAACAAGTTTCTTCGAACTTGCTGCTAACACTTTTCATTTAAAATTTGAAAATTGGTACCAACAAGGGTGTTGGGGAGAACGATACATACCTTTTTCATTTGTGGATGGAGATCAGGTTATTGCCAATGTTTCCGTTAACATCCTTGAGTTCATCATTCACGGGGAGAAGAAAAAAGCGATTCAAATCGGCACAGTGATGACACACCCTGATTATCGGGGGAAAGGACTTTCTGCACGTTTAATGAATAAAGTTTTAGAGGAATACGAGAACAAGTACGATTACATGTACCTTTTTGCCAATGAATCGGTGCTTGATTTTTACCCCAAGTTTGGGTTCAAGCCTGTGGAAGAACATATATTTTCAATAGATTTTACGGCAAAAAAATCATCGGAGCCTGCCAACATTCAGAAACTCGATGTTACTAACACGGAGGATTTACGCCTTATCCAGAAATTTGCATCCGAAAGATTACCTGTTTCGCAGCATTTTGCAACTGATCATGTCCAGGGCATATTTATGTTTTACTGTCTGAATGTTTTTAGTGATGATATTTATTACTTGGAAAATGAAAACGTCATCGTTATTTATCAGAAAGAAGACAATCATATTGAGCTCTTCGACGTTGTTAGCTTAAACGAAATGAATATGAAAGATATCTTGGATAAGATTGCAGATGAAGATACGGAGAAAGTAACCTTTCATTTCACTCCAGATGCAGCAGATTATATCGTTCTAAAAAGTACAATCACCAATGACGGCTTATTTGTAAGAACCCATGGTGAACATCTCTACCCTGTGCAAGTTAAACATCCGATTACTTCGATCGCTTAACGATTTATTTAATAATGCTTACCACCAGCCATACTTAAAAAGATCAAAAAGGAGCAGGATTTCCCTGCTCCTTCGCTATGTGAAACTTCTTTCTCTCATCAAACGTAAATTCACAAGGTATAATGAAGTCAGATGACCGTTCAGCATGATCTTATGACCATCATAATGAAGGAGGGGACATTCGTGGCGTTTATCCCGTTAAACTGTCCCAATTGCAACGGAAGAATTGAATACAAAGAAGGTGAGATTTTAAAGTGTCCCTATTGTGAAACAGAGCTTTTATTGAAGCAAAATCATGTCTATTACGTAGACCAGACCATTAATCATTACCACGGAACGCCCCCTAAAGCACCGCTGAAGCAGACCGTCTCCGTAAAGCTAATGCTGATACTGATGTTAGTCCTAACTGGCGCGATCGGTACTTATTTTTATTATAGCAACAGCTCCACCTATCTAAAAACAGAAGCCAATCTGCCTGTGCGAAAGATGCCCGAAAGCGAGGTTCTGCTCTCCTTTTTGCGAGATATCTTCGATAAAGGGTCCGCCTTGCCGACAGAGGAGGAACTGGCTCGTCTTCGCTATTTAACCGTAGAGCATTCGGAGAATGATCAGTGGAAGTTTACATATAGCCTCTCTGATCCCTTCAGCGATGAACAGGCCGAGAAGATCACTTATATTACTCAGGACAAGAAACTGAATAGCCAGGAGATCGATCAGCGAGATTTTGAAGCTTTTAAGGGACTGACGGCATTGGACCTGACGAATACCTATGAAATCTCCCAGACGGACCAAACCACTTTGGCCCATATGCCCGGATTAAAAAGTTATGGAGGCGCTTTTAACGAATCCTTTAGTACATTTTCGGGCTACTTTGGCGACAAGTCTAAAATTACGGAAATTTCCACTCAGCTTCGCAGCAATCAGGAATTGGCTATGCTGCTGGAATTTCCTAATCTGAGCTCGTTATCCATTACCTATGTGGATGAATCCGTAACGGATTTCTTTCTATTGAACAAGCTGCCGCTCAAGTCCCTGTCGCTCACCTTTGTCGATGAACTCGGATGGTTGTCGTCCATGACCGGGCTGACCTCCCTGTCCATCAATTACAGTGAAGCCACAGACCTACAGCCGCTATACGCCTTGACCCAGCTTCAGGAGCTTCGGCTGTCCTTCTTAACGAATGTAAAGTCCATCGACTTTGTACAAAATATGCCTGCTCTACAAACGCTTGATCTCGAAAACGTAAACTTTTCTAGCCTGGAGCGCTTGGCCGGCAAGGCCTCCATTACTAAACTACGCCTGGCTTCTCTAAGTCAGCTTGGCTCGGTAAAGACCATAAACAGTCTGTCTTCACTGCGGGAATTAACGTTGTCCGGTTACTACGAGAAAGCAGAAGCGCTGACATTGCCAAATGTAGTGCGGGTGGAAGTCCCAGGCTCCTTTCTCCCGGGGCTAAAGGCGCCCGCCGCAACCAGCCTGACGCTCCAGGGCGGAAGCGGGGAATTAAACTTGGCTACGCTGGGGAAATTCCCGAAACTGGAGCAACTCTCCCTTTGGGAGATCAGTGAAATAACCCATCTTGGCGCCCTGGACGCTTTGCCTCGTTTAGAGACTCTGAACATTTACGACTCTTCACTATATAAGGAGAGCGATGCTTTATTTCGTTTGAAGCAGGTGAAATCTTTGGTGTGCTCCGAGTGTAGGCTGAACTTTGAACAAAAGGCGGCCGCGGAGAACAGCGTGCTTGAACATTTGACCTTAGAGCAGCCATATTTCAGCATAAACAACACCTCTGTTACTGAGGTTGACCAAATGATGCCTTACTTTGCCAAAATGACCGCTCTACGTTCCTTCACTCTGCAAGACAGCAATTTGGCTTCTCTCAAATTTATGAGTAACTGGCAGGCCATAGAAAATCTTCATCTCGAGAACAATGCCATTTCCAATATAGAGACCCTAAGCCAGCTGCCTGATCTGCAAAAGGTATATCTATCCGGTAATTCCGTACAAAACAAATCCGTACTTGGTACGGGTGTGCATGTGTATTAGACTACTATAATTAATGGATGATATTGAAACAAAGACAAGAAGGGGTTCGAGAATTATGTATAAATTCTCGAACCCCTTCTGTTTATGTTTAGCTTTCTAACCATCATCGCTACACTCCAGAACGCTGCGGATTGACCGTGCCAAAGATATGATACGGTGTTATCCCCTTTGAAAATAGACTATCGATCAGCTTGATCAATTCTTCCGACGATAGATCTTTGTCTCTGTGTATCCAAAGGCGAAACATAGATATTAATGTTGATATGTAAAACTCGATGATATACGGTGCCAAGACATCATCTGTTGGAAAATCCACAATCAATCGCTCAAAGGGAATTTCTCTTTTCAAGCGTTCCACAAAATGAACAGAACCATAGTCGCCCAATATAGCTTTAAGAACTGAAATTTCCTCTGCATTTTCCAAGCATTGAAGTGCATCTTGGATAGTATGTGTAGAAAACTCTCTGCCTGCCATTTCCTCCTTAATGGATTTCAAAACACGCTCTTCAACGCAGTCCAACAACTCATAGATATCTGTAAAGTATTGATAAAATGTACTCCGATTATATCCTGATTGTTTAGCAATCTCTTGAATGGATATCTTTTCGATTGGTTTTCGGCAATATAAATCACAGAATACATTTATGAATGTCTGCCTTGTTTTGTCCGTAATTTCAGGTTGCTTATTCATGATTGACCTCCATTTTCTGTTCAATTGATTATACGACAGATATTAAAAATCTGATGGTTGATGACCGTATAGTGAATCTATACAATAACATTATACAACACGTTGTTGGATCATTAACAAGGATGAATATGGATATTAGGAGGCTAAGATGAGAATTTTATTTTTCGGTAGAGGTGTAATATCGACCCAATACGCTTGGGCTTTAGAGAAGGCAGGGCATACCGTTGAGTTTTACGTTAGAAAAGGGAGAAAAGAAAAGTTCGGAAGTCATATAGCGCTTGAAATGTGGGACGCACGAAAAGGGAAACAATTCATCCAAGAAAGCTGGAAAATCAAGCTGCATGAGGAGATAAGCCCAAATTACGATCTCATTATTGCGAGTGTCAACACAGAGCAACTTCCCGAAGCAGCAAAATTACTTTCGACTACTGCGGGTAACACCCTTATCCTAATATTCAATAATATTTGGAAGGATTTAAAATCATCAATCTTGCCCCTGTCTATGAACAATGTTGTCTTTGGGTTCCCAGGAGCAGGAGGCGGCATTGAGGACAATAAGCTTAGGGGCGGCTTTTTAAAAATGATATTTCTGGAAAAACCACGGGTAGGCACGGAACAGATAAACAACAAGGTCAGAGAACTATTTGAAGGCGCCCATTTTAAAATCAATTGGATCAAGGATATGCAAAGCTGGTTATGGAATCACTATGCCATGAATGCGGCGATGGAGACCGAGGTGTTAAAACGGGGAAGTTTCCCAGCAATCTTGAATCATAGTGACTCATTCACAAATGTCGGCAAGAGTATGCGGGAAATGAAGCCTGTTCTTAAAGCAAGAGGCGCAAAGATGGACGCGATTACTCTACTGTTGACCAAGATCCCACCGGCACTTATCGGCACGCTGTTTAACAAGGTCATTTTTGCAAAGGGCAGCTTACCACGACTTTTCATTGAATACAATAATAGTACATCCAATTTTGCAGTACTTGAAGTTGTGAGAGAAGCCAAAAAGTTAGGTATACCTTTGCCACGTCTTACCTCGGCATTAGAAAACACTGAACAACACACAAGTATCGAAAACGGATAAACTGGAAAACTTCATATTGTTCAGACCAAGATCAACTCTACTAATGATTATATAAAACTATCATCCGTCGAACGGAAGCCTCATCAAATACCCTTCGCTGAATGAATGACTTCGGTTAAAACAATTATAGCCCGAGCTTTAGAAGCCTCGGGCAAATTAGCTATATTAAAACAGGTAAATGTAGCTTCAAAACACTACACCCTAACCAACATCGCTACACTCTCCACATGCACCGTGTGCGGGAACATGTCCACCGGCGTTACCTCAACCGTGCGATAGCCACCATCCTCCAGCACACGAAGATCTCGTGCCAACGTGCTGGGATTACAGCTCACATACACCACACGCTCAGGCTTCATCTCCAGAATCGTATCCAGCAAACGTGGATCGCAACCTTTACGCGGCGGATCAACAACGATGACGTCGGCTTCAATGCCTTGTTCTTTCCAGCGTGGAATAACGTCCTCGGAAGCACCCACTTCGAACTTCACGTTCTTCATGTCGTTCAACACCGCATTGCTGCGAGCATCTTCAATTGCTTCGGGTACAATCTCTACCCCGTACACCTGATCGGCATGTTGCGCGAGGAAAAGAGAAATCGTACCGATGCCGCAATAGGCATCAATGACAGTCTCTTTACCACTCAGTCCTGCGTACTCTACCGTCTTCCCATAAAGTACTTCCGTCTGCACCGGATTCACCTGGTAGAACGAACGCGCTGAGATCGCAAACTGAACATCACCGATATAATCATAAATTACATCACGGCCCCACAGGACGCGGGTTTCATCGCCAAATATAACATTGGTCTGCTTTTTGTTAACGTTCTGGCAAATGCTCGCCACATGCGGGATCGCTTCACGGATACTACCGATCCATGCATCCTTGTGTGGAATGTCGCGGCCATTGGTGACCAGAACAAGCATCATCTCGCCTGTACGGAATGCCTTCTTCACGACCACATGACGCAGCAGACCGCGACCTGTTTCTTCGTTATATGCGCTAATGCCAAGATGGCTGCCTAGCTCCTTGACCTTGGCTACCACTTCGTCATTGTGCTCATGCTGAATAAGGCAGGTCTCCATGTCGATGATCCGATGACTTCCTTTGGCGTAAAAACCACCCACTAAGCCTCCATCGGCTGCACCGATAGGCACTTGTGCCTTGTTGCGATAGCGCCATGGCTCGTCCATGCCCATCGTTGGCAGTACACGGATACCTTGCGTTGTGTCATCTTCGATCATGACACCTTCCATGCGAAGGCGAATACGATTGCTGCCGTTCATTTGTTCTTCAGTAGAAGTTTGTTCAGTTTGGATTGCCTGCTCATCATCCTCCACCAACACATTCAGCTTACCGATCCGCTGCAAATTGTCCACCACCAGCTGGCGTTTCCACGCAAGCTGTCCAGCGTAGCTCATATGCTGGATCTGGCATCCGCCGCATTGATCGTAGATCGGGCAAGGCGCGGATACACGATCCGGGCTGGCCTTCACAATCTCCAGCAGTTTGGCGTAGCCGTACTGCTTCTTGGTTTTCATCACTCTCACGCGTACGGTTTCGCCCGGAAGCGCACCTTGCACGAAGAGCGTGTATCCATTAGCACGGCCGACACCTTCACCGTCATGGTTCATGCCGATGATATCGATGACGGTCTCTTCATTTTTACTAACAGGAAGTCCTTCAATTGGTGCAGATTCACGTTCCCGTCCCTTTGGACGAACGGCAGAAAGAGATGCGCCTTGTGGCCGCACCTCTTTCCCTTGCTGACGTGTAGATGGACGAGATGATTTGCTCGGCTGACGGGATGCTGAAGCATTCCCTTGCCCCTGAGAGGTAGCCGAATTCCGGCGGTTTTTTCCACGACCGCTGCGGTTCGTATTAGACAACGTACATTCACTTCTTTCTTCATATATGTTCATCCCTTGTTCAAGGGAGATTCCATTCATTTTCAGGCACCATGAGATTATACGTGATCCCACTGCCCACGGCAACAGGAAATCACATTTTCTCTCCGATCCATACTACGCTTAACGATACAACATCAGGTGATGACGCAGGTTTTTGAATGTCGCAGGCAATGTGCCGCCCAACTCGCCATCCAGGTTCAACTGCACATAGCCCGGCGACGTTACTTCCATATAATCCGTTTGGAAATGAACGACCTTCTTGTCGTTCAGATGTTCACCACGCAGCGCAAGGGTTACGAGGCGAATCATGTCAGCCAGATTACATTTGCGGACACCAATCACATCGAACAGACCATCATCAATGGTCGCACCCGGAGCTAGCTTCTCGAAGCCCCCGACGGAGTTTGTATTGGCAATGAGGAACAGCATGAATTCATCATGAATTTCTTCCTGACCCGCGGCACGGATAACCAATTCCTGCGGAGACAGGCTCGCCATTTTCTCAATACCCTTCATATAATAGGCCAGTTGCCCAATCATCGTTTTCAGACGGCTTGGCACCTCATAGGTCAGTTCGGTTAACGAACCCCCGCCCGCAATATTGATAAAATATTTATCATTCGCCTTGCCCAGATCGAGCGGACGAAGCTGCTGGTTAATGACCAGATCCACGTAATCTTCCCACTGCCTCGGAATACCGAGCGCACGCGCAAAATCATTCGTCGTTCCCAAAGGAAATACACCCAGCGGAGGACGATTCTCCCGCTCGGCCATGCCGTTAATGACTTCATACAACGTACCGTCGCCCCCAGCGGCAATAATCATGTCATATCCGCGTTCAATCGCCAGCTCCGCTTCCCGGGTTGCATCTCCCTCACCCGTTGTTGCGTGACACGAGGCCTCGATACCACCTTGATCCAAACGCTGCAAAATATCTGCCAGACGTTTCTTCATTTCTTCCCGGCCTGAGGTCGGATTATATATCAAGCGAGCTTTTTTCATCTCATACGCCACCTATTCCACATTATCCATGAGTCTGAACGACCTCATATTCTTACTATCTGAGAGTGACCGTAGTCGGGCATCATTTTACACAATGACTCACGTCCGTTAATCCTGCCCCAACACTTTTCTCTACTTATATATATGCATAAGGAATTCCGTCTCATTCCAAAGCCTTTATGTACTATCATATCATCAAATGTGAAGATGTCCTAGCCTGTGATACATAAGTAATTATTTTCATATCTATTATAACAAAATTTTACATCTGGATAACAATAAAGATAAAACCTTAAGAATTATCCTACTCCAGCAATGACGAGCATGCTCTCTGTTCACTTCCGAACTTGTCTATCCTTTACAAAATAAACCTCTAGCACTCCTCTTGAATCTAATCCTATGGATTTCCTGTAATTTATAACCATCCATCACCATTCTGCCCGCTTGGGCCGGAAATAGTCTAATACCCTCTCAAATCATGAGGACAACATATCCTGCAGAAAATTTACAAAAACCAGAACGAGATTACAAATAAAGTAAAACCTTTTCCAATATAGTCTTAGTGCATCCTCAACACATTCCAATATCATACCCATGAAGGAGATCACCGAATGAAAAAACTCGTATTATTGCTTATGGTTTCGCTCTTGGCCTGTATTCCCTTTGTCACAGACGTTGAAGCGGCAGTCATTAACCATGATCAGGTTGTCGGATTCCAGGAAGTAACTCCCGTCACAGTCACGCAAATAACAGCCAAGCGTTTCCAACCCTACTTAAAAGTCTACCATGGATGTGTTCCATTCCCCGCCGTGGATCAACAGGGTAATACCAATGCAGGCTTGCAAACCTCCGGTTCCCCTAATGGAAATTGCAGCTCAAGCAGAGGCCAAGTGTACTCCCGTTCGGCATGGCATAATGGCGTATGGGCTATTATGTACGCATGGTACTTCCCGAAAGACTCCCCTTCCTCCGGTCTCGGCCATCGTCATGACTGGGAAGGTATCGTTGTATGGGTAGACAATCCCGCAGCACAAAATCCTCAAATCCTCTCCATCGCCTATTCAGGACATGGGCAGTTCACGAATGTTGCACCAAGTAACACGAACCTGAACGGTACGAATCCTTTGATTAGTTACAACAGTACTTGGCCTCTAAACCATGAGCTTGGCGTTACTGGAACCGTCGGTGGAATGCAGCCTTTGATCGGCTGGGATGATCTGACGTCTGCGGCACGCGATGCACTGAATACAACCGATTTTGGCAGTGCTAATGTTCCGTTGAACGACAGCAATTTTACAAACAGTTTAAACAAGGCCTGGTTTAGATAAAAAAAGTAAAATCCCCTTCAAGTAGACTCAGAACTTGGAGGGGATTGTTTTTGCAACTACATATAGTTTAGAAGCCAATCTTTCTGCCAGCACGGAGCTGTTTATACCAAAAATATACGGTGCAGCCCACACAGTAACCGAGCAATGCGGCACTTGCAGCGAGGAGAAGCATCGACGAGAAAATATAACCTGCTACCTGCCAACCAAGGCCGAATGAGACAAGTGCCAGCGTGAGAAACAATACGGCCAGAACATTGTTGAAGCGTTGCAGTTCCACTGCCTGTGTCTCTGTCCCTTTTCCAGTTAACACGGCCTTCCCAATCTGCACAAACAGATTAAGCTTGCCTCCGGATGCCAGACCGACAACTTGAATGATCCATAACGCTCCCAGAATTAACGGTTGATTGAACAGAAATGACAGGACAACAAATAGCACAATCCCGATCTGGTTCGCTTTGACATAGCGCATAGGCACTTCCCGCATCTGCATATCTCCTTATCCCCATTTTATTAGTTGGCTTAATTGTAGTCTGTAAATGAAGTAAGAGCAATAGGAAGTTGCTTTGATCATGCTTATAAGAGGGAATAGTCCCTTTTCAAGATCTCCCAATGCGGTGTTGGTACACCAGTAGCCTTTTTCCAATCGGTAAATGCATCATTTAACGCCTCGATCTCCCCAAAGGAACCGGCAACCAGTTTATAGATCGGAAGCATACTATACATCTTCAACAGAAGATAAAACATCCGTTGATGTTTGCGAATCAGTTTCGCCTGAATCTCCGGTATAATCGTTATGCCCATAGCCTCAAGCACGCTAAAGCCCTCACTCATCGCCCCAATCATATGCTGGAGTTGCTTCCTGTTCCCGTCCACCTTGATCATCTCACGCTTCTCATTAAAGCTCACCGCATTAAGCATCAGAATGGGCACAATATGGCTTTTCAGCCAGGCATCGATATCGTCCAGGTAATTCAACTTGTATTTCGTCTTCTCAAAAGCTTGATCCAGTATCGATTTAAAGGCAATCTCACCGTCCAGTCCACCAATCACCATTTGCCCGCTTGCTCCACCAATGGATAACATCCGGTCTTCTTGCCGCCGCCCACCGCTGACCTGGAAACCAAACGCTATCCTTTTTTCGACCTTGCTGTTTTCCTCCAAAAAGATTTGCATGCTTCGTGCATCTGCATTGTTACCGACGATCACCAAGTTCCTGCTATGATTGGCTGCCAAAATAGGCAGTACTGATGGAAAATCGTTGTACTTCATAACCACGAAAATAAGATCATATTCATCATTCTCTTCCAACGTTCTTGTTACCCGAACTGGATCAACGGTCGTTTTAAGCTGTAACACATGACGAATGACAACACCATCTCTCTCCAGTTCCTCTGCCCGCTTCCCTCTAGCCAGAAGGGTAACGTCATTTCCCCCACGTACCAGAACCTGCGCCAACTGACTGCCCAGAACGCCTGCGCCATATACTAATATATTCATTAGTTATCCCTCTATTTCAATTTTTTATGGATATTCGTTGTTTTATCAACATTTGTTGATAAAATAAGAGTAACAAAGCATCTGCAACGCTTCAATCGCTAAAATATCCGTTATTGTTGAATAATCAACGAATGGATCCATATTGTTGAAAACATCAAAGGGGGCGCCATGGACAGACGAGTGGTCAAAACAAGAAAAGCCATAACCGATGCCTTTATCGGGTTGTTAGAAGAGCAGGATTTCGAGCAATTTACGATTAATGAGATTGCTGATCGGGCCAATGTGAACCGTGGTACAGTCTATTTGCACTACACGGACAAGTTCGATCTGCTGGATCAAAGCATTGAGACGTATTTGCAGCAGCTGGTGGAGAGCTGTATGGTAGAGAGTCCTACAACGCCCATGACCGTCAAGGAGGCGATGCTCCGAACCTTCTGTTATCTGGAGCAGCACGCCCCTGTTTATACCACGCTATTAACCCAAAAAGGCATTCCTGCTTTTCGAAACCGGCTGATGAAAATCCTGATTCAGGGAGTGGAAGAGCAGGTTGATGCATGCGGCATTCACAAAGGTATCAATCGGGAGATCACTGTTCAATTTCTGGCTTCTGCCGCCGCTGGGCTGCTGGAATGGTGGATCATGAATTCCATGCCATATCCGGCACAGGAGATTGTCGAAGAACTGATGTCTTTGCTAGAGCTTCATCTGATTCTTCCTTCTCAGGTATAGGGTTAATAAGGAGCTACGGATTGAATGAACAGGAGATCATATGTCGCAGTGACTCCTCCCTGCGAGCTGAACATATTCTCGTACTCCTTATACATGTTGGTGAACAAACGTCGTAAACTGTACCCAGGAATCGTTGCTGCTTCTGAAGTGCTGGCTCCCATTCCTTTAACCGAATACAGAAAATCTCTTGCGGAAGCATACTTTTCCATATGAATCGAACGCTCACAATGGAAACTAGAATATCCGGATTCCTGAAGCATGATCTCCCATTGAACAGGTGAATGAAACGAAAGTCCATGTCGCTGTGGTTCCATCCCGATAGCTCGATAAACTTCATTAAATGCCTCATGCATCTCACGAAATGTACCAGGCCCGAAGGTCGTAAATATGAGCAAACCTCCGGGGCGCAGCATTCGCCTCAGGTGACTCAGTGTTTCTTGCGGCGAACTTAGCCATTGAAAACAGGCGTTGGAGACGATGATATCCACTGAGGACTCCGATGCATTTACGGCCCATGTCTCAATATCCGCTTGAAGAAAACGCAAACGATCCGTTGTACAATCCCCTTCACCTGGATGCTGTGCTGATCGGAACCGTTTTGAAGCCACTTCGATCATCTCGGGTGCAATGTCAAGTGCAGTAATATTCGCACTAGGCCATTCATTTACTAGGATTTGAGTCAAAGCCCCTGTGCCACAACCGATTTCGAGAATGCTCGGATCACTTAAGAACCCTTTGTTCTTCCATTCAGCGAGGGATCTTGCTAGCTGATCAGCCATAGAACGCTGAATATGAGCATGTGCATCATAAGAAGTGGCACTACGATTAAATTGGCGTTGAACAACACTACTTCTTCCAATGGTCATGCCACCATCTCCTCCATTCATCAGCGATGTGTACTTCTTTTCCCAAAAAGGGTGCATGCCCGCAGCCTGTTAATGTAATTAACTCTGCTTGAGGTAAATGAGCTGTAAGCTCCAATCCAGCACCGTAAGGACATATCCTATCCTCAGTCCCATGAATAAGAAGAACCGGACAATCGATATTGGGCAATTGAGACAAACATTCCTCGCTTCTCAAAAGCTGAAGACCTGCCAGTAGTGCTTGCGTTGTCCAGCTACCCATATGAGGTAGACATTCAGCAAGACCCGCCTCCCATTCTTGCTCCGTAAACATAATCTTTCGAAAATTGGCTTCAACTGCGTGTTGATCCTTTAAAATCCCTTTGATCATCTGCCTAACGTATGCATCTGCTAAGCCGCGGTCAAACTCTTCTTTTGAGCGGGTAAAACGAGCCGTTGCACCGAACAGCACAAGGCCATCCACGTATCCTTTAGCCGCTAGTCTGAGCGCCAGTAAACCTCCGAGCGACCAACCTGATATCAAAAGCGGACCGTGGGACGCTCTCTCCCTGCAAGCTGATCCTTCAATACATAACATGTCCGTAACTGCTGTTTCAGTTATGCTCAGCATTTCCTCAGGAGAATCCGCAGCACTATAATCCACAGAAATATGGCGAAATTCAGGCAATAACAGGCGAAGACGGTCAAACACCGCATCAGGCATGCTCCATCCCGTTAGCCATAGTATGGTTCCACTTGTCTCCTGCTCAATTTGCAGTGGACTATTATCCAAGGCATTCATAAGCTCAGCACCCCTAACTGCAGCCCGATTTTACAGATTCGTGCACTGGCATCATTCAGTTCCTTAGGGGTATGGTCGGCCGATAAGGAGAAGCGGATTCGCGCTGTGCCATCAGGAACGGTAGGCGGTCGGATGGCAATCCCAGCAATACCGCCTGCTTCAAGTGCCTCACTGAAACGAAGAGCCCTTTCGTTATCACCGACAATTATCGGCACAATAGGGGAGTCCCCGGTCCCAACGTTAAATCCGGCATCACTAAGCGAAGAACGAAATAATTGACTTGCCGAGTAGAGGCGTTCCCGGCGCCAATGATCCGCTTGTACCAAAGTTAACGCTGTTGATATACCAGCTACCAGAGAAGGCGGCAATGCCGTTGAATAGATGAGCGGCCTTGCTTTGTTAACGAGAAAGCGGATTAATGTTCTGCTGCCGCAGACATAAGCTCCATATAAACCGAATGATTTGCTAAACGTCCCCATATGCACATCCACATCATGATGCAGACCAAGCTTAAAGCAAAGTCCTTCACCCCGTTTCCCGTAGATGCCCCCGCTGTGCGCCTCATCCACCATCAGCATTGCCCCGTATTCTTGTTTGAGCGCAACG
The DNA here is from genome assembly GCF_900143165.1 of Paenibacillus sp. ov031. Taxonomy (NCBI): domain Bacteria; kingdom Bacillati; phylum Bacillota; class Bacilli; order Caryophanales; family Paenibacillaceae; genus Paenibacillus; species Paenibacillus sp. ov031. The sequence continues at coordinate 111,620 of NZ_FRDO01000010.1, forward strand.
AGCTCTTCCAAGTGTGCTTGATCACCATCCATTGAAAAGACGGCATCCGTGACAATCAGCTTACGTCGTTTATCCCGATATTTGTTCAATAATAGCTTCAGATGTTCCATATCATTATGCCGATATCGGGCATGTTCCGCGCGGCTCAGCACAATACCGTCCACGATGCTGGCATGGTTTAATTGATCACTAAAAACGACATCACCCCGGCCCACGAGTGCACGAATGACACCAGAATTAGCCATATAACCATTGGCAAAAACAAGCGCGGCTTCACTATGCTGCCAAGTGGCAAGCGCTTCTTCCAGACGACCATAAGGCGGTCGATTCCCAGTAACAAGACGAGATGCGCCCGAGCCTCCTCCTTCGGTAAGAAGCGTCTCGCGAATTGTATCGATGATAGCGGGATGTCGAGCAAGTCCTAGGTAGTCATTGGAGGCCAGGTTGAGGAGCACTCGGCCTCCTCTCCATGTATAACCAGGACAATCTGGAACCGCGGCACTATCACGCAAGTAACGTTCATTGGAGGCATCAGCCAATAACGCAAGTTCTTTTTCCATCCAGTTCATAGTCCGTGCCACCTTAGAGTGCATTTAACTCAATCTCAAAACCCAAATCTTCAATCATTTGATGATCATTCGATATTTCCTGACCTGCTGTCGTTAAATAATCACCTACAAAGAGTGAATTTGCAGCATACAGTGACAAAGGTTGCAATGTACGGAGGTTGATCTCGCGTCCACCCGCAACACGAATCTCTTTAGACGGACAGATGAGCCGAAATAGTGCTAGTACCTTGAGCGCCTTCATAGCCGGTGTGCGTCCTGCTCCTTCCAGAGGGGTTCCCGGTATCGCATTCAGGAAATTAATCGGAATTGAATCTGCATCAAGCTTACGGAGTGCCAAAGCCATCTCGACAATTTCCTGATTACTTTCACCCATACCGATAATGACACCGGAACAGGGGGACATGCCGTATGCTTTTACCTTTTCCACGGTTTCAATTCGCTGGTCATAGGTATGCGTTGTGGTTATCGATGGATAATTGGCCTTGCTTGTGTTCAAGTTGTGATTGTATCGGTGCACACCTGCCTCAGCCAAACGTTCTGCTTGACCGTCCTTCAAGATTCCTAGACACGCACAGATTTTAAGTGGCATCGTTTCACGGATTTCTTTTACCGCTTCTACCACTTGATCCAGCTCCTTATTCGTGGGACCTTTCCCTGAAGCTACAATGCAATAGGTTCCTGCTTTACGCTCCATAGCTTCATGTGCCCCTGCAAGCAACGTTTCTTTGTCGAGCAAGCTGTATTTCTGGATGGGTGCGGTGGATACGATGGATTGTGAGCAATAGCCGCAGTCTTCGGGACAAAAGCCACTTTTGGCGTTGATGATCATATTCAGCTTCACTTTTTTGCCGTAAAAATATTGCCTCACTTGGAAAGCCGCTTGCATTAGCGGCAGTACCTCATCGTCGCTTGCTTCAAGCACGGCAAGTCCTTCTTCCATTGTTAAACATTCGCCATTCAACGCTCGATTCACAAGCGACGACCATTCTAGATTAGTTACCGTTGTTTTCAACTTCATTCCTCCTCCATGGATTGAACTGTAGTGCGTGTCTGATTGGTGTTAACTGGATCTTCTCTCGAATCACCTGGATCAACAATTCCGTATTTAATTCGTCCATCAAGCGGGGAAATCGTCCAAGAAAGGGGATGCCGCAATAACGTTCAATCAGCTCCGCGTTTGTTGTGATGCTGGAATCGTTATAAATCTCGTCAGATTCACCATCGTTAAGAATAAAACCTACGATCGGTACCCCATGCTGCTGCAGGTATGACACTGTAAGAAGTGTATGATTAATCGTACCTAAACCTGTCCGCGCAACGATCAGGGCCGGTGTTCGAAGCTCCGAGATCAAATCTACTACAAGAGAGTCTTCGGTCAGTGGAACAGCGACGCCGCCTGCCCCTTCAATGAGTATCGACTCGTATCGATTTGCCAGTGGCTGACCCGCACTGATAATCTCCTGTAACGTAATATCCACCCCATCCTGCTTGGCAGCGAGCATCGGGGTCAGTGGAGCTTGGAATGTAAATGGCGCCACATCCTCGGCACGCTCATGAATTCCGGTGTATTGCAACAGGCGTTCTGCATCGGTTTCTCCGCTGCCAAGAAGTGCACCGGATTGCACGGGCTTCCAGACGCCTATATTCCGTTTTTCAGCTCGAAGCGCAGCCACAAGAGCCCCTGTAACGATTGTTTTCCCAACCCCTGTGTCCGTACCTGTTACGAATAATCCGCGAATTACATTCATGATTCCAAACCACCTTCGGTGACGTCAAAAATGGATTGCATCAAGATATCAATCATTGCTTCAAGCTCAGCCTCTGTGCTAGCAAGAGGAGGAATGAACACAATAACATTGCCAAGGGGTCTCGTAAGCATGCCAAGCTCTCTGGCCCGCTCCGTTACACGAACGCCGATACGTTCGGCCCAATCGTACGGTTCCCGAGTTGCTTTATCCCGTACAAGCTCAATTCCTAACATCAATCCCTTCTGCCTGATATCACCGACGTGCGGAGAATCTTTAAGTACTGAGAGCTTCTGCTCTACAAAAGCCGCCTTTGCTCTTACACCTTCCACTAGGTTGCGCTCTTCAAATAGTTTCAAGTTAGCCAAAGCAACTGCGCAACCGAGCGGGTTACCTGTGAAGGAATGACCGTGGAAAAATGTTTTTTGCTCCTCATAATCGGCATAAAATGCGCTGTACACCTCATCTGTTGCCAGTGTCGCTGCCACAGGTAAGTAGCCGCCTGTAAGACCTTTGCCTATCACCATCAAATCAGGTGAAACTTCTTCGAGATCACAAGCAAACATAGCACCTGTCCTACCGAAGCCTGTCGCCACCTCATCGGCTATGAACAGTACACCGTATGTACGGCAAAGTGCTGCCATCTCGCGTAGACAGCCCTCTGGCATAATAAGGATACCACTAGCTCCTTGCACAATCGGCTCCACAATAATAGCCGCGATTTCATCTGCACTGGTTTCAAGTACATTACGCAATGCGGTTAACGTAGCTTCCATGGCTTCCCGCTCGCCGTCCTCATGTCGATAAATGTAAGGATATGGAATGACATGAGTAGGAAATAGCATGGGACGGAACACATCATGGTACAACGGAATTGCACCGACACTCACCGCACCAATCGTATCTCCGTGATAGGCTTGATTCATCGTGATAAACTTCGTTTTACCGGTTTCTCCTCGGTTCTTCCAGTATTGAAACGCCATTTTCACTGCGATCTCAACACCCGTTGCGCCCGAATCGGAATAAAATACTTTATTTAATCCCTCTGGGGAAATCTCTACTAGTTTCTCAGCAAGTTCAATAGCTGGCACATTAGCCATTCCGAGTAACGTAGAATGTGCAACACGTTCCAACTGATCCGTTATGGCTTGGTTCAGCTCGGGTATGTTATGTCCGTGAACATTAAGCCAAACCGAGGAGAAGCCATCATAATAAGCACGTCCCTGGACGTCATAGAGCATGACGCCTTCGCCTCGTTCAATGATGAGAGGATCAGAGTTATTGTAATCTTTCATCTGCGTAAAAGGGTTCCATAAATGGGCCTTATTTATAGCTGCAAGCCGTTCATAATGTGTCACAAGATATCACCTTCCTTTAGAGTATTTCAATTGTTAACCAAAATTATTTTCAAGGTTAACAATTGAATGTTGACATCTTATCAGACAAAAACTTTCCTGTAAAGATAATCATTTCTGAGTTAAAACCCTCACCTCCACTCTGTATGAACGGATTGAACCCGGAACTTCGGCTCGTAAAGGGTTTGGCCTAATACAAAAAAACACGCCTGATTCGGCGTGTTTTGTCTAAAATACATATAAAAACAAAAAAACGGCATCTCTGCCGTTTGTGTTTAAGCTATTGTTAGAGATAACGGGAATAATCGCCAGCAGCGACTTGTTTTCCCTGAATTAAAACCTAACCTTATTACATCTTTCCAGTAAAAGTTGAATTTGGCGCTCCAGCCACTTTCCTAATAAAGGATGTGGAAGCAGTGTCTCACCACTATACGCGTAATCCAGTTCCTTCAGCCGGCCCGGGATCGCCTTCATGGTGAAATAACCGGCACTCAAAAACAGCGGCGCCACAATAACCCGGCTCCCCCGCTCTTCACTCCAGTATTTCGCCTTGTCGTACACACTATCCGGATTTAGCAGCGCATAATCGGTATGAGCAACACCGCTTACTTCCTGCACCCGCTGTGCGAGTGAAGAAATGCCCGCTTCCCAGCGCTGACGGAATCCATCGTGAATACTCCCATGTCCGACTAACAGAATCGTCTCCTGTTCTGGTTGCTGCGACAGGGCCTTTACCTTGTCCCAGACCATAACCGCAATATCCGGGTCGTTATCCACAGGATAACCGAAGTGAATTTGTGCATTCACCTCGAAGGGTTCCAGATCAGTCTCACGCTCCGGAGCGTCTTTGGCACCGATGGCATACTCAATCTCATCCACATGTGTACTACCGGACGAAACAAACAGAGGTACGACCAATATATCGGTTACGTCCTGTGCTTCCAGTCGGTTGATACCGTCCTGGATCAGGCGTCCCTCCACAAGCTCAAGAAACCCGGCTTCAACGGGCAAGGGTTTAGGCAGATTCAACCGGGAGACCGCGTCATCGACGGATTCTACCCAGGTCTTCTCCTGTGAACCGTGACTAATGATGAGTACACCCGGTTTCTTCATCCTTAACGTCCCAGGCGTTCCAGCGTCATTTTATAACCGTCATTACCGTAGTTCAGGCAGCGTTTTACACGAGAGATCGTGGCTGTACTTGCACCTGTCTCAGCTTCAATCTGGTTATAGGTATTTCCTTTGCCAAGCATACGCGCTACTTCTAGCCGCTGGGACATGGATTGAATCTCGTTTACCGTGCAGAGGTCATCAAAAAACACATAACACTCTTCAATATCTTTCAGAGTCAAAATAGCCTCAAATAATTGTTCAATGCTTTTATCATTTAGCTTTTTCAGCTGCATTTCATCATCATCCCCTAGCGGTTACTGTGTACCTTCATTGTACCCAGCCTGAGTTGGTATTTCAAGCGTTAACGATTTCACGCACTACAGAATAAAAATACATGTTACCGCTTTCATATAGCATTAATGTCCTCCCTGCGCGCACAATCCCCCTCTATTTCACGATTTATCCCCTTTTTCTGCATATATTTCCGATTAATTATGTAGGAATTATTATGTTTAAAATGTGACAAATTTGTGTCCAAAACATATAATTCTACTGCGAACCTATCATACTCTCCTGCGCCCAAATCCGCAAATATCCCGTTTTACGGGATACTCGCCTACGCCGTCTCTCCGCTAATGACATACAGTATAGCAAAAGGGAGTTCCAACTCGGTCTGTTATGCACGTCCAGCAGCTGAAGGAACGCAATTCCGAAATCCAACATAGAAGGAACGTGATAGTTCATGCCACAGCATTATTATCACCGCCAGCCCGCTCCACGGCAGCGTCCGGCTTCCCATACGCAACGGCAGGCCCATACTACTGCCTATATGCCGCCACGGGCATTGAATGAAGCTCAGGTTCCACCCATGTATCCTGGAGTAGAGCCTTACTACCCTCAATTCCAAGAGGTTGAAGCATCCGGACTTGTGCCTTATAGTCCAGGTGGTCCCGGGGGACCCGGTGGAAACTTTTTCGGCGGGGGAGCTCCTGTTGCTCCCCCTGTTCCGGTGGAAGCGCCTGCGTCTTCCTCAGGCTTTTCCCTGGCCAACATCGGAGAACTGAAAGGAATGATCGACCGCTTCGGTGGAATTGATGGCATCATGAGTGGAATCGGCAAAATGCAAAAGGTCGTTGGCGGCTTCCAGCAGATGGCACCCATGATGAAACTGGTGATGGGGATTCTGCCTTTTGGAAAAGGAAAAAAGGGAAGCAGTGTTGCGGATAAAGATTATGAAGAGTATTCGCCACCTCGCTCACGCAAACGCCGAAAAAAAACGACCTCTGCTCCGCGCAAACGGAACACGAATAGTAAAACTGGCCGGAATAAATCCAATTCTATCAAACGTCGTCCCAAAAAAAGCAAAAAGCTCTAACTCTTTTCCCAGGCGCCCTCTTACATAAGGGGGTGCCTTAATCCACTTCCATCTTATTCTCCCCTTCAATCCACTCATTCTTTCATATAAGAGAATATTCACAACCTTTTCTTAAGAACCTATGTTCTTATTCCCGTGAATTGAGGTATACTGTGTTATAGATAAAGGAGGCGGATTATGGAACTGTTTAAAGACAAATATACTCCCGCATTAATCGACCGGACAGGAGAAAGGTTACACCAATTCTACCCCAAGTTGGACAAGCAGCAATTTCGTGAACTTGTATTTGCCGAAGGCTGGGGAGAGCTGGAATTCAAAGCTCGTATCCGCCGCATTACGTCGGCATTGACCGAAGTTCTCCCTGACAACTATGAAGAGGCATTACACGTGATTGAACAGGCAGCACCACAGATGCGAGGGGTCGAGTATTTGTTCGTTCCTGATTTTATTGAAGTCAACGGACTTGCGCCGGAAAACTACGAACTATCCATGAAGTACTTGACCCTCTTCACACCTTATTCCAGTTCCGAGTTCGCGGTACGCCCGTTTATTGAACGCTACCCGATCGAAACGATGAAACGCATGATGGAATGGACGGGAAGTCCCAACGAACATATACGCAGGCTTGCCAGTGAAGGCAGCCGTCCACGTCTTCCATGGGGTTCCAAACTTCGGGAATTCATCACCGATCCAACACCAGTACTTCCCATTCTGCATGAATTGAAGCAGGACGAGTCCCTGTATGTCCGGAAAAGTGTAGCCAATCACCTGAACGACATCTCGAAAGACCATCCAGAGCTGGTCCTGGATTTGGCCTCAAGCTGGTACGGACAACATGAACATACGGACTGGATCGTTCGTCATGCAAGCCGCTCATTACTGAAAAAGGGACATCCGAAGGCGCTGAGTCTCTTTGGTTATGTCGAGCAGGATGCGACACATATCGAGCATCTTCAGCTTGCAAGAGATACCGTGGCCATCGGGGAAGATCTTCATTTTTCCTTTGATGTCGTTAATGAAAGTGGTCAGTCACAGATGCTGCGAATCGAATATGAAATCGGATATATGAAAGCAAATGGCAAGCAGGCACCCAAGCGGTTCAAATGCTCTGACAAAACCTTCCCTACCGGAAGAACCAAGGTTGCAACGAAGCAATCGTTCAAAGTCATTACGACGAGAAAGCATTACGCTGGTTTGCATACGCTAACGATTGTCGTTAATGGACAACCTACAGCTACAGCCACATTTGTATTGGAGCAAACAGAGTAACCTGCGAAGGGCCAGTAGCCATCCAACTTATCATAAAAAGGTAGCAAGGTTCTTTTATGATATAAATCCCATGTTAAAATTCAGCTCATAGCATCCATTCCTTGAGAAATTCCCCAAGGCGTCTTCAGTACTGAAGATGCCTATTACTTTTTCCATCCTGTTCGTAACAGCCAAATTCCCCCTCAAATAAAGTTATGCACATGATGCTTCTTCATTTATTTTATCCACATGTGGACATCTATTCCGAAAATGAATCTATATGTACTCTTATTTGCCCTCTTATGCACATCATACACAGGCTAAAGAAGCGATCTGTGGAGATCGCTAACTCTTCACTTGCTATTCAGTTTCTATTCTTCCTTACTTAAACCAGCCCCGCTTCACGAACCAGGCCACCATGCTTCCGCCCAGAATAAACATCAACAGCAGCACAGCTCCATACCCAAACTTCCATTGCAGCTCAGGCATATAAGCAAAGTTCATACCATAGATCCCTGCAATCAGCGTCAGTGGCATAAAGACTGTTGTTATCACGGTGAGGGTCTTCATAATCTGGTTCATACGGTTGGAATTCAGCGAAATGTAACTGTCGCGCAGGTCAGCCGTCATCTCCCGATCAGCTTCAATCATATCCGTCAGCTTCAACAAATGGTCATAGATATCGGTAAAATATACGGTATGCTCTCCTGTTCTTTGCACATGCTGAGAATTGACTACACGATAGAGCAGATCCCTCATAGGCACTACCGTCCGTCTAAGCTTCAGCAGTCGACTGCGCAAGTCGAACACCTGATTCATCAGGTCTTCCACCGACTCCTTGCCGCCCCGGTTCTCCAGTTCAGCCAGCTCATCCTCTATGGCAAACAGAGACGGGAAATAATGATCGACCAGCTTGTCCATCACCGTATATGCCGCTGCCACCGGGCCTCGGGCCCAGATGGTTCGTTCGTGCGCATGATGCAGCAACCTCTCCCAAGCTTCATCAACTTCCTCCAGTGCCCCGTGATGAAAGGATACCAGGAAGCTCGCACCCAGAAACAGGTCCACCTCTTCCGCTTCCAATGTGGTCGGATTCAGTGCATGCAGCACGAGGAACTGCAAATTGTCATAATAATCGAGCTTAGGTCGCTGCAATACATGCATACAATCCTCAATAGCTAATGGATGAAAATGAAAATATGTATCGAGCAACTGGCTTTCCTCTTCGGAAGGCTGATTGAAATCTGCCCATACCCAAGCGTAATCCTGCAGATCCAGCTGTGTAAGCGATACATTTACAGATACCTGATGATCCCGTGAGATGGCGAGTGTACGAATCATAAAATAGACCACGTCCTTGTCTTGTATCCTTTACGTTATTGTACAACTTTAACCACTGAACCGTCTCCTGCAACAGCCCATTATACACACGTTATCCTGCAAACGCGACAACAAAAAAAGCCAACCCTGTTGGCTTCTCTCATTTCCCTATCCACAGTTTCCTGTATCCACAGGAATATCTTCTTTTGGTTTATCATTCCACGGATGGCTATCCACATATCCAGCCTGTCCACACGTTCATGCACAGGCGTCTCTTCTTTTTGGTTGTATAATTGTCCACATATCCCGATATTCACATAGTTATGAACAGTTTGTCTGAAACCCAGAATTTGTCCCGGAACACATTTTCGAATTAGAAAATGATCCAGTACAACAATCCTGCCAGCGCCCCGGTAATCGGAATCGTAATAAACCACGTAATAATGATACGTCCGGCAAGTCCCCATTTCACGGCTGAGAAACGTTTCGCGGAACCAACACCCAGAATGGCAGATGTGATTGCGTGAGTTGTACTCACCGGCAGGTGGAGCAAGGTTGCCGAGAAAATAACAGATGCGGCTGATAGATCAGCTGCAAACCCGTTAATCGGTTCAATTTTGAAAATTTTGGTTCCCATCGTTTTAATGATTTTCCAACCACCGATGGAAGTACCGAGTGCCATCGCTGTTGCCGCGGAGATTTTAACCCACAACGGAACATCCAGATGATCCTGTACGCCTGCTGCGACCAGTGCAAAAGTAATAATCCCCATTGCCTTCTGCGCATCATTGGTACCATGCGTAAACGCCTGGAGCGCTGCTGTGAAAATCTGTACCGTACGGAAACCTTTGTTCACATTATGCGGACTGCGTTTGGCAAAAATATATTTGAGAATGGTCATGACCACATAACCGATGGCAAATGCGATCAGAGGTGATAATAACAATCCTCCGACGATGTCAATGAATCCACTCCATTTGACTTTATCAGCGCCTGCGCCAACGAGTACAGCTCCTGCAAGGGCTCCAATCAATGCATGTGAGGAAGAGGACGGAATACCAAACCACCATGTAACCAGGTTCCAGATAATCGCCGCGATCAAGGTGACTATGACGACCTCAATCCCGTTATCTAGCGTGGTGGGGTCGGTTACACTCCCCCCAATCGTCTTCGCAACTCCCGTAAACATCATGGCACCGACAAAGTTCATCACCGCAGCCATAAGAATAGCTCGGCGTGGCGTCAGTGCTCGGGTCGAGACCGAAGTTGCAATGGCATTCGCCGTGTCGTGGAATCCGTTGATGAAGTCAAACGCCAGTGCAAGGAAGACGACTATACCCAATACCCAAATCGTTGTTTCCATTATTCTCTGGCTCCTTAAGAATTACGCATGATGATGGATTCAAGCACATTGGCAACATGTTCACAAGCATCCGTTGTCGTCTCAAGACGTTCATAGATTTCTTTGCGCTTGATCAATTCAATCGGATCAGGCACGGTAGCAAAAAGGTTCTTGATACAGTTGCGCAGCACTTCGTCCCCCTGGTTTTCCAGATCGTTCAAACGAATCGTGTACTCGCGAATCGCCAGCAATTTTTTCTGAGACAGCAAATGAATGGCCTTCTGAATTTCGTAAGCCGATTGGCGCAAAATTTCAGCGAATTGAACAATATATTCGTCCGGGTCAGTCAGTTGGTACATATAGAAACGGGAAGCCGTTGCTTCAAGCCCGTCCAATACGTCATCAAGTGTTGTTGTCAGTTCCATAATATCATCGCGTTCGATCGGCGTGATAAATGTCTTGTTGAGCTCTGTAATGACGGTATGCACATAATCATCACACTGGGACTCGTACTTCTTCATTTCATTGGCAAAAAGAGTCACATCCTGAAGGTTGGAAACATGTTGGGAGAAATAATCAGCCGCTTGCACGACCGTATCTGCCATGTTCTCTAGTGTCTCAAAAAATATATCCTTCTTCTTCTTAAGCTTCATAGCTCTATCCCCTTTACGAGAAATTGCCGATAACCGATGAAACATGAAATGACAACCTTTGATATCTTATCATAAATGTTTCACGGTTTGTACATAAGGCATGATCCTTTTTTATATTCTTATCACATAAATCTGAAATGAATCTTAATTATTTGGAATGGCTGGAAAAATGATGATGAAATTTTACACTGCGTTTACATTTCTCTTCAAATTGGATTAATTTTCAATTTCGACATGCCCTGCAAAATCAGGCTGATTCGGAACGATACTAATAAAAGTCTTGCCAGGAATAAGAGCAACTTCGGACCCATTTTGCACAAATCGAATAATGTCACCTGGTTTTTTGACCCACTGTCCTCGAATCATCTTGCCTTTTTGAAACAGCATGGCTTCACCACCCTGCTCCAAATTAACGGAAATTCTGCCCACATTGTCGAGCACCTTGTGATCTGCACCCGCTACAATAATATTGGCCGCTCCAATGGGATTGCCGTTATCCAGATCCTGATCTGCCTTTCCGTTCACCAATCTCATATATCGTCCGCTAACTTCATCATAATCATACGTGACCCGGTAACTCTCCAATAAATAATGAATATCGAACTGCTTGACCAACTCTCCGGTGGACGTGGCACCTTCTTCGTTATACGTATATACAGGGGACTTAAAGTCGTGACTATAGCCTTTGGTATCCGCGCCTTCTCTCAGCTTGTCCGCCGACGTATATAGATTGTGCGGTGCTTTGCGATCGGAGGAACGCCAGAAATAAGGGCCGCTATTCGATATCTCATCCATATGCTGTTTCTGCTGCTTTTGTAAAATAGAATAGGCATCCGGGCTGCCACCCGCATGAACCAATACCCCATCGTAACTCTCACCAAGCTCGATCAGATACGGACGGATACTGCGCACGGGTCCAACCGTTTCTGCCCCGCCTTCACTTTGGAAGATGGCAATAAAACGGGTAATACCTCCCTCAGCGAGCACTTCAATAATAATATCTGCCGCACTCAGACCTGACTGGGGCCGCGCTGCAGGTGCATTGTTAATCATAACTGCCAGCGGACGGCGCGTAATTGCTTCATCAACAGGCAGACCCGTCAGTGGTGCTGTGTAGAGCGATGTGGCAGGTTCTTCCGTTTCTTGTTCTTCCTGTACGGGTGTGGGAACGGACTCCGGCTTCGGAATCGGGACCATCTCCTTACTCTGGCAAGCGACCAGACTCAGGGCCAGAATAAGCAGCGACGCCACTGACGTCGGTTTGTTCCATTTCAGTTGCTTCAATATATGTACCTCCTGGACGATATGGCTGAAATCTAGGCTGTAGTTGCTCTTATGTAAGTGACCATTTCACGTATTTCTTTCCATTTAATCACACACAGCACCATTTGTCTTCGATAAGGAGAGCATTTTCTACCCCGCATTTCACGTTTGAAACTTGAGACAGGATGAAAAATATGTCCTAAATGTGAACTTCTCAAACCTTACTTAAAATTTGAACTAGATTGTGATAATAATCACAAACAGAATGACTTTTGAACTATACAATAAAGACATCAAAGGTGATCACTTAGAAAAACAAAAAAAAACAACACACACTAAATTCCATGAAGGAGTGGTTTATATGTTCAGCTTCAACCAATGGCTTAGAGAAAACAAAGTGGCAATGTGGATTTTGACAGTACTTCGGGTGTATATCGGTTACGACTGGATGACACACGGATGGGGCAAATTAACAGGTGGATTCCAAGCTGGCGGATTCCTTGCAGGCGCTGTAGGAAAAGCAACGGGTGAAAACCCAACCGTTCAAGCTTGGTGGGGAACATTCCTTGAGAACTTCGCGGTACCAAACGCAGGACTGTTCGACTTCATCATCCCGCTGGGTGAATTCCTTGTAGGTCTGGGTCTCATTCTTGGATGCTTTACAACACTCGCAGCACTGATGGCGATGGTCATGAACTTCGCGTTCCTCTTCTCGGGAACAGTAAGCACGAATGCTCAATTAGTTCTGATGGAAATCTTCCTTGTAGTCGCTGGTGCAAATGCTGGTAAAATTGGTTTGGATCATTGGGTAATGCCATACCTTCGCGGAATGTTCACTCGCAATAAAGGCAGCCTGCCTAAAGATACACCAACGATAAATCATACGCACAAAACAGCCTAAATATTAAATAGACATTTTCCGGTCCTGCTCCCCTCCCCCTGGAGAGCAGGACTTTTTTTGGTTTTTTATATATGCTTGTAGGTCAACTGACTTGCCCATCGACAGAAACACGTATTATGATGAACATATCGATCGATTACAATTAAAGGAGTACATGACATGCCAACCCAGCGCCGCCTTGAAACCGATGCCGACTTCCAGGAAGCCATGGAAATGAAGCATAAAGTTCGTGTTTTTAAAGATAATCACCAGATTGATTCCGGTGGCGTCATTATCCGTTTTGACAGCAATACCGTTGTTATTCAGTCCAGTGTAAGTGAACTGGCATATCACTCGCGTACAGCATGTGAGCTTTTTGAGATTCGCAAGTGATTATACTAAAATGCAGAATGCTCAGTCATAGAAAAAGGTTCCTGAGGCCCATTACGCTGGCCGCAGAAACCTTTTTTGGTTCAGCTAATTCATAACCTAAGTCTGTCTGGTCGATGAACTAGGTGTATTTGCAAAATAAAACTCAAAGACTTGTTCACATACTCTTGTTTGTTCCAAGTTATACGCCGTCACCAAACTGCCAGCAGTTTAAACTGAGCGTACCGTAAGGATACGACTGGAATAGACGTTTTGCAGATCGTGACATATCAGCCGTACCCATAGCATAGAACAAAGGCGCAATGTGCTCCGTTCCATAAGATGGAACTGCTGTGCGGGCATGGGGCGCTTTTTTGTCATACTGAAACAGCTCTCTCGTATTCCACTGCTCAAGCCGCTCGCCAATCCAGTTATCGAATTCCACTGCCCAGTCTTGCGGCGGTTCATCATTACTGCCAAGCATACGCAAGTTATGAACCGTTCCACCGCTGCCAATGATCAGCACATTATCATGACGCAGCTGCTCCAGCATCCGGCCTATATCATACTGTTCCTGCGGGGAACGCAACGAGTCGACAGATACCGCAATAACAGGAATATTGGCCTCTGGATACATGTGTAACAGCGGTACCCATACCCCGTGATCCAATCCCCGGCCTCGAACCGGTTGATGTGGAAGATTACTACGAGTGAACAGAGCGCAGATCTCATTCGCAAGGTCTGGCTGACCAGGCGCAGGGTAATTCATTGTATACATATTAGAGGGAAATCCGTAAAAATCATGCAAGGTCTGATGTGTATCATCCATTGTCACAGACGGTTCGGGACGATCCCAATGCGCCGTAAATACAACAATGGCTTTCGGAGCCGGCAGCCTGTCTCCAAGCTGGTTCAAAAAGTGAGTGTAGTCATTGCTCTCCACCGCCAGAGCGGGAGAACCATGCGCAATGAATAGTGCGGGTAATGTCATTGCTGCCAACCTCCAGACACGGATAGGATGCTTACCCTTCTATTTTACCCCGAAGAAGGCGCTTTTCCAAGCTAACATCCCAATCAGATGCAATATGGACGCGCATGTTACCTTATGGACCGATCCATGTTGGCTATAGAATGCTCCAGCCTAATCATAGAGATTGATATTTAGCCCTCTTAGATCATCCAGTGCTGCCAATCCTGTTCAATCTTCTGACGCTCTCCTAGCCATTCTCTCGTACGCGTAATCAGCTGTTCACGCTCTTTACCGGAAGAGAAGGTATGATCGCCCTGGAAAATAATCTCCTTGTCGCAGCGGCCTTCCTGGCGCATCCAGAATACCTTTTGATACAGGAATGCGTAATCGACAGGAATGATCTCATCCGACGTGCCGTGCACCACCAGAACATCTCCGTTAAATTTAACGGCTTCCTGGTAAGGCTGATGTTCAGCCAGTGATTCAAAGAATGCTGGTGTAAACTTGTAGCCAAGATAATCAGCAGACCCCAGTTTCACCCCTTCATCGTACACATCACGTCCGGTAATCTTCACAATATCGTTGAACGGATATCCAACGGATGACCACATGACGAGATTCTTGACCCGTTTGTCACGGACAGCAGTCAGCAGAGCAACAGCTCCACCCAGACTATGACCGATCAGCGTTACACGGGTTGGATCTACATCACTGCAATTTACCGCATAGTCCAGCACAGAACGTGTTTGGGTAATCATGGATTCAAGTCCTTCAGCTCCATACTCACCACTGCTCTCCCCGCAGCCGATGTAATCGAAGCGCAGCACCAAATACCCATCTTCGGCCAGCTCACGGGCGGTCTTCACAAAGAGACGATCCACACCGATCCGACTTCCTACGAATCCATGGCAGATGACAGCAAGAGGCACGCGCTGTTGGTGATTTCCCTCCTTAATGTCTTTGACGACCGGATAATGTATCGTGGCTGTTAATTCTTCCTGCCCATGACGAATACTGATCTGACGCTCCATGCCCATTTCCCCTTTCCATTCTTCCCTGCTCATGTTCATTTTGTTAATTATATATAAATCCGATAAGTTTAATGTGTATTAAGATGATATTAGTATATTATCATCCTGTGAACCTCAAGTCAACGTGAGTAAATGTCCATTTCTAGACGTACCTTGTCTACATTTTATCGGCAATTTCGCAAAAAAAATGAGCCAAGCTGAACACAGCTGACTCGAATCATTCCTAATACTTGAAGCCATTACTCATAACTTCGACGGAACATCTCATGGGTCTCCACACGCCCCTGCCATTCATGTTCATGAGCCGAATTCGAGCTCCCCCAGAAGCTCCCTGACTGAAAGGTTCCTTCTGTATACTCTTCCGCATATTCAGCATCCTCCAACGTCTCCTCCATTGGCACAACCTCATCCGTTACTCCGCGGGAGTTGCTATTCAGCAGCAGCTTCCTTGTTAATTGTTCCGTTTGTTGATCCATTCCTGCCACACTCCTATCCCTGGTTTCTGTTGGAAATGCTACTATTGTGGTGGAATCGGCTGTACTTTATTCATTCTTCACACAATCGTTAGAACTGGACGATCCCTTACGCATATTAACGGCGAACCACGGAGAACCTAAGCCATATATCATAGCCAACATTTGCCTCCGATTCCTTCTGGCGAAAGGGTTGAATTCATGGAACACATCTTGGAATGGATTCGTAGTCACGGAAAACTGGTGCTGCTAAGCACCTGTGTCATTCTAGCCTGCGCAGGGCTATGGTCGAATCGTAAACAGTTGTTTTATAAGGAATGACTTTGCGAAACGAGAGCCCTTCCCGTATACTAAAATACCGTCAGGGTCTCCAGATCACCGGGGATCAGAACGTGTGTAGACAGGGGGAGCAATCATTGGGGATTTCCTATAAGAAGTTGAAAGAAATACAGAATCGGCAAATGACCGAAATGAGTAAGATGACACCGGAACATGTAAAACTGTTCGATCAGATCAGCACCATTGCGCGTCAAGCACCTGCCGATGAGAGAACGCAGGAAGAATGGATTCTCTCGGCTGGAAGAGCCATCGTACAAGCTCAGCGTGACGGCAAGCCTGCTCGTGAGTTATATGGAGCTGATATGCAAAAGGATATCTATTCACAACTAGGAGTAGCAGACAATAATCCGTCCGCAACTGCTGGTGAATCAAATATGGACTCATCCAGAGCTTCAAGTACGGCCGTACGGGGCGGAAGCAAATCCAATAAAACCAGTACGTCAGCCAAGAAGGCAGCAGCAGTTGAAGCCGAGCCTGCGGAGACTAAGGATCAAGTTAAACGGACGCCCAAATGGTACTTCATGATCTCCTGGGCAGCTTTGTCTTTTGTCATGCTGATTCAAGGTGCAGTTGGGCTATTTATTGGCTGGACGGGTGGAGATAGGGAACCATTTAGCCATATCAGCCTGTTCTCCCTAATCGTTGCGGCGGTTGGAGGTATTGCATTGGTTGAAATGCTTCGCCGCCTTGCTGAGCGTCCAGATGATCAGGGAGCAGACAAGACGGCCAGGCCACAGGTCAATCTTCGCGGAATCGTCATCTATATCGTTATCGTTGTGCTTGTCTTATTTGTAGGATATCCGCTGCGTGACAGCCTTCCTGTATTTACGTTGGCTCCGTGGATTAGTCTCGTAATCGGGATTGTGGGATTAGCTACGTTGAGACCACTCTTCGGACAAAAGAAAGCATAAGGATGTTGGTGCCCTTTGTGGGCAGCAGCATTGGGTATATCCCAGTTATGTGGTGTGCGAAGATGAAGTACGACAATTCGGTGATGAAATAGAATATCGAGTGTCAAAAAAGGGGCCCTAATGGCCCCCCAACCAGCTGTTGAGAAATTCTCGACAGCTATTTTTATTTTCAGACCCTTCAGGTAAACCTCATAATGCTTTTTATCTAGCATAGGTAAAGATAATCACTTACCATAACTCATAAGTAACCTTATATTACGGCCAGTAGCTCGTTTGAAACTGAATCCATATCCGAAAGGATGACCTTGTCATACTTCATATAGATGATCCACAGGGCCCGTAGAGTCTTTCTCCATTTTGAGCTGAATGCGATGCTTGATTTCCTTGCCCGGAGTCTCTCCGAACTCTCGCTTATACATGCGGATAAAGTAGTTCACTTCCATACCAACTGTCTCCGCAGCCTCTCTTACACTTGCTTGTGGGTGCTTGTCCAACCATTCGGACGCCTTCTGCAAACGCAATCGCTGCATGTACTGGTGTCCCGTTATCCCATGCCTCTGGTGAAATAATCGGTTCAGGTGCTGCACCGAATAACCAACGGCTTCAGCTACATGCTTCAGCAGCAGATCATCCTGGTAGTGCGTTTGCATCAGTGACACAGCTCGGGTGAATGCTTCATTTGCCGATTCCGACTCGCGCTCAGAACGTGTTAATGATCCACTCCGTGCTACTCGCTCCCCTGTCTCCTCACGCAGAGGGAGAATGGACCGGGACATGTCCAGAATAAGCTGATAGATGATCGTTGAACTGTTCCACATTTCAGTCATCCCAACGCCCAGCGAGTGCCAGATATCCGTAAGACGTGACCAAAACTGTTCAAATTCGGACAAACGCAGTGGCCCCATCGCCAGTAGCCCCGCCGACCGAAGCACCGCCCCCGCCGCCTCTCCACCAATGCCAATATATCCAAGCTCTCCGTGTGTTTTGGAATGCGGAATATACTCATGAGCCACCCCAGGTTCCATCACGAACAGTTCACCCGCCGATATTGTCCACGCTCCTTCACCTGGAACCTTAAATTCCCCTTTGCCGCTGCGTAATAAAAAAAGCTGATACACCGGAAATCCATCCGGTCTAAACTGAACTTTCTCTTCTTGTGTCCCCACACAATACAGATACAGAGGCAACCGGGAATCCGGCAGGCCGGTCAAGCGAAATGCAAGCATCCCATCAGTCCTTTCGGATCATGCTCTTCTTTCTCCTATTATCCATCGGTTGCCCCGTTGCAGCAAAGGCCAAAGGAACCTTTTTGGTGACAGGATTTTTAAAATTAATCATTCTCCTCTATGGTGTAAATTCTATATTGAACTGACCTTGGTTCAACGAACAGAAGAAGCTCCCTTCCGTGTTGGAAAGGGAGCTTCTTCTGTTGAAGTAGTTACTTCATAATATTTATTTTAGGTCTGAGGTGTAGCGTCACTGGACCGAATTGGTAGAATCAGCATTTGGTTGTGGCGTTTGAACTTGAGTTACCGGCGCAACTGTTTGCAACATAACTGTACCAGATGGAGCAGAAAGGGCACTAGTATAGGTTGTTGTATTTCCAGCAACAGACAAAATATATGCTTTGTATTCATTTCCAACCGCAATGTTAGTTCCAGTTGAATCTTTAGTACCTGAAGTCAGGTTAATTTCCCCCGCCAAAAGTTCTTCCGGAGAAATAACTCTATAGTTGATATTTGAGCTTGCCGTGATTGCATTCAGACTATCTGAGCCTTTAACAATAAAAAGTCGATATTGGGATATTCCAGTTTCATCTGATGCTTTATTGAATAGCACCTTGTAACTTGCATCCGTTGCTGAACTAGTATTTCGAAGTTCATTGATCGTTGCTGTTTTTACTTCAGTAGCTTGTGCAAAGATATTAAATTCATTAGAAGCAGCGGATAGATTGGAAGCACGTGCAGTACTATCTGATACGGACAAGACAAACACTCTATATTTCTGTCCCACAACAAGTCCACTCCCGTTAATATCCCGGTGACCATTGTTTAATACAATTGGATTTCCTGCATCGTTTTTATTGATATCAATACTATAGGTGATCCCAAGTGCAGAACTTGTATTAAAACCACTTACCTGGCTTGCAGGCACAATCAAAACACGATAGTTGGCAATACCATTTTCGCTGGATGGTTTGTTGAAAGTAATTTTCACATCCGAAGGATTTCCTAATTGCCCCTGATCTTTCACAGTTGCATTTACATTACTCACTGCGGCTACAGCCGTATTGGAAGCCAATGTAATCACTCCCGAGCCTGAAGACAATGCATTGGCAAGTGAGCCGTTATTATTCACTGCCATTACATACACACGATAGCCCACACCATTCACAATAGCACTGCCATCCACGGTTGTCGTATTACTTGTAAGATTAACAGTCTGGTTGTTTCCATTTTTGCTTACATACGTATAATTCGCACTGCTAATTGAGTTCGCAGATGTCAGATTAAAGCTCGTATTTGTCGATTTCACCACAAACACCCGATAGTGATTCACATTTGTCTCATCCGTCGAACGATTGAACGTCACACGCAGATCGCTACCATTGCCGTTATCCCCAATATCCGTTGCCGCCACATTGCTTGGTGCAGTCACAGTTGCATTGGCAGTCAACGTAATCTGTGAAGAATAAGAAGATAAAGCATTCTGACTGGAGTTTCCACTTGTGCTTACCGACAGGACAAACACGCGATAGTTATTGTTATTGGAAACTGTGTAACCGTTGGTATCCACCATATAGTTAGGGAGGGTAAATGACTGATTTCCACCAGTCTTATTCACCTGATAATAATTGTTCGATGCGTTAGCAGCGCTCAGTGTGAAGCTGCCTGCATTGCCGGAACGGACCACATATACACGATACGCGGAAACATTGGATTCATCCGAAGCTCTATTAAACGAAACCCGGAGATCGCGTCCATCGCCATAGTCACTCACATCAGCAACCCCAATATTACTTGCGACTCCAGCATTACTATTTGTTGTCAGTCTCAGCAGTGAAGACGAGGAAGACAGCGCATTTGTATATCCATTCTGCTGGTTGCCTACAGCCATAACAAAGATCCGGTAGTCTTGCAGATTTGTTACGTTATAACCACTTGTGTCCTTCATGGAGGATGGCAGTGTTGTTGTAATATTGTTGCCTGTTTTGTTCACGTTATAGTACAAGCTGGAAGACAGATTGCTTGCCGTAGTCAGATTGAAGCTGCTGGCAACCGAGTTGCGCACAACGAAAATTCGATAATTAGCAACTTTTGACTCATCGGATGAACGGTTGAAGCTCACCTGAATATCACGACCGTCTCCGTAATCCGAATTATCTCTCACTGATGTGATAACAGGTGCTGTTGCTGTGTTTACGCCCAGCGTGAGCGAAGAGGATACTGTGGACAGTTTATTGTCTGCTGTTGCCGCATTGGAGCTCACGGATACAATGTAGACGACATAGGATGTGCCGTTTTTGATCAATTCCCCGGATGTATCACGCGTCGAGGAACTTAGCTGGCTTTTGACCGCTGTGCTGTTACCTTTGTAGATAATGGTTGAATTCGAACTGGATACATTATTGGCCGTAGTCAGGTTGAATGAAGAAGCGTCTTTCGCCTTAACTACAAAAGCACGGTAATACGTAATATTGGATGTGGTACTCGGCTGTGTGAAGTTAATTTCCAGGTCACGTCCATCGCCATAGTCACTGATATCTGCGATCTTCAGGCCTGTGACAGGTTGAACAGTCGTTTTCACATTGTTTAGTTTCAAGGACTGGGAAGACCACGCCAGCAGATTTTTGTAGCTGTTGTTGCTGTTCCCCATTGTAAGTACATACAGACGATAGGTTTCACTTGTGTTTAACAAATCCCCGTTCACGTCGCGTGTCTGGGCATTCAGCGTCAATCTTGGATCAGTGCCATTTGGAGAAATGGATGTGTAATTACCGGATGGCACGACAGATGCCGCAGACTCATTAAAACTGTTTACATCACGGGTTTTCACCAGCATCACACGATACTCGGATACAGCCTTCTCAGACGTCGGGCGTGTGAAGCTTACAGTCAAGTCACGACCATCCCCATTGCTTCCGGATACAGAACCATAAATGTTCCATGCTGCATATTTCGTATCATCTACAGGAGGTGTGGACGTTGTTTTGATATCTACTCGCTGATTGCGGGAATTCCAGAATACTTTCTCTCCAAAAGCTTCACTGACAAAACGAATCGGAACCATCGTATTTCCTTTAATTGTGTTTGCAGGCACATCCAGTGCGATTGCTTCTCCGTTGATGTAAGCCGTTTTGGAACCCAGCGTCAGCGATACTTCTTGGTCACCCCGGCTAGCCTTAATGGTTTTAGTTCTGTTGGTGTACTCTACTGTTGCATCCAATCCTTCAAAGATGGACCGCAAAGGAACCAATACACGTCCACCTTTCATGACAGGTGCCTGTGCGGAAGAGAGCTCCGCATCGTTAATATAAATACTGATTCTTGCAGCTGCATCCATAACTGACGTTGGTAGCGCAGACATCAACATGGCCGATACGGCCAGTGCTGACATCACCTTTTTCACTTGACGTCCTCCAGCTTTTCTCATATCCAATATCCCCATTCTCTTCATTATTTAAGTTAAAATGTGATCGTTGGTGAATTTCATTTTATTCCTGTAATTTCCTGTGCACATCTAAGACGTATGAACATCAGTAAAAGTTTCCAATCCCACAAAAAATATTTTCGCAGAAATGTCCTTCCACCATCTACCCTCCAAAGGTTAAAAATAACAGAATAATTTGTCATTATTCCGCAACAACATCCTTCCCAAATTCGTTTAATGTATAGTGAATAACAACCTATTATCTTTAAAATTACGGGAGGTTCACACAGATGACATCATCGTATTTATATGGACAACGCAAAGGGATGCGATTCTTCCTCACATTCCTTACCATTGCTGCAATTTTCACAGGAACCGCAGCTACATCCGGAGTTGCTACTGCCGCTCCTTCAAGCCCGGATACCAAAGTAACCACCAGCAGTTCAACCGCCATATATAAAACATTTCAGTCCATGCTCAAAAAAAAGAACGGCTTACCCGCCACTGACACCTTTCTGGAATCCAATATCAAAAAAGTAACAAAGCATCACGCCACCCTAATGGTGCTTCAATTGGAGAATGCACGTTTGAAGGCTCTAACCTCCATGACGGACCGCTTGCTCGTTCCTAACATTCAGGACAAGATGCTCAAGGCATACCAAACGAACGACAGCTTCACCAAACTCATGGGGCGTACTCAGGACTCCGATCTGCGTATACTGTTAAAAGAAGCCCGTGACAGCGGTTATCGCCTCGTCATGCTCGAAGGCTCCCTCTATCCGATTATGAATTATGCGGCACTCGTGAAATATACCTCTGATATTACAGAGGATATTTCAAGCTACATCTTCATCATGACGAAGGAAACGAAAAACCTGCCTGCGGATGACGGAGCACTGGTCATTGGCTACCAGGAAATTCTCCTTCGGGCACTCAGCCAGGAAAGATTCCTGGAGCTGCATCCGAAATCGAATCGAGCCAAGCAGGTGCAAGATCTGTTGAACAGTTATACCCTGTATACCTTTTATGGGCTGAACAATACACCTCTGTTTGATTATGAAACGAACAAAATGGTTGCGAACGCCCAAAGAGGATACAACGGCGTCTTGCAGCGTCTTGCATCCGTCGATAGTGAATTCCTCACCAAGCTGGATGCCTTCATGGATGTGGTTAAGGAAGCAAAGTATGAGAATACAGCTGCGGTGAAGAAATGGTTAGAACAGAATGTTCCGACCGGGGCGGATGCCGGCTATTAAATAATTCATGATATTAATTACCTAAAGCACATAATGAACACAAAGAAAACCGACATAGGCTTCGCTCCCATGTCGGTTTTCTTTGGATTCTATTGATGAATTGAATCTCTATACCGGGTAACTCAGATTCAAGAACTACAGAATTGGCTTGACCATATGGTTATACTCATGTCCACCAATGACAATTACTTCATCCTTGATATAGCCCTGGCGTTCGTACAACATTAAGGCACGACCATTGTCACGTTCAACAATGAGGGACACCTGGGAGTGTCCAAGTTCCCTCCCCTGCTGCTCAAAAGCAGCCATCAATGCCTTGCCGATACCCTGTCCCTGATACGCTTCGCTTACGGATAGAGTATCTAGATAATACTCCCCGGGACGGGTTTCTTTGACCAACGTATATTTCTCATCTGTACTCCGACCAGGCCGATCCAGTATTGGCTGATCCAGAAGATCTGCTTCACCGCCATCATACGCTACCAGTATTCCAGCGACCTGTTCGTTCTGCTCCATTACCGTTATATTGCGATAACTGATCCGATTGTCTTCCTGTACGTAAAATTGCTGCAATATCTGCATCGCTTTCTCATGCTCACCTTCACCCGCCAGAGCATAGGCAATATCACCAATCGCCTGATAAAGCAGAGGAATGACTTGTGCCACATCTTCTTTGCGAGCAGGTCTCAACAGAGGCTGCGCCTCACTACGGTCCGACTTCACATTGGAATAATTCATCAGATTAGCATGTTGAACAGATTGAGATTTTTGTTCAGCTCGGTATACGCGAGGCCTTTACGATTCATACGTTCAATCAGCGGCTGGTAATCTTCCTTGTACATCAACTCGATGCCCACCAAGGCCGGTCCATTTTCCTTATCATGCTTCTTCGTATATTCAAAACGGGCAATGTCGTCATTGGGTCCCAATACTTCCACAAGGAATTCACGCAAAGCTCCCGCACGTTGTGGGAAATTGACCATGAAATAATATTTCAAACCTTCGTAGATCAACGAACGTTCTTTGATTTCCTGCATCCGATCGATATCATTGTTGCCGCCGCTGATCACACAGACAACCGTCTTACCCGCAATTTGTTCGCGATACTGCTCCAGTGCAGCAACCGCTAGAGAACCGGCAGGCTCCACAACGATAGCATTTTCATTATATAGCTCCAAAATGGTGGTGCAGGCTTTGCCCTCAGGCACCTTCACAATGTCATCCAACGTTTCACTACAGATGTCGAAGGTCAGGTCACCAACACGTTTCACCGCAGCACCATCCACGAATTTATCAATATCATCCAACGTGACAACCTGCTTACGGAACATGGCCTCACTCATGGAAGCCGCGCCAAGTGGTTCTACGCCAATGATACGTGTTTCCGGGCTAACCGTCTTCATGTAGGTTCCAACGCCAGCAGCCAGACCGCCGCCACCAATTGTGACGAATACATAATCCGCTTTTTCATCCAGACTCTCCATGATTTCCATCGCCACCGTACCATTACCTGCAATGATCTTCGGCTGGTCGAACGGATGGATAAACGTCATACCCTGTTCATTACACGCACGCATAGCTTCTTCATAAGCATCGTCATACGTATCACCTGTCAGCACAACTTCAACATTATCTCCACCAAATCGACGTACCTGTTTCACCTTCTGGTTAGGAGTTGTGCTTGGCATGAAGATTTTCCCGTGAATGCTAAGCGCGTTACAGGAAAAAGCAACTCCCTGCGCATGGTTACCCGCGCTCGCGCAGACAATGCCTTTCTCCAGTTCAGCTGGAGTCAGACTACGAATCATGTTGTATGCTCCACGAATTTTAAACGAACGAACTACCTGCAGGTCTTCCCGTTTAAGATATACATTACAGTTATATTTGGCTGACAATACAGCATCCCGCTGCAATGGCGTTCTTACAATGACTTCACGCAGTACATGATGTGCGCGCACGATATCTTCCATGCCAACACCGGTACGGCCGGAATTGGCAGTTCCCGTTGGTTCTTGTTCCACTGGTTTCATCTCTTATCCACACTCCGCTTATCTTGGTTGGCAATGCAAGCATTGCTTTTTCTTTTTATTGTATCACTTTTGTTCTATTCTTGCGCCTGAGCTCGCATCAATTACCATTCGCAATATTTCATCAACAATGACCTGTGGATCTGTAAACATGACCATATGGCTGGATCGATCGGCTCCAATCCATTTTGCATTCGTTAAAGTACTCGCAGTCCGGCGGTGTGCCTCGATAATAGCAGGTCTTATTTTACGTTCTCCCATGCCTGTTTTCGTGCCTGATATAATGCTAACCTCCAGATCACCAAGATCGAGAGGAGTAATCAGCAAGGAAGCCAAGTCAGTCAGAAAAGGTTTCGACTCTGCAACCACTGTCTTAGCCGCCTGTACAGTGAAATCCTCGGAACGGTGATCTCTGACAACATCGTCAGGCTGTACACTTCCAGGTTTGCTGCCTAATAATCTGTACAATCCTGTACGTGCCATGAGTGGAATTAGGAGACTGTTCAAGCCAAAATTGAATTTGGCTGCTTTGGAAAAGTACAATTGGCAATGCTCGTCTGAAGGATCAACCAGGATGATTCCCCTTAATCTTGATAGGTTTGAGGCCGCAGCCGCTCGTACAATCGGGCCTCCCCAACTGTGCCCTACCAATATGAACGGACCAGACCCCAGTGCAGTCAGCAGATCGTCCAGGTCTTCTGCTATTCTACGGAGATTGCGCGCAGACGAATGGACTTCACTTCGTCCTGTCCCCGACCTGTCGTACACGACGGCACGTGCATGTCCAGCAACAGCAGGTGCTACCAGCCCCCAAGTCGATCGTGAGAAGCCCATACCGGACTCAAATACAACGGTCAGATCGCCTGTTCCTCTGGACATATAATGTAGTTTGCGACCATCCCGGGTCTGAATAAATGCACTTGAACCAAAAGAATGTGAGCTATGGTTAGGCTTCATCTTCCCCTCCTGATTACACGCATAGTCATAACAAACCGAATCTAATTGAAAATGATTATCAATTAATTGATTATAGATTATTCCATACTTTAGGACAAGGCATAGTGTCGCTCTGATTCATTAAAAAGTGGATCGTTGGAAATTGGCACGAGTAGCATGCTGCTCGGTTCGTTAAACCTTAAAAACGGCAAAAAAGGGATGTTCCCGTCATTTTCATGACCTATGGGACATCCCTTTTAAAATGCCAGTCAAATTTTTTAAGCCTGAGTCTTAAACCAAGCCGCAGCAGCTTCAGCCTCGGTACGGGTCAACTGATGCCCCTGACGCTCCCAGTGCATGTGCACAGCTGCACCCGCACCGCTAAGTAGTGAGGCCAATTCATCCGTTTCACGTTTCGGCACAATTGGATCATTCTCTCCTGCGCCGATGAATACAGGCAGCCCCTTCAGGTCTGGCAATTCCAAACCGCGAAGCGGTACCATCGGATGGTGCAGAATCGCTCCTTTGAATACGTCAGCCTGATGGAAGATCAGACTTGCTGCAATGTTTGCTCCGTTAGAATAGCCCAGTGCGAAGACATTGGCACGATCAAAGCCATACTCCACAGCAGCTGCATCCACAAATGAACCCAATTCCGCTGTCCGTGCAATGAGATCTTCTTCGTCAAACACCCCTTCCGCCAAACGGCGGAAGAAACGGGGCATTCCATTTTCAGATACGTTACCACGCACCCCCAGAATACCAGCTCCTGGGGCAATCATCTCGGCCAGACCTACCAGATCGTTCTCCGTTCCACCTGTCCCGTGCAGCAACAAAAGGGTGGGTGCATTTGGCTGAGAACCTGCTTTATAAATATGTTTCATTGTATTAGTAGTACTCATGATTTGGACTCTCCTTTCCATTCACGTACTTGAATAGGTGGCAGCAACTGTTCAATCTGCTCACGCTGTGGTTCGTACCATTCAGGCAGCATCAGCTTTTGGCCCATACTCTCCTGTGGTTCATCCCGTGCAAATCCTGGAGGATCAGTGGCCAGTTCAAACAGTATACCTCCCGGTTCCCGGAAATACACAGCGTTGAAGTACTGACGGTCAATGACAGGAGTTGGATGATATCCCGCATTTTGAAGCTCCTGCTGCATTTGTTCGTGCTCGACATAATCTTTTGCACGCCATGCGATATGGTGAACCGTCCCTGCTCCGCCAATTCCCCGCTGGATTCCAGTCGATTGAATGTCGATCAGTTGACCGATATCACCGCTCGCCTGCAGACGAATGATTCCACCCTCTTCCCCTACCTGTTCCAGACCGAGCATCGTTGTCAGCACTTCCGTTGTTTTGTCAGGTACATGGCTGAATAATACAGCTCCACCAAAACCTTTGATAGCATGTTCCGACGGTACACCGTTGAATGCCCACTGACTTGGCTGGCCTCCATCACGCTCGACCAACTCGAGCAACAGACCGCCTTTATCGAAGAAGCGAATGTACTGCTCGCCAAATCTTGTTTTATTTTCAAATGGAATATCGAAGGATGTCAGACGTTCTTTCCAGAATGGCAGACTGCCCACCGGAATCGCATATACAGTTACGCCAGTCTGTCCTGCACCGATAACTCCTTTTCTGGCATTTTGCTGCGGGAAGAAGGTGATAATAGTACCCGGTGCCCCATCCTCATTGCCATAATACAGATGGTACACATCCGGTGCATCAAAGTTAATCGTTTTTTTCACAAGTCTCAGTGCCAATACACCTGCATAAAAATCAACATTTTTCTGTGCATCATCTACAAAAGCCGTAACGTGATGGATTCCTGAAGTTCTGAACATAATCTCCACTCCCTTGGTTTTATTTGTATCGTTGTTTTATTTGTATCGTTGTTTTATTTAGCAGTTTGTTATGCATCACTTTTTGTTATTTGTCTTTAAATTAAGATTCTTTAAATTTATATTAATCCTTTAGCCCTAAATAAGCAAGCTTTTGTTTTAAAGTTAAGATATATGCTTTTTAACCTGCTGAATTCCGCCTGAGTATACTGAGATCGACAAAAAAACAGGCCCCGATCACTCGGAAACCTGTCTTCCTTAAATTTTATTCAATTGCCGCCATACAACATCGACCCTTATAATTTCGCATTATGTTTTAGGTTAATTTTAATCGCTTAGGCGGTTGAACCAGATCTTTGCCATCATACTCATCCTTAATATCTCCAACAATTTCTTCAAGAATGTCCTCCATCGTAACCAGACCAACCGTTTCCCCTTCTGCATTATGAACTGTTGCGATATGGGAACGACTTTGCTGCATCTGGACCAAGACATCCTTAATTGGCGATAACTCCGAAAATTTCAACATGTCGTGTACAAACGTATCCATATTGAACTCCCGGCCTGCGGCAACACTCGTAAGCATTTCCTTTGTATGGATAAATCCAACGAAGTGATCCTGATTTCCTTTTTCGATCACCGGGAAACGTGTATATTCATGCTGCTTTAGAACCTCAATCATACGTTCCAGCGGCATTTCTTTGTCCAGCGTGACGATTTTTTCTTTGCGGATCATAATCTCCTGAAGCAAACGTTCATCAAAAGCAAAAATGTTTTTGAGGTAGTCCAGCTCTGTTTGATTAATTTCTCCACTCTCATAACTCTGCGCCATAATCAGCTTAAGTTCCTCTTCGGAGTGAACCGTATCGTGACCGGCTGGTTTTATACCGAAGATGCCAAGCAATAGACGGGCAGCCCCATTCAGCGCGTAGATGAACGGATTCATGATCTTACCAAACCAATACAGCGGTGGTGCAAGCAATAGTGTCATCTTCTCTGCAAACTGGATCGCCAGTGTTTTCGGTGCCAATTCACCGATAACCACATGCAGGAACGTGATGATTGCCAAGGCAATCCCGTACGAAAGTACCGTAGACAACGCCGCTGGGACTTCCAATCGCTCAAACAGCGGATGCAGCATTTTCTCAACAGTGGGTTCACCCAACGCACCCAATACCAGTGCTGTGATCGTGATACCCAATTGACACGCAGATAGATAATAATCCAGATTGTGAGCCACTTTTTTGGCCAACACCGCTTTTTTGTTCCCTTCCAAGATCAGCTGATCTATTCGGGACATCCGTACTTTCAAAATTGCAAATTCCGCTCCAACGAAAAAGGCGGTCAGGCCGATAAATACGGCTACTAAAAATAAGTTTAAGGCTATTATTCCGTCCAATGATTTCCCTCAAAATGAGGGATTCACCTCCAAGTAAATTTATATTAAGGTTGCACGAGTGACGGCTCGTTCTTCCGATCGCCATTGCCTCCAAATTTCCCTGATTGTTGTTTTCAAAGGTTTAAAATTGGTTTGCAAACGCGAACGCTACGCTTCTTCAGAATCGATTCCGTCCCCTACACTGCTACGTTGCCAAAACATTAAAATTCTGAGCGCAGTAGCCAAATGGGCAGTCATACCCTAGATTACAGTCATGATCGAACCAACATCACGCCAGGTCACTGGAAGATTCCTCGACCTGAGCACCGTTTACACGTTCAAGCAGCACCTGCTTAATGTGAAAATTTTCTGCGTCCACAACGGTCCAGACATAATCACCGTGTTCTACCGTATCGCCTTGTTCCACACCGACACCCTTCTGGAATTGAATCCATCCGGCCACGGTATCCATTTCTTCGTTGCCTTCAAAGACAATCCCAAACTGCCGCTCCAACTCATCCAGCAGCACCCGGCCGTTAATGAGATATTGGTTCTCTCCGGTTACCTGAATGTCAGCAACTTCATCAGCATCGAACTCATCACGAATCTCGCCGACAAGCTCCTCCAGAATATCCTCCATTGTAATGATTCCCGAAGTACCTCCGTATTCATCCACGACCACAGCCATGTGCACGCGTTCCTGCTGCATCTTGATCATCGCATCCTGGATACTTGTAACTTCAGAAACGAAGGGAATCTCCCGAACAAAATCGATAAGTTGGTGCTCCCTAAGGGCAACCATGTCAGGCAAAATCTTTTTCACATTCACAACACCGACAATTCGGTCCTTGTCCCCATCCTCGATGACGGGATAACGTGAATAATTATGCTCATCCAATATCGGAATGATATCGTCATAAATCATATTCTGATTAAGTGTCACAAGCTCTGTCCTCGGAACCATGATGTCTTTGGCATCACGCTCATCGAACACGAATACGTTTTCCAGATACGAAAGCTTGGTCTTGTTGTTCTCGTCTCCTTCATAACTCTGGTTCATGATGATTTTGATCTCATCCTCCGAGTAGGCCTGTTCATGTCCGGCAGGCTTCACGCCAAATGCCCTAAGAAGCACGCGGGATGCACCATTGAGCGCCCAAATGAAGGGATACATAATTTTTCCGAACCAATATAGCGGCGGCGAGAGCAACAGTGTCAATTTTTCCGAAAATTGAATCGCCATCGTTTTGGGAGCCATCTCCCCAACCACAACGTGCAGGAACGTGACAAGGATAAAGGCAATCGCATAGGAAGCAACCGCCGATATGGAAGCTGATACGTCCAGATAATTAAATACCGGGTATAACAACCTTTCAACGGTTGGCTTACCGAGCGCTCCCAATCCAAGGGCAGTTACGGTAATACCGAGCTGACAGGCTGACAGATAATAATCGAGGTCCGAGACTACTTTTTTGGCCAATATGGCTTTTTTATTCCCCTCGGCAACCAGTTGATCCACTCTTGATGTACGAATCTTAACCACAGCGAACTCAGATGCAACGAAAAATGCGGTCAATGCAATCAAGATAATGAGTAATACAATATTTAATATGGTGATTATGTCCAATGATTTCCCCGCTTCTCAGGGATTCACCTCCAGAGATAGTTACAGCGTCAATGGTTAACTTCGTTAACCATTCAACAGCTGATTGACGTTCAATATGGCGTATGCCTTATATGAAATCGATAAATGATAAAGTGTGTATAGGTTGTACTTTGACCTTGTAAAATTGCAAAACAGGAATTCAGGATGAAGTCAATCACTTATAGAAACTACTTCACTAAAAACAGGGTTCCCCCTCATGCTGTCATTGTTTCTCGATTTACTCCACCAAAATTCTCCATTTGGACAGTTTACAATATCGCCTTCCCAATAGATATCCACCTCCCCTCTTATTCATTCCTGTTTCAGAAAAGTATAACATGTTCTACGCCAAACCATCCAGTTGCACGTTATGGTTTGGAATATAGATTATAAAATGAGTTCACAAAATAAACTTTTATGTATGTGGTCTTTCTCGCATCTACAGTTCATTTTATGTGATATGGTTCACATAATTAGTATAGACCAGTTTATAGAAATGCTACCCTTTACTTTAGTCGATTAAACCTGCTACAGGCCTTTATTTACAGCCATTCTTCTTTGCCGTATCCGGACTGCGACACGTCCAGCAATTACACCATAATCATGTATACGTTGAAAAGGACCCGCGGGATGCAAACACCTTTTTCGGTGTACATCTTTACGGGCCCTTAGGTTTCACTTTATCAAGTTACAATTCATTAGAATTAGTTATACCAACGCTTTGGCAGCAATATCAGAACGTTGATGTTTACCGTCAAAATGGATACGTTCCGCTTGAGCATAGGCTTTGTTTCTAGCTTCGGCAATATCAGAACCAAGACCCACAACGCCTAGAATTCGTCCACCATTGGTGACCCATTCTCCAGATTCATTGCGTGCTGTTCCAGCATGGAATACCACTGCTTCGTCGACTTGATCCAGTCCTTCAATAACTACACCTTTTGCATACGGACCAGGATAGCCTCCAGATGCAAGCACCACACATACAGCGGCTTCGTCGCTCCATTCAATCTCGATATCCGCCAATTTCCCGTGCACAGTTGCCCAGAAAATGTCGAGCAGATCACTCTTCAGACGCGGCAATACAACCTGTGTCTCGGGATCACCGAAGCGCGCGTTGAACTCAATCGTTTTGGGTTTACCATCTGGTGAAATCATCAGCCCGGCAAACAATACACCTTGGAACGGGCGCCCTTCGGATACCATCGCTTTGGCTGTTGGTTTGATAATCGTCTCTACCGCTTCTTCAATAATGGAGACTGGAATGTGT
Source organism: Paenibacillus sp. ov031 (assembly GCF_900143165.1). Lineage (NCBI taxonomy): Bacteria > Bacillati > Bacillota > Bacilli > Caryophanales > Paenibacillaceae > Paenibacillus > Paenibacillus sp. ov031. The sequence goes on from NZ_FRDO01000010.1 coordinate 143,584, forward strand.
GGCAATGGTGAGTACGTACCCATTCCGCCCGTGTTTGGCCCCTGATCATTGTCGAATACCGGTTTGTGATCTTGTGCAGCAGCCATCGGACGAACGGTCTCCCCATCGACAAAAGCCAAAATCGACATTTCCTGACCTGCCAGGAATTCTTCGATGATAACTTTGGCTCCTGCTTCACCAAATACTTTGTCCACCATAATGCTGCGGAGTGCCTGGTCAGCATCATCACGGGAATAGGCTACAGTAACACCTTTTCCAGCCGCCAACCCATCGGCCTTGATTACCACAGGGATGGCCTGCTCATTCAGATAAGTCTGCGCTTGCTCGTAATTGTCGAACTTCTCATAGGCTGCAGTCGGAATATTGTATTTGTGCAGCAGGTCTTTCATGAACGTTTTGCTGCCCTCAATCTCTGCTGCATTGCGGCGTGGTCCAAATACCGGAATACCTGTTTTATCAAAAGCGTCCACAATGCCGTCTGCGAGCGGATCGTCTGGCCCAATAACAACCAATCCCACGTTAAGCTCCACGGCGAGTGCCGTCAGTTTATCGAATTCATTTACCGCAATCGGATGACACTCGGCGAGCTGCGCAATGCCCGCATTTCCTGGAGCACAATGAATCTTGCCTGCCTTCGGGCTTTTCGCCAGTGCCCATATGATTGCGTGTTCCCGGCCACCGCCGCCCACTACCAGAATATCCATTAGCGTTGTTCCCCCTCCGTGTATAACTGGTTTTGTAATACTATTACGTGTTGAAATATCCTAAAAAAGAAGGGGTGTACCATAAGTCATAAGCATGACAGGCGACACCCCTTATTAAACCTTTTTCGCTCTAGTGTTTGAAGTGACGAACGCCAGTGAAGACCATGGCAATGCCGTATTCATTCGCTACTTTGATGGACTCTTCGTCCTTGATCGAACCACCTGGTTGAATAACGGCTGTAACTCCAGCTTTGGCTGCAAGTTCCAGTGTATCGCCCATTGGGAAGAACGCATCGGATGCCAGAATGGCACCTTTGGCTAGTTCTCCAGCTTGTTCAATAGCAATCTTGGCTGCGCCGACACGGTTCATTTGCCCTGCGCCAACACCTACAGTCATGTCGTTTGCTGCAAGCACGATCGCATTAGATTTCACATGCTTAACCACTTTCCAGCCAAACAACAGCTGTTTCAGTTCTTCTTCGGATGGTGCACGATCTGTAACTACCTTGAGCTCGCTTGCTTCAATTGAATGCACATCACTTTGTTGCACAATCATACCGCCGTCGATGGAGGTAACTACGAACTTACTCTCCCGATTACGGGCAGCGTTCAGTTCACCCGTTTTGAGCAAACGAATATTTTTCTTTTTGGTCAGGATGTCGAGTGCCTCTTGTGTAAAGTCAGGAGCCAGTACGATTTCCAGGAAAATTTCACTCAGTTTAGCCGCTGTATCGCTATCGATAATGCGGTTGGCTGCCACGATTCCACCAAAGATAGAGGTTGGATCAGCCGCATAAGCTTTGCCATAAGCCTCGTAGATGCTTTCGCCAATACCCACGCCGCAAGGATTCATATGTTTAACCGCCACAACTGCCGGTTCTTCAAATTCTTTCACAATCTGCAAAGCTGCGTTCGCATCGTTGATATTATTGTAGGACAACTCTTTGCCATGCAATTGCTCGGCTGTTGTCAACGTATCTTGGGCTGCCAGCGGTTTGCGGTAGAATGCCGCCTGCTGATGTGGATTTTCGCCATAGCGCAAATCCTGGAGTTTTTCGTAAGTAACCGTCAGACGCTCTGGCAGTGGATCACCGTTCAGGTTGGAGAGATAATCGGAAATAACTGCATCGTATGCCGCTGTATGGCGGAACACTTTTGCCGCAAGCCGTTTGCGTGTCTCGAGTGTGGTGTCCCCATTGCTGCGGACCTCTTCAAGCACCTTGCCATAATCTACTGTGTCTACAACAACACTAACATAAGCATGGTTTTTGGCAGCAGAACGAAGCATGGTTGGACCACCAATATCGATGTTCTCGATTGCGTCCTCATACGTTACGTCCGGTTTGGCGATGGTGTCCTGGAACGGATACAGGTTTACAACAACGAGGTCGATATAGTCCAGTCCATTCTCCTCCATCTGGCGCTTGTGCTCTTCGCTGTCACGAACAGCCAATAAACCACCATGCACTGCTGGATGCAATGTTTTAACACGTCCGTCCATAATCTCCGGGAATCCGGTCACATCCGAAATTCCGATGACAGGTACGCCTTCCTTCGACAACAGACTGCTTGTACCTCCTGTCGAAATAATCTCCACACCCATTTGCGACAGCTCGCGGCAAAAATCCACGATGCCTGTTTTATCCCATACGCTGACCAGCGCTCTTTTGATACTCACAATATGCTCCTCCTTTAATGTCCCATGGCTTCGCGTTTCATGGCGAAACACAACCGATTTATTTCCCGAGAAATATCACAAAATGCGTACCAATTTTCGACTTCTGTTATACAAGTTGAACCAAGATGTTTACACGGGACACTCCGATGACAGAACAACCCTCCAATCGCTGTTATCCCCAGATTTTTTGATTCCCTTTTCTTAAAGGGAAAATCCGGTGATAAAGCGTATGCTTCCGATGCAGCTTTCTTTCAGAAAGCTTTTAGGCGAACGCTTCGCTTCTTCAGGTTTTTTCTATCCTCTCCGTTAATGTGTAAAAAAATTTTCAACTTATATCAAACCGGTTTGTTAACAGTGACGTGACGTCCGTCTAACTGAACCAGTCCCTGAGCAAACCAGGAAACAACCTCGGGGTATAACTGCTGTTCGGCCGCATGAATAGAACGGCTGATTGACTCAGGCGTATCCTCTGGCAAAATAGGAACAGGATGCTGGGCAATAATCGGCCCTGTATCCATTCCCCCATCCACAAAGTGGACGGTGACCCCGGTGATTTTAACGCCATATTCCAGTGCCTGCCCTATGGCATCTTTGCCTGCAAACGCTGGCAACAAGGACGGATGAATGTTAATCAGTCGTCCTGCATAACGATCCACAACTACTGAAGTCAACAATCTCATGTATCCGGCAAGAACAACCAGGTCAATGTCTTTGGATTCAAGCACTTCCACGATCTCAGCCTCGTAGGCTTCGCGGGAATCATAATTTTTAGGAGTAAACAGATGGCATTCCACGCCTGCCTCCTGCGCCCGCTGCACCACACGTGCAGCCGGTTTGTCACTTACCAGCAGATCTATGGATGCCCCCAGCCCTCCGTTCCGTGCTGCATCCACCAATGCTTGAAAGTTCGACCCTTCACCAGAGGCAAATACAGCAATACGGTAGTTCGCCATTAAACATCCGCTCCCGTGAAGGTTACTCGCGCATCTCCTTCGGTCACACGTCCAATGATGTACGCTTCTTCACCGGATGCTTTCAGTTGTTCCAATGCTTCAACTGCGTCAGCTTCATTCACGACCAGCACAAGTCCGATCCCCATATTAAACGTGGTGAACATGTCGCGGTTCGAAACGGAGCCCTTTTCTTGCAACAGATTGAAGATTGGCAGAATCGGCCAAGAACCATAATCAATATCTACATTCACGCTGCTTGGCAGCATACGCGGGATGTTCTCGATGAAGCCACCACCCGTAATGTGGGCCATGCCTTTTACTTTTACCTTTTCAAGCAGGGACAGGAGTGGTTTTACATAGATTTTCGTTGGTTCCAGCAGTGCATCACCCAGCTTGCCGCCCAATTCAGCGACTTCATCCTGCAAGCCCAATCCGGCTTGTTCCAACAATAGTTTGCGTACCAAGGAGAATCCGTTACTATGCACTCCGCTGGATGCAAGTCCGATCACTGTGTCGCCAGGAGAGATCGTTGTACCGTTAATGATTTTCGCTTTGTCCACGATACCTACGGTAAATCCGGCAATATCGTATTCACCCTCACTGTACATGCCCGGCATTTCAGCCGTTTCGCCACCGATCAGAGCACAGCCCGACTGATGACAGCCTTCTGCGATTCCCGCAACAATGGCTTCGATTTTCTCCGGTATGACTTTGTCACAAGCCAGATAGTCGAGGAAGAACAGCGGCTCTGCACCCTGTACCACAATGTCGTTCACACACATGGCTACCGCGTCGATTCCGATGGTATCATGACGGTCCATGGCAAATGCGATTTTCAGCTTAGTTCCTACACCGTCTGTACCGGATACAAGCACCGGCTCATCATATTTATCTTTGTTCAAACCGAACAGGGCGCCAAAGCCTCCCAGATCTGTCATCACTTCCGGACGGAAGGTACGCTTCACGTGTTTTTTCATCCGTTCAACCGCTTCGTTGCCTGCCGCGATATCGACGCCGGCGTTTTTGTATGCTTCGGACAAGTGGAATCAGCTCCTTATTTTTCGCCCCTCCTAAATCCTCCCGCCCGGGAGGACCCCATAGGACCTTGGCAGGCCCTCTGGACACCCGCCAAACAAGCGGTGCAGGGGTGGCTGGTATGATCTTGCTATGGTTGGTTCGTTCGTGTGCTCGCGTGGTTGTTCGCCGATTCCGCTGGCCGAAGGCCATCGGTCGGCGAACCCCGCTCGGCTGCGCTGCGGGGCAAGCCCGCGGGGGCAGCTGCTTCGCTTGGCTGCCCGGCCCCTATTGCTCCGCAAGGCGGGGCTAAGGGCTCGGGCTATGCCCGGGGGCAGCTGCTTCGCATTGCTGCCTTGGCCCCTGTTGCTCCGCAAGGCGGGGCTAAGGGCCGGGCTATGCCCGAGGGCAGCTGCTTCGCTCGGCTGCCTTGGCCCCTGTTGCTCCGCAAGGCGGGGCTAAGGGCTCGGGCTATGCCCGGGGGTAGCTGCTTCGCACTGCTGCCTTGGCCCCTGTTGCTTCGCAAGGCGGGGCTAAGGGCCGGGCTGCGCTCGGGGGCAGCTGCTTCGCTTGGCTGCCCTGGCCCCTATTGCTCCGCAAGGCGGGGCTAAGGGCTCGGGCTATGCCCGGGGGTAGCTGCTTCGCACTGCTGCCTTGGCCCCTGTTGCTCCGCAAGGCGGGGCTTAAGGGCGCGGGCTACGAGTTACGTTTGTCTCGCAGGATAACAGCTAGCAGCTGCAGCCAAATTTCTCTTCGCCGCCGAAGTCGAGGCGGGTTGGGTAATCGTTATCAAAGCATGCGAGGCAAAGCCCGCCTTTGTAGTCATCCTGATTATCTCCCTGAATCGATGTAATCAGCCCATCGGGGCTGAGGAACGACAGGGAGTCCGCGTTAATTTCACGGCAAATTTCTTCCACCGACAGCTGGGAGGCAATCAATTCGCGACTGTCAGGCGTATCAATGCCGTAGAAGCACGGGTTTTTGAACGGTGGTGATGTAATGCGTACATGCACCTCTGTTGCTCCGGCATCACGCAGCATGTTCACGATCCGGCGGGAAGTGGTTCCCCGTACGATGGAGTCGTCAATCATGACCACGCGTTTGCCTTCTACCACACGACGCACGGCGCTCAATTTCATCTTCACGCCTTGTTCCCGCAGTTCCTGGCTTGGCTGGATAAACGTACGTCCGGTGTATTTGTTTTTGATCATACCCATCTCATAAGGAATACCCGTCTGCTCGGCATAGCCGATTGCCGCGGAAATACTGGAGTCTGGTACACCTGTTACCAGATCTGCATCGACAAATGACTCAATCGCCATCCGACTGCCCATCCGTTTACGCGCAGCGTGCTGGTTTGCACCATTCATGTCACTGTCCGGACGGGCAAAGTAGATATACTCCATCGCACACAGTGCCTTGCGGTGTTTGTGATGATCGAAGCGGTCCTCGTGAAGACCATCCGCATCCAGCACCAACAGTTCACCCGGTTCAATGTCACGAATCAACTCTGCACCAATCGTCTCCAATGCACATGTTTCGGATGCAAACAGATACGCATCTCCCAATTTACCCATTGTGAGCGGACGCAGACCATGGGGATCAGAAGCAACCAGCAACTTGTCGTTGGTCATGATCAGAAATGCATAACCACCCACAATCCGTTGGAACGCATCCTTCGCGGCTTCTACCAATCCTTTGGAAGATCTCGCGATTAGATGTGCAATAACTTCGGTATCACTGGTCGTTTGAAAAATGGACCCGCCTTGCTCCAATTCACGCCGAATCGTTGGCGCATTTACGATATTTCCGTTAGTTGCTACAGCCAGATCACCATCGCGGTATTTAAATACCAATGGCTGTGCGTTCGTCAGCTTACTGTCACCACTGGTTGAATAACGAACGTGTCCGATGGAGATATCCCCGGTCAACGTCTGCATCAGGTCTTTGGTGAAAACTTCCTTCACCAGACCCATACCACGGTGGTAGTGAAACTCGTTACCGTCACTTACACACATCCCTGCACTTTCTTCACCCCGGTGTTGAAGGGCATGCAGGCCATAATAGGATAGTGATGCGGCGTCAGGGTGTCTGAACACCCCGAATACTCCGCATTCTTCCTTTAATTTGTCGAGTCCTTCCTTGCCGGACCCTTCGTTATAATAATCACCTGTCCACAATGGTCCTGTCGTCAGTTCATGAGACATGGAATCGCATCCTCCCAGACCTGAGCTAAACCTCCTACAGGTTCGTTCACGGCTGATGTTCCGTTCAATTCAATTGTCAGGTTACTTCCTTCTACACGTCCAATAACAGCTACAGGCACACCACGTTCACGTACAAAAGCTTCCAGCTTACCAGCTTGCTCCGGCGAAGCCGACAGCAGAATACGAGATTGACTCTCACTGAACAGCGTATGATCTGCACGCAATGCCGTCTCAACATTAACCTGTGCACCCACGTTACCGCTGATACAAGACTCTGCGAGTGCAACAGCCAAGCCGCCTTCAGACAAGTCATGTGCAGAGCGAACGAGACCGGATTGAATAGCTTCCAGCACGGTTCCCAGCAATGCTTTTTCCGTTTGCAAGTTCAGTTCTGGTGGACGGCCTTCCGTTTTGCCATGAACCGCATATTGCAGCTCACTACCACCCAGTTCAGCTTTCGTTTCACCGAGGAGGATGATAACATCACCTTCGGATTTGAATGCTTGTGTCGTGATATGATCCGTATCATGAACGAGACCTACCATACCGACAACTGGTGTTGGATAGATGGAGCCTTTGGCGTTTTCGTTATACAGACTTACGTTACCACCAATAACTGGTGTATCCAGCACGCGGCAAGCTTCCGCCATACCGTCTACTGCTTTTTCCATTTGCCAGAAAATATCCGGCTTCTCTGGGTTACCGAAGTTCAGGTTGTCCGTGATCGCCAGCGGCTCTGCACCGGAACATACAATGTTACGCGCTGCTTCACTTACGGCAATCCGTCCACCTACTTCAGGATCAAGATAAACATAACGTCCATTACAGTCCGTTGTCATCGCGAGACCTTTGCGTGTACCACGAATCGTAACTACGGCTGCATCCGAACCAGGACGAACGGCAGTGCTTGTACGCACCATGTAGTCATATTGATCATAAACCCATTTTTTACTCGCTACTGTTGGTGAAGCCAACACTTGTTTCAAAGCTCCGCCGAGATCCGACACTTCGTCGTAACGAAGCGTGTCGATGGAAGCACTTTGCTCGTAGTAGGCAGGTACAGAAGAAGGTTTGTCATACACAGGGCACTCGTCAACCAGTGCTGTTACCGGCATGTCTCCAACCACTTCGCCGTGGTGAATCAATTTCAGACGACCATCATCCGTTACTTTACCGACTTTGGCACAGATTACGCCCCAACGTTCAAAGATTTCCAACGCCTGCGCCTCATCCTTCGGCTCAACGACGAACAACATCCGTTCTTGGGACTCGGACAACATCATCTCGTAAGGTGTCATGCCTTCTTCACGCTGTGGCACCTGATCCAGATACAGTTCCAGACCATTACCTGCTTTACTCGCCATCTCTGCACTCGAACATGTCAGACCAGCGGCACCCATATCTTGAATTCCCAGCACGATTCCCGTGTCGATCAATTCCAGACAGGATTCCATCACCAGTTTCTCCATAAACGGATCACCAACCTGAACCGCTGTCCGTTGGGACTCGGATTCTTCCGTCAGTTCAACCGATGCAAAGGTCGCTCCATGAATACCATCCCGGCCTGTTGGCGGCCCTACATAATACACTGGGTTCCCCACACCTTTAGCTACGCCGCGCTGGATTTTGTCATGATCAATAAGACCCACACACATAGCATTAACCAGCGGATTGCCTTCATAGCTCTCATCAAACATGACTTCACCAGCAACAGTAGGAATACCAATACAGTTTCCGTATCCAGCAATACCTGCTACCACGTGCTCGAACAGATATTTAACGCGATCACTTTCCAGCTTGCCAAAACGCAAGGAATTCAACAAAGCTACCGGTCTTGCTCCCATAGAGAAAATATCACGGATAATGCCGCCAACACCTGTTGCCGCACCTTGGTAAGGCTCAACCGCGGAAGGATGGTTATGGCTTTCAATTTTGAATACAACGGCCTGATTGTCACCGATATCTACGATCCCGGCACCTTCACCCGGACCCATCAGGACACGCGGTCCACTTGTAGGGAATCGACGCAGTAACGGCTTGGAGTTTTTGTATGCGCAGTGCTCCGACCACATAACACTGAAAACACCAATCTCCGTGTAGTTCGGCTTACGCCCCATGAACTCACAGATCAGCTCATACTCGCTGTCAGACACGCCCATTTGTGCGTAAAGTTTATGTTCTGCGACCTGTTCTGCTGTCGGTTCCTTAGCGGATAGCTGCTGCGTCATGCCGATCCCTCCATGCTTTCAAAATAGATGTAAACATACGTTTGCCGTCTTCCGAACCCAGCAGTGAGTCCACCGCGCGCTCTGGATGTGGCATCATACCAACCACGTTTCCACCCTCATTACAGATTCCCGCGATATCACCCAGGGAACCGTTCGGGTTGCTGCCATACGTAAAGACGATCTGGTTGTTTGCCTGCAAACTCGCGAGTGTTTCCTCGTCACAGTAATAGTTTCCTTCACCGTGAGCAATTGGAATAACAATCTCTTCCCCCGGTGCATAGTCACGTGTAAATGGAGTATCTACATTCGCTACTTTCAACACCGTATCGTGACAACGGAATTTCAGCGACATGTTGCGGATCAAAGCGCCAGGAAGCAATCCTGCCTCAGTAAGGATCTGAAATCCGTTGCAAATGCCGAGAATATATTTACCTTGTTCAGCAGCCTTAGCTACCTCATTCATTACGGGTGCAAAACGGGAGATCGCTCCGCAACGCAGATAGTCACCATAAGAGAAACCACCTGGAACTAGGATACAATCATAAGCCGATAGATCTGTAGCCGTGTGCCATACATAATCAACCTCTTGTCCAATCGCATCTTCTACTGCTTTGTAACAGTCGATGTCGCAGTTGGAGCCAGGAAACACAAGAACTGCAAATTTCATGGGATTAACCCTCCAATTCGTAGCGGTAATCTTCAACAACGGTGTTAGCCAGCAGCTTTTCACACATTACTGTCAATCGTTTCTCCGCTTCCGCACGGTCTGTTGTATCCAGAGTCAGTTCCATGACTTTACCAATCCGTACACTTTCCACTTCATTGAATCCCATCGAATGCAGGGCACCTTGAACAGCTACTCCTTGCGGGTCGAGAACGCTTTGCTTAATAGTGACATAGACGGTTGCTTTGATCATGATCCTTATGTTCCTCCTCAGTAATGAACGGGATAAATGCTTTACGCTGTTAAAAAAGTGACTTGGGAGCTTGCTCCGGGGCGGATTGTTCTTTCCGGTCGCTTGTTGTCCCCAGGTTTTTTTGATTGTTTTGAACCGCTGTGCGGTCAAAACCCGGGGACAAAGGCGAACGCTATCGCTCCTTTAAGAACAATTCCGCCCCTCCGCTAGTCCATGCGACGTTTTTTAAAGGCCTAAACCCTTTACGTTGCACGGTGTGTAATGGTCTAGTCTGACCATTACGTGAAAACAGTGAATGGTTTTTAAGTTACTTTAGTGATCAATGAATTTAATTCTCGTAATTTTTTCAGGCTTCCCTACCTGTGGGAAGCCTCCGCACTTAATTGCCTCATCCCCAGTTTGAAACTGGCGGAGGGAAAGATTTGAGCTGGAGAAACGAAGTGCTCGCCTTTGCAACCGGAATGTTTCCTTTTGAAAAAAGGATTCCAATCAAAACATTCCGGGGGCAACAGCGATCGAAAGCCAAACTTTCCCGTAGCGAGCTCAAACGTTAGCCTCCTCAAACTTTCCCGTAGCCTACACTCAAACGTCCCTTACTCAAACTTACTTTTCCGTTAAACGGTTATAAATATCGACGTACCTTGCGGTTGTGGCCTCCACTACCTCTTGTGGCAGCGGGTCAGGTTTGCTGTTCTTGTCCCAATCGCTGCCTAACAGATATGTGCGCACTGGCTCTTTATCCATGCTATCGATCTCGATGTCGAGTTCGTAATTCTCTTTGGCCCAGAAGCGAGAAGCGTCTGGCGTGAAGATTTCATCGATCAGAATGACTTTGCCATCGACCATGCCGAACTCGAATTTGCAGTCTGCGAGAATGATGCCTCGCTGATCGCAATAGTCGCGAGCAAATTCATAGAGACGCAGGCTCTTTTCCTGAAGCTCAATCGCCAGAGCATCTCCGACAAGTTCTTTCATTCGGTCCATCGGAATGTCTTCGTCGTGACCGACATCGTTTTTAGCTGCTGGGGTGAAGATGGGAACGTCGAGCTTGGCGTTTTTGCGAAGTCCATCCGGCAGCTTGATGCCGTTGACCTCTCCGCTTTTCTCATATTGTCTCCATCCGCCACCGGTAATGTATCCACGCACCACACATTCAATATCAATGCGCTCGGCTTTGCGGGTCACCATGATGCGGTCTTTGAGCAGTTCAGGATCAGTAATGATATCGCCCAATTGGTTTACATCCGTATGCACCACGTGGTTATCCATCATGTCGCCCGTCAGTTCAAACCAGAAGCTGCTCAGTTTATTAAGCACATTGCCCTTCTCGGGAACGGCTGGGTCCAGCACATAGTCAAATGCCGAAATCCGATCCGTAACCACGATGAGAAAATGTTCACCCAGATCGTACAACTCACGTACTTTTCCCTTATATAACAAAGGAGCTTTAACGAGATCTGCCGCAGTGGACAGCGCCATGGAGGCTCACCTTCTTTCAGGAGATGTAAAATATACGTCCAATTCCCCTTATCACGCAGGGCCACTCCGAATGCAGAACAACCTTCCGATCGCTGTTATCCCCGGATTTTTCTGATCCCCTTTCTCAAGGGGAAAATCCGGGGATAAAGGCGAGCGCTTTGCTTCTTCAGGTTTTTTCTGCCTTCTCCGTTCCAGCGTGAATACATAATTAACCTATACTTTTAGGGAGTGGAATAATTCAAACCTTAATATATTAGTCGTTCAAACCAAGCTTTTTGAAGATGGTGTCTACGTGCTTCAGGTGCCATGATGGGTTGAACGCATCTGCGATTTCCTCTTCGCTCAGCACTTCAGTGATTTCCGGTGTGGATTTTACGATATCCTGGAACTGGCGTTGTTCTTCCCATGCCTGCATGGCACGTGGTTGAACGGTATCGTATGCCTGCTCGCGGCTGAAACCTTTGTCGATCAACTTGGTCATCACTCGACCGGAGAATGGTACGCCGAAGGTGCGCTCCATATTACGTTTCATATTTTCAGGGAATACCGTCAGATTCTTCACGATGTTACCGAAACGGTTCAGCATGTAGTTCAGCAGCATCGTTGCATCCGGCAGAATGATACGCTCTACGGAAGAGTGTGAGATATCACGCTCGTGCCACAGTGTCACGTTCTCGTATGCAGATACCATATGTCCGCGAATGACGCGGGACAGACCGGAGATATTTTCACTGCCGATGGGGTTACGTTTGTGCGGCATTGCCGAAGAACCTTTTTGACCTTTCGCAAATGCTTCTTCCACTTCACGGAACTCACTCTTTTGCAGCGCACGTACTTCTGTAGCGAACTTGTCCAGAGATGTTGCGATCAATGCCAGTGTAGCCATGTATTCTGCATGACGGTCACGTTGCAGCGTTTGAGTTGAGATCGGTGCAGGCTTCGTACCCAACTTCTCGCAGACAAACTCTTCAACAAATGGATCAATGTTCGCGTATGTGCCAACTGCTCCAGAGATTTTACCGTACTGTACGTTGTCTGCCGCGTGGCGGAAACGCTCCAGATTCCGTTTCATTTCTTCATGCCAGAGTGCCATTTTCAGACCAAATGTCGTTGGCTCCGCATGCACCCCATGTGTACGTCCCATCATTGGCGTGTGCTGATAAGTCTTCGCTTTGTCACGTAAAATTTCGATAAAGTTCACGATATCACGTTCCAAGATTTCGTTTGCCTGACGCAATACATATCCGAGAGCCGTATCAACGACATCCGTGGAAGTCAGTCCGTAGTGCACCCATTTCCGCTCAGCACCCAGACTTTCAGATACCGTACGTGTGAAGGCAATAACGTCATGACGTGTTTCCTGTTCAATCTCGTAAATGCGGTCGATATCAAAAGAAGCATTCTGACGAAGCAATGCTGCTTCTTCCTTAGGAATGACGCCAAGCTCTGCCCAAGCTTCACATGCACAAATTTCAACTTCCAGCCATGACTTGAATTTGTTCTCCTCAGTCCAAATAGCTCTCATTTCGGGTCTGCTATAACGTTCGATCATAAATTTGTATTCCTCCAGAGATTAGTTTGTTCAATCCATTGTAATCCTTCTTCGACATCCTGACAGAGCAGATTGACATGCCCCATTTTCCGTCCTTTCTTCGCTTCGGATTTACCATATATATGAAGCTTAGGAATCACACCGAGTTCCAACGCTTCCGCGTCAGCCTGACCCGTTCTGGCAATAATACCTTCCAAATGTTCTCCAAGCACATTGACCATAACAACCGGGCTTAATAATGAAGTATCTCCAAGCGGCAATCCGCAAATCGCACGAATATGCTGTTCAAATTGTGATGTGGCACAGGCCTCCATCGTATAGTGGCCGGAATTATGCGGCCTAGGGGCCAGCTCATTCACATACAGTCTTCCATCTGCCGCAACAAACAACTCCACTGCCAGCAATCCAACGGCTTGGATGGATTGAGCCACTGCTGCCGCCAACTTCTGCGCCTCAATCTGTATTTCGGTCGCCACTCTTGCTGGTACGATCGAAGCATGCAAAATGTTGTTCACATGAATGTTCTCCGCAGGCGGGAACGTCTTAATTTCCCCATTCGTGCTGCGTGCAACAACGACTGAAATCTCGCAGTCAAATTTAATAAATTGCTCCAATACCAGTTCCGCACCGGTAGCTGCGAGTTCTTCATACGCAGATATCGCCTGATTTGTTTCTCGTATAACCCGCTGACCCTTGCCGTCATATCCACCAGTCACCGTCTTCAGTACACAAGGAACACCAAGTTCACTCACGGCCGCCTTCATTGTGTCCTTACTTGTAATTTCCCGATAAGGGGCTACACGTACACCAGCCGCCTCAATGGCACGTTTTTCTCGTAAACGATGCTGGGTTGTGTACAATAATGCACTTCCTTGCGGTACATAGGATTCCCGTTCTAGGAGAGAAGCAACATCTGCATCTACATTCTCGAACTCATATGTGATTACATCACACTGCCGAGCCAGTTCGAGTGCAGCCTGTTCATCGTCATAACCCGCTTTAATCTGATCGGCAATTTGTCCACAAGGAGCATCTGCTGCTGGATCAAGTGTAACGAACCGATACCCCATCGCTGTTCCGGCAAGTGTCAGCATCCGTCCAAGCTGCCCTCCTCCGAGAACACCAATGGTTGTTTTTCCTGGGAGCAAGACACGTTCTGCTTTGCCTGCTGATCCGGGTTGTATTCTTGTACTATTCATATTTCGTCACTGCTTTCGAGCACTTCTTTTTTGATTCGCTCTCTGCGGGCTTCGCTGCGACGTTGGACATCCTGGTCAAAAGCACCGATGATCTGAGCCGCAAGCAATCCGGCATTCGTTGCACCTGCTTTGCCAATCGCTACCGTTGCGACGGGAATGCCACCAGGCATCTGAACAATGGACAGCAAGGAATCGAGACCATTTAGCGCCTTGGATTGCACGGGAACTCCAATGACCGGAAGCATCGTTTTGGAAGCGACCATACCGGGCAGATGAGCTGCCCCACCCGCACCCGCAATGATAACCTTGAATCCACGGTCAATCGCTTGCTCCGCATATTCAAACATCAAATCTGGTGTGCGATGCGCAGATACGACTTTTTTTTCATACCCAATCTCCAGCTCGTCCAGCACCTCACAAGCATACTTCATCGTTTCCCAATCCGACTTACTGCCCATAATTACAGCCACCTGTACTGACATGAATACATCCAACTCCCGTCTGAGCGTTTTGGTTTCATCCTGTTGCTTCTCGTTTATTGTGAAATGAAAAAATCCGCTACCCGCGAAAACATCACATTTTCTCCGGACACCGGACTCCAAGAAATACGTATCCCGCATTTGGGCATGCCAAAGGCAGGCTTGCTGTCCGCATCTGATTTCATGCGTCTCTCAGCCGTATCTCCTCGTAGTCCGGAAATTTACGGTTCCCGGGTAGATACTTCCGGGCCCTATTCCCGGCGTTATACGAGCAAATATCTATTTCAACAAATTAATTCAATAAAATTGAAAATTCCACATCTTTCGAACCTACTCGACCTTATATATAACTGATCGACACATCTAACATTCTAACAATCCCCTACAGCTAATGTCAACTTAAAGACGAACATTTAACATATTGACAAAATTAATGTTCGGAAATAACCGATCATTCGGAGATACTGCATCCCTTTTATTCCAAAAAAGAAAGCCGACCCCTCTTCAACCTATCGAAGACAGCCGGCTTTTCTCTATTATGTGTATACACACATTCTATAATTATTTCACGATAAGTACTGGAACCTGAGCATGCTGCACTACGTTGTGACTAACGCTGCCCAAGACAAATTCCCGAATTCCACCAAGACCACGACTACCAATAATGATGATATCCGATCCGTTCTCTTTGGCATAATCGAGAAGGACCTCGGCAGCAGCTCCTTGAATCAGATCCACGTTCGCTGTAACGCCAGCAGCCTGAATCCGCTCTTTTGCTTCATCCGTCGTTTGCACCGCCAGATTATAGTAGTCATTATTCAAAGAAGGTGGCAAAGGTGCCAATCCTTCCCCGATGAATACACGTGGAAAGTCAAAGGCATGAATAACATCCAAGACTGCACCCGGAGAAACTTTGGCTAACTCAATCGCACGATCGAGTGCTTTATTTGAAGCTTTCGAACCATCATAAGCAACTAGTATTTTGGAGAATAACATGTAAATCCCGTCCCTTCCTTTATATGTAGAACATTCGAAGCCAGCTTCGGTCTGACATAAAATACAAGAACCATGTAACTCCTTAAACGTCCCCAGGTCTAAATGAACCATTTATAAGAAACATTTTACATAATCATTCTAGCCACTCACCTGGAGTACAGCAGATCCTAACCATTAAATTCTACCTTATTGCAGGAAATACCCATAAATTACCGCATTCAGGAATAACAACAACGGAATGCCGATCGTAAAACTGGGATGTTTGGTCTTGTGACGTTTACGATACATTGCAATCCATACCCCCAATGCCCCACCAATAAAGGCCAGCAGAAACAGCGTTCGTTCGGGTGTACGGTCTCGACGGCGCTGCGCACGTTTCTTGTCGTCCGACATGACCAGGTAACCTACGACATTGATAAATAAAAACCACAGTATCAATCCGGTTTGCATATAATTCTAGCGGTCCCCCCGTCCCGGGACATCTCCCTGTACCTCCATTATAGTCCTCTGAAGGAACATGATCAACGCGAGAAGGGAACCGCAAAGATATTTAGAAGCAATGAATCCCGAATACCAACCCTATGACTCCTGTTTAGGAATACCATTCAGGTTTGGTGCTCTTTTTGCTGCCTTTTCGGGACGTACAGAGATACTCTCTTCCTGAATGCTGTCTTTGTTCTGCTGATTATGAATCTTCTCTGGTTTGTTATGTGGCATCTGCGTATCACCTCCTAGGCTTACGTTGCCTGAAAAAGGAGAATCTTATACGACAGTCTTACTCTCCCTTTTTCTCCATGGCTGCCTTCAACAGTTCTCCCAAATTGGAACCGATCGACTCCTGTTTCGCATATTGTTTGACCAGCTTTTGCTGATCACGTTTGTTCACATGCTGTTTGTCTTTATCCAATGTTTCCGTTATGCCGCAAGGCAGACATTGCACGTACAAACCTGCCTTACCCTCTTTAATTTCCATCTTTTTGTGACACTGTGCACAGCGACGGTTGGATAATCGTTTCTCCGCCGAACGACGATATCCGCAATCCTCTGTTGGACACACGAGGAACTTGCCGCGTTTGCCTTTCTTCTCCAGTAAGCGGGCATTACAATCCGGGCAGTGACTATTCGATACATTATGTGGCTTGTACTCCGCTTTGCTACCTTTTACTGTAGATACAAGCTCTTTCGCCATCGAACGGATGCTCTCCAGGAAAGGCTCAGGCTTCCCTTGTCCACGGGCGATTCGTTCCAGCTCAGCTTCCCAGCGAGCTGTTAACTCCGGTGAACGCAGCTGTGGAGCAGCCAGTTCAATCAGCTGTTTTCCTTTTCCCGTTGGATGCATGCTGTTCCCTTGACGATCAATGGTGTCGGAACTTACAAGCTTCTCGATAATATCCGCTCGTGTAGCCGGAGTGCCCAGTCCATGCTTCTCCATTTGAGAAAGCAAAGCTGCCTCGGTATACCGTTTTGGCGGCATCGTCCGTCCACTTTTGATATGACAACGTTGAACCGTCACGGACTGACCTTGCTGCACGTCTGGCAAAAGCGCACGCTCATGGTCTGAGGAATCGTCAGCACGATCATCATCCTCATCGCTATAATCTCCGCCGTACACTTCCCGCCAGCCGCTTTCTTTCACCGTTGTGCCTTTCACATGAAAGGAATCGTTGCCCACCTGAACAGTGATCGCAACAGAATCGTACTTCGCAGCCGGATAGAACAAGCTGATAAAACGGCGTACGATCAGATCGTATAGCTTACGTTCCTCTGGATTCAGCTGATTGAGGAGAACCGTCTGTTCTGTTGGAATGATCGCATGGTGATCCGTTACCCTGCTGTCATCCACGATACGTTTGGTGATATTCAGATTTTTGCGCAACAACGGACGAGCCAGAGACGCATAGGGGCCAATCGCTACACTATCCAGTCGTTCTTTCAGCGTTCCCGTCATATCCGATGTCAGGTAACGGCTGTCTGTACGTGGGTAGGTTACCAGCTTGTGCTGTTCATAAAGACGTTGCAGCACATTCGATGTTTGCTTGGCGGAAAAACCATATTTTCGGTTGGCATCCCGTTGTAATTCCGTCAGGTCATAAGCCAGCGGATGCGGCTCAACCTTTTCACTTTTTTTCACTTGGGCAATCGAACCCTTACGACCATCAATTCGTTTCTTCAATTCTTGTGTCTCTTGCGGATCAAAGATGCGTGAATCCCCACCTGCAGCGCGCCATACCGCCTGAAAATCTCCCAGATCGGCCGTTAACGTCTCATACTCCTGCGAGCGGAAACCGTTGATCTCATTTTCCCTGTCCATAATCATGCCAAGTGTAGGGGTCTGTACCCGTCCAGCTGACAATTGTGCATTAAATCGAACCGTCAATGCACGAGTCACGTTAAGGCCGATCATCCAATCGGCTTCTGCCCGGCAACGTGCCGATTCATAAAGACGATCAAACTGGCTGCCTGGCTTCAGCGATGCAAATCCATCCTTGATGGCCTTGTCGGTCTGGGATGATATCCACAGCCGTTTAAACGGCTTTTTCCACTGGGCCATTTGCATAATCCAGCGAGCCAGCAATTCACCCTCACGTGCTGCATCCGTTGCAATGACCAATTCACCAACATCCTGACGTTTCATCAGCTGCTGTACCGCTTTGTATTGATGGTTGGTCTCTTTGAGTACCTTCAGCTTGGTGCGATCAGGCAGAATCGGCAGATCCTCCAGATTCCAGGTTGCATACTTTTTGTCATAGTCCTCTGGTTCAGCC
Source organism: Paenibacillus sp. ov031 (assembly GCF_900143165.1). NCBI lineage: Bacteria > Bacillati > Bacillota > Bacilli > Caryophanales > Paenibacillaceae > Paenibacillus > Paenibacillus sp. ov031. The sequence continues at coordinate 161,755 of NZ_FRDO01000010.1, forward strand.
AATCCAACAAGATGCCCAAGCGCCCAGGTCACGATATATTTCGGGCCTTCCATATAGCTTTTATGTTTATCACGCGCTCCCATCACTCTGGCTATTTCTCGTGCCACAGATGGTTTTTCTGCGAGTACTAATGTTTTCAATCCATATCTTCCTTTCTTTGATAAACCTATGACTCTCTTGCTTCTATCGTAATTAAAAGAGTTCTTCTACTTCTATCTTTTCATTATATCATTTCATGGTATTGGTTTGCTTTGGCTTCACAAATAACGATTTGTCCCATAAGATGCCTATCTTTCGGCTCTTATGTCATATTAGTTAACACAATATTCTTCGACATTTTTCTTCCGCGCATGGAATTAGGAGCATTTAGTAGAATATCTAGCGTGAATATAGTATGTATACGGTTTTTTGGATAAATATGAGTGTTGTAAGAATACCTTACATGTACTTAGAATGTGAAAAAAGCAACTATATCAGATTCGCCAACACACATCATTGATACACAGGAAGGGAGCGTGGATGCATGACTTATCATGGATCTGTATTGAAAAAAAGTGGGGCCTTGTTACTGGCCGGAGCGGTTGTTGCCACAACATGGGGAGGAACGGTTCCCTCAGCGTCAGCTGCAACGGCAGCGCCTTCTAGCAAAACTACGGTTGCAGCCGTAACAGCTGGTAAGGCACCTGTCACAGCAGTAGCATTTGTTCAAGCTATGGAAGAAGCGGCTACACTTGCAGGTGTTCCTTTTTCCATGGACAAACTTTCCGGCACAACAGTACAGCGTAAAGATGCTGCTTTAGCTTTGCAAACCTGGCTGAAGCTGGAGTCCACTCCAGAATCGTTCAAGGATGTTCCGGATCAGGCGAGCTTTGCCGGGGCCGTTGGTGCGCTGAACACCGCGGGGTTGATGAAAGGATATACCGACGCCCTCTTCCTTCCTAATGCAGTACTTACCCAAAATGATGTCGCTATATTGAAAGACCGCATTTATAACTACATAAAACCATTTGTTCTGGAGGAAGCAACCATTACGGATCTCCAGGCTGCCATGACGCAAGGAAAGCTGACATCCAAAGAACTCGTGCAGAAGTACTTGGATCGCATTGAAAAATATGATGATCAGGGTGTGAGCATTAACGCAGTCCTGACGTTGAACCCGGATGCCCTCAAAATCGCTGAAACGTTGGACGAAGAACGTGCAGCTCAGGGTGCCCGCGGACCTTTACATGGTATTCCGGTTTTAGTTAAAGATAACTTCGATACCAACGATATGCCTACAACCGCAGGTTGTATCTGTCTGAAAGATTCCGTACCTGCTCACGATGCTGAACAAGTGAAGAAACTCAAAGCAGCCGGGGCCATTATTTTGGGCAAAACCAATCTGCATGAATTCGCATTCGGCATTACCACGTCCAGCTCACTGGGTGGACAAACACTGAATCCTTATGCGCTGGATCACTATCCAGGCGGGTCAAGTGGTGGTACGGGTGCCGCCATTGCCTCAAACTTTGCAGCCGCAGGCATGGGTACTGACACCGGTGGATCAATCCGTATCCCTTCCAGCTTCAACAGCCTTGTCGGTATTCGTCCAACAATCGGACTGTCCAGCCGTGAAGGAATCATCCCTCTTGCATTGACCCAGGATGTCGGTGGTCCTATGGCTCGTACCGTAAGTGATGCTGCAATCATGCTGGATGCTACAGCCGGCTATGACAAAAACGATGTCGCTACAGCTTATGCTGTAAGCAAAATCCCTTCCAGCTATACTGACTTCCTGGATGTAAACGGTCTGAAAGGTGCACGGATCGGTGTGGCCACCGAACTCATCCCAAGTAACAAAGCTGAGGAAAAAGCCGTTGCTGACGTGATTAACAACGCTGTAGAAGAACTCAAAACGCTGGGAGCTACGGCAGTCCCAATCAGCATTCCAAACCTGGCGGAAATCAACAAATACCCAAGCTTGAGTGGATACGAGTTCAAATTCCAACTTAATGACTATCTGGAGTCTCTTGGTGACGAAGCCCCTTATCACAGCTTGTCCGAGATTATTGCTTCCGGACAGTTCGACAAGTCACAAGAACAGTCGATGAAGACTCGCGATGCACGGGAAACGTTGGAGACTGCCGAATATAAGGACATCGTCCTGAAACGCACCCAAATCACACGTGAGTCCTTACTGAAAGTTATGGCCGACAACAACCTGGATGCCATCATCTATCCGACGTCCACGCAAGCCGCTGGTGTTATTGGCGAAGGACAAAACTCCGGTGGTAACAACCGATTGAGTCCATTCTCTGGCTTCCCGGCAATTACCGTACCTGCTGGATTTACAACTGAAGGTCTGCCGGTAGGTATGGAATTCCTGGGCCGCGCCTTTGATGAAGGAACTTTGATCAAGCTGGCTTACAGCTATGAGCAAGGGACTCATCACCGCCAAGCACCAAAGCTCACTCCATAAATCGTTCATGGGATTAAACATTCTTTATTGCTACACACAAAAAAAGTCCATCCAAATTCATGTAGCCATGAATTTGGATGGACTTTTCACTATTTTGTCCGTTTTGTCTGCTACTGTTCAATAGATTACCTGTTCGTTGTTTTTCTGTAGTGGTCTCTGTAGTGCCATTCTAACGGCTCCCAAGCCAAAACTGTGTTGGCTATTGCTGTTGCCAGTCACTAATCGAATAATCCTTTTTGGCCAGTTTTTCTTCCACTAAAAAGTTTTTCGTGCCTTCCAGCAGCTTCAACCCGTCCTCCGAAAACGCCGTATCCTTGATTTCACTGATCGGATTTACCTGCTTCGCTAGTTCAGGTGTAGTGTCCCCAATCTCAGCAAGGAACTGATAATATTCATCTTCATGTTGCTTAAGGTCAGCTAAAGCCTTCTGCCTGGCTTCATTCCATACTCGAGGAAAATCAGGGAATTTAGCGAGGAAGTCCTCTCCTACAACTGTAACGCTGCTGCCTAGAAGATCTGGATGCTGTGAAGCATCATCCAGATGCGTATAGCCTTCGGAAATGAGCTTTAGCGCGGGTACACCCAGGTTGGTAGTTGCATCCACATCCCCTCTTGCCAATGCAGCTGTTGCATCCGGAGTTAACATATGAACCAGCTTGTAGTCGGTTACTCCTTCTTCCTGAAGCAGGCCGACCACGTAACGGTGCATGAAGGAACCTTTTTGAATTGCAATTGTTTTGCCTTGCAGCTCCTTAACTGTTTTTGGACCGTCCTTTTTACCAATCAGATAACCCACATTATTCACCATGGATTGAGTTATTAACCTGGTCTTCGCTCCGGAAGCATAAGCAATAATGGCTGGCGTATCGCCCAAGCTGCCAAAATCCAGCCGTCCGCTGATCAACGATTCCGTCTGGTCAGGCCCATTAGGGAATCCGGTCAGTTTCACTTCCGTAATACCGTATTTTTTTAGTTCCTCTTGAATAATACCTTTATATAGGCCCCACCCCTCGGCACCACCAGGCAAATTCAGCTTATTCGAGCCAATAAAACCATAATTGAGAATAGTCGGTATATCCTCTGACCTTTGACCACTTGTTGCCTTCGATTGACCTTCATCAGTTGAGCCTGTCGCGCTGTTGGTATTTCCTGAACCAACGTTATTCCCACAAGCCTGAAGAGTCAGTACTACCATAACAATGCTAACCAGAACCGACAGGCGCAGCCACATTGCAGTTGTCCCTCGGGTATTCTTCTCCTTGTATCTGTGTGCCTGTTTCATTGTTGGTTTCCCCCTTGAACATTTGCATCTTCAGAATCCGGCTCTCGCAGAGAGTTGTACCATGAAGTTATGACTTGCTACTGGCTTTCTGCCCTTGCCCCAGCCTACCTTCTCACGATATCCACCTAGAAATCCCTGCTCCTGAAGCTCCTGCTCGGTTATTCCGGTAAGTGCTTCGGAATCAGGTGCAACATACAAGGCATCCACTGGACAATACAGCTCACACATAAAACAGGTCTGACAGTCGTCCTGCCTTGCAATAACGGGTATTCCACCCTCTACTCGATCGAAGACATTGGTTGGACAGACGGCTACGCATTGGTTGCACTCTATACACTTGGTCGCACTGATGACTTCAATCACAAGGGAACACCCTCCTTCGCCACTTCCTCGGTTTTCACCCAGACCTGATCCAGTCCGCCACTGATCAGCCGATGATGCTGTGCCGTATCGGACTCTTTGTAATCCTCACGTTTGTGCATCCCTCTGGATTCCGTGCGGGCCAGTGCAGAGTTGTACATCCAACGGGCGGTTGCCGTCATGGCGGCTGCCTCCCGGGCCTTCACACCTTCCGGTGTTCGCTGAACCTGTATATTGCGTTGAATGCTCCATAACTCGTCAAGACGACCAAGCGCCGAGGACAAACCTTGCTCTGTACGGAACAAGTTCACTTCATAAGGCTTCACCTCAGCCTGCACAGCGGATACATATTCTGCTGTGCGAGCTGCCGTCCCTTGCTTCACTTGCCCTTGCACCAGAGGAGCAGAAGATAAGCCTGATGGATTACGTTTTGCAGCATTGTGCCCGAGTTCTAACACGTACCCTGCTGCACCCTCCCCGGCGAAAGACCCGGAAGACATCGCCCAGGCCGCATTATGGCTGCCACCTCCAGTAAATCCACCACAGATCAACTCCCGTGTAGCGGCATCTCCTGCTGCATAAAGACCCGGTACGCCAGTGGCACAATTTTCATCCATCACCCGAATGCCGCCAGTTCCACGAACTGTCCCCTCCAGACGCAGCGTGATCGGGAATAATTCCTTGAATGGATTAATTCCAAGCCGATCAAACGGCAGGAAAAAGTTCGTTTGCGCTACTCTCAGCAACGGCTGTAAATCTTCTGGCGCCTGATCCAGTCTGGCGTAAACCTGACGTCCAGCCATCAGATGGCGAGCGATGACAGAGCGTCCCTTTTTGGAGCCTGCACCTTCAACAATGGTGCCATCTTCATGATAAAAGCTGGCATAATTGTAATAGGCCGTCTTCGTTACGGAAGAGAACGTCGGGCAGATGGCATAAGCATTGGAAAACTCCATGCCTGAAAGAGCCGCTCCCGCCTCGGCCGCAAACAGGTAACCGTCGCCAGTAAGTACGTTGCAGCCCAACGCTTTGCTGAGAAATGCGCATCCTCCAGTCGCAATGACAACAGCCCCTGCATGAACAGTCCATGTTTTTCCACTCTGCGTTTGTACTCCGGCTGCACCTGCTACACCATATTCATCTGCAAGCAGCTCCATGGCTGGGCTATGATCCAATATTTTAACCCCTGCCCTTTTAACCAGCTTACGCATCAGTCGCATATATTCCGGCCCTTGCAGACCACGACGATGCTGCTGACCTTCTTCATTGATCGGAAAAGGGTACCCTGATACTCCCAGTCGATTCATATTGTCATATGTTCGATTCAGCACCCGATCCATCCAGCGATGCTCAGCTAGTTGACCTCCCATAAAATACCGGCTCGCCTTCGCTTCTTCCCGTAGCTTCTCATCAGGCTTCACATACCACACCCCTGTTCCAGAAGGGGCAGTGGCTCCGCTTGAGCCGCAATATCCCTTGTCAGCCAGTACCACTGAGGCTCCTTTGGCAGCTGCCGCGAGAGCTGCCCATGTACCCGCTGGTCCTCCACCAATAACCAGTACATCTGCCAAAAGGAATAATGAATCTTCTCGTACCGCTTCACTCATGTGCATTGACCTCCCTGAAATGTTCAGCCCTGGTAGCTGTCTCGCCAGAACAGAAATTTACGTTCTATCATACGAAAGAGCGAGTCTATCCCTTTGCCGACAATAGCGAAAATGAGAATACCGACAAAAATGATGGCCGTATTGGCATTCTGCTTACCCTCATTGATCAGAAATCCGATTCCAGACTGTGAGCCGATCAATTCCGCCACGACCAATCCAATCCAGGCTACGGCTAACGAGAGCCGGAGCCCCAACAAAATACCCGGTAGTGCTGCTGGAAGAATCAACCTGCGTATTCGCTGATACGGGCTGAAACCGAGTACCTGTGCTACTTCATATAGTTTTTTGTCCACCCCACGAATAGCCATAAAAGTGTTGATGTATAGAGGAAAAAAGGAACCACTCATAATAATGACCACCTTGGATACTTCTCCGAAGCCAAACCACAAAATAATCAGCGGTGCAATCGCCAGATGCGGCACAAGTCGAAGCACCTGTACGCTCGGGTCCAATATATATTCTGCTTGACGAAAGAGTCCGGTTAGGATCCCAAAACACAGTCCGAGTACCCCGCCAATCAGAAATCCCAATCCTGCACGGCCCATACTTACACCAAGATGATGGATTAGCTCTCCTGTTGCCGCAAGCTCGGTCAATGCGCTGAGGATACTCAGTGGGGTTGGAAGAAATTCAGCCGATAACCACCCTATGCTGCCAGCAATCTGCCATAATGCCAGTGTACCCAGTGGAATCAGCGACCCGATGACCACATCCGACAGCGAGGTTTTCCATGAACGCGATGGTAGCTTTAAACGAGAGATTACTTTAGTCCGTCCAGCAACGATCGGAGCTGTTCCGCTGATATCTCTGGAGTCCAGCGCGCTTTTAGATGTTTTCATTATGGCTTCCGTTCCCTCGTTCATAGTGCATCCCTCCTATCATTTCGAGCTTTGTCATTTATTCTTTAGCCTTTCAATTAACCTGAAATGCTGTCCTTCCATTGCAATAATCGCTGTTCCAGCAGTCGAACCAATGTATCGCTTAACAACCCTGCTGCAGCAAAAATGAATATTCCCACGAACACGACAGGTGTATCTGCGAACTGCCGAGCATCCGACATCATATAACCGATGCCTGAGCTGGAAGCAATCATCTCTGCCACGACCAGTGCCAGCCAAGAAAGCCCAAGTGACAATCGCACGCCAAGTATAACGTTTGGCACAGCCGCCGGAAGCACAAGGCGGGTAACTTGCTTGATCCGGCTGTAACCCAGCACCCGTGTCACCTCAAACAGCTTATTGTCCACCCCACGTATGCCCATAAAAGTTTGAATATATAAAGGAAAGAATGCAGCCTTTGCTATCAACAGCACCTTTGATTCCTCGCCTATACCAAACCAGAGAATGAATAAAGGTACAACCGCAAGGCTTGGAATCATACGAATCATTTGCAAAGTAGGGTCCAACAGTTTTTCTGATTTGCGAAACAAACCTACCAGAATACCGAAGAAGAGGCCAAGACCTCCGCCAAGAAAGAATCCCGCAAATGCTCTCATAGCGCTAATTTGCAGATTAGCCCACAAATCTCCCGAAACAACTAGAGTCACCAAAGCCACTGCGATGGTATAAGGGGTCGGGAACAGCATTTCCGAAATGATTTCGTAATGCCCCAAAGTCTGCCACAGCATAAGCACAATACCCGGCAAAATAAGACCTAATGCAAATTTTACTGCTTTGCCGTTTTTTTTATCGGTCGCTTTGAGCGTTGCCGCCTGTTCTGACATTAGATCATATCCTCCTCCACTCACTTAAACATATTTATTTTATTGAATTACTCGGATTAATAGTGGAATGAATGAATCAATCAGGTTAACTTCATTTATATCCCGGCCCCATCCTTAAGTTCAAACTCTTCCAATTTCTCAAACTCACTTAATACCTTTAACCGAACTTCTTGAAATGAATTCGACGCTTTCTTTCGAGGATAAGGGAGATCAATAGGTACGATTTTTCGAATTTGTCCCGGGCGGGGTTCCAAAATGACCACACGCTCACCCAGAAAAACTGCCTCATCAATATCATGGGTTACAAAAATCATCGTTGTCTTGTTTGTGCGCCAAATATCTAGTAGTACCGCCTGCATATGAGCCCGAGTGAATGCATCTAGCGCACCAAACGGTTCATCAAGCAGTAAAATTTGGGGACTTCGGAGCAGCGCTCGCGCAATGGCGACACGCTGGGCCATACCACCCGACAACTCACGCGGATAGGCTTGTTCAAATCCTTGCAATTTCACCAGTTCAATTAGTTCATTCACCTTCCGTCTGACTTCCGGTTTACCGAGCGGCAGATCAGAAGCGATGTTCTTCTCTACAGTGAGCCAGGGAAAGAGTCGGTGCTCCTGAAAAATAAAGCCCTTATCGATCCCTGGTCCTTTAATTTCGTTCCCATTCAGCGATACGCTACCCGTATAACCGCGATCCAGTCCCGCTACGATACGCAACAAGGTGCTTTTTCCACAGCCACTTGGCCCTATAATCGTTATGAACTCCCCTTCTTTCACATGCAAATCCACATTATACAAAGCCTGGACCGATCCTCCTGTAGTATCAAACTTTTTGTTTAGTTGAGATATAGCCAATAACGTCTCACCCATTTGAGTCCCCTCCCAGATGAAAAGTACAAAAAAGAGGTATCCTGCAAATATACCTTTGCAGGATACCTCTGTCTAAACAGTCGGTATATAAAATTATAGAAAACAAAGTAAATCAATTGGAATTTGTATGATTAAATTATCATCTTTCCTTAAGCCTGTCAATACACAACATAAAATTACCCATAAATACAACCAAAGGATTGAGCTTTATTTTACAGGACTGTCTGGTACGCTCCATCTAAGCACAAGACCTGCGTAGGTCAGGCCGCCTCCAAAACCAAACAGGGCTATTTGATGCCCATGCTTTAATTTCCCTGCGTCTACTGCAAGCTGTAAAGCGAGCGGAATGGAAGCTGCCGAGGTATTTCCCCTGTACTCAACACTTGTTAAAGTGCGTTCCAGCGGAATAGGACCGCGTTCACAAACCGCTTCAATCATTCTTAGATTCGCACTATGGGGTACAAACCAATCGATCTGCTCCGGCTTCATCTCTGCTTTGGCTATAAGCCCACTCAATTGTTCTGGAATCGTGCGTACTGCCCACTTATAGATCTCTCTGCCATTCTGGACAAGGCATCCCTCACCCTGCAGAGGTACACCATTCATCTCAGAAGAAAGACCACTCTTATAGAGATGAATACCGCCTTCTCCACTCGTACCTGAGATGGTTGCCACAAAATCGCCTTTCCCAGCAGCTCTTTCTACCAAAAAGGCTCCTGCCCCGTCCCCGAACAATACACATGTCGTACGGTCTGTATAATCGGTAATCTTGGACAACGTCTCTGCTCCAATAACCAACACTTTATGATACATACCACTGGTTACCAGACTGTCAGCCAACTGCAATCCATACGTAAATCCTGCACATGCCGCATTCAAATCAAGTACTCCCGTATATGGAATCTTGAGATTTGCCTGTACTCTAGATGCTGTGCTGGGAAATGAATATTCAGGTGTGCTGGTAGCAACCAAAATCATATCCACATCTTCTACGCTAACATTATAACGGCGCATCATATCTTCTACAGCCTTGGTGGCCAGGTCAGATACAAATTGATCATCAGCTGCTATGCGCCGTTCTCTCATCCCTGTACGCTGTACAATCCATTCATCACTCGTCTCGACGAGCTTCTCCAAATCAGCATTACTTAATATTCGATCCGGTACATACGTACCCATTGCGGTAATGGTTGACATTGATTGATTCATACAGGTAGTCACCTCGTTTGTTTTTTATCATTATAGCACTAAGTATTAGTACTTGGTACTAATTTTAAAAAATATTTATTATGATTCATTCGTCAGTTGTTTATTTTAAGCGCTCTCTTCATCCTATTACCCAGAGTCATGCAAGCTATCGCATGCATTTTTGATGAAGAATTGTGGATATCCTCTGAGTAACATGAAGAATGCCTTAATTAAATGCGTTTTCTATAGACAGTCCATTCCAACAGGAGGAAAATAAACAGATTGCCCTACATTACTAAAGAATAGAGATGATGTATACCCATGAAAAATGAATTTAATATCCTTGCGATTTCCGGAAGCCTGCGCAATCAGTCCTCCAATACGTTACTAATGCATGCCATGATTAAGCTAGCTCCTCCTAACCTTAAGTTTGGAGTATATGGTGGATTAAATGATCTACCGCATTTTAATCCTGACCTCGATGTCGAGGAAGGTCCTGAGTCCGTGCAGAATTTGAGAGCCCAACTGAAGCATTCGGATGGAGTCCTCATCTGCACGCCCGAGTATGGAAACGGAGTTCCTGGGGTCTTAAAAAACGCATTAGATTGGATTGTATCTTCAGGAGAATGGCTCAATAAACCCACCGTTGCCATCGCTGCTTCTCCCAGCCCCATGGGCGGTGACAAAGCCCATGCTTCACTATTGCTGACGTTAAACATGATTAATGCTCAAGTCTTACATGAGGCCTCTCTAACCATTCCTCATATTACATTGAAGATGAATAAACAAGGAGTCATCATTGATTCAGAGACCCATTATGCATTGGAGAACTCCCTTTTAAGCCTAGGGGATGCATGCAACCAAATGATTAAATAGAAAGAACCTGCTTAAATTAATCTGACTATAAAAGATTTAGCACATTCACATAATTTGAAATAAAAAAACAGCCCTGGATTTTCTCCGGGCTGTTACGGTTTATAGTAGATACTTATTAAATACTTCGTATAAAACAAATAAAAACCACCACCGAATAACATCGGCAGTGGTTCTTTGCTTGGCGGCGTCCTACTCTCCCAGGACCCTGCGGTCCAAGTACCATCGGCGCTAGAGGGCTTAACGGTCGTGTTCGGGATGGGTACGTGTGGAACCCCTCCGCCATCGCCACCAAACGCATAGCTTAGCTTACATTCAGAGATTATTCTCTGAAAACTAGATCCGAAACGAAATGTGCGATTTACAACTTGCATATTGGATAAGCCCTCGACCGATTAGTACTGGTCAGCTCCATGCATTGCTGCACTTCCACCCCCAGCCTATCTACCTCGTCGTCTTCAAGGGGTCTTACAT
>NZ_FRDO01000014.1:0-51615 GCF_900143165.1 Paenibacillus sp. ov031
CTTCAGGAGAAGAAAACAACTATTCGGTATTAGCTACCGTTTCCGGTAGTTGTCCCAAACTTGAGGGCAGGTTGCCTACGTGTTACTCACCCGTCCGCCGCTAACTATCAGAGAAGCAAGCTTCTCTTCAAGTCCGCTCGACTTGCATGTATTAGGCATGCCGCCAGCGTTCGTCCTGAGCCAGGATCAAACTCTCCAATAAAGTATTGAAAAGAGCGATAAGCTCATTTTGAAACTGACGAGATTAAAAATCTCATTTATGCTCCAGTCGATTCAAGCCAAGGCTTGTCTCGAACTTTCGCGTTCATTCTGCAAGCAGAATGTTTACTCACTCGTTGTTCAGTTTTCAAAGATCAAACTTGATAATTTTCTTGCTTTTTCGTCACCATTTTCTCTCAGCGGCGACTTTTATAATATATCATACTTCGTTTGTTTCAGTCAAGCTTTTTTTGAAATTCTTTTTTTCGAGTTCTTATCGAACTCAGTCATTTCGTCAAAAGCATTTAACCAAGCAAGCAAAGCAACGAGATATAATGTACCATATAAATATCGAAGGAGTCAACTACCCAAACAAAGAAATTTTCAAACCCAATAATAAACCAACACCCGGCAACCCTAAAATGCTCACAGTACCTATTGTAGCAGGGTTCAGTGGAATGTAAGTTCCGGTGATCCACCCTGAATAGTTAACTACATATATCCCTACCGCAGCCAGCACCAGATGAATACCGAATGATGTAAAAAATGATAACCCAATCCGTTTTCTAAACAAGATGATTATCAACCCTAGTAACGACACAACAAGCACACTGCCTAATATAAGACTCTTCATACTCTCAACACCTCCATAATTGAATGTCACACCTCCGCCTACATGCTCACTCCTCGATCACCTATAACTGCCTTATTAATCCCTACACGTTTAGCGCGCTTCAAATGAATCTGATATTTACGCTCCGCGGCCTCCAGCACATAGATCGCATAATCGATTTCATCCTGCCCCTGTGCCTCTTCAAACTGTCTAACAGCCCGTTCCCACTCTGCCTTAGCTTTCTGTATATCTGAATAAATCTGGTCCTCTTCCATCTCCTTTAGCATTCTTTCGCGCTTCTCCACCGATCTCCCTACATTTCGCCATGTAAACATAAGCCATCCCCTTCCTGATCAGCACAGCATATTCTCATACATATCAGGGAAAGGACAAACTTAGAACTGAGCTAAATAAATTAATGAATCGTTTTTTAATCTCAACGACATTCTATGGATTAATAACCATACATCAGTAGAAATGAGAGACTTCACATTTAGGCAACGTTAAAAAGAGTATTAAAACAAAAAAAAGAGAGCCTAGTAGGCTCTCTAAGTAATCCAAACTCATCTATTCTTTTCTTTTAGGAAATCAATCATTATAAGCGCATGCTCTCATTAAGAAACACGCACTGCTATTTCATCTCCCTGCGCCCTTCCAGCGCCTTGGAAAGAGTCACTTCATCCGCATACTCCAGGTCGCCCCCAACAGGCAATCCATGGGCAATCCGAGTCACCGAGATCTCAAACGGACGGACCAGACGGGAAATATACATCGCCGTGGCCTCACCTTCGATATTCGGATTTGTAGCCAGAATCAGTTCTTTAACTCGCTCATCGCTTAAACGGGTCAAAAGTTCCTTCAGACGGATATCATCCGGACCTATTCCCTCCATAGGAGAGATTGCGCCTTGCAGCACATGATAGTATCCGTCAAATTCCTTGGTACGCTCCATAGCCACCAAATCCTTGGAATCCTGAACTACACAGATTACCGAGACATCCCTGGATTTGTCCTGACAGATCCGACACGGGTCAGTATCCGTAATATTACAACACACCGAACAGTAATGAAGATTCCGCTTCACACTGACGAGTGCTTTGGCAAAGTCAATAACGTCATCTTCCTTCATTTTAAGCACATGAAAAGCTAGTCGCGCCGCAGTCTTGGGGCCAACACCCGGCAAACGGGTGAAGGCGTCAATCAGCTTCGCTATCGGTTCGGGATAATACAATCGATTGCGTCTCCTTTGATAGGATCAATTTAAATTAAAATAATCCCGGAATTTTCATACCGCCTGTGAATTTACCCATATCCTGGTTCGCAATTTCATCAGCTTTGGTCATTGCGTCATTGACTGCTGTCATAACCAGATCCTGCAGCATTTCTACATCCTCTGGATCAACCGCTTCTGGCTTGATAGTGATAGCCAGCAATTTCTTATGTCCGTTAACTTCAGCAGTTACAACACCGCCACCAGAAGTACCTTGGACTGTTTTGTCCGCCAGTTCCTCCTGCGCCTTCAGCATTTGCTCCTGCATTTTCTTCACTTGTTTCATCATTTGGTTCATGTTGTTCATGATTATCCATCTCCTTTGTTATAGTTATCGCGCCAGGCGCATGTATATCTATTCTTTGATCACTACAAGGTCCTCACCAAAGAGCTGGATGGCTTCATCAATCCAAGGCTGCTTGTTGCCTGAACCGCCGTCTTCATGCTCAGGTTCGAGCTTAAAGTCCTCCTTTGGCGTTTCAGTAGCCCCTTCCATCGCTCCAGTCCAATCTTTGAGCATCATCGTCACAAGACGCGCTGAACGTCCAAGCTGTTCAGACAATACCCGTTCAATCACTTCACGATTAGCCTGCTTCTCCGTAGTTTCACGGTGGATGTTGTTCTTAAACGCCACCAGAACATTGTCTTCCAGCAGCGATACCGGTTCACCATCCATAAACCAGGCGTGAACGGTTACTTTCTCTTCTTTGACGCGCTGCAGGATCTGCCCCCACTTCTTGCTAACCTCCGCAAACTCAGGAGATCCCTTACGTGCAACGTACTGATCAAGCTGTGCAGGCAGCTTCGCTGGCGAATTGCCTCTCGACACTGGAGCTCGTGTTGCCGGGCGTGAAGGAGCACTTGATGCAGCCTCCCCACCAGACAAACCGCCCTTAAGCGCGCGATCCAGCTTTTTCTCCAGTTCAGCAAGCTGTTGCTTCAGTCGGTTGATCTCCCCGCCATCCGCTGGCGCGGATACAGCAGGAGCAGCGCCGGCCGAACCCGCCATCTGACCCGATGACGCCCCTTGAGTAGGAATACTGCACAGTTTAAGGAGAGCTACTTCAAACAGCGTCTGCGGCTGAACTGCATATTTCATCTCACTCTGGTACCGGTTAAGAGTATCAATCATCTGGAACAGCTGTTCCTTGGTGAATGATTCCGCCATATCACGGAACGACTCGGGATTAAGCACCCGATCCGTCAGTTTATCTGCATCCGGCACCATCTTAATCATAAGCAAATCACGGAAATAATAAAGCAAATTTTCCATGCACTTGTCCGCACTCTTACCTTCATGCATGAACCCTTCGATCATTTGCAAAATATGACCTACATCGCCTTTGAGCAGAGAAGCAGCCAACTTTGCAAACTGTTCGGAAGGAATGCCTCCGGTCATATCCATAACTTGCTGATAGGTTACCCTTCCATCTGTATAGGAGGAGATCTGATCCAGGACACTGAGTGCGTCCCTCATCCCTCCGTCAGACAGACGAGCAATATACTGGAGTGCGTCCTGATCAGCTTCCATACCTTCCTGTTCACAGATCAGCGTAAGTCGTGCTGTCTGTTCTTCCAGGGACACCCGGCGAAAATCAAATCGCTGACAGCGAGAAATAATCGTTGCCGGAAGACGATGGGGTTCTGTTGTTGCCAAAATAAACATCACATGTGGCGGAGGCTCTTCCAATGTTTTGAGTAGCGCATTGAATGCCTCTGTCGTCAGCATGTGCACTTCGTCAATAATATACACTTTCTGCCGGACTTCAGTCGGGGCGTATTTCACCTTTTCCCGAAGATCGCGGATTTCTTCAACGCCACGGTTGGATGCGGCATCAATTTCCTGCACATCCATCACAGCGCCAGTCGTAATCCTGCGGCAAGCTTCACATTCGTTACAAGGCTCAGGCGCAGGCCCGCGCTCGCAGTTTACAGCTTTGGCCAAAATCTTGGCAGCACTCGTCTTCCCTGTTCCTCTGGGCCCGCTAAACAAGTAGGCATGGGAAGTCCGCTGTTCACGAATCGCGTTCTGCAAGGTCTGAATAATATGCTGTTGTCCCACCATATCTTGAAACGACTGGGGACGCCAAGCCCGGTATAACGCGATATGCTCCATGATGCGTTACCTTCCTTCCACTTCGCATTCGAGTCCTTTGTCGTTCCCCCATTATACTATATTCCGGGGTGAATCCAAACTTTATCTGACTCATCATGCATGGTTTTTTTAGACATATCAAAAAGACCTCTGCATACGTACAACTGCAAAGGTCTCTACATTTAAATGGTAAGCCGTGCACCTGCTATCGATATTTGCGATCCAAGCGGCACCCCTTAACAACAGCTCGGGCTAGGCGATCCTCCGGCACAAGAGTGATCTCACTTATGGCTGCTTCCTTCCGGACCTGACCAGGTTCATGAGTACTCATTGCGGAGGACCCAACCGTCAACACCACGTTAAGGGACCAAACCTCACATCGACAAAACCTCTAGCAGGAATTCAACCTCGCTGTAGCGGATTGCGAGTTACAGGGCACCGCTACCTCCCCATCTAGCACGGTAAGAAATAGTATAACTTAAGGTTGTCTAAATTGCAACCAGAGCGAAAAGAGCAGCAATACAATCACATAAAAACATATAAAAACCCCTGCCGGAACGGCAGAGGTGATTTGGATGTAATAGTCAGACAATTCCCAGGGAATTGCTGAATTAGATTCCGTATTTTTTCTTGAAACGATCAACACGGCCGCCAGCATCGATAAACTTCTGTTTACCTGTGAAGAACGGGTGGCACGCAGAGCAAATCTCTACACGAAGTCCGTCTTTAACCGAACCAGTCTCAAAAGTATTCCCGCAAGCGCAAGATACTTGACCAATCGTGTATTTAGGATGAATTGCTGCTTTCATTACCTTTCACCTCTTTCCGCCCTGAGCCTCAAGCGGACCCAGAGTAAATGGCACAACATCGAAGATTATAACACGGCCTAATGCCGGTTGCAATCCATTATTGTCATGAGGTGATCAGACGTTTCGGACGCGCCATTCCAGCTGGGGGAACGTGCGTGTATGAGCCGATAACGACATCAGGCAGCTCTTCCTCAAAGATCTCCATCATTTGCTTCATGCCCAAAATATCACCTTGAGCCGGAGGAATCAATTCCAGATAGCTCTCAGGGTCTATATTAAGATTACGCATTTGAATAAGACGCAAATCGGTTCTGCGAGCAAACTCAATCATCGCTTCAATCTCTTCCTCACGATCCGTTACTCCCGGGAAGATCAAATAGTTGATCGACGTATATACACCCTGGGAAGCAGCGTATTTCATCGATTTTTCTACATTGGCCAGTGTATATCCACGAGGTTTGTAGTATGCATTATAGTGGTCATCCAGTGCGCTGATTGTACTTACACGCATTAGATCAAGCCCAGCATCAACAATACCTCTCATGTGATCATTCAAACCGGCATTGGTGTTAATGTTAATATATCCCATATCAGTAATGGAACGCACTTCGCGGATGGCTTCAATAATCAATTTGGCCTGTGTGGAAGGCTCCCCTTCACAACCTTGACCAAAGCTGATAATCGATTCCGGCGTTTTCAAGTGCTCCAGCATTACTTCAACGATTTCGTCTACACGCGGACGGAAATTCATCCGGGTCTGCGGGGAAACGAAGCCACTGTCATCCGGTTGCTCGGAAATACATCCGAAACAGCCTGCATTGCAGGAATAGGATACTGGAACTCCGCCTTCCCAACGATTCAGGAAGGTATTGGAAGAAGTCAGACATTCATACCCGAGCGCACAATTGGACAAATGGGTATAGAGACGATTTTCGGGATATTGCTTCGTTAAACGTTTAACACCCGCACGTACGTCATCCCGATCACAGTTCAGTGGGTTCCATTTATCCGGATGATCTGACATCCGGGCAGTGACGTAAAACTGACCATCTTTCCAAACAACAGCCGAGTAACCGAACAAAGGCAGTTTGTACTCCTTATCCGTTTTTACATACCCCGGCAGACACAACCGAGTGAATCCTTGCGGAAGCAAAGCTCCAACCGCCTGTGTATCACTAGGCATTGGCAGCATTTCGCCAGTATCCGGGTCCATACCAATCGGACGTGTACTCGGCAGTCCAACCAGCGTTGCACCTTCCGGCAAAGGAATCAGCTCATCCTCCATAATTTCGACGATCATATCTCCACTGCGGGCCAGCCCGTACAGGGAAGGGTGATCAAATACATTACCTTTTTCATCTGCGTATACTAAATACATGATGTTCTCCTCACATCTAATGGGTTAAAGCCAAACGACGAGTATATTGTTAATCAACAGCAGCGCTGCAAAAATTGAGTTAAATCAACGACGTAATGCTAGGTAGTTGTACCGGACGCCGCAGTCTGTCTTGGCGAACGTCGAGTCGTAGTCGTTCCGGAGTTGCTGGTCTGACTGCTGCCAGCTGTATCAAATGCCGCTAGGAACTCAGCATTCGTTTTGCTATTACGCAGTTTCTTCAAGAAACCTTCGACAAAGTCGTGGGAATCGTTCATGTTTTTACGAATCGCCCAGATTGTATCAAGTTCTTCCTTGCTCAGCAACACTTCTTCGCGACGTGTACCGGAACGACGAATGTCGATAGCCGGGAAGATACGACGCTCTGCCAGCTTGCGATCCAGATGAAGCTCCATATTGCCCGTACCTTTAAATTCTTCATAAATGATATCATCCATACGTGAGCCCGTATCAATCAAAGCTGTAGCCAGGATCGTCAGACTTCCACCCTCTTCTACATTCCGAGCAGAACCGAAGAAACGTTTCGGACGATGGAATGCTGCCGGGTCAATACCGCCACTAAGTGTCCGTCCGGACGGTGGGATGACCAGGTTGTATGCACGAGCAAGACGCGTAATGCTATCTAGCAAAATAACGACATCTTTTTTTGCTTCAACCAGACGGAGCGCACGTTCCAGCACCAATTCCGCAACTTTGATATGGTTTTCTGGCAGCTCATCGAACGTAGAAGCTACAACTTCCCCTTTAACCGAACGCGACATATCCGTAACTTCTTCCGGACGTTCATCAATCAACAGGACAAATAGTTCAATTTCTGGGTTGTTGGTTGAGATGCTGTTGGCGATTTCTTTGAGGAGAAGTGTTTTACCCGCTTTGGGAGGTGCTACGATCAATCCGCGCTGTCCCAGTCCTACCGGGGCGAGTACATCCATAATGCGTGTGGACAAATGGCTGGGGGATGTTTCGAGAACCAGTTTCTTCTGCGGGTACAATGGGGTTAATGCCGGGAAGTGAAGTCTTTCCGCAGCCGCTGATGGATTCTCACCATTTACAGCGTTGACTTGCAGCAAACCGAAGTATCGCTCGTTTTCTTTAGGTGTTCTACACTTACCTGATACGAGGTCACCTGTTCTTAGGTCAAACTTGCGAATCTGTGAGGCTGAGATGTAGATGTCTTCCGTACTTGGCAGGTAATTGATCGGACGAAGGAATCCGTAGCCTTCAGGTAGAATTTCGAGCACACCCTGCATGAACATCAATCCACTCTGTTCAGCTTGTGCACGTAATATAGCGAAGATCAATTCTTTCTTTTTTAAAGTGCCGTAGTATGGAATTTGATATTTTTTGGCCAGTTTGTAGAGGTCCGTTAGTTTCATTTCTTCCAAATCGGAAATTTGTAGATCCATATAATAACCACCTATTCAATTAATAAGTCCGTGAAATGGATAGTTTCGCTTGATGTTCCGGCTATAAGAGCAGCATCGTTCTGCATTTCTCTTCTGTCCATTGTACGGAATGTAACCGTTATAATGCAAATACTTGTCTTTGAGTGTAAGTTTCCGGGCGGGATGGCCAGCTTTCGGCAAGATCCGCTAGTGAGTGAACACGAATACATGAGGCGTTCGATCCGGGCAGACCGGCTATGGAGCGCAGTTCAAACAAAACCGGGGTTTGGGGAAAAGGAAATGATGTTCTTAAAGCCATATGAAGTCTGACTCAAAAAAAGACCCTCCGGTAAAGGAAACAGGAACATTTCGTCTTATCCCGGAGAGACTGAGAACTCTATTAAAACAGGTTTACCCAATTACTGAAAGGATATGCAGTTCTGTAAAAATAATCACTTTAATACCGTAAAACTCGTCATACAATACAGAATTAATCGGTTTCTCGCCACACATCTGCACCTAGCAGACGTAGATTGGTTACTAGATGATCGTACCCGCGATCGATAAACTCCACGCCTGTCACTTCGGTCACACCTTCACTGACGGTGAGACCTGCGATCACCAGCGCTGCACCAGCGCGAAGATCGGATGCTTTTACCTTGGCCGCATTCAATGCACTGCCTTCAATAATAGCTGAACGCCCTTCCACACGGATTTTGGCGCCCATGCGTACCAACTCAGGAACGTGCTTGAATCGATTGCTATATACAAAGTCGCTCAGGACACTCACACCCGTTGCCTGTGTCAAAACACTGGTCATCGGGGACTGCAAATCCGTCGGAAAACCGGGATATACGAGCGCCTTAACGTCTACATGATTGTAGCTCGGTTTGCCAATGACACGAATACTTTCATCCAGCTCCTCAATACCAACGCCCATCTCCAGTAACTTTGCCGTCAAAGCCTCCAGATGTTTGGGAATGACATTGTCAATCAGAACGTCGCCACGCGTTGCAGCCGCAGCGATCATATACGTGCCTGCTTGTATACGGTCCGGAATGATGGAATGACGGCAACCCTTAAGCTCCGACACACCTTCAATACGGATCGTTTCGGTACCGGCACCCTTGATGCTGGCACCCATTGAATTCAAAAGTGTTGCTACATCTATAATCTCAGGCTCTTTAGCCGCGTTTTCGATAATTGTAGAGCCTTTGGCACGAGTAGCCGCCAGCATGATGTTAATGGTTGCACCTACACTGCTTACATCAAGATAAATCTTTGCTCCGCGTAGCTCTTTGGCATGCAAATGAATGGAGCCGTGTTCGTTTGTTACCGTTGCGCCAAGCGCTTCAAACCCTTTGATATGTTGATCAATCGGACGAGGCTCAAAGTTGCAGCCCCCGGGTAAACCAATGGTTGCTTCTTTAAAACGCCCAAGCAATGCTCCCATCATATAATACGAAGCACGGAGCTTCTTCACGGGACCATTCGGCATAGGAATGGATTTAATGTCGGAAGGATCGATCTTCATCTGACTGCCTTCCCAATGTACACGAGCCCCGAGTTCCTCCAAAATTTCTGCATAAACCGCCACGTCACTCAAAAGCGGCAGGTTGTCCAGCACGACTTCTGACTCGGCAAGCAATGCTGCAGGAATAAGCGCGATGGCGCTGTTCTTGGCGCCGCTTATAGTTACAGTTCCCTGTAACGGACGTCCGCCACTAATCATCAATTTTTCCATAAAGCTTAATGTCCCCCTACGTGTTTTGCAGCCGGTTAACGGCAATACGTGCTGTTGGCTTTCGATGTAGAAATAAGGCGTGAAAATGGAAAGACACCGGCTAGGCGGTGTTCTTTCCACTTACACAGTATGGAACTGGTAAAGACAAATTACGCTTTGTTGTTGGAACCAAACTCGCGAATTTTACCTTTAACGGTTTCTTTGATTGCATCACGGCCTGGTACGATGAATGTACGTGGATCGTAAGCATCTGGTTTAGCTGCAAGCACTTCGCGAACCACTTTGGAGAACGAAATTTGGTTCTCAGTGTTCACGTTGATTTTGGAAGTTCCCAGGGAAATGGCTTTGTCGATATCATGTTTAGGGATACCTGTACCACCATGCAGTACCAGTGGAACGTTAACTGCATCGCGAACTTCTTCCATTTCTTTGAAGCCCAAGTTAGGCTCGCCATGGTAAGGACCGTGTACGGAACCAAGAGCTGGAGCCAATGTGTCGATACCTGTTTCTTTAACGATACGTACACACTCGTTCAGGTCAGCGTACATGATACCACCGATAACGTCGTCTTCTTGTCCACCAACAGTACCTACTTCGGCTTCTACAGAAACGCCTTTAGCGTGTGCATATTCAACAACTTTTTTAGTCATTTCGATGTTTTCATCGATGGAGTGGTGGGAACCGTCGATCATTACGGATGTAAATCCAGCATCGATCGCTTCTTTACACTTATCAAAGCTGGAACCGTGATCCAAGTGAATAGCAACTGGAACGGTGATTTTCATGTCGTGAATGAGTCCTTCTACTATTTTAACTACTGTGTAGAAACCGCTCATGTGACGTGCTGCGCCTTCGGATACGCCCAAGATTACTGGGGATTTCTCTTCTTCTGCTGCAGCAAGAATCGCTTGAGTCCACTCAAGGTTATTGATGTTGTATTGACCAACTGCATATTTTCCTTCGAGTGCTTTGTTCAACATGTCTGTCATAGATACTAATGGCATGGTTTCAATCCTCCTAGGGGTGTTGGGTTGTGTCTATGGTTTTTAGCCGAAATCACATACGGGCTTATTATACCACATCCCATGTCAAATACTAAACAAGCATTTGCAAAAATGCTGTGCTTTGCAGCACAGTTTTCATAGACACAGCATGATGACGTCCCCATTTCCAATATTCCCCGGATGCCTGACTGAAATACCCTGTAAGCCCACCTGTAAACTCTCACAGCTTCACACGCAAAAAAATCCTGTATCTACAGGATTCAGCTGCACTTATTTGCAGTATCATTTCGAAGCTGCATATTGACTGCTACTCGCATCTCATCGATATCAAACGGTTTCGTAAAGTGCATGAGCGCTCCAAGATCGGTAGCTTCTTTGATCATGTCCAGTTCACCATAGGCCGTCATCATGATGACTTTGATATCCGGATCAATTTCCTTAATATGTTTCAGAATTTCTAGGCCATCCATGCCAGGAATCTTCATATCAAGCAGCACAAGATCAGGTTTGTCATTATTTACTATCTCCAGGGCGATCTTCCCATTAGGCGCTTGGAACGTATTATATCCTTCGCTGCTGAACACTTCCATTAACAGGATTCGAATACCGTTTTGGTCATCAACAATCAACACTTTTTTATTTTCCACTAAGTAACCTCCTAGAATTAGGAAAGCATGTACGTCTGAATCTGGATAACAATCCCATAGTCGTCATGATAAGTATTCTACCTTACCCATTGAAATCCTGCTTACATCCCAAAATGCCAAAAACCATTTTCGCTCATCTCGATGCACTAAAAAAGGATGTCCCCAGCACCCTTATCGGCTGCCAAGAACATCCATTTATTTATAGCTTTATGATCAACACTTATTTTCCAGCGCTCTCCAGAGAAGCTTTTACAAACTCACGGAACAATGGCTGCGGACGGTTCGGACGGGAAGTGAATTCCGGGTGGAATTGTACTGCCAGGAACCACGGGTGTCCTGGAAGCTCCACGATCTCAACAAGACGTCCATCCGGGGATGTACCCGAGATAACCAGACCGGCTTTTTCGATCGCTTCACGGTATTCATTGTTGAACTCGTACCGGTGACGGTGTCTCTCATAGACCAATTCATCATCATAACAAGACATTGCCAGGGAACCTTCCTGAAGCTTACAAGGATACAGACCCAGACGCATTGTACCACCCAGGTTTTCGATGTCTTTTTGTTCAGGCAACAGGTCGATCACCGGGAACTCTGTAGCTGGATTGATCTCGGAGCTATTTGCTCCATTCAAACCAACGATGGAACGTGCATATTCAATAACAGAAACCTGCATACCCAGGCAAATACCGAAGAACGGAATTTGTTTCTCACGGGCATAACGAATCGCAGATACTTTACCTTCAATACCCCGATCACCAAATCCGCCTGGAACGAGGATTCCGCCTACGCCGTGCAGCAGATCGCCCACATTCTCATCGGTGATATCTTCGGAGTGAATCCAGCGGATCTTGACATCTGCATTGGATGCAAATCCTGCATGAGACAAGGATTCAACAACACTCAAATAAGCATCATGCAATGCCACATATTTACCTACAATGGCAATCTCCACTGTATGCTTCAGCTTATTGATACGGTCAACCAGCCCTTCCCACTCGCTCATATCCGGTGCAGGAGTAGTCAGCTTCAGGTGGTTTACCACGATCTCATCCAAACCTTCTTCACGCAGGTTCAAAGGCACTTGGTACAATGTGTCTGCATCACGGCATTCCACCACGGCATTTTCATCAATGTCACAGAAGAGAGCGATTTTGGCTTTCATGTCTTTGGACAGCTCATACTCTGTACGGCATACAATGACATTCGGCTGAATACCGATGCTGCGCAATTCCTTCACGCTGTGCTGCGTTGGTTTGGTTTTCACTTCTCCGGCAGCCTTGATGTAAGGAATAAGTGTTACATGGATGTACATCACGTTGTCACGACCTACATCACTCTTGATTTGACGAATAGCTTCCAGGAACGGCAAGCTCTCGATGTCACCTACCGTACCGCCGATCTCCGTAATGACAACATCCGAACCCGCTTCACGTCCTGCGCGGAATACTCGCTCTTTGATCTCGTTCGTAATGTGTGGAATGACTTGTACCGTTCCGCCCAGATATTCCCCGCGCCGCTCTTTGCTGATGACGGAGGAGTATACTTTACCAGTCGTGACGTTGCTGTTTTTGGAGAGGTTGATGTCAATAAAACGTTCATAGTGGCCAAGGTCAAGATCCGTTTCCGCGCCATCATCCGTTACAAAAACCTCACCATGCTGATAAGGACTCATTGTTCCCGGGTCGATATTGATGTATGGATCAAATTTTTGAATAGTTACCTTCAACCCTCTGTTTTTCAGCAATCTGCCCAGCGAGGCAGCCGTTATCCCTTTGCCCAGGGAGGACACAACTCCGCCCGTCACGAAAATATACTTTGTCACTGTTATTACCCTCCTAATATAAGTACAGAAATTCAGGCGATATATGGTATTATCGTAACCCGTTTCCCAGGTAATCATCGTTAAAAAGAGCAATGGCAGAAATTCCCTGCATCTGCGAACTGCTCTTTCATGCGAAGACCGTGTGTAAACAACGTTGTTCTACAGCGTAGAATGGTGCAAACCTTCCGGGAGCCAACTACCGAGCCTGTCCCTAAATAGATATCATTGCATCGATCCATTTGGTGTTTTGGATATACAAAAATAGACCACGGATTGTTGGCCGGGAGCATGCGGAATTCAAATCATTTTGCAAAATTCTGCCTCTAAAAATACAAAAAAAGTACTCCCGCAGGACGGGGCACTTTTTATAAAAAACATAAATATTTTGTCGCTCATTCATAAGCCCATGCAATAGTTTACCCGTTACCCCGTCTGCTGTCAAGGCTGACTATGCGGGGAAAACGGGTAAACTATCGATGTCAAAAATGACTGCTACTTATCGGAATCGTCGTCAAATTCACCCTCGTCTTCGGACTCTTCTTCATCGTCTTCTTCGAGGTCTTCCTCTTCCAAATCGTCATCTTCAACTAGAACTTCTTCTTCGCCATCTTCTTCGTCAAAGATGTCGTCTTCGTCATCATCATCGTCATCATCATCTTCGTCCTGATCATCATCAGAATTGTCGAAGTCTTCGTCGCTGTTGTAGCTGTCTTCCTCTTCCCCGAAGTCCTCATCTTCCAGATCATCGTCTTCATCGTTGATGATGCGCGGACGCTTCGCACCCGTCATGGTATCTTCCGATCCAGCTACCGGATACCAGCGCTTCAAGCCCCACAGACTTGTACCGACGCAAGCAAAACGGCCATCGATATTAATCTCGGTATATAACTGGGCGATAAACTCGTTGATTTCTTCATCAGTCATTCCGCGCTGTTTAGCTACCTCATTCATCAAATCACGGTAGTAATACGGCGTATTGGCCGCTTTCAGCACCATAAAGGCGAGGTCCACCAAAGGAATCTCTCTGACCTTTTCTTTATCAATTTTCAAATTGAGCGAGGTACTCACTGACAGACACTTCCTCTCACACAAAATTCACTTTATATCCCTACGAACTGGAATGTTACATATAACATATCCATTAACAAACCTAAGTAAAACCTATTTAGCCTCAAAAAGCAAGTTTTTATGTATGGATGTCTCATAATTCCAAGAAGCGACTTCAAACGAGCAATGTATAGACCCGTAAGAGACCGCTAACTCGCGGGCATATCGTCCTTTTTGCAAAAAAAGCATGATCATATAAAAAAGACGGAGTCCCCTCCGCCTTCTGACTGTATACCCTTGAAGGATCGCTCCTCACCAGGGTCCCCGCGAGAGCCCTCTAGCCCTCCATCCATCATATGTCCCTGCGCCCGTTTTGACACGAAGAGAATGTGTTTTTGTAAAAAAAGGGCAGGTTCCCCATGCGGCGGGATCAATGCATTCATAGAATACCTCAGCATGTTCATCCCGAAGGGGGCTGCCCATTATGGACTATACTGGTTTTCTACATCAATTGGTTGAAGGAATGCAACGTCCCGAACCAGAACAGGGGCGGCGGTACCTGATCCGGTTCGCCAAACCGAAGCAATATGAAGCCTGCCTCGTGGAACTGTCGCGGATGAGGAATGAATTTACGGATCTTGGTATGGTACGCTCCTCCCGGCTGGCCCGCTCCATTATCGCCCCGGTGCATGACCCAGAAGAATTATCTCGCTACAGCAATGAGATTACGGTAGAAGAAGATGTATCCATCTCACTGCATGCCACCGCGCTTCACAGTAAACCGAGCAGTGCTCAGGGCATACCTTGGGGCGTCAAACAGATTCACGCTCCCAAAGTATGGTCCGTATCCACGGGACATCGAATCAAAATCGGCGTGATCGACACAGGTGCCGATTATCAACACCCGGATCTTCGCTATTCGCTGGCACGCGGAATCAATCTGTTAAACCGCAGTTTGCTTCCTCATGATGATAACGGTCATGGCACCCATATTGCCGGAACCATTGCCGCAGCTAACAGTACGGCAGGTATGATTGGCGTAGCCCCTCGCTCCCTGATCTATCCGGTGAAGGCATTCGACCATAATGGTTCGGCCTTCGTGTCAGACATTGTGCTTGGCATCGATTGGTGTGTACGCAATCGGGTCGATATTATCAATATGAGCTTTGGCATGAAAACGCGTAGCAAAGCATTGCTTGATGTCGTGAACCGTGCCCATCAAGCCGGGATTGTCATTGTTGCTTCATCAGGAAATGACGGTAAACGCCGCAGCATTGATTATCCGGCACGTTATCCGCAAACGATATCGGTTGGGGCAACCGACAAAAACCGGCGGATCGCCTCGTTTAGTAACCGAGGTGCATACGTTGATGTATATGCGCCAGGGGACAAAATTGTTTCATCCTGGGTGCAAGGCAAGCACCATGAGATGAGCGGTACCTCCATGGCGACATCGCACGTCAGTGGCGCCATAGCGCTCTTGCTTGCGAAGCATCCAGGCCTGTCGCCAGCCGAGATCAAAACGCTCGTGAAGCGCGCGACCGTTCCGCTGCGCGCACGCAAGACAACCACCGCGAAGAGCAAAATACGCGGTGGCGAGATTGACGCCCTCAAGCTGATGCAGGAGGGCGGAGGGTAAACAGCGCTGGCTCTGGGTGCCTCGGGGCCGTATGAACTCGGCCGCGGGCACAGCAAAAAGTCTCCATGTCCACGCTGCATTGCAAGCGTGGTGCATGGAGACTTTTTGTCAAAGCCACAGGGCGGTTGTGCACCGCCAGGGCTTGAATTACATTTTGTCCGGTGCGGATACGCCCACCAGACGAAGCGCTGTTGCGATGACGGTGCGTACAGCACCGATCAGGGCCAGACGCGCCTGAGTTTGTCCCGCGTCTTCAGTAATGACGCGCTCTGCACGATAATAACTGTGGAACAGGGATGCCAGTTCATATACATAACGAACAATACGATGCGGCGCATATCCCGTAGCAGCAGTCGCGATTTCTTCAGGCAGTTCACCCATTTTGCGAAGAAGGTCATATTCATGTTCCGTTGTCAGCTTCGAAAGGTCGATCTGTGCCAATGGCAACAGCTCAATGCCTTGTTCTTCTGCCTGACGGTATACGCTGCATACCCGAGCGTGAGCGTATTGAACATAGAATACAGGGTTTTCATTGGACGTCGAAATCGCAAGGTCCATGTCGAAGTCCAGATGAGAGTCCATGCTGCGCATGGTAAAGAAGTAACGAATGGCATCAATGCCTACTTCGTCCATCAGATCTTCCATCGTTACCGCCTTGCCTGTACGCTTGGACATCTTCACTTTCTCGCCATTCTGGAACAAGCTCACCATCTGTGCAATCAGCACGACCAATTTCTCAGGATCGTTGCCCAGTGCTTGCATGGCCGCTTTCATCCGTGGAATATAACCGTGGTGGTCCGCTCCCCAGATGTTAATCATCGTGTCGTATCCACGCGCATATTTATCACGGTGATAAGCAATGTCCGGCGTAAGGTACGTGTACGTGCCGTCATTTTTAATCAAAACACGCTCTTTATCGTCACCATACTGCATGGTTTTCAACCAAGTTGCTCCGTCTTGCTCATAGATTTCATTACGATCACGCAATTCGTCAAGTACACGCAACACTTCTCCGTTATCATACAGCGAAGTTTCGCTGAACCAGATGTCGAAATTGACACGGAAGCGATTCAAGTCACGTTTGATCTTGTCCAATTCTTTTTCCAAACCGAAGTCGCGGAAATAAGCTGCACGGTCACCTGGATGCATGGACAGCAAAGAATCGCCTTTCTCAGCCACTAGCTCCTTGGCGAATCCTTTGATATCCTCACCATGATAACCATCTTCCGGCATCTCTGCGTCTTGGCCAAGTTCCTGCAAATAGCGAGCTTCAATGGAACGAGACAGATTAAATACCTGATTACCCGCGTCATTAATGTAGTATTCACGTGTTACATCATATCCGGCATAGTCGAGGATGTTGCAAAGCGCATCACCCACAGCCGCTCCACGCGCATGGCCCAGATGCAGACTGCCTGTCGGGTTGGCACTGACAAACTCCATCTCGACCTTGCGCCCTTCACCAACATTGATTCTTCCATAATTCTCACCCTGCTCATGTACAAGCCCCAGCACAGGGTAGAGATAACTCTTGTCCAACTTAAAGTTAATGAATCCCGGTCCGGCAATCTCAGCCTTCTCAATTCCAGCTTCAGCCAGGTTGAGATTGGCAATAATCTCTTCTGCGATCTGGCGTGGATTACGCTTGGCAATCTTGGTCAGTTGCATAGCGGCATTGGTTGCCAAATCGCCGTGTGTTTTCTCGCGTGGTACTTCAAGGGTGATGGTCGGCAGATCCTCCTGCGTAACAATGCCAGCAGCAACAATGGCATTGCCGATGGCTGTACTTACCCGTTCGTTAATCGTATCTAATGGATTACGTGTCATGAAATTGGTTCCTCCTGTATATGCAAACTAATCGCGAAATGTCCGGATTCTTCGTCAAAGCGGTAAAAGTCGTAGCTCCACGCTGCGCGTGCGCTCAATCCCTGAATGGAAAGTTCCAGCTCCTGTGTATGCGTGGACAAGGCAAACGACATATACGGCGAGCGGTAAAAACCAGGGAGCTTGCGGTTTAACTCAAATGTTTGCTCCGATTCCACCTCACCGTGACGTATAATCTTGATGGATTGTCCGCCCAGCTTCAATGTTGTTCGGGTAATACCGCCCTCGGGGCCAGCCTGTGGCTCTTCATAACGAACATAGAGCACAGATCCCTTCAATACGGCTTCACCCTGCATTTCCTGCAGTACATCTTCACCTTCATAACGGCTGTGCAGCCGGATCTGAACCGGTCGCATGTTCGACATGAATGTTAACCTCCATTATATTCGAGGCGACGCAAAATCAGGCACGGCCGGTGAGAACAGCCCTTCCTGTATTGTTGTGCCGCTATACGCGCTCATATTCCCGGATAGCTCGCTATCCTACACTCTACTGTATAACTATATCCAGTTCACCCGCTCAATTCAAATCCAAATTCAGAGTTTTTGCCCATCAACGCCAAAAAAAGCAGAGCCACACCTGTAAAGTGCAGCTCTGCCTTGCTTCATTAATAAAGAAATACATTCTGGATCAGGTCCATCGCGGCTCATATGGAAATGGACAGGTCGACTCTACCAGCTTGGCGCGCACCTGTACGAGACAGCCACAATAGCGGCAGGTCGTACCGTATTGTAATCCTGGACAATCAGAGCAGATGGATAAACGCCGCTCATATTCAGCATCCTCGACGACCGGACGTGAGCGTGAGGCCAGCTCCACGAGCCGGGCCATCTTGGCTTCACTAATTTTCACATCATATTGATCGTTACATCCCTTGCATGGTTCCCGTTTCCCAACACTTCTACTCTGCACGGATGAATCCATCTGATCAAGCCTTTATAGCGACCATACCAACCGAGGCCGGAGGCAGTACAAAACGTAGTTTGTTATTTTCGAGTGTAATACCCTTCCAGTCCGCAGGTTGAACCTGATTCGGCTGTTCAAATGTGTTGAACGCACTATAATCTGTGTGATGCAGAATTCGTCCCGATACAGCAGAAGCGTTCGTTGATTCAATCCGACAAACCACTTCAAGCTCATCCGTATGACTAAGGTTACACGCCGTCACATGAATAACGCCATCATTGCTACGAGAAGCTGACAAACTAAGTTGAGGGATGGTCTCTTCCCCGAAAGTATATCCAGGGCTCTCGTAATTCAGTTCCAACCGCTGCGCGTCCATGTGCACCTGATACATATCAAACACATGATATGTAGGCGTAAGCAGCATCTTCTCTCCTTCTGTCAAGACCAACGCCTGGAGAACATTAACGATCTGGGCCAGATTGGCCATATGCACTCTTTTATTATGTTGGTTGAAAATATTCAGATTGATCCCTGCAAGTACAGCATCACGCATCGTATTTTGTTGATACAGGAACCCAGGATTAGTACCCGGCTCAACGTTATACCACGTTCCCCACTCATCCACGATAATACCGACTCTGCCCTCAGGATCATATTTATCCATAATCTCGGAGTGCTTCAAAAGTAACTCTTCCATATATAGCGTCTTTTTCAATGTAGTGAACCACTCAGCTTCTCCGAAACCTGTAGCCTGACCTTTATCTGCCCACTCACCTGTTGGAATGGTGTAATAATGCAGGCTGATTCCATCCATAAAACGACCGGCCTCCCGCATTAACACCTCCATCCAGTGATAGTTGTTGTCATTGGGACCGCAGGCAATTTTATAAATTTCATTCCCGGAATAATTGCGTACATATGTAGCATAACGACGGTACTCATCTGCGTAGTATTCCGGACGCATATTACCGCCACAACCCCAGTTCTCGTTCCCCACACCAAAGTATTTCAGCTTCCATGGCTCTTCACGGCCATTGCTCTTCCGCCAGTTCGCCATCGGTGATTCCCCATCAAACGTGATGTACTCCACCCATTCCTGCATCTCCTGCACCGTACCGCTGCCCATATTGCCGCTGATATATGGCTGCGTATCAAGTAACTCACATAGTCTCAGGAATTCATGCGTGCCGAAATGATTGTTCTCTTCTACCCCGCCCCAGTGCGTATTGATCATCCGGGCGCGCTCACTTTTTGGACCTATGCCATCTTTCCAGTGATATTCGTCGGCAAAACAACCTCCAGGCCAGCGAAGTACGGGAATATGGAGTTTTTGCAGTGCAGTAAGCACATCATTTCGGATGCCTTCCGTATTGGGGATAGGAGAGTCCTCTCCCACCCAAATGCCTTCATAGATACAGCGTCCCAGATGCTCTGAGAAATGACCGTATATATTGCGATTTATTAATCCTTGTTCTGAATCCGCCTTTAGAATAACATCAACCATTATTTCAACCTCCTAAAAAGTATTGTTACCGCTTACAATAACGTGTTTCCGAACAGGATTCAACCGTTTTTATTCAAGCAAAAACAAGCCCTTTCCGGTTTCATTTGTCCGGAAAAGACTTGTTTGTTTGGGCTGGCCTCATCAGGCCAAATTAGTTGAGATTTATACCATTTTAGATTGAAATCGCCTTAAAATTATTCCATGGCATAACGTCATTTACTCGTTTACAGCGGGCAATAACATTTTTTGCTTCCATGTTGTTCCACCATCTGTCGTCTCATAAATCGCAGGAGAATTGTCGCTTGTTACGACGAGCCAACCTGTTTTGGCAGAAGGAAACGAAATGCGGGAGCTATAACCTGGATCTTTCAGGTCGATATTTTTCCACGTGGACCCTGCATCATATGAACGTCCAATCCCCACTTTGCCCGCCGCAGGTGATCCTGCGGAGAGATAGGCCGTCTGATTACCGATCAACGCCATGTTCCCTGGGTGACCCCCTGGGTCTGCGGGGCCTTTTCCATTCCCTGTGCTGTTTGCACCTGGAGCCGGGCCACCACCTGCTGTGGATTGAGCAAAGACCTGTCTCCAATTCTTGCCCTCATTTCCACTCGCGTAGAGAGAATACGACTGCTGAGACATTCCTGCGTCGCCATACAGAAGGGCCCATACCTGGTTACCACTTGCGTATAAATCTCCACCGCTCCAAGTTGCTGAGGCTACCTTCAGCGATTGCATCCAGTTCTTGCCGCCGTTACTTGTCTGCATGATACGGTATCCCGAACCATGAGCCACTACAATGGCATAACCTTGCTTCTGTGTCGTGAACACAGCTCCGCGTGTATTGGCTGGTGTGGAGATCGGGCTCCATGTTGCACCGCCATCCTTCGTCAAATAAGCTCCATTATAGGTATATCCAAAGCCTTCGTTTTTATTGAGGAAATCAATTCGTTTAAACTGTATACCTTTAGTATCCATCCGTGTCCAGTGCGCACCGCCATCCGTTGAGCGGATGAGATATGTCGTTGGAGAATCCTTTACCTGTGCCAAAGCAAATCCATTCACATTATTCGGGAAATCAAGTTGTGTGAACTGCCATTGGCCTGTATAGATGGACTGCCAAGTGCAGCCAGAATTCGATGTGCCAATAAGGAAGCCTTCACCACCAGCCCGTCCGGTTGTATTGTTCAGAAAATCGATATCCGTAAATTGCAGTCGTTGGTCTTCCACACCACTGCCTTTTTTCAACGTAGCCGTTAATCCGTGATCTCCACTTCCACACGTTGGGGAGGATGCAGCGTTAGCGCCGGGTAGAGTATGTACCGGTCCCAGTCCCCAAGCCAGTGTTACTGATAATGCGAGTGCGCCAATCCGTTTCCATGTCATTCTGCTCTTTGTTGTCATTGTGACACCTCCTTCTATGTTTTTACCCTATTTTGCAGGATTTAACGTAACAATTTGTTTATCACGCGTAACATTATTGCAATTAAAAACCACTCATGCCCACAATTTTTATCTCATGGGCATGAGTGGTTGATCATTAATCTCTACTAAGAGCTGATTTAAATGGGATATGTCTTAAAAGCAATGATCACAAAAGTGATACTTAAAACAAGGCAAAGGGCAAAATGCAATTTATTGTATTTGAGTGTTCTGATGCTAAAGGCAATATATAGCATGGCGAGATTAGCCAGTATTAGCGTTAAATTGATGAACAAAGTCATTGTTATTATAAGATTGATGGTAAATATCATAAGTACCGCTATGAACCATTTGGGATACATACTCAATTGAGCCCGGATTGCATGCATAACAAAAACTCCTTTCCTCTATTTCCATATTATACATAAATATTAAGATAGAGTCATCCCAAATACGTGTTTTCGCTTAACGTGCGGGCGGAATCATATATACAACAAATGGTAGAGGTACGGGAACGTACGTGCTATAATCAATGTTATGGACTTTGAATAAAGGTGGATGTTTTCTTGATCACGGCGCAGCTTCCGGAAAGGGGGTGACGTCGATGATCAAACTTGTGGCGTTGCTTGATGTAATCCGATGGATTGCTGCGATCCTCAGTTTAGTGCTGAGTATCCGAAAGCTTTACCGTTGGTTGCGCAAAAAGTTTCGTAGCAAGCGAAAACCCACCTCATAAGGTTGATCGCCTGACGGTGGGTTTCGCTTGAATAGCAATATTTAGTTCATGCGCGCCGTGGCAGTCCACAGCCTTTCGGGTCCTAAGAGTCTTTACCGTTGGCGCGGTGAAGGCTCTTTTTTTAGTATATGGTCGAACCAACCACCATATACTTCACGAATGTAATATATCAATCAATATATCAATTAATATACTACTGATTACTGTTGTTGTCAGTATAACACAATACAGAAATGAGGTTCAATAAGTTCAGGAGAAGATCATAAAAAAACGCCCTCTCCTACGCAGGCTTCAACCTGACGCAGACAGAGGACGCTGTTATTTTGCGATTACTTTACGAATCCAAGCAGCATTTCACGGATCATCTTCGCAGCCACAATTTGTGTCTGTTCTGTATGATCGTAAATAGGAGCCACTTCAACCAGGTCACAACCGACCACATTTACATCTGATCCTGCAATCATGTGAATGGCTTCAAGCAATTCCTTGGACGTAATACCGCCCGCTTCTGCTGTTCCTGTACCCGGAGCTGCAGATGGATCAAGCACATCGATATCGATTGTAACATACACCGGACGGTTACCCATTTTCGGAAGAGCTTCCTTCATCGGAGCTGCCACTTCAAACGGATAGAAGTTGATGTTCTCCCGTCCGAATTGGAACTCTTCCCGGGAACCGGAACGAATTCCGAACTGATAAATATTTTTGCCACCCATCAGTTCAGCTGCTTTACGCACTGGCGTTGAGTGAGACAATGGCTCGCCTTCATAGTTTTCACGAAGGTCGGCATGTGCATCAATATGGATCAGGATAAGGTCCGGATATTTTTTGTACATTTGCTGAATGACAGGCCAAGTAACGAGGTGTTCCCCGCCGAGACCAATCGGGAATTTGTCGTCAGCCAGTAGGCCACCGATATATTCTCCGATGACTTCGAGACTGCGTCCTGCGTTACCGAAAGGCAAAAGCAGATCCCCAGCGTCAAAGTAAGTCATATCCACAATGCTTTTATCAAGGTAAGGGCTGTACTCTTCAAGTCCAACCGACGCCTGACGGATATGGGAAGGACCAAAACGGGACCCCGGACGGAAGCTGACGGTGTAATCCATCGGCATACCATAAATGACTGCTTTGGAGTTCTCGTAATCCTCTGAACTGCAAATAAATACGTTACCTGAATAAGCTTGATCCAATTTCATCTAATTATTCCTCCTTATTTCGTAAGGTCTTCCACGAATTTAGGAAGAACGAACGCCGCTTTGTGCAGACGTGGAGAGTAATATTTCGTATCCATCTCTGGAATCTGCGTCTCGTCCACCTCAAGCGGATTATGTTTTTTGCTACCCATTGTAAAAGTCCACAGACCACTTGGGTACGTAGGGATATTACAGCCGTACACATGTACGATCGGGAAGATTTCTTTAACGTCTTTGTTTACCTTTTGGATCAGATCCGCTTTGAACCACGGGTTGTCCGTTTGAGCAACGAAGATCCCGTCTTCTCTCAGCGCTTCATAGATACCTTGGTAGAAACCGCGCTCAAACAGCGGAGCAGCCGGACCTACAGGCTCTGTGGAGTCAACGATGATTACATCGTATTCATTTTTATGCTCTATAATATGCATGTAGCCGTCGTTCACCAGCACTTCAACGTTAGGCTCGTCCAATTTACCGGCGATTTCAGGCAGATACTTTTTGGAATATTCAATCACTTTCCCGTCGATTTCGACGAGAACTGCTTTTTCTACAGCAGCATGCTTAATGACTTCACGGATAACTCCGCCGTCACCGCCACCGACAACCAGCACCTTTTTCGGGTTCGGGTGTGTGTTCAGCGCAGGGTGAGCCGCCATTTCGTGATAAACGAACTCGTCTTTCACCGTTGTCATCACCATGCCGTCAAGCAACAACATATTGCCGAATTCTTCGGTCTCTACCATAGCCAGATCTTGAAAATCCGTCTTTTCGCTTACATAGGTCTGTTTAATCTTCGCGGTGATTCCGAATGCGGGGGTCTGTTTCTCCGTAAACCACAATTCCATAATCTCTACCTTCTTTCCGTAAAGTTTATATAGATTAAATTGACCAGAGCGTACATAGCGTCTGACTAATCAAAGAATCAAATCACTGACAATTGGAACTGTTCGACCTTCCTTGCCTATTGTATGTTGTGTCGAACTGTTACTTTTCATTACCCTTTTGCATTATACGCGATTGACGTTTATACTGCAAAACGGTTTTTTTCTGCAAAAAAGCTATATTTTAAACCGTTAAACGGCCGGATTGAATATCCGTGTCATTGAATTCCCATACTGGAAAGAAAAGAAAGGAGCCCGTTCCATGACCCAATCAAGCCAAAAGACCCGCAAACGCGGGTTCCGAATATGGAAAGTCATCAAAAGCCTGACTCTGCTCGCTATTCTAGGCCTAATCGCCACAGCAGCAGCATTGGTCTATCTATACGCCACCAGCCTGCCACTAGCCGACTCCGATCGCAATTCCAGGCTGCTGGACAGTCAGGGCGCAGTCATTGCCACTTTCTCGGCAGGCGGCAAAGACTCGGTACCTGTGCAGTTGGGAGATATCTCACCTGATTTGGTTAACGCTACACTTGCTGTAGAGGACCGCAAGTTCTATGATCATGTCGGCTTCGACATCCGGGGAATGGGACGGGCTGTACTCGTCAACCTGGAACATATGCAGATGTCTCAGGGCGCAAGTACACTGACGCAACAGCTCGCGCGCAACTTGTATTTGTCTCATGAAAAGACATGGACCCGCAAAGCCAAGGAAGCGATGTACACGGCACAATTGGAGATGAAATATAGCAAGGATGAAATCCTGCAGATGTACCTGAATGAAATTTATTACGGTCACGGCGCCTACGGGATCGAAGCAGCCTCACGGATGTATTTTGGCAAATCCGCCAAACAGTTGACGCTTGCCGAAAGTGCCATGCTTGCAGGGATTCCAAAGGGTCCGACCTACTATTCTCCATATAATCATATGAAGAACGCCAAGGACCGGCAGAAGGTTGTATTGAATGCCATGGCTGACATCGGCAAAATTACGCAAGCGGAAGCAGACAAGGCTTATGAGGAAATGCTTTCGTTCAAGCCGGAAAGTGAACGCAAAACCGTAGAAAGTGCACCCTATTTCCGCGATTATATCCGGAATCTAGCCATCAAGGAGCTGGGAATCAGCGAAGCGATGCTGGATCATGGGGGATTGAATATATACACCACGCTGGATCTGCGTGTACAAAAAGCGGCGGAAGACGCTGTAGCCAAAGGCATGGACGCCAAAAGCGAGCTCGAAACGGCTCTGGTATCGATCGATCCGCGTACCGGATACATCAAAGCGATGGTGGGTGGCAAAAATTACCGCACCAATCAGATTAACCATGTACTGGCGACTACACGCCAGCCGGGATCTGCTTTTAAACCGATTATGTATCTGGCTGCCCTGGAATCGAAACAGCTCACCAGTGCGTCCATGTTTAAAAGCGAGCCGACTTTGTTTCATTATGACAATGATCGCAAAACCTATAAACCCGGCAACTTCGGGGATAAGTATTTAGGTGAGATTGATTTAAGACAGGCGATCGCCGCTTCGGACAACATCTACGCGGTAAATACGATTATGCAGATTGGACCTGAACAAGTGGTGAAGATGGCCAAGAATCTAGGGATTACGAGCAACATGAGCCCGGTACCCTCCCTTGCACTCGGCACCTCGCCTGTTAGTCCACTGGAGATGGCTTCAGCATTTTCCGCTATTGCCGCAAGTGGACAGCGGACACCTCCTGTAGCCATTCTGCAAGTGACGGATGCCGCAGGACGAGTAATCTATGAAGCACCTCAGACCAAGGCCGAGAAGGTCGTTGAACCCGCTGCCGCTTATGTATTAACACGCTTGATGGAAAGTGTGTTCGAAAATGGAGGTACGGGTAATCGGGTATCTGCAACGATTAAACGGCCTGTCGCCGGCAAAACGGGGACGACCAATACGGATGCTTGGCTAGTCGGCTTCACCCCAGAGCTCTCAACGGCTGTCTGGGTCGGTTACGATCAAGGCAAAGCCATTTCCACATCCGACGGGCGTCGTGCGGCACCCATGTTCGCCCAGTTTACGGAACAGGCCCTCGCCAGTATTCCACCGAAGATTTTTACTGTACCGGATAACGTCGTCAGTGTATATATTGATCCCGAATCCGGCAAACTGGCTGGCAATGGCTGCGCCGAGAAACGGCTGGAAGTTTTTATTGATGGCACGGAACCGACCGAGGTCTGCCGCAGCGCTTCAGACGATTCGGGTTCAGAGAATGATAAAGACACTCGAGAAGTGCAAAACCAGCAGGGAATACAGGAAGAGAAGCATTCATGGTGGAAGGATTTCAAACGCTGGTGGGTGGAATGACCAAAGTGACGTAAATACGTAATGACGTAATTGCGTCATCACCCGTAAAATTCAATTTAGCATAAAAGCAAAAGCCCCGAACCGATCATCTCGGTCACGGGGCTTTTGCTTCTTCTTTTTGAACAGCTTGAAACATTCATTAATTAGGCAAGCGCTTCTTTCAATTCATCGGGAGAAGCGTTCCACCATTCTTCGTTATGCGTAGTCAGCAACGTCTTGAGTGCCGCGCGATCCTCAGGTCCAAGATCATCCAGCATGAACCGGCGCTTCATGGCATAATCCATGCGATTCACATGATCGGCAAGCAGTTTCCATCCACGACGCGCTTCTGTATCAATCCACATCTCACACGCAGTTGCTCCACCATAGAACTGCCCCTGTTCGTTACGGTCCACAGCTACCCATACTAGCCATACTTGGCGTCCATTGGGCACATCCTCACGATTAGTCGAGAACTTGATATTGCGCTCCACTTTGCTCTTCGCATGCATCGCGCCCACATCAATCTTTGCTTCACCGTTATCAATAATAACGGGGGAAAGGTTATTCAGATCAATGGAGCCTGCACCGAAACCTTTGTGTTTGCTCTTTGCACTAACGATATTCAAGGCAATCTGTTTTTTGCCGTTCTGCTCGTTTTGGTCCATGTTTTATAGCCTCCAAGGGTTGATACAAATATTTTAACTAATAATCGCCCCAATGCAAACATATACATGCTGTAGATGCTTGTCAACGGGAGGTATTTAACGATGATTCCACGACGCGCCAAGAGCTGGCTCACCGCAATTATAGCCCTGTGTGTAGTTGCCGGGGGGATATGGCTTGGTCTGGGCTCCACACGCTCCATTCAATCTGACTTGCCTGCGCTCGCCCCGGAATCGGGCAAGCCTACGGCACCCGTCAAAACCCAAACATCTCCGGAAAGTATACAGACACCTACTGCTGAAGTGTTCAGCAACCGCGTAGTGGAATATCACATGGATGTGAAGCTGGTAGACGGGAATGTACTGCAAGGGACTCAGACGATCACCTGGACACATCCAGGCAAGAAAACCGTCAGCGAGCTTTATTTTCACATGTATCCCAATGCCTTCTCTTCTGCTGACACCACTTTTATGAAAGAATCCGGAGGGAAACTTCGAGGTGATGTCATGCCCACGAACGGTTACGGTTCCATGCATATTACAGAAATGAAAACAGAGGACGGGCTTTCTCTCTTACATCGGATGCAGTATGTGCAACCGGATGACGGAAACATGAAAGATACTACCCTCATTAAGGTACGGCTGCCCAAACCCGTTAAAGGCGGTGAAAGCATCACGCTTCACACCCGATTTGAGGTCAAGCTACCCAAAATTTTTGCCCGCATGGGAACAGCAGATAATTTCGTTATGGCAGGTCAGTGGTTCCCTAAACTTAGCGTATATGAGCCAGTAGGCACACGAGGTCAAACGACCGAAGGCTGGAATCTGCATCAGTATCACGGTAATTCAGAGTTTTACGCCGATTTCGGTATCTATAGTGTGCGTATTCGGGTACCGGAAACATACAAAGTAGCTGCTACTGGATTCCCAACCCAGCAAGCGGTTGTGAAGAACGGCGAAAAAGTATATCAGTTCTATGCCGATGATGTGCATGATTTTGCCTGGTCAGCCTCTCCTGATTTTGTTTATGCAGAAGAACCCTTCTCTGCTCCCAATGTGCCAGGCGTTCGAATCAAGCTGTATCTCGACCCTGCTCATGAGGATCTGAAGGAACGTTATTTCTACGCCGCCAAAGCAGCGCTATCCAATTATAGCAAGTGGTTTGGCCCTTATCCGTATTCCACACTGTCCATCGTTGTCCCGCCCAAATCAGGGAATGGCGCAGGGGGAATGGAATACCCTACCTTGGTCACCGCCTTCGGTGCAGATGATTCTGCTCCTGGTTACGATCTGGAACGCACGGTTGTGCACGAGATTGGGCATCAGTATTTTTACGGCATGGTCGCGAGTAATGAATTTGAAGAGGCTTGGCTGGACGAAGGATTCACCTCCTATGCAGAAGACAAAGTAATGGAACAGGAATACGGACTTATCCCGAATCTGCCCGTACAAGCTGGTCTCATTACTTCTCCAGCTTCACTGACACAGGACTCCTGGAAGTTTGATTCCCAGAATCAATATGCAGCAAACGTATACACACGAGGCAAGCTTGTATTACTTGGAATAGAACAACAGGTTGGTGCTAAAACGATGGAGCGTATTCTCTCGACCTATGTGAATAAATACCGCTTCAAACACCCTACTTCGTCTGATTTTCAAAAGGTCGTGGAGCAAGTGACGCGTACATCCTGGACCGATTATTTTAATCAGTATGTATACGGAGACGGCATGGCTGACTTTGCAGTGGAGAAGATCGCAATCAATCCTATCCTGAAAGGCGGTCAAACGTTGTACGAGTCGTCCATTACAGTGCAGAAAAAAGGCAGTGAATATAAGAAGGTGCCTGTTCGAATTATGTTCGAAGATGGGAAAACCATGACGAAAGAATGGGATGGTAGCGAGGAGCGCATTACCTACAAACTGACCTATACTTCCCCTGTTTCCTGGGCTATGACTGATCCGCTGTACACGATTGTGCTGGAGAACCATCATATGAACAATTTTCTGAATGCCGGACTGGATGAGCCAACTAAATCCCGCTGGAGCATGAGCGCAACCAAAATTATAGAAGCCATATTCGGAAGTCTGTCATGGTGAGGTGGATACAGTGAAAGCGAAAATACGTGAAGGCTGGTTTCTCGTCCGTCAGCATATGTTCATTGCGGCACTCTTATTTCTCTATCAATTAGTATGGGGATACTTTCTTTATCGAATGGTGCAGTCAGCTGTGGTTCCGCTGCTCCTGCGTTATCCTGACCCTGATACAGGGGAACTCAGTACGATTTTATTTAAAATGGAGAGCCAACTCGGTCTGACAACGAATCCGGAGGTTCACCGCTATTTATGGATTTTAGGGGCTATGCTGCTGATACGGATGATGATTAGCCCACTCATTCAGGCAGGGCTGCTCTACTCGCTCCAGCATTATAACCATTCGGAAGAGCGCATTCCATTCATTCGCGGTATCAAAAATTTATGGAAACCGATGCTGTTGCTCCACACCATTCGGACTATATTACTGCTGCTACCCGCTTATTGGCTCGCACCAAGGCTCTATTCCATCTTTATGGAAGGTTTTCATTCCCTCCATCTGCTCTTGCCTGGTATTCCCTATGTTGCTGGTTGGATTGTATACGGGTGGGTTATCCATCATGTCCTACTGTACATGCAGTTTGGTATCTCAGCTCCCGATGGGGAAGGCGGAGCACGTGGTACGTTTCAAGCTATATGGATTGCACTACGCCAAGTCATCACTCTAATCGGCATTGCTGTCCTGCTGGGCGGCCTTCATCTGTTGGTCTTTGGTGCCTTTACTTCAGCTTCATGGTTACTAACCGGCTTAACTGGTCTTATACTACAACAAACGTATCCACTTGCCCGGTGCTTGCTGAGCCTGTGGAAAATATGTGCCCATTTCCGCCTATGGCAGTCCAACTCGGTCAAAGATTAAATTAAACGGTTAAAAACGGTTACCATCTCTATGTAAAGTTGTATTCTTCAAATGCCGTTAAACAAGCAAACCTCGACCTTTCCCCGTCAAAGGTCGAGGTTTTTTTTGTTAATTTTGTTGTTAAACGTTGCCAAAGTGATATACCTCTGTTACAATAATCGCAGTGAGTTTTTAGTAACAACTTTGTAATCTTTACCTTCATATTTGTAACTACTTAAAATTTAATCGTCATTTCTTGATTTCGCAGGTGCATAACTAGCATAGCCAAATTCCTAGCACCTGGGAAGCGGGGGAACCAGTTATGGGTGAATTGATCTTGCAACAGAGGGATCATAGGGGACCTTCAACCGAATCCTTAAGCTAACCTCGCAGGCATTGGAAGGGGTATATCTCTTGTTTAAGAAGAAATTAACCGCAGCTGTACTCAGCCTCACATTCGCATTATCGCTTGGAGCAGGCAGCGCATTCGCAGATTCGAAAATGGACCAAGTTATTGATTCAGCAATGGGGACTACATACAAAAGCGGAGGAACAACGCTTAACGGCTTTGACTGCTCTGGATTCACAAGTTATGTATTCGACAAGCTGGGCATTGATCTGGCTCGCCAATCGAGTTCACAATTCGACATGGGTGATTCGGTATCCCGGATGGAAATGAGACCAGGTGATCTGGTATTCTTCAATACAACGGGCAAAGGGGTCTCGCACGTAGGGATCTTTGTAGGGGATGGAAAGTTTGCACACTCCTCTTCTTCTAAAGGAGTTACAATCAGCGCATTAAGCGAAAGCTACTGGGCTAACCGCTATGTTGGCGCTAAACGCATTATGAGCACGGACGCATATGAGACATTGGCCATCGACTAGGGACAAGCTGAGCAACGTCATGCTGTAACAATAACACTACTGTAACGAAGCATAATAGAACCGTCTGGTACATTCTCCGCAGGAATGTATCCGGCGGTTTTTTTGTGCTTCGTTTCCTTTAATGCGTTCGGGATAGCTACCAAACCTAACTTTAACTTTTTTTAAAGTTATTTTTCATTGCTTCGTCCGTGCTCTTATAATGTTTTTACCCATCCCACTATAATATAAACGAAATTACCGGAACTTTTGTTTCACTTTTTTTGAAAAACGAGGACTTGCCAAATGAACGCCTCTTTTGTAGAGTGGAAACAAGCTTAGATATGGAATGACATATGTATATGGACAAATCAAAATCATTATAGCTTGTTCACAATGAGAGGAGCGTGCAGTTGTATGGATGAAGCCCCTGTGACGTTTCACGTTGTGCCCATGCAAGAAGAACACGCGGAACTAATCTGCGATTGGCAGTATGACCCGCCTTATAATATTTATAGCTGGCTGCCCTGGGAGCAGATGAAAGCACTTGAAGTGGAATTCGGCGATCCCCAGCTACGGAAAGAACAATATGCGGTGGTGCTGGGAGAGGATCAGCAGATTTGCGGTTTTGCTCAATACTTCCCGCTTGAAGGTGTAACCCGCATCGGACTTGGCATGCACCCCGATCGATGTGGTCATGGTCAAGGAACGGCTTTTGTCTCGGCCATTGTGCAGGAAGCCATTCGCCGGAACCCTGCAAACGAAATTGATCTGGAAGTTCTGACCTGGAATGACCGGGCTATTCGTGTCTATCTCAAAGCCGGATTTGTTACGCAGGATACATACGAACGACAGACACCGGGTGGTTTGAAACCTTTTTACTGTATGGTCTATGAAGGTCCACGCTAATAACTAGGGCTTGAAATCACCCCAAAAAGTCCCCGGTTATGTGATTAGTTCAAAAAATTACCACAAAATGCTATGATGTCACTACAGGTTCCGTTATAATGATATGGATAGTTTCAAGTTAGATGATCTTTCATTCTGGAGGGGACATAAGGGATGCACAAATGGATCATGAGCGGGGTATTTTTTGCAGCGTGCGCTTTAGCTATTGTACTAATGTTTACGCTTCCAGGGAAAGAGGAAGTTGCAGAAGAAGCGAAACCGACGATGCCGCAAGTTACAATGGATGCAGGACAGGCTGAGGCACTGGTCAAAGCAAACTGTATTACCTGCCACGGTGATCAGCTTCAAGGGGGCATGGGCCCTAGTCTGCAGAAGATTGGCAGCCAGGACGATGTGGAGAAGATTTATACGACCATCGTCAAAGGTAAAAGCGGCGGTATGCCTTCGTTCAAAGACAAGCTGAAGGATGAAGAAATCGCGAATATTGCGATGTGGCTGGCGGAGAAGAAGTAATCCAAGATGTTCAAGGCGATCAGTTTGTGGCAGGGGGCATGTATAGAGAGTGTGATGGCTTCAATCATCCTCTGCTCTTTACTCATGCTCTAAACCACGCTGGCGCTAGACGCGCAACGTAGTCAACCCTTATTGGTAATACAGGGTTACTCGTTTTATCAATGGTCATACAGACAAGAGGCTCTTACTCTCCCGTACTGGGAAGTAAGAGCCTCTTGGTCATTTCAGGGATGCTCCGATGAAAACATCCACCATGCTATGGCTAAATAGATGCATTAGCGTATCCTTCCAGCCTGCCTCTGATTCACCTAAAGTATGCATATATTACTGGGTCTTTGCCTTCTGCTCGGCAAGGAAAGCCTGCACTTCACGTGCGGACGGCATCCCGGACTGGGCGCCGAGCTTCGTCACCGACAACGCGGCTGCGCCCATGGCGAAGCTTACCGCCGCGTCCAGCGTCTCTCCGCGCGCGAGGGCTACTGCCAGCGCGCCGTTGAAGCAATCGCCAGCGCCGGTCGTGTCGACGGCGCTTACGGCGTAGCCGGGCGCACGGCACGCGCCGGCACGCTCTGCCTGAACGCGGCCGCTAGGCGCTGCCGCGTACACAGCCCCCTCGGGGCCGAGCGTCGTGACGACAGCGGCCCCGAGGGATGCGGCGAGCTCTGCGACCGCCGCATCCACGTCTTCCGGCCGGAGATCATCCCGGCCGGTGAGCACGGCGAGCTCGCTGCGGTTCGGCGTGACGACGTCGACGCACCGCAGGAGCTCCTGGGGCAGACCCGGCACCGCAGGCGCCGGGTTGAGCACCACCAATGCGCTGCCTTCAGCCGCCAGTTGGGCGGCGCGGGTGACCGCAGGCAGCGGGATCTCCAGCTGCAGCAGCACCGCTGCGGCTGCAGTCAGGCTTTTTACCGTATCCGCCTCTTCCAGCATCGCAGGCATAACCTGCCCATTCGCTCCAGGAATAACAATAATCCGGTTATCTCCTTTGGAGAGCCAGATGGAGGCCGTACCTGTAACGGTATCATCCAGAATGCGAACTTGCGAGGCATCCGCCCCGCTTTCCGTTAGACTGTGCAACAGGCGTTCACCAAAACCATCCGAACCTACGGCACCAATCATCGTAGTCTGTCCACCCAGTCGTGCAGCAGCAACCGCCTGATTGGCGCCTTTGCCCCCGGCCAAATAGTGCAGTTCCTCCCCACTCACCGTCTCGCCTTCCTCAGGAATGATGTCTGTCTTCACCACCAGATCCATATTAAGGCTGCCTACGACAGCAATAAGAGGTTTGTTCTGATTATCGTCTGACATGTATGCTTCACTCATTTCCGGTAGTGCGATATAACCGATCCAGGTTATTCCGACCTCATTTTCTCAAAAGCCTCATTATATTGCTCTGCTTCTTTAATATCTACAGATGTGATGCCACCTTCATCCCATGATGTGAGACGCAGTGTGACTGTTGTATAGTCAATCGTAATGAAAGGGTGATGATTGAACGCTTCCGAAATCGCTGCGACCTCGTCCACAAATGCAATCCCTTTCATGTAGTTGGAAAATACGAACTTGCGGA
Source organism: Paenibacillus sp. ov031 (assembly GCF_900143165.1). NCBI lineage: Bacteria > Bacillati > Bacillota > Bacilli > Caryophanales > Paenibacillaceae > Paenibacillus > Paenibacillus sp. ov031. The sequence goes on from NZ_FRDO01000014.1 coordinate 33,972, forward strand.
CAATCCATCGTCCCTCTTCCAGTTCCCAGCCTTCCAGCCTTCCCAGATGAGCTTCGACTTCCTCTTGCGAAAAAACCATACGTTATCTTCCTCCCCATATGATGGCTTATCACAGACAACTGTCCATGCTGCCACCGAAACCTTTGGTGCTACCCATAGCAACCCAAACGCATAGGTCCACCGCCCTGCGGTTCGCCCGTTTCATGACTATCATCTTACCACGGACAAGCCTCAAATTCCAATAGTACAAATGGCGCTAGATCCACTAACCATAAGGCTTTAGGGAGATTCTCCAACTCGGTTTTCCATGCAAAATATCTTATAGGAGCATACTAAATGAGCGGTACAAAAGTCAGTTCTTCTTCCCCAATTAAGATATGAATTCGGTGCTGATCCTTGTCATGAATGACCACTCCACTTCCTACCGGAATGACCGACTCCTCACCCAGTGCATAGAACAGATCTTCCGCCAATGCCTCATCCACTTCGAGTTGCTCTGTTACACCAAGGCGCGACCATTCTTCCTCATCCATTTCAAAGAAAACATAGCGGTCCGGTATTCGGCCTATAGCCTCTGTCAAATCTGTCAATATTCCTTCATAATCTCGTCCATGCTTTACGCCCATTGGCTTTTCACTCCTATTTAGCCCCTAAGGAGCAGATTTGATCTTATTATACCTGAAAATAACCCTTAAAAAAAAAGGCCATCTGGTCGATAAATACTATACATGACCGTTTTAACTGTTTCTGCAACCCTAAAGGATGCCTAACATTAAACGGATTGCGGTGTAACGTTCGTCCGGAAGCCCGAATAAAGCCGCTTGAAAGGATTCAATTTTATCTCATGGATGAGGTGTATGATGGAAATTTCAACGATTATCGGACTAGTTTTAGGGCTGGTTTCACTTGTAGTGGGTATGTTCCTGAAGGGTGCGCCCCTTATCAACCTGGTTAACAACCCAGCAGCCTACGTTATTATTTTTGTTGGTACGGCAGCAACTATTTTCATGGCATTTCCCATGTCTGAAGTTAAAAAAATCCCCAAGCTATTCGGGGTACTGTTCAAAAAGCAACAACTGATTGACCGTGTTTCTCTAATCGGCACATTTATGGACTGGGCTTCCACCACCCGTCGTGAAGGTTTGCTTGCACTTGAATCGAAAGTCGAAGATATTGATGATCAGTTCCTGCGCGGCGGTATGCGTATGATTATTGACGGCAATGATCAGGAATTTGTAAGTGATGTACTCATGGAAGATATTCATGCTACAGAAGAGCGCCATCGTGGCGGTGCCTTGATCTTCGCGCAAGCGGGGATGTATGCACCAACACTCGGGGTACTCGGGGCCGTTGTAGGCCTCATCGCAGCGCTTGCCGATCTCAGTGATATGGAAAAGCTCTCGCATGCAATTGCAGCGGCGTTTATCGCGACACTTCTCGGTATCTTTAGTGGTTACGTGTTGTGGCATCCGATGTCCAATAAACTGAAGCGGATGTCCAAAAAAGAGATGGAAATCAAGCTGATGATGGTTGAAGGCTTGTTATCCATACAATCTGGTGTATCCACCATTGCCATTAATCAAAAATTATCTGTATTCCTGACACCTTCCGAACGTAGACAGTTGGAAGAGAAGGAGGGCTCATCAGGTGAAAAAGGCTAAAAAACACGAACCGCATGAAGAACATATAGACGAGAGTTGGTTGCTTCCCTACTCCGACTTAATGACGTTGCTGCTCGCTCTGTTTATCACATTATTCTCTATGAGCTCTATAGATGCAACGAAGTTTGAACAGATGGCTTCCGCACTGAGCAGCGCATTGAATGGTGGTTCGGGTGTACTGGATCATACCTCCATGAACCCTACAGAATCTACTACAGATTTGGGCAAGAACAAACAGCAGCCTGAAGAAATCACCAAGAAGACAGCGGCTCAGATTACGGATGCGCAGATGGCTCAGAAAGAACAGGAAGATCTGGAGAAACTCAAGAAACAGCTTGATCAATATATTCAGAAAAATGGGCTTTCCGATCAGCTGAATACCAAGCTGAATCAGTCTGAGCTCAAAATCACGATCAGTGATAACGCCCTGTTCTCCTCAGGCCGGGCTGATGTTAAACCCGAGTCACGCTCGCTGGCCAAAGCCATCTCGAGCATGCTGCAGGAGTTCCCGGAATATGAAGTCGTTGTGTCTGGCCATACTGATAATGTTCCCATTTCGAACAGCCAATATAAGGATAACTGGGATTTGAGTGCCGATCGAGCACTGAATTTCCTCAAAATTCTGTTATTGAATGAGGCGCTGGACCCTTCGAAGTTCACACCTAGCGGTTATGGAGAGTATCACCCAGTCGCTAGCAACCAAACGGATGCTGGACGAGCTCAAAACCGCCGGGTAGAAGTTTCGATTATCCGGAAATATCAGAGTAACAACACGGCCGTGAAAGCAGTCGGACAAGGTAACTAAAGAATCGTTCGTTATAGCAAACTAATGCCTAAGCTTATGTCACTCTCCTTTATACCAGGGGAGTGACTTTTTTCTATCCACTGATATGAAAAAGCGCTGCTTCCCTTGAGGGGAAGCAGCGCCTTGGACAATCATCATTTATTCCATATTATAATCTAGCAAACTGCTTAATTCCGACTTCTCTGCGGGTGTCAGTTCTCTCCAGGTCCCTGTGGCCTGTTCACCGAGATGAATGTTCATAATACGAATCCGCTTCAACTTCCGAACCTCATAGCCAAATGCACTGCACATCCGGCGAATTTGACGGTTTTTTCCCTCTGTCAGAATAATGCGGAACACCCGCTCTGATATACGAGTCACCGTACAAGGCAGCGTCATTTCGCCAAGGATCTTGACTCCTGTGCTCATGCCTCTCAAGAAACTCGGTGTTACCGCACGATCGACGGTGACAATATATTCTTTCTCATGGCGTCCTTCTGCCCTTAGAATTCGATTGACAATATCACCGTCATTGGTCATCAGAATCAAACCTTCCGAATCCTTATCCAGGCGACCAATTGGGAAGATGCGCTCTTTGTGTCCTACAAAATCAACGATATTCCCTTGAATGTGCTGTTCGGTTGTACTCGTTATTCCAATAGGTTTATTAAGCGCAATATATACGTGTTTCCGTTTTTCCTTAATAGGTTGACCATTAATTCTTACATCATCGCCATCTTCTGCTTGACTGCCCAGCTCTGCCGTCACTCCATTAATCGTTACTTTCCCGCTTTCCACCAATCTGTCGGCTTCCCGACGGGAACAAAAACCTGTTTCACTGATAAATTTATTAATACGCAAAAGGTAATCTCACCTCATCTAGTTCTCTTCGTCTGTAGGTTCATTGTCCGTCTTATGCTCTTCCTCTATACTCTCCGTTTGCTGTGGGGAGGCAGGCAGATCGATAATGACGGTCGTTCCCTTGTTCATGACGCTTTTGATATCCATCATGCCCTTATGTGATTGAATAATGCGCTGGCTGACCATCAGGCCAAGCCCTGTTCCCGATTCCTTGCTTGTGAAGAATGGTTCCCCCAGCTTAGGCATCAGTTCTTCTGGAATTCCAGTGCCTTCATCCTTAATTTCAATCCGAACCCGACCATTCTCTTCGTCATGATTGAGTTTAATTCGAATATTACCTCCGTCTGGCATGGCCTCCATGCCGTTCTTCAGCAAGTTAATGAAGACCTGCTTCAACTGGTTCTCTTCACAGTGTACCATAGCTGAATCCGATGAAGCATTCAATACAAATTCCACACCATGCAGATGCGCCTGACTATCCAGCAATGATATAACATCTCCCAGAATGAAGCGAATATCCCGTTCTTGAAAATGAACCGCTTGTGGTTTGGCCAGTATCAGAAACTCACCCACAATGAGATTAATTCGATCCAACTCTGACAGCATCAAATCCAGGTGACGATGATTGAGCTTGTTCGTCTCTTGTTGGAGCTGAAGAAACCCACGCAAGGTCGTAAGCGGATTACGAATCTCATGCGCAACCCCGGCTGCCAGCTGACCAACCGTCGTCAGTTTCTCGGAACGTCTGAGCAGTTCCTCCATACGATTACGGCTGGTAATATCTCTTGATACGCTGATCAGTGCTGTAATCTCTCCTGCTTCATCCCGAACTGGTGCTGTACTCACGCTGACTTCAACACGGCTACCATCCTTCTTCATCCATGTCGTTTCATTAGACGTAATTGACATGCCCTCAATCAACTGGGCATGCTGCTCTTCCATCTCCTCTTCAGTACCAGGAGGGATAATTTTCAATTTGCGTCCTTCAACTTCACGACTGCGCCAGCCATACAACTGCTCAAAGGCACGGTTTACCCGCAGTACATTTCCATCCAGATCCGTAATATGAATCGCATCTGCCGTTTGGTTAATGATCGATTCCAAATGCTCTTTTACCGCACGATTTTCTTCATACATCTGTTTCAGACGATTCGTATAATGGCCCAAATTACGAATCATCGCATTAATGCGATTCGCTAATTGGCCCAGTTCGTCTTTCCTTCTCACTTTTAGACGGAAATCAAAATGGCCATCAGCCACATCATTCACTTTGCCCAGAATAGATTGAATTGGACGCGTAATGTATCCCGCAAGCAAATAGCTACCAAAGATCACAATCTCCAGCAACACAAGCGAAATCGAGGCATGGCTAACCAGTTGTTCCGATACCATGGAGGATATTTGCTTATAGTCCATGACAATACTAATTACATAAGATGATTCATTGGGGGTGAATATCGGAATGAAACTTTTGAGCACCTTCTGTTCATGAGTTTCACTCACAAAAGATACATTCTGCCCAGTACGAATTGCCCGTACAACCGCCTTGTGATCCTCTTCTGCGGCACCATATTGATATGTACCGAAACGAATAGGCCTGTTATTCAACTTGTTGTGGTTCGTATCCCTTCCGTCATTGCTCATGTTCGAGCTACCGAAGGTCAATGGATTGATACCTGTAATCTCCAGAATCGATGAATTCACTTCGCGAATCTTATTCAAAATCTCGTCTGGACCAGAGATCTTCACATAGTCGTCAACAGCGGCATTATTATAGAAGGGATTGATTATGTAATTCCTCTTCCCATCATGATAGTAACCCCAGATATCAACATCTGACGGATTGGATGTAGAATATTCGAATCCATCCGACCAAAAATGGTCTAATTTCTGTCCCTGTGAAATCGTAACCTGATGGTTTTCGAATAGCTGTTTAAATGCCTGATACCAGTACGTCATGGATTTGGTAGACAATCCAATCTCCTTTGGATCGGAAGACCGGGTAACCACAATATCATCAGCCGTTTGCTCCATCAATGAAATGTGGGAGACACCGACTTTCTCGCTCATGCGAACCAGGTCTTCATTTGTGATATTATTAATATTCGGGTCCAGTTCTCCCGCTGCCATTACTGAGGCCAGCCATAGATTGTTCCCAATTTGTCGTTTTACATATTCTGAACTGGACTGACTCTGTTCGACAGCGATTGCAATCTGTTTGGCCGTAAGCACCATCTTGGTTTCGCTGTCCTGCCTTAAATTCTCTTCTGTAGTATAATAACTCAGTGCTATATTTAAAACCAAAATGACGAGCACTGAGCACGACATAATCATGGATAATTTCGTTTTAATAGACAACTTTTTCGTTCACCTCTCGGCTTGTACCCTCTGGCGATATATGGCAAAACCTATCTCCATCATAACTGTTGTATGTCTATTTGAAAAGGATAATTGACCCTTGTCCAAAAGTTACCGCTTGGCTGAAAAACGCGAAATCAATTGTAATTTGTCTTTTCCATGCCTACAATGGGAATAACCACTAAAACTTATACACAAATCCACAGGTATGTGGATAGTATGTTCATAACTATGTGAGCAACTCGTCTGTTATCCACAGACTTATACACAACATGTTAACAAACGAATGTTTGTTCGCCGCACAAAATGCTCTTTGGAAGGAGTTTTACATTTTAATGAAGGATGACGTTCTCCAACCTGATCTTACGCATCTCTCCGAGGAGGCTCAGCACGAGCACTGGATGCGTGAAGCCATTGCTGAAGCGTACAAAGCAGAAGCACTCGGGGAAGTGCCGATCGGGGCTGTAATTGTTCAACATAACCGTATTATTGGTCGTGGATATAACCTGCGTGAGACGACACTTGATTCCACAGCACATGCGGAGATGGTAGCCATCCGGCAGGCCAGTGAAGCCATCGGTGCATGGCGACTGCTGGATTGCAGTCTGTACGTCACACTGGAACCATGCCCCATGTGTGCAGGTGCCATTGTGCAATCCAGAGTGCCTCGAGTCATATATGGTACCGCAGACCCCAAGGCCGGATGCGCAGGAACGCTGATGAATCTGCTGCAGGAACCTCGTTTTAATCATCGAACCGAAGTGGTTGCTGACATTCTGCAACCAGAGTGCTCCACCATGCTGACTCAATTTTTCCGGCGTTTACGCAAAAAATAGAATCTTACACCCATCTGGAAAGGAAGTGCATTCCATGCCGCTTACACTATACGACACACCAAAAGGAATAAGTCTCCGTTTACTTACTCCACAAGATACAGAGGCGTATCTTGCTCTTATTCAAATTACACGTCATCCCTACCAAGCTGTAGAGCCTATCCGGGATGATGAATTCTATACGCTGCAGGCGCAAACCAGACGCATTCAGGATAGAATACAGGCGGCCGAAGAAGGAACAGGTTATCAATTCGGAATTTTTACAATCGACGATGGTATTCTGATCGGTCAGGTTAGCTTGAACAATGTCGTTCAGGGCGTTGCCAATTATGCAGACATGGGATACTTCATCCATCCAGATTACCAAGGCGGCGGACGAATGACCGCAGCCGTGAAACTAGCTGTATCCTACGCCTTCCGTGCCCTGAAGTTAAATCGTGTTCAGGCAGCCATTCTGTTGTCCAATACAGGTTCCAAACGTGTTCTCGAGAAGAACGGCTTTCAGGCTGAGGGCATTGCTCGTAAATATCTCAAGATTAACGGAGAGTATCAGGATCATCAGATCTACGCTGTGCTGGCCGAGGACTTGGGTGAATCTTTACAGTAATTGAATATACCATGTAACAAAATACAAAGAGCCGCTCAACCCTAAGGTCGAGCGGCTCTTTGCTTTAACATGAAACTGAGAACTTAGTATCCGTAAGATGCGTTCATTAGTTCTTCAAACTGATCCATTGTAATCACGTCTTCGCCAGTTGGAATATTGATTTTGAATGCTGGCTTCTCGTTAATTTTGGTGTAAGTGTTCGAACCAGTGAAAGCAAGTTTAACTTCATCCTTGGTATCAGGTTGTTTAATCAACAGATCAGCAACCAACTTTTGATATACCGGGAAATCTTTTTTGTCCAAAGCAAAATCAATGTGGAACTGGTTAATGGTCAGTGTATCTTTCAACTGGTCCAGATCTTTAGCCATTTCAGCTTGATCTGCTTCAGTAATTTTCAGATCCTCTTTAGCTTTGTCGATATCTTCCTGACTCATTTGCAACATGTCACGATACTCTTCTTTAGAAATGATATCCAGTACTTTTGGCAATGCTTTGGTTACCAGGACAGTAACAGCTTCTTTCACATTGTCATTGTTGACCGAAAATTGAACAACTTGCTTGGCATCCAAACCTTCAGGAAGCTGCGCATCCTTCACGTCCAGGTTTTTAAAGAATTTATCCTGATCGTACTCGCTCAGGACCGCATCCATAACTTCATTGCTCAGCTTTTGTGTTTTCGCTGCATCCATAGCATCCGGATTCCATTCCGTTCCTTCTTGCTCAGCCAGTTCTTTCAAATCCAGCTCCAGGAATTTACCAACAACCGTTTCCGGAATCGGGAAGAACGGAATACTTGGTACCTTAACATATAACTTCTCAGCGGTCATAACCATCGGAATGGTAAATGTCATACCCATATCGCCTTTAAGCTCAATACCTACCGTCATTTCGGTCTGCATTGGCTCGCTTTGGTATACGCCAGTTACATTCAACTGAGCATCCTTCAGCATGCTCATAAACTGAGACATCGTTGGATCCTGTTGTGACTCGTCTGCAGCTTTATAGCTCAATTCATTAATAGTGAAGTTAGAACTCATCTCATACGAAGTCAGTTTGGAAGCATTGGCTGCCGCCGTCTTCAATGCCTCTTTTGGTTCTTGCTTGCTGCTACATGCTGTCAGTGCCATGGATACGGTTAACAGCAACGTAAGAAGAAGCGCCCCCATACGTTTAGTCATTTGTTTCTCTCCTCTCGTGATAACCCCAAAAAAAATAATTCAATATCAATGATATACCATTTATTCTGAAACGGAAACACGATTTGGGAAATTTGTGAGCTTTACTCTCTAAATTGGCTACAAAGACCTATGTAAGCTTTAGATATCAATGGTGTGCTCCTCTAAATCATGTATGAACACGCAAAAACCCCGGTTTGTTAACCGGAGTTATAGGTTATAGTTATGCATTCATATGTGCTAAAGAAAGGAATGAATCTTCCTTTAACTTAGCCTTGAGGATTGTGATGATCTACATGATTCTGGTTTTTCACTTTTTTGGAGCCGGACAACGGTTCCTGCATGGAAGAATGCTTTTCAGGTTTTCGGTGCTGCACATTAGCCTGAGCTTCAGGCACAGGTGTTGTTTTGGGTTTACTCATGTTGTTCCCCCCTCTTCATTGGATTAGGAATGGGATGGGTCCATATCTTCCGTTTTATCATGATTTATGGAATCCTGATGCCGACGGTCATTCGAGTCCTGTTGAATTTGCTGGGCATGGTGAATATTCACAGGTGTCTGATCCAGATCTGCGACTACATTTTGCAGGTTTTTATCTGTTCCAGCTTTGGCTTTGCTCACGTATTACCACTCCTTTGACGTCTACCTAATGTCTGGTTTTGGTTTGCAACGACTGGGCACATTCATGAATATGACGCGTGTAATCCTGAGCCAATTCCTGAATAGGCTCTGTACGCTCATCCGTCGTACTTCCATCGCGCTCCACATCAATTAGTTGTACACTGACTTCACGAGAATCCACATAGGCACACTTGAAATCAAAAGAGTACATCTGGTGTCCCGCTGTTGCGATGTGAATTCGAATAGCCTGTTGATCAGCCTCGTCAGCCATAACTTGAGCCCGATCTCCGACATTTAGGACCTCAGGCAATCTTTCCTGCCAAGCACCTACGAGCTCCGTCTGATCTATGTTTAATTCGCGGTTCATCTTACCACCTCCACTCTTATATAAAGTGCGGCGATTTGAATGTTTTTATGCATCACACAGATATTGAAACAAACTGATTTCTTGTCGTAAAAATGCTCTGTAAATACAGCGGGTATGCGGCTGTGCTAAATGTACAAATAAATGCAAAAAAGGACTCGAGCTTATCGCTCGAACCCTTATCATAATTGTAGTATGGCGGAGAGGGTGGGATTCGAACCCACGTGGAGTTGCCCCCTAACGGTTTTCAAGACCGCCCCGTTATGACCGCTTCGGTACCTCTCCAGAACATTAACTTTTATAAACTTGCCACGAAATAGATCATACCATAATTGTATGACAGAAAGCAACCTTTTTATAAGATTTATTGTTCGATACATCAAAAAGGGAAATTCCACCTACTAACTACCGGTAAACATTGCTACCTGTTCAGAATCGGTTCAGCCCTGCTCTGTATAATCGAATTTAGACTTTTTCATTATGGGGTCGTTGCTTGTTTATAGGTGTGTATCGTAAAAATGACCCTTTGAACACATTGCCTGAGGAGCGAATCAGTGAGTTGATTTCGGAGGGAATGAAAAAGGAGTTCTTTCTTTCCTGCGCTCGAAGGACAAAGTTTCTTCATTCACTCTGTTCAGCAATCAGTCTAAAATGACGTTAGCTTTGAACAAATTAAATATTCAACGCGCATCATCTCTACTGCATGTGTCAACCGAACAGCTTGATCTCCAGATCAACATTGATGTCCTGTCCAACGATGAGTTGTCTGACCTAAAACAATCGCTACCGGCTGGCCTAAAAATGTTGGTACAGCCTTTACGTTTCAATGTACAATGGGTGGCTGGCGACCAAACGCTCAAGCTGGATCAAGAAGAATTAAAAAATGTGACTCGGGTGATCCACCTTGGTACTACAGATCTTGACCCACAAACAGCAACCGTACTCGGGTTCAATGAAGAAACGCGGACATATTCCTACGTGCCAGCCTATTTCGTCCAAAATAAAGGGCAATGGGAGGTAAGAATACGAGACATGCAATACAGCACTTATGTTATTGCTTCAAATGAACAGATAGATACTTCAGACAATGCTTCGTCGATAAACAGCATCCAATACATGCAGAATAAACAATTGCTTGCTTTGAACCAATTCAAGACCGATGAACCCATCACACGCGGAGAGGTTGCCCAATTATTAGTTTCTGCCTTAGGGGCAAACGGAATCGCATCTAAGAATACCTCTTTCCTGGATGTGACTGAGGAACAATCGTATGCGGCAACCGCTGCACACCTTGGATTTGTTAAAGGCTATGCTGATGGAACATTCCGTGCCGATCGCCAGGTCACGCGGGAAGAGCTAGCAAGTATGGTTTATCGGGCAATTCAGTATGCAGGAGGAGTTTCTGTCGCTAATAGCTCAGCTGTGATATCCTATCTGGACCATGACTCTATCTCTCCTTGGGCCACAGCCCATGTCCAGGCTCTGACATCGCTCAATTTGCTTCAAGATACATTCGGGACCACCTTCGAACCGAAAAAAGCAGTAACCACAGACGAAGCACTTATGATCTTGGTGCGTACACTGCGCTCCATTGAGTATGTGAACTAAAATTACGCTTTCGCTTAGGTGATAATTATGGCTAATCTATAGTCGTTATAAACAATAAACTACAAAAAACCGTCTCCTTGTGAAAATGGATCGTTCTAAACTTCCATTTGTCAGGAGACGGTTTTTTATTTCATTCATTTAGTTGAACATCTTAGGAACGACGGGCAATCACGCTGACTCCGCCCATGTAAGGACGCAGTGCTTCAGGAATAACCACTGTTCCATCTTCTTGTTGGTAGTTCTCCAGAATAGCAGCTACTGTACGCCCCACTGCCAGTCCTGAACCATTTAACGTATGAACAAATTCCGGTTTCGCTTTTGGTTCTCTACGGAAACGGATATTAGCTCGACGTGCTTGGAAGTCTTCACAGTTGGAGCAAGACGAGATTTCACGATACGTATTGCTTTCCGGCAACCAGACCTCAATGTCATATGTTTTGGCAGACGTGAAGCCCATATCTGCTGTACACAACATCAGAACACGGTAAGGCAGCCCCAATAATTGAAGCACACGTTCCGCATTTTGAGTCATGTTCTCCAATTCCTCATAGGAGGTCTCAGGAGAAGACAGTTTCAACAACTCAACTTTATTGAACTGATGCTGACGAATCAAGCCACGTGTATCCCGTCCAGCAGAACCTGCTTCGGATCGGAAACATGAGCTGTATGCTACAAAGTGTTTAGGCAACTGGTCAGCATTCAAAATCTCTTCACGATGATAGTTCGTTACCGGAACTTCAGCGGTAGGGATCAAATAATACTCGGTATCTTTCAGCTTAAACAGGTCTTCCTCGAATTTCGGCAGTTGGCCAGTTCCAAACAAGCTATCGCGGTTAACGATGTATGGAGGTAGAATCTCTTCATAGCCATGCTGATCGCTGTGCAGATCCATCATAAAGTTGATCAAAGCACGTTCCAGACGTGCACCCAGCCCTTTATAAAAGGTAAAACGGGAGCCTGTTACTTTGGCAGCCGCTTCAAAATCAAGGATGTCAAGGTCCTGTGCGATTTCCCAGTGTGCTTTTGGTGTAAATGAAAATGACTTCGGCTCTTCCCAACGACGAATCTCCACATTATCATCTTCGGACGCACCAACAGGCACACTCTCGTTAGGGATGTTCGGAATCGCCATAGTGAGATCGTTGATCTTCACTTCCAACTCACGCACTTCTTCATCCATTGCTTTGATTCGATCGGAGACTTCGCGCATCTCAAGGATCAACTCGTCCGCATTTTCGCCACTCTTTTTAAGCTTGGCGACTTCTCCAGATACCGTATTCCGGCGACTTTTCAGGTTTTCACTCTCTTGCAGCAACTCGCGACGCTTGGCATCCATGTCCGTGAACCCAGCGATTAGATCCAGCGATTTGCCACGTTTCGTCAATGCTTCTTCAACACGTGCGTACTCATTCCGCAATATTTTCACATCAAGCACTAAATACCCCTCCTAAATAACACCACAAAGTAGAAACCTTCCTTATTAACTCCTGTAAAAACTTTGCAGCCTTATAGCTTCATCATTCCTCAATGGTAAAAAAACAACCTATGACATCCGGCGCTACCCTACGCTGCGATTCCCGCTTTGGAAGCAGATACGGGCAACATCAGGGATCTGACCAGACAGCTCCTTGCCAGCAAGCCGTGTAAAGCCTCTGAAGGACTGATCGGGTTCACCGGCAGATCATAGGTTGTATATCAATCACTATTGGTTCTGTACAGGCTGTTTATACGACCTAGCCATGTCCACAAAGTAAGCATGCAGTCGATAATCATCTGTCAGCTCAGGGTGATAGGAGCAAGCCAGCAGATGCCCCTGGCGAGCAGTGACAATCTCATCCTTGTAAGTGGAAAGAACCTCTACCTCTTCTCCTACACTCTCAATCAGGGGTGCCCGTATGAACACTGCCCTTACCGTCTCCTCAATGCCTTTTACCGAAAGATCCGTTTCGAAGCTTTCCCTCTGCCGTCCAAATGCATTTCTGGAGACGGTCATATCCATTAGCTCCAGATGAGCTTCCTCTTGTCCTTCAATATGTTTGGCCATAACAATCAAACCAGCACAGGTGCCGAATACCGGTTTACCCTCAGCAGCGAATGCCCGAATGGCCTCCATGAAACCATATTTGCGCATCAGTTTGCCAATCGTGGTACTCTCACCGCCAGGAAGAATCAACCCATCCAGCTCATCAAGTTGTTGAACCTGTTTGATAGCCAATCCTTCTGCTCCGGCCCGTTCAATACTACGAATGTGCTCGGTGACTGCCCCTTGAAGTGCTAAAACGCCGATCTTCATTTAAAATCCACCTTTCTCTTACCAGCCGCGATCCTGCATGGGCTCGGAAGGTGCAAGTTTGGAATTGGTACCGATCATGGAAGCACCTTCGCCAATCCGGCGCAACGCTTCACCCAAGTCCTTGGCGCCACATAATGTCCGATCCGCGCTTTCGCACCTCTTTTTACGCGTGCTATTCCCGTTTCCATACCCCAATCTACCGTAATGGATGTGTCGTTCTTGTCCATAAACAGGATGTGAAATATGCATTGTCAGTTAGAAGAACAATAGACTTTTAAACTGATTTATACGTAGAATTCTAACTTGATATTTTACCGGAAAAATTGTAAATATACAATCCATCCGGTCGGAATTACTTGTATTTTGTCAATGGTCTAACGACACTATATTGAAAATGTCATATTATCCCGTCTTCTTCTTTCACCTTATCTATTAGAACAGGTTTTTGATGCCATCAAACAGATCAACGAAGAAATCTTTCACAGCACGGAAGAAGAGACGGAACCAACCGCCTTTTTCCGCTTCTTCTGCGGTGATGAGGTTAACTGTCTTCTCTTGTGGCTCAATTCCTTCAGCTTTGTACGTATAAGTAACCGTCCCAACCTTGGTTCCAGCCTTAATTGGAGCAACCAGCTTATCAGCTTCAGTTACATTCGCTTTAAATGTCACGTCCAGGTTTTGAGTACCTTTAGGTACAACGAAGCTTACTGCATTATCCGTTACAACAGGTACTGTTGTTTCCTTCCCTTTCTTCAAAGGTACAGCTTCCCAGCCTGTGACTTTAGTTTTGGCAGCAACCGCCTGTTTCACTTCGAAATTGTTGAATCCGAAGTCCAATACTTTCTTCGTTTCTCTGAAACGCGCTGGCTCCGAATCGGTACCCATAACCACACTGATCAGACGCATGCCATCACGTTCAGCTGTACCGGTAAAGTTATTCCCAGCGTTTGTGGTATGGCCCGTTTTCATCCCGTCCAGACCTTCATAGGCATAGCTTTTGAAGTTGGTTATATTTTTATTCGCTTCTAGCATCCAGTTATAGTTAACAATTGGATCTTTGTCATTAGGACGGAATTTATAAGATTGAATGGTTGTAAAATCTTTGTAGTCCGGGTGATCCATGATGATGTATCTGCACAGAATTGCCGCATCCCGTGCCGACATGACGATTTCTTTATCCTCAGTCGGGCGGAAGTCCGCAGGCATATCTGCACGATCCAGTCCTGTGGAGTTGATGAAATAGCTATCTTTCATTCCCATACGCTTCGCTTCATCATTCATCATTTTCACAAAAGCTTGCTCGGAACCAGCGATGTGTTCAGCCAAAGCCACTGTAGCATCGTTGGCTGATCCCACAGCCATGGCAATATATAGTTCCTTAATAGTATGCTGATCACCTTCTGCGAGGAAAATGCGTGAGCCAGTACTTTCTGCAGCGTTCTTTTTGATTGTAACAACATCATCCCAACTAAACTTTCCCTGTTTAACCTGTTCAGCCACAATGTACTCGGTCATCATTTTGGTCATGCTGGCTGGCGGCATAGCTTTATCCGCATTCACATTGAGCAGAATCTGGCCCGTTGAAGCCTCCATCAGTATGGCTGATTTAACATCGAGTCCCAGTGAGTCTGCCGAAGGAATGTCCACGGCTTTTTCAGTCTTCGTTGTTGTAGCTGCCGCGGTCAATACCTGCCCTGAATCGTTTGCAGCAGCCATAACAGGCATTACCGCAGACATGCAGAGCATATTAATCAGCATAACCGAGGCTACGCTTTTTTTGAGCATTTGACGTTTTTTCTTATTCATTTGTTTGGTTTTCAATGATGAATACTCCCTTCGGTCCGAAGCTTTCTATTGTGTGCTTCAGTACAGCTTGAGCTGCAATATTTTCTTATTCCCTAACAAGTGGAGATGATGTGTGAGGTGTGTCGTATATGCGCTGTATCGAAAGAGCATTGTCATTGCTCCTAAAGTTCGAATCGATTGTCACTTAGTTAGCATTAAATGAAATGCTTATGTAAAAGGACGTCCGCGCTTCTTTTTTCGCTGGGCTACCTTCAACCTTTTTCAATCACTCAAAATTCATTGTCAGAAGCAGTTTCATAGACTCACGTCAAAAAACCGCCGCAATGCCCTAATCCATTAAAGGATCATTACCGCTTGTTCTATTCTATCACAGGGGTATCCGCAAAAAAAGACAGGCCCGGCGAAAATCGCCAAGCCTGTCCTGGAAATGATTAACACAATTCAGATTACAACGAGTAGTTAGGGGCTTCTTTCGTAATCTGTACATCATGCGGATGGCTTTCACGAAGCCCCGCACCTGTAATACGAATAAACTGAGTGTTGTTACGAAGCTGTTCCAAACTGCTTGTACCACAGTATCCCATACCTGAGCGTAGACCACCAATCAACTGATGAATCGTATCAGATAATGGACCTTTGTAAGCAACACGTCCCTCAATTCCTTCCGGAACCAGTTTCTTGTCATCATCTTGGAAGTAACGATCTTTACTTCCTTGTTTCATTGCAGCCATTGAACCCATGCCGCGGTAAACTTTGTAGCTACGTCCTTGGAAGATTTCCGTTTCTCCCGGGCTTTCTGCCGTACCTGCAAACAAGCTTCCCAGCATAACTGCATGAGCACCTGCAGCAAGAGCCTTAGTAATCTCACCAGAGTACTTGATACCACCGTCAGCAATGATTGGTACGCCATATTCACGTGCTACATTTGCACAATCGTATACTGCTGTAACTTGAGGAACACCAATACCAGCAATTACACGAGTTGTACAGATGGAACCTGGACCAATTCCCACTTTGACAACCGATGCCCCAGCTTCAATCAATTCACGGGTTGCATCGCCTGTAGCAACGTTACCTGCAACAATGGTCAGGTTCGGGAAACGTTCGCGCAGCTGACGAACCGCATCAATGATGTTTATGTGATGTCCATGTGCCGAGTCTACCGTAATCAGGTCCACACCGGCTTGAACCAATGCATCAGCACGTTCAAAGGTGTCTTTGGAAATCCCAATCGCTGCTCCAACCAGCAAACGTCCTTGTGCATCTTTAGCTGCGTTAGGGAATTGAATTGCTTTTTCGATATCTTTAATAGTAATGAGACCTTTCAGTGTGTTGGACTCATCTACTAATGGAAGTTTCTCGATTTTATGCTTCTGGAGAATGCCTTCTGCTTCTTGCAGTGTAGTACCTACAGGCGCAGTAACCAAATTCTCACGAGTCATGACTTCGCTGATTTTAATGGAGAAGTCGTGGATGAAACGCAAGTCACGGTTTGTCAGGATACCAACAAGCTTTTGATCTCCTTCAACAATCGGTACACCGGAAATGCGATATTTTGCCATAACCGATTCTGCATCAGAAACCAGATGTTCCGCTGTCAATGAGAACGGGTTGGTAATAACACCACTCTCCGAGCGCTTAACCCGATCCACTTCCTCCGCTTGCTGCTCAACAGACATATTTTTATGGATGATACCAATACCGCCTTCACGGGCAATGGCAATAGCCAATGTCGCTTCAGTAACAGTATCCATACCAGCACTAATCAAAGGAATATTCAGTTTAACGCTGTCACTCAAACGAACAGATACGTCCACTTCTTTAGGCAGTGTCTCGGATTTCCGGGGCACCAGCAGTACATCGTCGAAGGTGAAACCTTCCTTACCAAATTTATCTTCCCACACGCGGGCGTTCCTCCTTATGTTTGCTCAGCTTTACGGTCCAAAACCCGAAGATCTCAGGCTGTATTTCATGCCGAAAATACGTTTTCTGAAAAATTTATTATTGCCATCTTAGCAAAGCGTTATTTAGACTGTCAAGGGAAACTCCCTGGTTATATTAGGTGTATTGCCTGATGCATACAACTGTATTTGTCATACGGACAGGTTCATTTTATATATATGAAACGCCACTCGTTATGAGTAGCGTTTATCTATGTTAAGTCATTTAGTGTACATTTTTAAACTAATAGTTAATGCTAATTTTTGCTTATAAACAAATAAAAACCACCACCGAATAACATCGGCAGTGGTTCTTTGCTTGGCGGCGTCCTACTCTCCCAGGACCCTGCGGTCCAAGTACCATCGGCGCTAGAGGGCTTAACGGTCGTGTTCGGGATGGGTACGTGTGGAACCCCTCCGCCATCGCCACCAAACGCATAGCTTAGCTTACATTCAGAGATCATTCTCTGAAAACTAGATCCGAAACGAAATGTGCGATTTATAACTTGCATATTGGATAAGCCCTCGACCGATTAGTACTGGTCAGCTCCATGCATTGCTGCACTTCCACCCCCAGCCTATCTACCTCGTCGTCTTCAAGGGGTCTTACATACTGGGAAATCTCATCTTGAGGGGGGCTTCACGCTTAGATGCTTTCAGCGCTTATCCCTTCCGTACATAGCTACCCAGCGGTGCTCCTGGCGGAACAACTGGTACACCAGCGGTACGTCC
>NZ_FRDO01000005.1:0-398961 GCF_900143165.1 Paenibacillus sp. ov031
AATCATACAGTCCGAAGACGTGTACCGATTTCTCAGCGTCGATCTTGCAAGCAAGATCGTTACTCACTCGTTGTTCAGTTTTCAAAGATCAAACTTGTTTCACTGCCGTGTATTGTTCACCTCAGCAACTTTTATATCTTATCACATCCGAACCAACTTTGCAAGCTCTTTTTTCAAGTTTCTTTCGAAGCTTATTTCATTCGCTTGCCGCACCGTGTTTCTCGTGTTTTCTTGGCCGGAATTAGAATATACCATGTACAGATTTCGAATGCAAGCTTTATTTTCAATTTATCTGTGAGGGGTTCTCTTCTTCCTCTCTACTCCTATTTATACCTTATACGATACTCATCCCTCATCAGCAACTATCTTTCTAATCTCGGAGAATAGCAACTCTCTCACATTACAATAGTTTCTATTATATATAGTAGAGTGTCTTTCAAACTGGCTATATCCAGCTGCTATTTAATTCTCGTCGTGCTGTTTTTCAATTTTGCTATTTTGGTATACACATAGGGCCTGATGATCTTACCATCCGATCCGCTTACATCAAAGAAAACCAACGTTATGCTTCTTAGTCAACTCACGCATCAATTTACAGGCATCTTACGCAACAGACCATGCGAATGCAGCATAAATCACTTCTTTTCCAAGCGAGTATTCTGTTAATCAATTATCTGTTCCCGCTCCTTCCATCGCTTCAAACACATCATCGTCCACATTCATAGAAAGAAATGCCCGAATAGGAATGCTCCTCCGACCACTTTCGACTACTTTGTATGCTCACTATACCATCTTCATAAACGACGCTTTATCAAATGGAGCTCTTGGCTGGATAAAAAATCATCAAATCATAACTCATGTATGTTCCTCCTTTATATATAGAAGGAAGAAGAAAGTCAAAGTTCATGCTACATATATAGAAGAAACAAAAAAGCGAAAGCCCCGTTAATGTACCAAGGCTTCCGCTTCTTTTCATTTGTACAATAATAAATACATCATAAGTATCTGACCCAATCCATTCAGTCAAACCTTTATTCCCCACCTATAAATACATACCGACATATAACAATGATAGCCAATATCCACATAAGCCAGTGTATCTTCACTTTGCGATCCGTAACCAGGTTACCGAATACGGCCAGGATTACATAAGATACAATCCCTGCAGAAATCCCGTTTGCAATTCCTCCAGTGAAAGGCATCAATACGATGGTAAGAAACGCCGGGAAAGCTTGCAGGAAGTCATCCCACTCAATGCTACGAACCTGATTCATCATCAAGACACCCACGATGATCAACGCCGGAGCTGTTGCAGCGGACGGAACAACCAATGCCAGTGGAGCAATAAACAAAGCCAGGATGAACAGGATACCTGTCGTTACAGAGGTCAGACCTGTACGTCCACCAGCTTCGACGCCTGAGGCACTTTCAACGAATGCGGTAATTGTACTTGTACCCAGTGCAGCCCCTGCACTTACACCCACTGCATCCACGAGCATTGCTTTACCAATTGTTTTCTCGCCTTTCTTCTTATCCTTCATAATCCCCATTCGTGTTGCTGTACCCACCATTGTTCCAAATGTGTCAAACAGCTCTACAAAGGTGAAGATGAAGATGATTTCAAACAATCCAAGGCTAATTGCACCTTTCAAGTCCAGTTGTCCAACCGCCAGATCGCTGAAGTTAGGCAACCAGCTTGCACCGGATAAACCGCTGAGATTCGTAACGCCCATGGGGATACCAATCAACGTTGTAGCAATGATACCGATTAGCAGTGCACCTTTGACGCGCATAACCATCAGTACAGCTATAATGAGCAGTCCAATCAGTGCCAGTAATGCATCATGATGTGTGATGAAATTACCTAAAGACAGATTAAAACTGCTGCCAGGAATCGGTTGGCTCAGATCTGCATCAGGTGCAACATTAACTGTTACAGCGACCAGATTAGCAAGTTTGAAACCTACAATGGTAATAAAGAGACCAATACCAACGGTGATTGCCATTTTTAATGAGTCTGGAACTGCAACGAGCAGCATTTGACGAATTTTGGTTACTGTCAAAATAATAAACACGATACCAGAAATAAATACGGCTCCGAGAGCTGCCTGCCAGGAAATCGCACCGTTGGAACTCAGAACCACGGTCATGAAGTAAGCGTTCAAACCCATACCTGGTGCAAGGGCGATCGGAATGTTAACGAACAATCCCATAATGATGGTCATCAGACCAGCACCCACGGCTGTTGCAAAAAATACTGCATTGTCCGACATACCGGCTCCGGCTGATCCCAAGAACAACGTGTTTACGAAAAGAATGTACGCCATTGTCATAAAGGTAGTAAGACCCGCAACAATCTCCGTTCTAACGTTCGTTCCGTTTTCTTTTAATTTAAAGAAACGATCCATAATTCAATAATTCCCCCTTAGAGATGTTGAAGCCTTTTGAAAAACGACAAATACCCCTGAGATGAATGCATCACCCAGGGTTTTAACTGATGAGGAGTGGCACGGTGCCAATTAGGGAGAACAAAAAAAATTCTAATGTGCGTGATGTCATGCCCGACGCAATCATGTAGAATTCATGTGCTCAGCCTTCTCCTCTTCGTAGCCAGATCATTAGGGTGATCTCGTAGAGACTCCCAGGCCAATCCCCGGGATTATACGAAGTAGTATGCGCTATTTGTGTGTTTCCAATCACTATTTTAGGAGGGTTACCTCTAGTTTGTCAATGAGAAAAACGAATATTATTATCACTTATCATATAAATCGTTCGTATTATTTAACAAAATGAACCAGTTCAGCGGTTTACCACCCAAATTAAACTGAGGTTTCACAAATCAAAAAGCTACCGCAATCAAAGGTGGCAAGCACACTTTGATTGCGGTAGCTTCATAGGTTACCGTTACCGAGAGGATGGATATGTGATGAAGATCATGTATTTGGATATTCAAAAAGCTTAGGTATAGAGAGCAGTCTGCTACGGTTACTAGTTCATTTTTTTGCATGATAGGTCCTATGCCATATATTCTAAATCTCTGTCTGACGCACGTCCTGTGCCTGCTGTTGTTCCTGACCTGTATTATCGGTCGATCCCTCAGACAATTCCTGATTCTGTGCTTGATCGGAAGATGAATCTGCTGCCTCTAAGTTCACAAATGAAGAATCTCCCGCACCAAGAGCCAAGTCCTGCATACCCGAGCCGCATCCTGCCAGCATCACCATCAGAAACGCACTTCCAATGCCCATCTTCCATTTGCTCATATTGTCGGTTTTACGCATACATTCAATTCTCCTTTCAGTTGCCATATAGCCTTATTCTGTACTTAGTGTACAAGCCCGACATGAAAATAATATGAAACGAACTTAAAAAAGAAATTAAATATTCAGAGATTCATCGTTATACCACCATCCGCTCTCATCCCACATGCCTGCTGCCATTATCGCCTGCTTCGCCACTTTTTGCTGTTTGGCACTTTTCAAATGAACGATCATTCTTTCCAAGGATTTATGATAAATCAGGGATTCGATATCTTCGGCATTAATATGCTTCATTTGCAGAAGAGCGAGCTCTTTCAGACTTTTGGAAGTCTTTGCCCAGTCAATATTCTCCACATTCACATTGTTCAGGAAAACACGCTGTAATTCAGTCAGATTTTCAAGAGACGGCAGACTCGTTAGATGCGGCTGGTCCTCTATCCCTAATAAGCGCAATCCCTTCAATTCAGGCAATACGGATAGGTCAGATAATCCTTTCACCCTTAGGAGCTTCAACAATTGCAAGGAATCCATGCCCGCAAGGCTATCCAGATTCTCTGCTCCACCAAAACTGAGATGAAGTTCGCGCAAACCCGTTAAATCTTTTAAGTATCCCAATTCCTTTAAGGGCATTCCCGAAACATAGAGGGACCGGAGTGAAGACAATGTTCCGATCGTTTCGATGTTAGTTGTATGACCATTCACACTCAGCGTTTTAAGCTCGGTAAAGCGGTTAAGTACGGACAAATTGGTTTTCTTTGTTTTAGTTTTGCCGATGCGGAGCTGCTCTAAAGTGTTAGGTACAAGTGTTAATACATCAAGAGATTCCGCTTCAAATACGTCAAAAGCAAATTCTTTTAACCTTAGCATTTCACCTAAGCCCTCAATCCCATGAACGCGTCTATTACAATCAATCACAAGCTTTTCTAAATGGTTCATATATCTTAGACCAGACAAGTCGCCAGATTGCGAATGAAAGCCATATATGCGAAAAGTAACATCGGGTCTGTTGGCAAACAGCTCCTCATTCAATATCTGCATCAGGTTCACATCCGGGATATTGTGCTCGCTGTATTGAACAATCTTTAGCTCAGGATGAGCCGTAAATGCGACAACCTCCTCACGAGTCCATCCCGGGTTGAGTTCTATTCTTTCCTTCATCCGCTATTATTCCTCCTTACAGAGTTTCTTCTTCGTAATATCTATTGGTTGGTCCATTGATTATCTAAACCAAAGTATAAATAACGTCTGGCGCAAACACAAAATGAAAAGAAAAAAGAGACCGAAGCTCCTTTAACGGAAACTCCGATCCCTTGTTATTAAATCTGTATAGATAACTTCTATTCCCACTCAATCGTTGCTGGCGGTTTGGAAGTTACGTCATACACGATACGGTTTACGTTATCCACTTCGTTAACGATCCGCACGGAGATTTTCTCCAATACGTCCCAAGGGATACGTGCCCAGTCAGCTGTCATACCATCGATGGATGTTACAGCACGGATACCTACAGTATAGGAATACGTACGCGCATCACCCATAACCCCAACACTCTTCATGTTAGGCAGGGCCGTAAAGTATTGCCAGATTTCGCGGTCAAGACCGGCTTTGGCAATCTCCTCGCGCAGGATGTAGTCCGAATCACGAACGATTTTGAGCTTGTCCTCCGTTACTTCGCCCAGTACACGGATAGCAAGACCCGGACCTGGGAATGGCTGACGCCATACAATTGCTTCTGGCAGACCGCACTCTTCGCCGACTTTACGCACTTCGTCTTTGAACAAGGCACTCAGTGGTTCGATCAGCTTGAAGTTCATGTCCTCAGGCAATCCGCCCACATTGTGGTGGGATTTGATAGTTTGAGCTGTCGCTGTGCCACTTTCCACGATATCCGTGTACAGTGTACCTTGCGCCAGGAATGCAAAATCATCAAACTGCTTGGATTCTTCGTCAAATACGTAAATAAACTCGTTACCGATAATTTTACGTTTTTGTTCCGGATCATCCACGCCTGCCAGTTTGGACAGGAAACGCTCTTGTGCATCGATTTTGACAACTTTCATGTCGAATTTGCCGACGAACGTCTCCATTACGCTCTCCGCTTCGCCTTTACGCAGCAGACCATGGTCGATAAACATACATGTCAGTTGGTCACCGATGGCTTTGTGAAGCAATGCAGCAACAACGGAAGAATCTACACCGCCGCTAAGTGCGCACAATACTTTACCATCGCCCACTTTTTCACGGATATCCTTGATCGTATCTTCGATAAACGTCTCCATGCTCCAGTTGCCTTCGCAACCACAGATTTCGTACAGGAAGTTTTTGATCATTTCATTACCGCGAACAGAGTGACGTACTTCTGGATGGAACTGAACAGCATACAATTTGCGCTCATCGTTGCTCATCGCTGCGATTGGCGCACTTTCCGTGCCTGCATCCAGTTTGAATCCAGCAGGAAGAGCAACCACGTGGTCACCATGACTCATCCATACCGTATGTTCACCTTCGATACCTTGTGCAAGAGCAGAACCTGGTGCAAACTCGATATCCGCTTTACCGTACTCACGCTTCTCGGAACGCTCCACTTTACCATCAAGCTGTTGCGCCATAAGCTGCATGCCGTAACAAATTCCGAAGATTGGCACTCCCAGATCATAAACGGCCGAATCTACGTGTGGTGCATTTTCTGCATAAACGCTAGATGGTCCGCCCGAGAATACGATTCCTTTTGGTGATAATTCTGCGATTTTCTCCGCCGGTGTGTTATACGGCAAAAGCTCGCTGTATACGCCCAGATCCCGGATTCTTCTGGCGATTAACTGGTTGTATTGGCCCCCAAAGTCAAGGACAACCACTATTTCATTTTGCTTATTCATTACCGAGCCTCCCTCAATTAATGAAACTAATTATACGCAACGACAAAACATACCGTCAAGGAAAGGCGAAACTCCTTTTTTCGACATCTCAAAACATGGCATATTCAACGCCTGAGATTACAATATTTAGTCGAATATTCTCGCCTCCATTCTATATATTTCCGATCGGAAATATAAGAAAAGGGTTGACGCACTATTTTCATCATAAAAGAGATCTTCCGCATAAAGCTCACGGTGTATGATCGCGGAAAGACGCCTCATTCGCTTTATGGGGCGAGAAAGGCGTCCTATGTTTAGTGCTGCGCTGTACTTCGTGTTACAGCGCCTGCATGCGCCGGGCCAGTTGAAGTGCCCGGCGCAGGAAGTCCAGACTGTCCGCGCGCAGCGGACGGTCCGGCCCGTACAGCAGCCGTTCCCAGTCGGCTGCGAACCGCGCGATGTCCGCGCCGTCCGTGCCTGCGGCTACGGCGGGTGACGCTGCATATTCACGCAGCGTCATTCCCGGCGGCCGCGGGCCGTAGCGGCGCGCGAGCGCGGTCCAGACCGGAGCGGCGGCGCTGAGCAGCCGCTCGCGGTCCGGAAAGCTGCTGCGCGGCCACGCCAGCAGCAGCCTTAGCCGCAGCGTGGGGCGAAGCCGCCGCATGCGGATGGCCCCGGCGGCGCACAGCAGCGCCGCTGCCGCAAGGGCTGCCGCGAGCCATGGGTGCGCGGCAATGGCCCGTGCGCGGGCGAGCAGCCATGCGCCCGCGTGAGCTACCCCGCCGTCCGTCTGCGGCGGGGTTACGGCAACGGGCTGCTGCCCGCTGAGCGCAGCGGCATCTTGGCCTTCACCCTGCGTCATGGTGAAGCCCGGCGTAGCCTCAAACGGCATCCAGCCCGCACCTAGAAAATACACTTCTACCCAGGAGTGTGCATCTCCTTGGGTCACAATGTATTGCCCGGAGACGTCCGCATCGGCTTCCCCGGGCCCGAATCCCTTCACCCAGCGTGCCGGAATGCCCTCTGCACGTAGCAGCACAATCATAGCTGTCGAGAAATGATTGCAATACCCCTCCCGTGTAACGAATAGAAAATCGTCCACAAAATCAGTTCCTCGTGGTGGCATACGGGTATCCAGTGTATATTCGGCGTGGTCCGCAAGATACGACTTTACGGCTTGCACGGCATCATAACGACTCTCACTTCCCTGAATGATTTCCTTCGCAAGAGCCTGCACACGTCCGGGAAGCGTAGTTGGTAGCTGCAAATACGTTCTGCGAATTGCCGCCGGATCTTTCATGTTGGACTTCTTTCCCAGAAGGCGTAGTTGTTCAGGTGTTGCCACGGGAATCACGATGTCTGCCGTATAACTTTTGACCGGTTGATTGTCATAGGTAGCCGCCAGCCATAACGTGGCGGAATCTTCATTTGATAGTAATAAACGTTTATTCTTCTGATTATCCCTGTTCTTATCCTGGAACGAAAGATTGAGTGGCATTCCACCTGTAAAGAGGGGATTGGGTCCTCTCCATTCTCGCTTCATCGTTACCGTTTGACGAATACGTTGCCAATAGGCTGGATACTCCCAACCATCGGTACGCACCAATCCAGATGGACTTGCCGTCTCAAAGCTCTGCACAGGATCACTCCAGGTGCTTCCGTTATAATATGAACGGGTCTCGCCCCGCCAATACGTAGCTTCCGGACTTTTCGCCGTAAAAAAGATCGTGTCTCCCTGCACCAAAGGTGCGCCCATTGGTGCATCCGCTGTACTATATCCTGTGACGGCGGTTGTGGCAGGAATACTTCCGTGCTGTGTATAGCCTGCCCAGCGGGCCAGCCGTTCACCCATCTGCTCAAGGGATATACGTTCCGGTGGAGGAATGGAAGCAAGTTGACCAGGAATCGCTGAGAAAAGTACCATACCTGCAGACACCGCAAGCGTTACCGTGCACCAACGGCCATAAGGACTATGCTTAAAGATCGGTGTAGTGACCCCGCCATTAAGGCGAAGCAACTGTAACATGGACTGAATGAGTAGAATCCACAGCACAGAACGTATCACCGAAGCATATACATCCAGTCCGGCAAAGGATTCAAGCAGCAGCAAATAGACCAATGTTGCACTGCCAAACAGCATCACACTTCGTCGCAGCAGTACAAGGGACTGCACGGAAGCCATCAGCATGCTCCAACCGCACATCATGAGCAGACCTCTTGTCTCCACACTAATCGAGTGAACACGCCAGGTACTCATGAAACTGCCCATATCCTCAGAAAGAGTGGCCGGATATGTAACAGCCCATCCAGCGGGGTCATTACCTCCATACATACAACATAATGCGGCTAGAGCAATGAGGAGTCTAATCAGTATTCCCGTGATCCAGCCGGTACGAAGCAACCCCGCGAGCAGCAAGGTTCCTGTTAATCCTGCCATCACGGACAAGAATCGTTCACTGCCCTGCTGACCCGTTGACGTAACCGGATAAATCCACTCCAGGGACAATATAAGCAAAATGGCGGAAAGACCGATTCTGTAAAGGAGAGGCTCCGAATTTTGGCCATGACTCTTCAAATCCACTCCAGATGTCCTGGTTTCCCCTTTATATATGGAATGCACAGACTCTAATCCCAAACTGGCGGTGTGCCTCCGGTCAGCCACAGTGGAGTTCACTTGAGGGTTTCCATTATGCTCCCACATCCGTTACCTCCGCCTTTCTCATTGAAGGTAAAGAGCTGTCTGTGATCCAATGGATCTGTACTCCACTTTGACGAAGCTGTTCCAGACTTTCATTGCCCATGTCACGAATGGTTCGATCTATTGCAATAGACTGTGCTGTTTCTGAAACTACAGTGGTATCAGAAGTCGCATCACCTTGAGTTCCTCGCTTCTGAGCCATATTGCTGCTGAGGGATTCCGCTCGCGATATAGGTGATGGATCTTCTCCAGCCATGAACTCCGTTAACTGAACCTCTACCCTGTATCCCAACCCAATTGCACACATTACCCACTCCACAAGAGCTTCGTCCATTCTGCCGGTGAGAACCACAATTCGTGACCCGATCGCCATTCTATCCAACATCTCTGTGCGAAGCGAAGGAGGTACAACTTGAGCCGTGGCAATTCGTGCCTGCGCCAGCTTGTCTAACGCATGGTTTTCAGGAGAATGCAGTAGTTCTTGTTTCCATTTCTCCCGAAGAGCAGATCCTGACCCACCGCCTTCCGTCCACACTTGATAAGGAATGTTGTCCCGTTCAGCGGTATGAACCCAACGAGCAGCTGCACGGACCGCACGTTCAAAAGCAGGCATATCCCTCTTCTCTGACTGCCGCATTTCATAACCCGATGCACCTTCATACACCAGTATACCCAGCGAGACAGAATCGGAGGTTTCAGGCAAAAACGTCTGAAGTCGACCCGTTTTGGCTGTGCTTTTCCAATGAACACGCCCCAGTGGGTCTCCTTGCTGATATTCCCGGAACTCAGGACTGCGATTCCCCTGACTGCTTCTTCGCTCAGACAGGGCATCTTCCCCCACGGCCGAGTATTCTCCAGGATTACTCTCACCCCATTCCGTAGCTTGGGGAACAACAATTAGCGAGGTATGATTCACAGTCTCTGCGGAGACCGTATTCCATCCGAAAACATCACCCCAGTACAATCTGCCTGATTCCCATCTGTACACACCTCTGCGCAAACCCGATAATTCATATTGATACGTAAACTGGCGACGGGTTCCCGGAAATAGTAATTTACGATGTACACCGGCAGGTGTATTCTCACACAGAATGATCCATAACAGTGGAATCGGGCAGTCGAATTTCAGTTCCACTGCCACCCGCGTTCTTTCGCCTGCCACAACCCGATTCGCATGCATTTGCCGCCGAATGTTAATATTGCGCGGACCGAAAAAATGGATGATCAGTGCGCTTGCGAGCATCAAGGCCGCTATAATGGACAGAAATAGCGCGGCTTTGCCGCCATGCCATACATATAAAGAGGCAAAAGCCACGACCAGGACAGCACTCAACATTCGTTGACCCAGCGCATTCATTGACGCCGTCCCCTTCCCTGTGCCGCCATCTGTACAGGTACAGGAACCGATGACAGAGCTTCCTGAATCAATTGCGCCTGTGCCCAGATTTCGGCTCTGTTCTGGGCTTTTAATTGAACGCGATGGGAAAGGACCGGTACAGCCATCTCTTTCACATCATCGGGAATGACATAACTGCGTCCTTGGAGGTAAGCAAACGATTGTGCAGCAGCCATCCAGGCCAATGTTCCACGAGGGCTGATTCCCAGTCTTACCGATGGGTGACTTCTTGAGGCAACGGCAACAGCAACCAGATACTGTTTGACAACAGGGTCCACATGTACATGTTTTACTTCACGCTGCATAGCTACGACTTCTTCAGCAAGCATGACAGGGCGAAGCTCATCAAGCAGTTCTCTGCTTTGCATCCGGGTTAACAGTTCGACTTCCTGCTCCGGATCAGGGTACCCCAGTCCAATCTTCATGAGAAAACGATCCAACTGCGCTTCAGGCAGACGATAGGTGCCCTCAAACTGCAACGGATTCTGCGTCGCCAGCAAAAAGAATGGGCGCGGCAAAGCATAGGTTGTGCCATCCACCGTAATGCGTCGTTCCTCCATCGCTTCCAGAAGTGCCGACTGAGTACGAGGGGAAGCGCGATTGATTTCATCAGCCAGAACAATATTGGACATGACGGGTCCTGGTCGAAACTTGAATTCTCCCGTATGCGGATGATACATCGACGTGCCCGTCACATCTGCCGGCATCACGTCCGACGTGAACTGAATTCGTCCCATGGAGCAATCCAGCGCAGAAGCGACGGCGCGAACCAGCATCGTTTTACCTGTACCCGGTACATCTTCCAGAAGTACATGACCTCCACTAAGCATTGCAGTTAACACATAACGAATCTCTTGTTTTTTGCCAATGATCACACTTTCAACTCGCTTCATAACTCTATTCAGCAATTCTACGGCATGTTCATGTTCCATTCGGATATAAGACATTTCTTCTAATCTCCTTCCATCCATCGGCATTCCTGAACCATACTAATCTATGATTCAGTGTTGCCCGGAAGTAGAGAGAATAGTCCTGTACGAACGACTTTATTCAGATCAATTTATCCAAATACATACTGTTAGCTGCTGCCAGAGGAACGCTGGCTTTAACCATCCATTCCTTTTCATTCGCCTTTAGTGAATCAACGGTTACTCCCATATGCTCCATCAATTCCCGTAGCGGAACCCAAATCGTTCCTCCCTGGCTCTGAACGACTCCCTCTGTCGTCCTGTCATTCATCTGGTCTGCACGTTTCGTTGTCAAGTCTCCGCTGATACTGTCTGCATGGATGGTTCGGTCTTTCCATATGGCTGTAGCTGTCCGGGTCTCTGCATTCCAGCGAGCGCTGCCACCGAACTTTTTCATAAAGGTCCGCAAAGGCACCATGATCCGCTGATCTTCCACGCGAAATTCTCCTTGCTTCAACGTGGCTGCTGCCAAGCCAATTTCCACCTTCAATTCCTTGCCAGCCAACCACAGATTGCTGTTCTCCTGTACATTTTCTGCAACCCATTCCTTACCCGGAGCTTTGCGAGACTTGTATTTACCATTGGAATCGATGCGGAATTGAACAGGCTGATCCGTGGCCTTCATCGTGTCAAAACGAAAACCTTGATCCTGGTAATACTTGATAATGCCAGGTAGTGCTTTTACCGTCTCAGCATGAGCGCCTCCATCATGCATCAATACAATGACCGAACGTGCCCCGGCAGGCACCTTGGTCGCATTGCGTAAGATCTCTTTGGCCGGAACACCCTTTCGTTTGGAATCACCACTGTCTACGTTCCAGTCCATAACGGTGTATCCGCCCAATTTCAGCAAATCAAAATAACTCTTGTCGAAATGTCCATAGGTACCGCCCGGTGCCCGGACCAGATTCGGCCGAAATCCTGTAATTCGCTCTACTATCGCCTCAGTCTGTTTGATCTGCTTCCAGAACACTTTGAAATCACTGTACAGCTGTTCATAATTATGATTAAACGTATGATTGCCCAAAGCATGTCCATCTTCCACAACCGCACGGATCATCTCAGGATAACGTTCTGCTTGCTCACCAAGCACAAAAAATGTAGCCAAAACCTGCTCCTTGCGCAAAATATCCAATACTTCACGGGTATGGTTACCCGGTCCATCGTCAAAACTCAAATAGACTACCTTGTCTTTAGGATTATCTTCTTTGGAGGCGGATGCATCAGACCCTGATACAGAGGAAGCGTAAGTTGTGCCTGCCGATGCAGCGAATACACACAGCAGTACCACAATGCGAATTATAAGCACAGACCATTTTCCAGATAAAATTGTATGTATTGGTGTTACCATGTTCGAATCAACCTCCAACGTCTCTAGTGAATTTGCTGATAGACTTCAGCAGATTTGTTAGAATTATATGGAGGACGCGCTGAAAAAAGACGCGATTTTGTTTTATAATTTTTCACAATTTGGGATGGCTCGTGATTGATTCTTCGCTTCGGATTAGGTAGCATAATGGACAGGTAGGATCGTGAACAAAACTCCTTGGAGAGTACGTATCTCCTCCCACCCTGTCTGCAGGAGAGTGAAGTCTATTGGAATTGCTTGAGAAGGTCCAGCATCTGTTTGGATCCTACGGATACAGCGTTTTGTTTTTTGGCTTATTGCTGGAATTCATCGCCCTTCCCTTCCCGGGAGAAACGACTATGGCTTATGCAGGGTTTCTGTCCTACAAGGGTCATCTGGACTTTGGAATACTTGCCATCCTTGCTTTTCTGGGAACCACGATTGGCATGACGATCACCTATTTTATTGGGGCCAAAGCAGGTCTGCCGTTCATTACACGATATGGAAAATGGTTTCTGATGAAACAGGACAAGCTGGATAAAACGCAAAAGTGGTTTGCCAAGTACGGCAATGCCCTGATCTTCATCGGTTATTTCATTCCGGGAGTGAGACATTTCACCGGATATTTTGCGGGCATAGCCGCTGTTCCCTTTCGCAAATTCGCTCTCTATGCCTATTCAGGCGCACTGTTGTGGGTCATGCTGTTCCTGGGCATCGGTAAAATATTCGGCCCCCAATGGAACGCGGTGTTCCAGCTTGCTCATCAATATGCACCTTACATCGTGGCGGGGATCGGACTGTTGCTGATTGCAGCCGTACTGTACCGTTATCGAAAAGCGTGGGCAGCCCGATCATTGCGCAAGCCTGCCGCCATTCGGCAAAGACAAAAATAAACGGTACCATTCACATATCTATCGATGATATCAGTGGTTGAATTCAGACACATTTAGCGCAAAGGTTTTTCTGCCTATTAGATGTGGGAACACCAGGTTAACCCTTCTGTTATTAATAAGGAGCTGCATATCGCGGCTCCTTTTTTTCATGTTTTTTTTTTATTTTGTGGGATATTCAATAACACTTTTGTGATAATCCTGATTCATCCAGGTCATACTAATTTGCAAATATAGGGTGTATAAGGGGTGAAGGAATGAGTACAACAGCGCAGAGCAGCCAGGATCAGAGAATATCTCCGAATCTTACGGAAAATACGGATTATTGTAAGAAGGTGATGGGGAATAGCAAAGACTTGATGATTCGTCCTCTGCAGTGTTTGCACAAATGGCCTTCTGTCATGTTGTACATCGATGGGATGGTAGACGTGCAGATTGTGAATCATTCCATCCTGGAATCCTTGTTACAAACCCGTGAGCTGCCTGACTTCTCAGCGGAAAATGAGCATCTGATCTATCTCCAGAATGATGTCTTGGTGGCCAGCAACGTAATATTAATCGAGGAGATGAAAGACGTCCTTGATGCTCTCTTGGCAGGCTTTGCCGTTGTGCTGCTTGAAGGATCGAATCAAGGCCTGAAAATCGCAGCAGCGGGCTGGGAAGACCGTGCCGTCGGCGAACCCATCTCCCAAACGGTTGTTCGCGGTCCCATGGAGGGCTTTAATGAAAATTTGCGAACGAATACAGGCTTGATCCGCAAACGAATTCGTGACCCCCATCTCTGGATTGAAGAAAGGGAGCTTGGCCGAGTCACCAACACCAGGGTAGCCGTGGTATATCTGGAGCATATCGTCGATCAAGAGGTTATAAAAGAACTGCGGCGAAGGCTTGATGAAATTGATATTGACGCTATTCTGGAAAGTGGATATATCGAGGAGCTCGTGCAGGACAAAACAGGTACGATCTTCCCTACGGTCTATAACAGTGAGCGACCAGACACCGTATGCGCCGCACTGCTTGAAGGTCGGGTCGCGATCATTGTAGACGGTACTCCTTTCGTACTGCTTGTTCCCGCTCTGTTTGTTCATTTCTTTCAGTCCCCCGAAGATTATTACCAACGGGCCGATATTAGCTCATTGATTCGAATGATTCGTTATCTAGCGTTCTTTATTGCGCTGCTCGCTCCATCCTTCTATATTGCCATTACTACCTTTCATCAGGAGATGCTGCCCACCAACCTGCTTATTAGTCTGGCAGCTCAGCGAGAAGGTGTTCCATTTCCGGCATTCATCGAAGCCATATTGATGGAGCTGACCTATGAAATTCTGCGGGAAGCCGGCATCCGTATTCCAAAGACCGTCGGTCAAGCCGTTTCCATCGTAGGTACCCTTGTTATTGGTCA
Organism: Paenibacillus sp. ov031; assembly: GCF_900143165.1. NCBI lineage: Bacteria > Bacillati > Bacillota > Bacilli > Caryophanales > Paenibacillaceae > Paenibacillus > Paenibacillus sp. ov031. The sequence goes on from NZ_FRDO01000005.1 coordinate 14,818, forward strand.
GGCCGCAGTAGATGCTGGCGTTGTATCGGCTGCCATGGTTATTATCGTATCCATTACAGCGATATCCAGTTATGTTATTCCGGAAAATGGACTCTCCATTTCTGTGCGGATTCTGCGATTTGTCCTGATGATTCTGGCTGCTGCCTTTGGTTTCTACGGAATTCTGATGGTTCTACTGATTACAGTAACCCATCTATGCAGTTTAAGATCTTTTGGTGTGTCTTATATGTCCCCGTTCGCACCTTACATCGGGAAGGATCTCAAAGATACCATATTCCGCGTGCCTTGGACCCGGATGAAAACCCGTCCGCTCTCTACCGGAACTGCGAACGAAACCAGACAAGCTAACAAAAAAACGAAGCGATAATCGGTAAGGAGAACGTGTATGAACAAATGCCTACAATTGATTCTATCTTTTGCCGTTCTGCTCCCTCTCCTTACCGGATGCTGGGATCGACAGGAACTCAATGAGCTTGGCATCATGCTGGGTCTTGGTGTAGACAAGGATGGCGATATGATTAAGGTTAGTGCTCAAGTGGTTGTTCCCAATGAAGTATCCTCCAAGTCAGGAGGAGGTAAAGGAACGCCTGTGACTCAGTATCAGGCTTCTGCGCCTACCTTGTTTGAAGCCATTCAAAAGTTAACGGAATCTAGCCCACGTCGTATATTCATGGCACATATCCGCGTGATGGTCATTGGCGAAGAGTATGCTCGCAAAGTGGGCATTTATGATATCACAGAAGCATTAATGCGCGAGCCTACGGTTCGTCCTGACTATTACGTCATGGTTGCACGAAATACAACAGCTTCCAAGGTGCTAGATGTGCTGACACCACTTGAAAATTTACCTGCGGAGAAGATGTTCAATTCATTGGATGTATCCACCAAGACTTGGTCACCCACAACAACCGTAACTGGGGATCAGTTAATGGAATACATTTTGGCTCCTGGAATACAGCCTGTAATTACCGGAGTGGAGGTTGTTGGTCAACCTGAGAAAAGTGGAAGTCAAGCTAACATTGCGACCATTAAGGCTCCTGCTAGCCTCAACTCAACAGGACTGTCTGTATTCAAGGGAGACAAGCTGATTGGGTGGCTAACCGAGGATGAATCCAAGGGATATAACTACATTCGAAACAATGTGGTATCCACCATCAGCCATCTTCCCTGCCGAAAAGAAGGATATGTGACCTTCAAAACACTTCGTACAACGACCAAACGGAAAGCAAAAGTCGTAGCAGATCACCCTTTAATCAATATTAAAATCAAAAATGTATCTTCCATAGGTGCCGTTGAATGTGGAATCAAAATCGGTTCAATGAAAGTACTCAAGGAATTGGAACAGGACAGTGAGGAACGGCTTGTAGAACTGATGCAAAAATCCATCAAATCGGTACAGCGCAAGTTTCACGTTGATATTTTCGGATTCGGGCAAGAGGTCTACCATGCTGATCCCAAGTTCTTCAAAAAGGTGGAGAAAGATTGGGATAGTTATTTGGAAAATCTGGATGTTCATTACGATGTCAATGTTCAAATCAAACGTGTAGGTACACTGGATGATTCGTTCAAAGATCAAATTAGGGAGTGAGACAGGTGTTAATTACACTTAGTGTCATTGTGACCGCAGGGGTCATTGGGTGGTTCGATCTGCCGGGGCTCATACGTAGCAAGGAATGGAAAGAATTGGCTGTTTACAGTGTCTTACTGCTCTTGGCTACCATTCTCAGTGTCTTTGCGGCCAACCTGTGGGAAATCCCAAGCCCACTTTATCTCATCATATGGATCTATGAACCTGTAAATCAATTTCTGGCACACTTGACTGGAACTTAAGGAAAAAAGGAGGGGACATTATGCTTGAACAGGGTCGCATCGGAACAAGACAATTGTCCATCCTCATTTTTATGATGGTGGTCGGGGATATGATGCTCATCTATCCCTCGGTCATCACATCCTATGCCAAACAAGATGCCTGGATATGCGCTCTTGTCGGGGTTCCGTTGGGAATGGCCCTCACGCTCATGTTTTTAAAGCTGTGCAGTCTGTATCCGGAGGAAAATCTGATACAGATTTCACGGAGCATTCTGGGATTTTGGCCAGGCAGTCTTGTATCCGCATTTTACCTATTCTTTTTTGTAATAGGTGCCTCTACGCACACCCGAGAGGTCGGAGATTTCCTAACTTCCCAAATCTTTCAGTACACCCCGATTCGAGTCATCATTCTGATGTTTGTTATTACAGTTGGCTGGGGGTTATATCATGGTCTGGAGACGATGGGGAGAAGCAGTGAATTGCTGATGCCTATCCTTATCGTGTTTATTCTCGTGCTTGCATTCTGTCTACTACCTCAGATTGATCCCAGCAATTTAAAGCCTGCTACAGATACTGGCGTTGTTCCCATCCTGCAGGGTATTCTCATAAGTATCATATATCCCGTAGGTGAACTGGTCCCCATTATGATGATTATTCCCTACACGCTAAAACAGGCTCACCGAACTCGGGATGTTCTTATGGCGGCAGGACTTGGCAACTTGTTGCTGGCTATATTGGTTACCATCTCTCTGCTTGTTCTAGGTGCTTTCCTTACACAGCACAACATCTATGCTTCCTTTATTTTATCTCAGAAGATTAGCATTGGTGGCTTTTTTGAGCGTATTGAAGCCATTATGGCTTCTTCCTGGCTCATCTCCACGTATGTTAAAGCGATGGTGTATATGTACGCATTTATCCTCGGATGCGCCGAACTATTTAGGCTCAAGCAGTATCGGATACTCATCCTACCTGCAACATTGCTTATATTTGGCCTTGCCAATCTGGTCTCGCCCAATTTGACCTTCATCGTCATTACCGTCGTTCCATATTGGGTAGATTGGGATACCACATTGAGCATTATATTGCCAGGGCTGTTACTGTTGGTGCATATGTTCAAAAAGGGTTGGAAAAACAAGCCTTCGGGATAAGGCAATGCTGGAGTTCTAATATGTCAGGAAGGAGGCTGGAGACCATGATAATTAAAGATAAAATTACCATTCGGCAATTTGCCCTGCTTACCTTTCTTGTCATGGTTGGGGATATGATTCTGATCTATCCTTCGTTGGTCACAACCTTGGGTAAACAGGATGCATGGATATGCTCTTTCCTCAGTCAGCCCATCGGTCTATTTATCATTTGGATTTTGTACAAACTACAACAAACCTACCCTGAACTATCTTTAATCGAAATTTGCAAGAAATTGCTTGGTCCATGGATTGGATCAGTCTTGTCTGCTGGTTACCTGTTCTATTTCGCTATAGGCGCTGCCATCTGTATCCGGGAAGTTGGAGACTTCATGACGACTCAAATCTACCTCCAGACCCCCATCCGTGTCATTTTGATTATGCTCATGTGTTCCCTGATCTGGGGCCTAATGAAAGGATTGCAAACCATGGGAGCAACCAGTGAACTGTTAACTCCTATTGTTTTTGTTTTTATGGTTCTCCTGTTCGTGGGTTTGCTGCCCAAAATAGATGTCTCACATCTGCAGCCTATCTTTAACATCAGCCGGGTTCATTTGATTGAAACCGTTATTCGCGGATCCTTTACCGCCTTCGGGGAGCTGCTCGTGCTTACTATGATTCTTCCTTATGTAATGCGAGGGCCGCACCTTAAACGAGACTTGTTGCTTGCCACTTTCTGCGGAGGTCTGCTCCTGTGTGTATTGCTATTGTTTTCCCTTATGGTTGTGGGTCCTTTCCTAACCCAGCATAATATTTTCATTTCGTACACCCTGTCTCAAAAAATTAATATCGGTAACTTCTTTGAGCGCATTGAAGCCTTCATGGCTACTGCCTGGTTAATTGCGACCTATTTCAAAAGCCTGCTGTACATGTTCGCTTTTGTTATCGGACTAGCTCAGCTGTTTCAGTTGAAAACATACAAACCACTCATTCTCCCTTCATCCTTGCTCATGTTTGCATTGGCCATCCTGATCTCCCCCAATGTCATTTTTTATATCGAAACCATCATGCCTGCATGGGTGGATTGGGACATTACTTGCAGTTTTATTATTCCTCTGTTGCTTTTACTTGTTCATCGCATTCGCTTTGGCAAGAACAGAAAAAATCAGTCCCATCCAGAACGATTGCCCACATAAAAAGGCTGTATTCACGGTATAACCCGCGAATACAGCCTTTATTATGAAGTGAACATTTTTTTGTTGTATAGAGAACAGACGAGTTTACCTTCCTAAAGTTGCTGCAAAGCCTCAAGTGCTGCTTCAATATGCCCTTTGACTCGCACTTTAGACCACGACTTCAGCAGTATACCCTCTTCATCAATAAGAAACGTGGAGCGTACCATCCCCATGTATTCCTTGCCATACATCTTTTTGAGCTGCCATACGCCGTATTGTTCGGCAACCTGATGTTCTTCGTCGGATAACAGGATGAATGGTAAGCCGTATTTGGCAATGAATTTGTCGTGCTGCTTCATCGGATCAATACTAATCCCCAGAATAACTGTATTTAATCCCTTGAACTCCTCATGACGATCACGGAAATCACATGCCTGCTGTGTGCAGGAAGAAGTCATATCCTTCGGGTAAAAATATATCAGCACCCGCTGTCCGCGATAATCGGAGAGTTTTACCGTCTCTCCCGTACTGGACGGAAGTTCAAAGTCTGGTGCCAGCTTGCCTTCGGTTAATGTCATCTCATTTCCTCCTATATCTCGTCTATACTTTCAATGGATATCTGTTATGATCCTGCTCCGCGATACTTCTTCACGCCATAATTCCATAGCAGAAGACCGATGGAGCCAAACACCAATCCCATCACAGGTGTCAACATCGCCATACGATGCATTTCGGATCGTTCCAGGAACAGGGCTGCCGGATAAATGCCCACGAAGGCAAATGGAATGACCCACGTTAACAGGACCTGAATCGCGCGGTTATAGATGGTTACCGGATAACGTCCATATCCCTGAATGTTGTACATTAATGGCAGGATACCTGTAGGCGCGTCCGAATAAAATGATAACGACGTCAAGGTGATATAGATTCCTGCATAGATTAGCACTGAACTAATAGTAAGAATAATGAGGGCCGGAATATGCCACCACTCCAGCACAAGCCCCATCTCCGCACCGCTGATGACCATAATGATCAGACCGATAAACGAACCAACGAGTGCAGGCGGGTCCACATTTTCGAGTAAAATCTGGAACAGGTTATGCGCAGGTCGTGTTAATATGCGATCCATCTCGCCTTTGACAATATACCGTTCACTGAACCCCCACAGATTGATAAAGCAACTGAAGATACCGTAAGGCACCATAAAATATCCATAAACAAAAAGGACTTCACTCTCACTCCAGCCGCCCAAATTATCCGTATGTCGGAAAACCACAAAGATAAAGATCAGATTGGTTGCCTGGAACAGCAAATCCGAAAGGATTTCGACCCAAAAATCGGCGCGGTACGTGAGACGTGTTTTCATGTAATTTTTTAAATATTCCCAGATCAGACCCATATAGTACACTCTGTTATCCTCCTTGCACGAACAGACGCTTGCGCGCCTGACGCCAGATCAGCATCATCGGAATGAGCAGTATGACAAACCAGAACACCTGAATGCCGAGTACGCTCCAGATGCCTGTGCCCTCCACTCTTCCTGTGAAAACCGAACCGGGTAGATACGTAATGGCCTGAAAAGGCAATACTTTCATCACTGCGGACATCCAGCCCGGATAGAGGCTGATTGGAATGATCAGACCTGAGAACAGATCAACCACGACACGTTTCATACGCATCATGCCTTCATTGTTTTCCACAAAGAATGCGGCCAGCCCCGTAATGACATTAATCTGGGAATTAATGAGGAAACTGAAGAACAGCATGACCAGAAAGCCAATCCATGCGGACGGCGCCGTGGGCAGTTCAACCGGGAACAACAGAATCGCAATGAGCATTCCAGGAATCATAAGCAGCAGGAAACGGAAAATACCTTCGCCCAGACCCTGCATCATTTTGACCATGACATAGTTGATCGGTCTTATGAATTGAATGGCAATGGAGCCATCCCGAATGTCTGCGGCTATTTCCCGGTCCAGGTTGTTAAAATAAAATGCACGCGCCATCCACGATACAGCCACATATGTTGTCATCTGAGCTGCCGTAAAACCGCCCAGTTCACCACTACTGCCGTAAATGGCTTGCCATGTAAAGTAATACACGCCGATATTCAGCGTATATATCAAAATGCCGGAATAATAATTCACCCGGTATGCAAGCATCGTCAGGAACCGGATGCGCATAAAATCAAAAAATGCACTATTCATCTTAGGATACACCCACCGCTTCGTTCTTTGCTCCCACAATCTCGGGACGCTCGGCGGAACCGGATTGGTAAATACTGCGCACAATCTCATCCGTGTTAATCTCAATAATCTGAATATCGGTAATATCTGCCTGTCCAACGACGCGTCCCAGCACATCCGACACGTTGAGTTCAAGTGGAATCCAGACCGATGCGGACAGTTCATTCTCCACCGTCCAGCGAACAGGGAGCGCAGCAGTCCACTCCAGCATTTGTTCCATGGGATGAGCCGTGCCAAACTTGAACCGGATCTCCCGTTCCTTGCCCCACTGAGATTTCAGATGATCCAACCCGCCATCATAGATGATATTGCCCGCATCGAGCATAATAACTCTAGAGCATAAAGCTTCGATGTCCTGCAGATCGTGGGTTGTCAGCAAAATGGTTGTTCCGTGTTCCTTATTCATGTCTTTCAGAAATTCACGGATTTCCGATTTCACAACAATATCCAGACCAATGGTAGGCTCATCCAGGAAAACAATATCTGGATTGTGCAGCAGCGCAGCGACCAGCTCACAGCGCATACGCTGTCCAAGACTGAGCTTACGAACAGGACGGTTCAGCAAATCCTGAAGCTGTAACCGCTCAACCAGTTCATCCAGACGTTTGCGGAAATCGACCTCACCTACTCGATACACCTTGCGCAGCAGATGGAAGGACTCAATAACACCGATATCCCACCAGAGTTGGCTGCGTTGACCAAATACGACACCAATATTCTGCACAAACTTCTCACGTTCCTGATACGGAACATATCCACCAACCGATATTTGCCCTGAAGTAGGCACCAAAATGCCGGTCAACATCTTAATCGTTGTTGATTTACCGGCACCGTTCTCCCCAATATATCCGCATATTTCGCCTTGCGGAATTTGAAATGAAATATCATTTACAGCCAAGACCTCCTGGTATTGACGTGCAAACAGATCCTGAAATGCGCCCTTAAGCCCTCCTCGACTTTTCTGGACGCTGAACGACTTGCGTAAATCTTTGACATCAATCGCCAGCATGATTATACCTCACTTGGATTTTGTTGAAATTGCTTGTAGCCCAAAAAGAAATTATAATAGTATCAGTCAAAATTCAGCAAGCTTTAAAAAATAGTCTGAGGCCGCGTCCTCTGTTGTATCACACAGATATGTCGTGTACGGAAAGCCCGGGCTAAATCAATTTGGACTCATCTTCATTTATTTTGAATACAAAGGAGAGCTAGCATGACCAGAAAGACGAAGAGAACCATTTGGATTTCTCTTGCCGCCTTCGTGCTTATTGTTGGAGGCGCTGCGGCATTTTATTTCGGTTCTATTCTCAATCAGTTGAATGGCTTGCAAAAGGAAGGCGATGAATCGCCGTTTGCCGGTATCGAAAATGTTGAAAAAGTAAGTACACCGGATCCTCCGAAATGGGAAGGCACCGAAACGGTTAATATTCTCGTTATGGGTGTTGATGCCCGCGGGCTGGAGAAGGGGGAAGTTCCTCGTTCTGACAGCATGATGGTCGTTTCGCTTGACCCACTCACCAAAAAAATTAATCTATTCTCCATTCTGCGCGACACATACGTCAACATTGACGGATATGGCAAGGAACGAATCAATACTGCTATTACCCATGGTCCCAACGTAGCAATGAAAGCTGCTGGAGACCTGCTGGGTATCCCTGTCCAGTATTATGTGTATACCGATTTCCAAGGATTCATCAAATTGGTGGATGCCGTTGGCGGTGTGGATTTTGACGTAGAGAAGGACATGCACTATACAAGTAAAGCGGACAATAATGAATACGATATTGATCTGAAAAAAGGCTACCAGCATTTGGATGGCGATACGGCTCTCATGTACGTTCGCTTCCGTCATGACGCCATGTCGGATTATGCCCGCTCCGAGCGGCAGCGCGAATTCCTGAAAGCTGTAGCAGCGAAAATGCAGTCAACGACAACGATTGCCAAACTGCCTTCCATTCTGGAAGAAGTAAATCCTTATGTAGATACCAATCTGACCCTCTCCGACATGTGGAAGCTGGGCGGACTCGGATATCAGAGCAGCATGAACGGCAGCGAGCAAATCCCGCCAATGAAAATGCTCAAGGAAGAGCGTACACCGGGCGGAGCTGAGGTGCTGACGGTAACCAGTGAAGAAAAACTTAAGCAATATATTCAAGATATCATTCATCCTCCTGCTCAAGAGGAAGGCAGTACTACTGGAGCCGAAGACAAAACGGCAAGTGGTGACGAACAAAACTCCAAGCAACCCGCACAGTAATGAAGTGCAACACGCAGAGGGCAGCCCACATGCTGCCCTCTCGCTGTGTTTGGTTTATCTAATACGAAAGGAAGTTATCTTATGAATCCATCACGTTCCCGTTCCGAGCTTTTATACGAAGAAGCACTTCAACATATTGTAGGAGGTGTGAACAGTCCCTCCCGCTCATTCAAAGCGGTGGGTGGCGGTGCACCTGTATTTATGAAAAAGGCGCAAGGTGCGCATTTCTGGGATGTCGACGACAACCGTTATATCGATTATCTCGCAGCCTACGGCCCAATTGTTACAGGACATGCTCACCCTCATATTACCCAAGCGATTACCGAGGCAGCAGCCAATGGTGTACTGTACGGTACGCCTACGGAACTTGAGATCAAGCTCGCCAAAATGCTGAAGGAAGCCATTCCTTCAATGGACAAGGTTCGTTTTGTAAACTCCGGTACAGAAGCGGTCATGACCACCATCCGGGTTGCCCGCGCCTACACCAAACGTAATAAAATCGTGAAATTCGCCGGATGTTATCACGGTCACTCCGATCTGGTCCTTGTGGCAGCAGGTTCGGGGCCTTCCACGCTGGGTATTCCGGATAGTGCAGGTATTCCAACGAGCATTGCGCATGAAGTCATCACGGTACCTTTCAACGATCTGGACAGCCTGAAAGCAGCTCTGGAGCGTTGGGGCGATGATGTCGCTGCAGTCATGGTTGAACCGATTGTCGGCAACTTCGGTATGGTTATGCCGGAACCTGGCTTCTTGGAAGGACTCTGTGCCATGACTCGGGATAACGGCTCACTCGTTATTTACGACGAGGTCATTACAGCCTTCCGTTTCCACTATGGCTCCACACAGACGTACGCGGGACTGGACAATCATGCGGAGATCGAACCGGATCTGACTGCACTTGGCAAAATCATCGGCGGCGGTCTGCCCATCGGTGCTTACGGCGGTCGTAAACAGGTTATGGAGCAGGTTGCTCCACTTGGCCCGGCCTATCAAGCCGGAACGATGGCTGGTAACCCTGCGTCTATCTCTGCGGGTATCGCTTGTCTGGAGGTTCTGCAAGGCGAAGGTGTATATGCCGAGATGGAACGTCTTGCAATTGATCTGACAACAGGCCTTCAGGCTTCTGCGGATCGTCATGGCATTGCGTTAACCATTAACCGAATTCGTGGTGCCTTTTCCACCCACTTCTGTGACCATCCGATTACGAACTATGATCAAGCCCAGGATACCGATGGGGAACTGTTCGCTTCCTTCTTCCGTCATATGCTGAATCGTGGCATTAATCTGGCTCCTTCCAAATATGAAGCCTGGTTCCTGACCACTGCACATACGGACAAGGATATTCAAGAAACATTGGAAGCCGCAGAATCTTCCTTCAAAGCTATGGCTCAGGCGTAAACCGTTATCTAACAATTCACAAGTCGCAGCATAGCATGTCACTGAAATTAAATTAATCACATGAAATAAAGGCGTCCCACAAGCGATTATTCCGCTTGTGTGGACGCCTTTTGCAGTTTCATTATCTCCTCACGGATAATCCTCAGCCCTTCCTTGATCCGTTGCTTAGGTACATTGGATATGTTTAACCGCAGCATTTTATCCTGATGTACCTCCTGTGCACCCTCCGGAAAATATCGTTCTGTTGTATCGGCAATCACTCCCCGTTGCTCCAACCGGGACAGCAAGACCTTGAGTGGCATATCCTTAGGCAGTGGCAGAACCGTATGCTCCCCTCCTGTGCGTGGTGCATTCACAAACGGAGTAAAGTCCGGGTAAGCATTAAGCTGTTGATACAGCTTGTTCATCCGGGCAGCATAACGACTGCGGATGACTTTGCCATGGTGGGCAAACATCCCGTTACGGATGTAGACTTCAAGTGCTGCCTGGGATAGTACTGCAGTGTCAATATCGAGCATTTTTTTGTATTTACTAAACGATGCAGTAAGACTGGCAGGCAGAATAGCCACGCCAATCCGCAGGCCGGGAAACAGGATTTTGGAGTAACTTTTCAAATAAATGACTCGCCCTTCTGTATCATAGGACCATAATGGGTCCTGCTTCGTGTTCTCTTCCAAATCAGCCAAGAAATCATCCTCTACCAGATAGACATCATAACGCTGCGCCAGGCGGATTAATTTTTTCTTCTCAGCTGCCGTCAGGGAAGTCCCAATCGGGTTGTGAAAACGCGGCATAACATAAAAAAATTTGATGTCTCCTTCGCGGAACTGTCGTTCGAGCGCGTCCCAATCCAGGCCCTCCAGAGAGCGCCTGACACCTGCAATAGGGACATTCAGTCCTTGTAGAAGCGAAGGCATATTATGATAACCCGGCAGTTCCAGCATTACCTGCTTTTTCCCATTTGGAAAAGGCATTAACGCCAGCACAGCTAGAGCTTGCTGCACCCCTGAAGTAATAAAGAACTGCTCCTTCCGGGCAAACACCTGATAATCGGCGAATTGCTTCTGCAACAATTCAATCAAGGAAGGCAAGCCTCTCTCGGTTCCATACAAAAACAAATCCGCCTGTTTCTTCTCCATTGCCTGGTCCACACAATGGCGAAAATCGGAATAAGGGAATACTCGCGGATCAGGAGCTGCGGAGGCAAAATCCAGCGGTCCCTGCCACTCTCCATCCTCCACTTCGGCTCCATTCTGTACCGCATAATATCCAGACTGAGGCACCGCGTAGACCAGATGCCGCTCTTCCAGCCACTCATACGCTCGTATGGCTGTACTCACACTACATTGATATTGCTCAGCCAGAACACGCACAGCCGGCAGTTTGATTCCTTTATCCTGCCATTGTCCACTATTCTGCTGCCGCAATTGGTCCTGAATCCATTGCTTAAGTGATTCGGCGATGATTTCGTATTTTCTCATTGGATTCTGCCACTCCTCCGACTTCAGCATTACCTTAAGTGTACCGGTACAATAAACGTTTTTGTCTATTGTACCACTATTGGTCTGGCAGTATATTGAATAAGGTCAGACAGCGTACGCAGCAACATATGCGCGGTTGTAGTAGTAAAGAAAAACGTATTATTGGAGGAAACCCTATGAACAATAGCCAGACTAGAACATACGCATATGTAGCAGCTGTTTTATATGCAGCCATTATTGGTTTATCCTTTTTATTTGTCAAAATGACGGTGAGTGTGGCACATCCAATTGATGTACTTGCACATCGTTTTGCTTTGTCATTACTCGTAGTCAGCATCCCTGTCATTTTCGGATGGATCAAGATCAAGCTAACTCTTCGTGATCTGTGGCGTATCATTCCGTTAGGGCTGCTCTCTCCTGTTTTGTTCTTTGCCTTTCAGGCATTCGGGCTAGTCTCGTCCAACTCATCGGAAGCAGGAATTATCCAGGCGATGGCCCCCGTATTCACACTTGTGTTGGCCTCTATCTTTCTAAAAGAACGTACATCCCTTTTGCAAAAACTGTTCCTGCTGTTGTCCGTGGCAGGTGTAATCTTTATTTTCTTGATGAAAGGGAGCGGGATGTCGGCAGGCAACTTTAAAGGTATTGCTTTACTGCTGCTCTCCACGGTGTGTTTTGCAGGTTATGGTGTATTGGCAAGACCCTTGGCGCAGAAATATAAACCGATGGAATTGACCTGGGTGACCCTGATGGTTGGATTTATCGTCTTCAACGCAGCTTCTCTGATTCGTCATGCGTCGAGCGGAACCATGATGGATTATGTGAAGCCACTCGGAGATGCATCTTACCTAGGAGCACTGGCCTATCTGGCCGTCCTCTCCACCATGTTCTCCACGCTGCTGGCGAGTTATGCCCTGACTCATCTGGAAGCTTCCAAAATGAGTGTATTCAGTAATTTGTCCACACTCATTTCGATTGCTGGCGGAGCCTGGATATTGCATGAACCTGTCCATGGATACCACTTTGTTGGAGCCTTGCTGATCATCGCAGGTGTACTTGGCACCAATATGAGCGGAAGAAAACGCAAGCTGGTCAATCCAGATAAAGCATGATACAATGTGAAAAATTATAAACGGATGTTATCAACAATGATGAAGAGAAGTACACAGGACAGGATACCTCAGAGAGCCGGCGGATGGTGTGAGCAGGTGTATCGGTCATGTGGAAATGGGCTTCGGAGTTCCGAGTTGAACCCTTTCTGCCACCTGTACTCAGGAGCGCGGATCGTCAGTAGGCAAGGCGGCATGTTCAGCCGTTATCCATGGACAGGATATCGATAAGGAATATGTGGGCTTCCTGCATATATTTATCCGTATCCCTCAAGTGGGCCGCAACCAGCGGCCAATTAAGGTGGCACCGCGAAGCATAAGCCTCGTCCTTCTATTCTGTTCCCGTCTGGGAAACAGGATGAAGGACGAGGCTTTTTTGATTTATGTATGTACCCAAAACTGTTGCAGGCTGAAAGGAGGTGATGGTCGTGGAAGACGGCTGGTGGCGTCAGCAATTAAGGATCGAAAAATTACAACATCAAAGGAGAATGAACCATGAACAAGAACAAAGACATTATTTTAACCGGAGACCGGACAACCGGACAGCTTCATCTCGGCCATTACGTGGGCAGCCTGCGCAGTCGGGTGCAATTGCAGGATGAGTACAAAACGTATATTTTACTGGCTGATGTACAGGCGCTTACGACCCACTATGATCAACCGGGGCTGATTGCAGACAGCGTGCATCAAGTGACACTCGATTATCTTGCCGTAGGTATCGATCCCAATAAAGCCACTCTGTTCATCCAGTCGATGATCCCGGAAATTGCCGAGCTGACTGTCATATTCTCCATGTTTATCACGGTGAACAGTCTTCGGCATAATCCCACGATTAAAAACGAAGCGCGTGACCGTGGCTATAAGGATCTCTATTACGGATTTCTCGGTTATCCCGTCAGTCAGGCTGCGGATATTGCGTTCTGCAAAGCAACCCTTGTTCCAGCGGGGGAAGATCAGATCCCACATATCGAAACAGCGCGGAAGCTGGTCCGGCGGTTCAATGAATTATATTCGCCAGTTTTGCCTGAACCACGTATTCTGACCGGAGAACGGCTGGGCGGACTGGATGGCGTGGGCAAAATGAGCAAAAGCATGGGCAATGCCATCTCGTTGAATGCTCATCCTGATGATGTGTATGCCAAGCTGGCCAGGGCAAAAACCGATCCTGCCCGCATTCATCGTTCTGACCCGGGACATCCGGATATTTGTCCGGTATTTGCCTATCACCAGCTGTTTCGAAAGGATCAGGCCGCTGAGATTCATGCGAGCTGTAGTGACGGCACCATTGGTTGTAAGGATTGCAAGATGATTGCAGGCACTGCAATTAACGAACTGCTCTCCCCCTTCCGTGAACGGCGAAATTACTATGAACAACGTGGACATGAAGTGAAAGAAATCCTCGTGGAAGGCACACGCCAGGCCCGTCAGGCTGCACGTGAGACGATGCTTGAGGTTCGTGAAGCAATGGGGATACGTTATTTCGACTAACGGTATGAGAAGGCTTGATCACGTTAACACTGCTGAGAACAGTATATTGGGAAAAGAGGTCCCTCAGCATGAAACCAACACAGCCTTCTTTTTTGCAAGCCATGATGTTAATGATGTTATCTGTCGGCCTGATCAGTCACGTCCTGATCATCCCTGCCCTTTTGTCTTCGGCCAAAAGAGATGCATGGATATCCGTTCTGTTGTCTGCAGGGCCTTATCTTTTATTCACTCTAATGCTTGCCTATGTCTCTCGTTTTCTCCAGCACCAAACCCTGCATGAATGGCTGACTTCCCATCTTGGCAAGCCTCTTGGCCTGCTGTTTCGGGTGGGAAACAGCCTCTTTTTTCTGTCCGTGATCTACTTCACTCTGCATGATACCACCACTTGGGCCAAAACCAATTACCTGACGGAGACGCCCATATTGGTTACAAGCATTGCTCTGATGTCTCTCTGTGCCTATGCGGCCTATAAAGGAATACGCTCTCTGGCATTTACAGCAGGTTTGATCCTGCCCCTGGTTGTGCTGCTTGGCTTCTATGTAGCTATCGTCAATACACAGTACAAGGATTACAGTCGTCTGCTGCCTGTGCTTGAACATGGCTGGCATCCCGTACTTCATGGCACAGTCTACAGTCTTGCAGGCATGTTTGAGTTGCTGTTCATCTGGTACTTGCAGCCCCACCTCTCCAAACGGATACGTGTATGGCAGTACCTGATGCTCGCGATCATTATCCTTGGGCTGACACTTGGCCCACTCATTGGGGCGATCGTGGAATTTGACCCTTTTGAAGCTGCCAAAATGCGATATCCCGCCTTTGAAGAATGGCGAATTGCGTCCTTGGGCAAATATATTGCCCAGACTGATTTCTTTTCCATTTATCAGTGGCTCGCCGGTTCTTTTACCCGGATTAGTCTGGCCATGTATATTGTAGTAGAAATTTGGAATATTAAGAGCGCCTCCAGAAGGATCATATGTTGTGCCACTCTTGGCGTCTTTTTTATTCTTACCATGCTGTATCCTCTGGATGATATGACATTCGAAAAACTGCTTGTCCAATACATATTCCCGTTCAATCTCGTGTATCTGAGCGGACTAGCGGTGGTTGCAACAGCAGTTGCATACATCAGTTCACGCCATCAGAGGAGGAAACATCATGGAGCACCAAACGATTGACACCACGTCCCATGAAACGCTGCTTGCCTCTTTCGAAGAGCAGTTCAGTCCCTGCGCAGATGTTGTTATTCAAAGCTTTCCTGCCAAAGATGAAACCGATATGTCGGTGATTATGCTCTATTGCGACGGTTTGGTCGATGGTAAACAAATCAATCAGTTTATTATCCCACGGCTGGAACAGCATTCTCTACATGAAGAAGAAGCACATCCCAAAGAATTGGGGTTAACATTGAATCCGGTGGATGATCTCACAGATACAGAGAATTTAAATCTGCTGATTTTCAGCGGACAATTACTGCTCATTTTCGGAAATGGTGATCAATCCTGCAGTCTAGATATCGCGAGTATACCAGGAAGAACCCCTGAGGAGTCGGCGATCGAGTCATCGATTAAAGGACCTCGGGATGGGTTCACTGAGGAGTTATCCGTGAATATTGGCCTCATTCGCAAACGAATGAAAACCTCTTCCATGTGTTATGAGAAATATGTTAAAGGTGGTCGTACCCAGACCGCTATTGGTCTGTTGTACGTCAAAGACATCATTAACCCGGATATTCTGAAAGAAGCACGCCAAAATCTCGACCAAATTGAAATCGATGGCATTCTTGGTACCTCTATTATGGAACGTGCCATTATGGGGGGAATTCGCAGCATCTTCCCACTCACGGATAATACGGAGCGACCCGATTATGTCGTGGACTCCCTTTTAAATGGGCGATTTGCGGTTCTCATTGAAGGTTCACCAGTAGCCATTATCGCTCCAACCACTCTGTTTAATCAGTTAAAATCGCCGGAAGACGAGAGTACCCCTTTTTTCATTGTTACTTTTGAGCGAATTTTGCGCATTTCCGGATTACTGATTGCCTGCTTCTTTCCTGCCTTCTATATCGGCCTGACTAGTTTTAATGTGGAGCAGATCCCCTTGCCTCTGCTTGCAACCATTTCGGGTACACGGATGGGTCTACCTATGCCAGTAACGCTGGAAGCATTTTTAATGATATTTATGTTTGAGATATTTAATGAAGCCGGCCGCCGACTCCCACGAGCCTTGGGACAAACCGTCAGCGTCGTAGGTGGGCTTATTATCGGAGATGCAGCTATTCGAGCAGGAATTACTTCCCCCACGATCATTGTCACGGTGGCTATTTCAGTAATCTCCAGCTATATCTTGGTGAATACCGTGCTTAGTGGGGCTACTGCTCAAGTCCGGATTGGGATGCTAGTCATTTCTTCCATTCTTGGATTATTCGGTTTCATGATTGGACTACTGGGTCTGCTGGTGCACCTCGTATCCTTGGAGTGTTATGGCGTCTCATACCTGTCACCTGTCTCTCCTTATATTCCCGGCGACTTCACCCAAGCCGTATCCATGCCCCCTTCTATGAAACGGACCAAGCGCCCAGCTGTACTCCATACACAGGATTCCACTCGCCGGAGGAAAGGCTCGTGACAAGATGGATGGCTAAAGTTAGCTTGTTAATAAGCTGCTTTATCCTGCTGACCGGGTGCTGGGATTCCAAAGAGGTTCAGAGCATTAACTTTATCACGGCTGTAGGAATAGATTATGTAGACAACCAATATGTTGCTTACGCCCAACTCATTGATTTCTCCAGTATTGCCAAGCAGGAAGGGCCAACTTCAAGGCAAGCAAGTGATATCTGGATCGGACGGGGTGAGGGTTCTACGCTGAGTATGGCTATTGATGATCTATATCAAACTTCTCAGCAACAAACGTTATGGACCCATGTAAAAGCGATTGTCTTATCCAAAAATGTGTTGAATGGACGGCTGGAAGATGTCTTTAATACACTGTTGCATTCAGGCCAACTGAGATATACCCCATGGCTCTACGGTACAGAGCGTAACATTACAGATGTACTCGCTCCCTCTGCACTGCTGAACCAATCCGCCCAGACCATAGAGCTGTTTGAACCGATGAAGCTGTATAAGCAACATTCCGGTTATGAACCCATCCGGCTTCATCAGCTCCTTGACGGATTTCGGGAGCCTGCTTCAGTTATTCTTTTGCCTTCCATTACCAATCAGAATGAGACCTGGTTTAACGGAGAAAAAGCCCCCCCGCTTATTAGGATGGATGGGTTTTACGTCATTTCAAATGGTAAAAGTCAAGGCAGGTTAACGGGTAAAGACGCTGATGGCACACGATACGTGAATTATGACCGCGTCTTTCAATATCCGCTGTATGTATACAGCAACGGGAGCAAAACGCCGGAGCTGACGCTTAGGCTTAATCACCCAAAGACCACGATTAAGGCGAGGAAAGAAGGAAACGGTGTAACATTCGACCTGGTTACGTCGGTTAAAAGCGCCATCATCGAGGATCATAACTCTCATCGCTCTCCCCATGTTATGGAAAAGGAAGCGGAGAAACAGATTGAGTCCGAAATTCGCAATACGTTTGAGAAAACCAAATCACGCAAGATTGATTCCTACGGTTTTGTGGAACATCTATATCGTCATGATCTCCCCCTATGGAGACAGGCGGTATATAAACGGGCCAACCCACTTGAGGGGTTTAAACTCGGTAAGGTCGAGGTTCATGTGAAAATCCTCAATGCCAGTACGTATAAATACGATGAGTAACGCAAAAAGACGATCAGCAGCCTGCAGTCCATGCAAGGTTACGGGTCGTCTTTTCATTTCATAATTAACTTAACGTCTTATCCCAGTGGAAACGCCATAACACTCATGAGTGCCAATTCAGGCTGAGTGGTATCCAGACGACTGTACTGTATGATAACAGGAACATCGCTGGAGACGGTAATGGCATAGGGTACTCCCGGAGGGATGAGTTGTTCACCCGATCTCAACGACGCTGTCCGAATATGCTTTGTTCTTCGCGCAGGCACCTCAGCCACGATGTCTTCGAGCGGTTCCCTATCTTCAAAATAGATCGTTATTTGCAGCTGTGCATCCACTGTGCCTGTATTTAATACACAGATGCTCTCGTGACTCTCCAGTGAGCCCGAGCTGTCCGGTGGAATGTAACCATCGGGGATCACCCAGTAGGTGTGACCTGTCGCTGTGGAAGATATTTTATGTGCTGAAGTGTTCGTCTGATCCTGTGCCATTAATAATTCCTCCTTTGCTAATGCAATAATTAGTTAAACGCGCGTAAGGCTCGCGGTGCGGGCGCTTCGGTGGACGGATCGGGCTGTGGGCCGCTGTTGGCTCGGGATTTCTTTTATTCCCCCCTCAGCAGGGGAAATCCCGCTCCAAAGGCGGACGCTTCGCTCCCTCTGCTCCGATTCCGCCCTCCTTCGCTGCAACGCTCGCCATGGCTTTTTAAAGGCTTATTGCCTTCGATATGTTCGCTGGGCAACTTAAGAGCAACCTTGCTCGTTACTTCGTTAACTCGCTTAATAAAAAGGCTGCTTGCGGGGCAGGCGCTTCGGTGGGCGGATCGGGCTGTGGGCCGCTGTTGGCTCGGGATTTCTTTTTTATTCCCCCTCAGCAGGGGAAATCCCGCTCCAAAGGCGGACGCTTCGCTCCCTCTGCTCCGATTCCACCCTCCTCCGCTGCAACGCTCGCCATTGCTTTTTAAAGGCTTATTGCCTTCGCTATGTTCGCTGGGCAACTTAAGAGCAACCTTGCTCGTTACTTCGTTAACTCGCTTAATAAAAAGGCTGCTTGCGGGGCAGGCGCTTCGGTGGGCAGATCGGGCTGTGGGCCGCTGTTGGCCGCTGTTGGCTCGGGATTTCTTTTATTCCCCCTCAGCAGGGGAAATCCCGCTCCAAAGGCGGACGCTTCGCTCCCTATGCTCCGATTCCGCCCTCCTCCGCTGCTTACCTCAAATACATTTGCAGCGGCTGCAGTCGCAGCTCGCGGATGGCTTCCGCCACCTGCATGGCGAGGCGACGGGCACCGCGCTCCTGAAAATGCGTGTTATCCTCCACGCCTGCTGGGAAGTTCACGTACTCACCCGGCAGCACCCACATGAAATCCTCCTTGCTGCCTTCAACGCCCGCTTGCTCGAACAGGATACGGCTTCGATCAGCCAGATCGATCAGCGGTACACCTTCCTCTTCCGCTAGCTCACGCACAGCGACGATATAATCGCCATGGGTGTCGGTCAATGTGCCGTCATCAGCGAAGTAACGCCGATGCACCGGTGTCACGAGCACCGGACGCGCCTTAGCTTCGCGGGCGGCATCGATATACTTTTTCAGATATTCCTTATATGTTGTGAAAGGCTCCGTTCCCCGGTCAGGGCCCGGCTTCTCATCGTTATGTCCAAATTGAATAAACAGAAAGTCTTCCGGCTTAATTTTCTCCAGAATGGCATCCAATCTGCCTTCATTGATGAAACTGCGGGAGCTGCGTCCAGACTGGGCATGGTTATCCACAGCAACATCATGTTTGAACTGTGCAGGCAACAGCTGGCCCCAGCCACAGTATGGATATCCACTTTCTGGCTGATCCGTCACGGTAGAATCACCAGCGATAAATACAGTCATCGTCTGATTGGCAAGCGTGATTTCCAATGCATTAATCCGCGGCGCAGGACCGGAGAAGGATAGTCGGAGCTTTCCGCCACGAACCACAACTGAGAATCGAACCTCTGCACATTGCCCAGGAAGTGTACGAATGGTTGGCAGCATCAGCCTGCCCTCTCCGGCTTTGACTCTGGTGATCGTCTCCGCCAATTCATCCCCTGCAATTAACAAGACCTGATAGGTTCCATCGGGTACATTAACGATGAAAGATGCCTTGAGCGGAATACAAAAGCTTGAACGCAATCGGGCAGACACATTGGCCTGCCCTTGTTTGCCGTTGTTTGCCCTACTGGAATTCGATACTTCGTCTTCACTTATCCGTTGTTTCTCATACACAAGGGAGCCGGATTCGAAACCGTATTCTCCCTGTTCTTCATATGCAGTGCTGGCAGACACTTTCAAATAACCCTCAACCTCACCTGCACTGCCAGAGTCCGGTCCAAAATTGAACTTCCAGTGGGTAACGGCCTCTTCACCGCCCTCTGCCGTTACCTCCGTGGCAACAGCCTGACTACCCTGGGCCTTATTCAATAGGAACAACCTCCTTTGTTCAATATCCAATTCAGGTTTGAATCCAGTGAATATCGTTTATCCTTTCAGTCCGCTGGTGCTCATGCCCTGTACAATTTGTTTTTGGAAAATAAAGAACACGGCTACAACGGGTACGAGACTCACAATGGACATCGCGAACATCGCTCCCCAGTTGGAGGCAGACTCACTGTCCAGGAACATTTTCAGTGCCATGGAGACCGTATATTTATCCGGCGAGTTGAGATACAGTACTGGACCGAGCAGATCCTCCCATCTCCAGTAGAAGGAGAAGATCGCAGCCGTTGCGAGTGATGATTTGATGAGTGGCATAATAATCTGTACATACAGTCTGAACTTGTTACATCCATCAATGGTAGCAGCCTCATCCAGCTCTTTCGGAATCGTACGAATGAACTGTACCATCAGGAAGATAAAGAACGGCATCCCGAAGAACGTAGGTACAACTATCGGTAGAATGGTATTCAACCAACCAAGCTTCGTGAAAATAATATATTGGGGTACGAGTACAACATCATGCGGCAACATCAGAGTTAACATCATCAGGGAGAACCAAAAGTTACGGCCTTTGAAGTTGAGTCTGGCAAAACCAAAGGCAATTAACGATGAGGATAACACGGCACCAATCGTAGAGATGACCACAATAACGAGTGAGTTGGTGATGTAATCCATAAACGGTCTTCCGCCTGCGCCTTTCCAGCCATCCGCGTAGTTACTCCAGATCCATTCCGTAGGGAACAAGGACTCGGCAGTTACGAAGATGGTACGACTTTCTTTGAATGAGCTGAAAAGCATCCACAGAACGGGATAAAGCATCAGGAGGGCCAAAGCTGCAACGAACAGGTGATAGATGGGCCATTTCACATTTCTCCAAACCATCGTTACTTCCCTCCTTCGGATTCATAAAACACCCAGAACTTGGATGTCAGGAACACCGCGACTGTGAGTATACCGATCATAATAAGCATGATCCAGGCCATGGCCGAAGCATAACCCATGTTGTTAAACATAAATGCCTGACGGAACAGATACAGCGAGTAAAGCATCGTACCGTCCATTGGACCGCCCTCGCCTTTAGAGATGATATATGCAGGTACGAAGGTCATAAATGCACCGATCGTTTGCATAATAAGGTTGAACAGAATGATTGGACTGAGTAGCGGTAAGGTGATACCAAAAAATTTACGTACCGGGTTGGCACCATCCACACCTGCTGCTTCGTACATCTCGGGAGATATATTTTTCAGACCGGCCAGGAAGATGAGCATGGAAGATCCAAACTGCCAAACAGATAACGAGATCAGCATAACCAGAGACGCATTCGGATCACCAAACCAGCTAATTGGCCCAATTCCGATTGCCGTTAATGCACTGTTGATGACACCTTCATTACTGAAAAGGTTACGCCACATAATCGACACGGCCACACTACCACCGATAATGGATGGCAGGTAGTACAAGGTACGATACGTTCCGACCATACGGGATCCCGTATTCAGGATCATGGCTACGAAAAGTGCGAAGACCAGTCTTAGAGGGACACCAATGAACACATACAGAAACGTTACTTTAACCGAGTTCCAGTACTTCGGATCATCAAAGAACATTTTGGTGTAGTTGTCCATCCCGATCCACCGCGGTGAAGTGAACAGGTTATAACTCGTAAACGACATGTATAGGGATACAAACATCGGAATAAGCGTAAAGCCCAGAAAGCCGATGATAAAAGGACTAATAAAAGCATACCCGGTTAGGTTTCTACGCAACGACGAATATTGCCTCAACGGAACAAACCTCCTTTATTGATCTGCTTGCTTTCCGCGACCTTGCTTCGAGCTACTGGACGGGGAAAGGCCCTCGCGGTATGCGAGTAGCCCTGTTCCCGTCCATCCCGGTAATGGGATGAGCAAGCGATCATTCAACTGTTATTTATTGTTGGCAAGAACGGCTTCGGCATTTTTGCGGAATGTCGCTGCTGCTTGTTCCGGTGTAACCTTACCAAAGTTCAGTTCCTCCACAACATCCGCCAGAGAAGCAATGACTTCCGGCGAACCTACCGGTGGTGGTGAGCTCATTGGCGAAGCCTTAGGCTCCATGGACGCTACGAAGTCAAATACCTGTTTCGTTGCATCACTCAACTCAGGAGCGATAGCTTCTTTGATTTTGCCTGAAATCGGCACACCGCGCTCGCCTTTGATCAGTTTGTTAGCTTCCACATCGTTCACCCAGAAATCGATGAATTTAGCTGCTTCTTCCTTCACTTTCGAGTTCGATGTTACAGCCCAGTACATACTTGGCTGCATATAGAGTCCTTTTTCCATATCCGGTCCAGGCATTGGTGCAATCTCCAAAGGACGATTAGCTACCTGCTGCAAGGCCACAAACTGGTTGGACCATTGCCATACGCCAATTCCTTTTTCCTTAACCAGATCGGATTCCTCAATAATACCTTTCGTCTGGTTAACCAGATCCGGTGAAGGTGCAGCTCCCTGCTCAATCATCCGCCGCATGAGTCCGAAGAACTCAACGAATAGTTTGTCGTCATCATAGCCAAGACCCGTTCCTTCAGCATTGTAGAGGGACAGTCCTTTGGTCCGCAGGAAATAGTGGAAGAAGATATCCGGCGCTACGCCCCCATCCAAAAAGAGTCCTTTGGCAGCCGTTTGCTTGCCAAGCTCTTCATACGATTCCCAAGTCATATTTTCTGGAATGGCATCCACACCCGCTTTTTTGAGCAAAGCCGGATCATATTGGAAACCCAGTACGTTAACACCAGCAGGTACTCCATATTGTTTGTCGTTGATAACACCTGTGCTGATTACGTTCTCGGATACGTCGTCTACTTTAATCTGGTTTCCGAGATACGGTGACAGATCTTCGAGCTGTCCGTTCTTTGCATATTGGCTGATGTAGGAAATATCCATCTGAACAATGTCCGGCAGTTGATTCGCTGCAGCTTGTGGAGCGAGCTTTTTCCAGTAGTCATCAAATGAGGCGTATTCCACGTCAATTTTGACATTCGGGTTTTTCGTTTTGTACAGGTCAATGACCTTCTGTGTGTATTCATGACGTGCATCTGATCCCCACCATGCGATACGAAGTGTTACCGAACCATCCCCAGATGTTCCGCCCGATTCACCGCTGCTGCTGCACGCCGTTGTTAATACCAGCAATGCCGCCATCATCAGGAATATCGCCTTTTTCACCATGCCAATCTCCCCTTTTATGTTGAAATGGTTGTGTGAACGAGTTACCTTTCACTTTCTGATAACGCTTTCACGAACTTTATATTGTCATTTTCGCAAATGTGGGACCATAGTTGAATACACAAAACCGTCTTGTTGGTTCAAAAAACAGAGGAGGACAACTGCACCTCTATCGGCGCTGTTCGTCCCCCTCATATTTCGATTCCATAATCGTCAGTCAATTGTTATAAGCCAGTTCTGCGAAATTCGGTAGGTGTCATGCCGGTCCACTTTTTGAACACCTGACTGAAATATTGCGAGTTCCCCCCGAAGCCAAACAATTCGGCAAGCTCAAAGACCTTCACATCTCCACCTCTGCGAATATGGTCGCAGGCACGCTCAATGCGCAAACGATTCACATAGTTGGAGAAGTTTTCACCCGTCACTTTTTTGAAAATTTTGCCGAGATAATCCGGATTCATATATAACATCTGATGGGCAACCCCGTTAAGCGAGAGATCAGCCTCACCATAATGGCGATCCACAATATCCATCATCTTCTCCACAGCAGAAGACTGACGGCTAATATGGTTTTTGTAATAACCGGAGGTTAACCGGGCTGCGCTACTGGCAACAAAGGATTTTAAGCCAGACAATGTGTCGATATGGGGCAGCTCTGCCATCCGTTGGGTGAATTCCGTCGCCTCCTCAGGAGGACAGACATGAATCATTGCGGAGTACAACTGCACCACATACGAACGAGTAATCCCGATTTCAAGCTGCTGACCAGACAAAAGCTCGAACAGGCGATCCACTTCAGCGCCCGCTTCTTCCGTATTGCCTGACTTAATCAACTGACATAACTGCTCTGCATCTTGTTCAACATGTACACCATCACATTCCCCGGCCAGCTCCAGATCACTTTTGGTAATCAGCTTGCCTTCGCCGATAAAAAAGCGATGGTTCAGGCATTGCAGCGCCTCACGGAACAAACGCCGGGACTGGATCATTCGATCTGCTTCACTGAGGGCAGCCGTAACTTCCAGTTTATATAGTCTGGTGAAAGCAGTCCGCACTTCCTCGATGCTCTCCTTTAGACCGACCGAATCGGCAGAGTCCCCCAACAGAATTAACAGTTTACCTTCAATGGTTGTGCTTAACAGAACATGGGGCAGCAGATCACTGGCAATATTTTTGATCGCAAATAAATGACTATAATCATGTTCATCTGCGATTCGGAACAGCAGCAGCCGAACTTCATTATCCTCCAGCTCCAGGTCAAACAGTTCCTGATAATACTCCAAATCGACCGGACCATAGGTTTGATTTGTCATAAACTCCAGCAGGAACTGTTCCTTCACATGTGGCAGCACCCGCTGCAGCCGCTGTTTCATCTCTCCGGCCACATGTTCCTTTACCTGGGCATCCTGGTGTTCCTGAAGCAACTCGGACAAGGCATCGTGAATTTGGTTCTCGTTACACGGTTTGAGCAGATAATGCTTTACTCCATATTGCATGGCCCGGCGAGCGTATTCGAACTCTTTGTAGCCAGACAACATGATAAAGCGGAGTCCAGGGTAAGCCTCAGATGCTTTTTCAATGAGTCCAAGACCATCCAGGCCCGGCATCGAAATATCCGTAATGATAATATCCGGTCTGGAATGACCGATTTTATCCAGCGCTTCAATCCCGTTTCTCGCGGTATCCACCAGTTCCGTTCCCGCTGCAGCCCAATCCACGACTTGCGAAATCCCCTCCAGAATGACACGTTCATCATCTACGAGCATCACTTTGTACATCGTCATCGTCCTCTCTGATCCAAGGTATTCTGATCGATACTACGGTCCCTGATCCGGGATTGCTGCTCATGATCATTTCGCCTTCGTCGCCGAAGGTCAACCTGATCCGTTCTTTGATGTTCGACAGTCCGATCCCCTGTCCCCTCGTCTGTACGCGTCCCTCTTGCAATTGCTCCAGAAATTCGGGAGTCATGCCCGGACCGTCGTCCTCCACCTCAATTACAACGTTGTCTCCGTCTGCTCTCGCCCTAATCCGAATACGGCAAGGTTCTATGCTTGGCTCCAATGCATAATGAATGGCGTTCTCCACCAATGGCTGCAGAGTTAACTTCGGAATGCGTGCAGTTCCCACTTCGGGCGCAATGTCCATGTCAAAATCAAGTCTTTCCTCGAATCGCGTGTGCTGGATCGTCACATAACTGCGGACGATGTCCAGTTCCCTTTCCAAAGTAATCCACTTCTCGGACATGTTCACTGAGCTTCGCAGAAGAAATCCGAGGGCCTCAACCATTTCGGAGATTTGATGCTGCTTCTGCACTTTGGCAAGCCAGTTGATCGATTCCAGTGTGTTATATAGAAAATGTGGATTAATCTGTGCCTGAAGCGCTTTCAATTCAGTCTCTCGTATCACGAGTTGCTTCGCATAATTCTCGTCAATGAGTTCACGTATACGCTGTACCATCATCTTAAACGTGCGATGCAGCAATCCGACCTCATTTTGTGAAGATACCGGGACATTGCCCAGCGCTACTTCCTCCAGCTTATCCAGATCGCCTTTTTCGATATTGCGCATTTTCTTGATCAACTGGGCGATAGGCTGTGTAATACTGCGGGAAAACTTGGCTCCGAATATAAGTGCCGCTAGGAATATCATGATAAAAATGACAGTCACCAGCTGTTTAACAAACTGGATCTGCTTAAACATCTGGTCAAAGGGCGTCATATACAGATACACCCAATCTGTATATGGAGAATTCGCACGAGCGACAAAATTCCTTCCCTGCTCAAACATCGCTATCCCATAGGGCTGAGTGCGCTTCAGTTCAGACTCGATTTCAGATTTACTAACAGTCGACTCTGTTGGATAGATTACTTCCCGGCCATCTGTAATTAATAGCTGTGAATCCTCTGCCGGGTGTTGCATCTGGTCTTGGACAATCCGATCCAATCGTACACGAATAACCAGGGTGCCCAACTTCTCCAGCGTAAATGCTCCACCGGTAAAAGACTTTACCTGTCTAACCGACAGTAATCTGGCTTGTTGGTCCCCGCCTGTGTACCAAGCATTAGAGCCCGAATATTGCTGTCCCAAAGCAACCAATTCTCTTTGCTTCTTCTCCGAGATTCCCTCCCGGTTTCCAGCTGCCATAATATTATTATCATTATCGATAAAGATCATGGAATAGACGTATTTCTCTGAACCTGCATATGCCACCAGTCTGTTGGTAATTTTTTTGCGCAGGCCATTTTTCTCATACCCCGATTCAGCCTTATCCAACTGAAGAAGATATTGCTGAAGAGGCTCGTCGGACATGACCTTGAAGGATAGATTGGAGATATCACGCAGTTGGTTCTCGATGCCCACCGAAGACATATTAAGCACCTGTGAGGATTTCTCATAGATTTGTCGATCATAAATGCCGAATACATATCCCAGGACAGATACATAGAACGTGAAGCTGATCATCATCAGTAATCCGATGAGAAGAATGGTTTTGTGATGAATCGGCAATGTCGTGAAAGCGTTTTTAATTCTACTCATCCAAAGCGCTCCTTTGGCTCACGAAGGGTGCAGTCATTCGAAACTGTTTTCGATCTACTGTAAGTTATTTTCATATTTACACATCCATGGTCAGATGACAAGTCATATTTATGCAACATTTTAGGTTATTTCAGCAGGGTAATAGGTTTTATTTTCATGGAAATTATAGTAATTTATATATTAATAATCGCAAAGGAGGAAATATGAACTCCACTCATATAGCAATTCTCTTTATTTTGCTACTTTTTCTTTTCCTATCACTAAATGAAATAATTAAGTATATAGCTCGCAAAGATAAAGAATCGCCCCCGCCAGTGAACGTAAGACTTTGGCTTATCCCAATGTTATCCCTATTTATCATTGTTCCTGTTGCTTTTTTCACAGTACTATATAGTTTATTTTTCTATACTTTTGGTGGAATGAGTAATTCGTTATACTTTGAACAGATTGGTGATGTGATTATATTTTCTGTATTTATTTTAGTTGGATTTATATTATTTGAGACCCTTATCCATCCTATTATCATTGCTGTCTTGAACTATGGTGTAAAAAGACGGGTTTCAGTTTTCACCAGAAATTCTGTCACAATAATAATCGATGGTATCATTATTTATTTTTTGGGCTCTATTTTTGAAGGGGTATATATCCAAGATTTCTGGTCAGCTCTATCCATTTCAGTTTTATATCATATTATAGAATGGATATTCACTTGGATTCACCATCTTTACAAAAAGAGGAAAACTAATATGACTTTATAATTTAGTCTCCCAAGTATAAATGCTAAAGCCTTCCTAAATAATAGGAAGGCTTTAGCATTTATATTTTAAATCGTTTTAAATTCACAAGCTTTATTTAATAATATACGTTTTACGGATTTACAAAAACGGTTTTTAACTTGGCGACATACTGCACATCAAAGCCAAGACCCTCGGCTACCATAGCAACCGGCACATATGTTTTGGACTCTGTGCCCACCTTGTTCAAGAATGCAGGTGTATCCACGGCTACGGATGCACCATTCACCTGAACGGCCGTTGCACCAATCTTCACGGCAACCTTCCGATCTCCGTATGTAATCGTTGCGGTTGAGGTTTTGTTATCCCATACCGTAGTTGCGCCAACGGCATTCACGATATCCTGGATCGCCACAAAGTTTTTACCATTGCGGTTGATTGGTTTGTACGGCGTGTCCAGCGTTTTACCACTGACAATGATATTCATCGGTTGGCCTGCAGCAGGAGCCGTCAGCTTGGTGTAATCGCCCCAGATCGTTTCTGCGAATACTTTGGCAATCGCTTCATATCCGAACTGATTCGGGTGGAAATCGCGGTCCTTAATCATGTGAGTCATCGTACCTTCACCGCCAATAAACTCCTTGGCGACATGAGCCACTTTTACATCAATTCCTTTAGCGGAAAATTCAGTCGCAATTCCATCAATGGTCGCAGTAAACCCTTGGGAAGCCTCCATCAGTTTCGCATAGAGCGCTTTACCAGCTACTTCAGGCATGGGTTGGTACTGGTCAGCGATTACGATTTTGGCATTAGGATTAATCTCATGAATATCATTGATAACAGCGCTAACATTGGCTGTATAGGAAGATAGCAATTCCTTCACTTTTGCTTCCAGTTCCGCATCACTTAGCTTATCTGCTGAACCGAGCAACTCGGACACATCGTTCCCTCCGATTGTGATGGCAACCAGATTAGCCCCAGCTACACTCTCCCGGATGGCAGCAATATTGGCTCCAACTTGTGCCGCTCTTGGATCAGGGAGGCTCGGTTGAATGGCTTCGGAAGTGAGCGCTTTCCCTTCTTTAATCGCATCTGCAAAGTTTTTCAAACCACTGCTCTTCAATCCGGCAATACCATAGTTGTCCACCTGAGTACGTCCGTGAAGTAGACCTTGTTCCTGCAACCGTTCTACATAACCATAGGGCAGTTCTTTCAGGTTCGGCTCATACCCTACGGTGATGGAGTCCCCCAATGTGACGAGGTGGAATTCCTTGGTTACTGATATCGCATCTTTCTGTACAGGCAATGATGATGTTACGCTTCCTGCGGGTAACGCATTGCTATCCGCAGCATGAGCGGACTGTGCGGATGATGCCAAAATCAGCATCCCTGCTAGCATACTTGCCGTTAATCCCGCGGCGGTACTTCTCCATATGCGTTTACGTTTCATTCTTAGAACACTCCTTTTTCCCGTATCTATAAAATAAAAAAATAATTACATATTACACTGTTCACTCCGGTGACAGAAGTTCGTGTAACTCTATTCTAACATTATTAAAGGGGCGCTGTCGTCTCCACCCCATATCCGCACGAAATAACAGACTCCCCTAATTAGGGAAGTCTGTTATCCGTTGAGTATAGTCACGATGTTCACTCGTTAAGAATTTGATTTATTCGTGTCTCCAGAATCAGAACCATTCGTGTCCATTTCCGTTTTGTTCCCGGCAGACCGATCTAGATATCGATCGTAGCGATCGTCCACCTCACGTGCCATGTCCCGGTACTTCAACGTTTCTTCGACAATCGGGTCCCGCTCTGTCTGAATGCGCACCTCGTACTTGGGAGGAATAAGCTGACGTTCACGTTTGCCAGCATCGCCGGACTCCTCCATCTCCCCTTCAGTCAGCATATCACTCAAACGTCGTTCCAGTTCTTTGGATTCATCCATTGTTGTTCGCTCCTTCAGTAAATTTTTACTCCAAACCTGTTGCGTTTGCTTCCTTCAGCACACCTGTCAGTGCATCATGAATCTTGCCATTGCTGGCAACCACATGGCTCACGGACAGTTGGTAAGGCGTCCCCACGGTATCGGTAACCTTGCCGCCGGATTCCTCAACTAGCAGTGCACCTGCGGCGATATCCCAAGGCTTCAAACCGACTTCGGTATAAGCGCTGAGGCGCCCCGCTGCAACATATGCCAAATGCAGGGCAGCAGAACCACCTGCACGCAGACTGCGTACTTGCGGTGCCAGTGCCTGAACAGCGGCCATATTGATCGGCAACGCGCAGGTCGTATCCGCCGGGAAGCCAACTGCGATCAGGCTCTGGGCCAGTTCCTGTTCACCAGATACAAGCATCCGGTTTCCATGGACATAAGCGCCTTTTCCTTTTTCCGCAACAAACATCTCGTCACGGGAAGGATCGTAGATTACCCCCACAATCACCTCACCGTTATGAGCCAAGGCAATGGATACGGAGTAGAACGGAAAACCATGTACGAAATTGGTCGTTCCGTCCACCGGATCCACAATCCAGAGAAACTCTTCTTCCTCAGCTTCTTTCAGTGCCTTCGCTGATGCTTCCGGTCCTGGTTCCACGCCTTCTTCACCCAGAATGGCATGATGGGGAAAATGCGTCAGAATCAGGCGGCGGATCATCTGTTCCGCACCTTTATCGACTTCAGTGACGAGATCCTGCGGCGAATACTTGGTTCCGGGCTCCCCCACAGTTCCGAGACGACTCTTGATCCACTCTCCAGCTTTGGAAGCTGCATTAATGGCGACGGCAGTATAGCTTTTGCTTGTCACGACATAAGGTGTTTTTTCCTTCTCATTCAAAGCGTTCACTCTACTTTCTATATCAATCTACGAAAAATTAAAATACTTGTTAAAAGTATACGCCCCGAGGGTCGTAAAGTTTCTCGTTGCCCAGGCCCCTTTTGGCGCTACGGATGAATGATTACCGTCGACTCGTCCACCCATTCCACACCCTCTTCGTGATAGAATGCTAGTTTCTGCATTAACTGCACCAGAGCTTCATCCTTGCGTTTGGCCTCAATCATCACATCAAGAGCGGGCGTATCTGCTGCAATATGACGTAAAAAAGCGAGCATCGGCTCCACCTCAACACCATCAGCATGACCACGCAGGTCCTTCTCACTCTTTGGACTGGAGACGTGAATTTTGGGCGGCAACGGCTTGTCTGCCGGAGAATCAGCTTGAGCAAGCGGAGACTCCCAAGTCTTCAATATATCCGGCCAGAGATCCCATGGCTGTTCGCCTTCATTGTTCACCCATTGATGGTGGATATCCAGCACCATGGGCAGCCCCATACGTTGACATACCGAGAGGGTCTCGGGAGCATTGAACGTTTTGTCATCATTTTCGAGCGTCATCCGTT
The DNA here is from genome assembly GCF_900143165.1 of Paenibacillus sp. ov031. Taxonomy (NCBI): domain Bacteria; kingdom Bacillati; phylum Bacillota; class Bacilli; order Caryophanales; family Paenibacillaceae; genus Paenibacillus; species Paenibacillus sp. ov031. Next base: position 46,028 of record NZ_FRDO01000005.1, read on the forward strand.
CCTGAATATCCCGATCCAGCTTCAGAAAATTTTCTTCAAAACGCAGCGCTGCACTAGGCTTGTCCCCGTATGCACCACCAATATGTATATTGTTCTTGGCAGTGGCATTCAGCCCCATGGCATCCAGCATCCGTACATGATGGCGAAGGTCGCGCATGGAGTTGCGCAGCACTTCCTCCCGAGGTGTGCTGAGTACCGTAAAATGATCCGGGTGGAAAGACACACGCATCTCGTTCTCCTTCACAAAATCGCCAATCGCGGCAAAATCCTGCTTAAGCGCGGGAAACGGGTCCCAATCACTGAGATCCTCATGCGTTGCTAGCGGAATTAATTTGGAAGAGAAACGATATACATGAATATGGCTTCCTTTGTTGTGTCTGAGCAAACGTAATGTATTATGCAAATTCTCGGCTGCAATCCGTTCAAGCTTGCGAATTGCTGCTTCCCTATCATCAATTTTCTTAAAGCTGGACATAGTCATCGTCCGGGAAGGTGAAGCATTCTCCACAAGCACGGACATCGCCACATAACCAAAACGTACGAGCATGAATTTCTTCCTCTCTATTAGGGCGGGATTCCTTTCCCGGTATATGAAGCCGGCAGTCTTCCCTTCACTTTATATAACCAAGTTTTACCCTAAAAGAGTGACCATAATCGTGATTTGGATAAATCCGTCCATTCAATCCCGGTCCACATGTAACAAACTACCCCTGTGCCTGTTCACCAAAGAACATCTCGTCCGCGAGAGCAGTCTGAATGCGTGATTCTTCCTCGTTCAGTTTACGGATCAATTGCATCTCCACTTCGGTCACTTCTTGACCCTGGAAGTTAATCTCAGCAATGGAGACTACGATTTTTACGATGGCTACGGCCACGTTATCCGGTGTGTAAGCAATGACTTTCTGTCCGGTAGGAAATACACGAAAGCCTTGTTTGACCATTTTGCCACGGCCGTATTCAAGCAATTCAAACAGCTCTTGTTCATTCTTGAACTTGCACACGGAATTGAATTCGGTCTGAAATCCCATTCATACCCCTCCTTATAATGTCGTCCTTAGGCTATGCCTGTACGCCATTCTCATAGTTCAGCGCCTGCTTGCGGTTGTAGCGTTCCAAAGCCAGCTCAATCATGCGATCCAGCAGTTCGGCATACGATACGCCCGTTTCACGCCACAAGAGCGGGTACATGCTGTATGGTGTGAAACCAGGCATGGTGTTTACTTCATTAATAAGCAATGCCCCATCCGATTTGCGAATGAAGAAGTCTGCACGGGAAATGCCATTGCCTTCAATCGCACGGAATGCCTGCAATGCGGCCTCACGAATGCGATCTGCGGCTTCCGGGTCGAGCGGAGCAGGGATCAGCATCTGAGACTGTCCATCGATGTATTTGGCTGCATAGTCATAATATTCACCGGAAGATACGATTTCTCCTGGTACAGAAGCCATCGGTTCGTCATTTCCAAGTACACTGACTTCAACTTCTCGAGCCTCTACAAACTCCTCAATGACTACCTTGGTATCGTAACGGAGAGCGAACTCCACTGCTTTCTTCAGTTCATCCCGGTTACGCGCCTTCGAGATTCCTACGCTGGAACCGAGATTGGCCGGCTTAATGAAACACGGATAGCCCAGTTGATCTTCCACCTGCAAGATCATTTCATGTTCGGTCTGTTTCCATTGAGTAGCGTTAAAATACGTAAAGGCACATTGGTCGATTCCGGCCTGCGCGAACAGTTTCTTCATGACCACTTTGTCCATGCCGCCTGCCGAAGCGAGTACACCTGCGCCAACATAAGGCATATCCGCCATCTCGAACATCCCTTGAATCGTGCCATCCTCACCAAACGTACCGTGCAGCAGCGGGAACATGACGTCCATCGCCTCTTCTCCGCCATATAAACGGCCGAACAGCGCGTTCAGCGCTTCCTGTGTTCCGCCCGCCGCCTGCTCCAGCTTCAAATCTTCAATCTGCGCGAATGGCGCATGCATGACGGATCCTTTTTTCCACGTACCTTGCTTGGAGATATAAAAAGGAACCAGTTCATACTTCTCATAATCAAATGCGTTCGTTACAGCAAACGCCGTTTGCAGCGACACCTCATGCTCGCCTGACTTTCCGCCGTAAACGACGCCTACTGTTAATTTATCCATACTCATGTGTAACCTCCGATTATCTGTGCAATGATGCTGCCATGTCTGATGTCAGCACCACTTTTATTCTGTTATCTAGACTTATTTTACACGGAACCGGATGTCCACGTCACCGAATCCCGTAAAATCTTTGACCATCAAAACTCATCTGCAATGTGAAAAAGCCGGTACACCGTCCGCTCGTTCCAAGCGTAAGAATCCCGGTAATCCCAAAAACGGTGGCGGCTGCTGACTGTATGTGCGTTCACAAGTGGCATGCCCCCCGCATCAAAAGCGGTCACAACCGTACTGTGCTGAAACCTGCCGTCCCCGTCCCAGTCATAGAGGACTACATCTCCAAGCATTAGCTGCTCTGGACGATCCACTTCGGTTGCTGACAATCCCCAGCTGCTGCCAGATAAATAACGCTCCAGACTATTGGACACGGCCCAGCTGTAACTCCACATTTCAGAGCCATTTACATAGCCTTTGTACCACCATCCTGCTTCTCTTTTACCAGTATAGTGGATGGGTGCTCCCCCTGCAAAGAGACATTGGGACACATAATTGGTGCAATCTACTTCGAATTCCTCAAATGCCGGGTTTCCCGCATTCCACCACCGGTCCGCATAGGCGACAGCCAGATCCCTGCGATACAGCTGCTGCTTCGATCTCCTACCCTGTCCCAGTACTTCTCGGTTAAGCAGCGGCCGATTCATCGCCTGTACAAAATCAGCTTGTTGAAAAGGACGGCCCTCTCCTACCGGGCGACGCTCCGGCACTTCACGTTCTACACGTGCAATGGTCCAAACTCCACCTTGCCTAAGAAAGGTCAGGCGTTCCCGTTCAATCCGGTCTTCCCGATGGGTCAAACCATTCTTCTCATAGAACAGCCTGCTGTACAATTGCACATCGACGACCGATTCATCGGACCCATCCATAAGTGTCCGCACAAGCTTGGCGCTGGTCTCACTGCGAAGAGGCACCGCCCGCCGCTTGCGGTACCATTGGTCCAGTCTGGCCATCCGCTCTCCCCGTTCCAGCACAAATTCCGGATCGGTGACAATCCGTTCGCTTGTCTGTGGACGGTAGTCGATCTCACAGCGATTATACTGGTTCACGTAGGTATATAAGGCACTCTTCCATTCGCGTTCCAAGCCTGTGTCCCCCTTTGGCATGAGTTCTGTCCGGAATGATCCATTGCATGAAAACTCTTTTTTATTTATATGAGAGAATTTCGGTTGTATGTGTCTGGTTCTGTTTTGAAGCCTTATTATCGGGGATAATGCGTACGGAAGAGATCGCGTCCATTCCCTTTACTTGAGAACGCATTCAATCTCTCAATGGCTTGGCTGGACAGGCAAAAAGCCCTTTACGTACGGAGTTGAAAACGGTATACTTAAAACTAAAGTTACGATTATGAAATTACGTTTCACCTAATGAAACTAACGAACGAGGACACGGAACGATGAAGGCCTGTTCTTCACCTAAATGAACGTTTTCTTCATCTCACCGACACATTTTAAGGAGGTACATGTATGTCAGCCAAGAATCATTTCTCCGCGGCCCGCAGTCTTGAGGTCGGAGGCAAGTCTTATCGCTACTACAGTTTAGATGCTCTTCAGGAAGGCGGCTACGGCGACCTTTCCAAGCTCCCTTTCTCCATTAAAGTGCTGCTCGAAGCAGCTATTCGTCAATTCGACGGACGTGCTATTACCGAAGAACATGTAAAACAACTGACCGGCTGGGCAGAAGGCCGTGACAATAACAAAGAAATTCCATTTATCCCTGCACGTATCGTTCTGCAGGATTTCACTGGTGTACCCGTGGTCGTTGACCTTGCAGCAATGCGCGATACCGTGAAAAAAGCAGGCGGCGATCCAAAACAGATCAACCCACTCGTTCCCGTCGATCTCGTTATCGACCACTCCGTTATGGTTGATGCGTTCGGAACGAACGATGCACTCGACTACAACATCAAGGTTGAATTCGAGCGTAACGAAGAGCGTTACCGCTTCTTGCGCTGGGCACAAACGGCATTCAACAACTTCCGTGCAGTTCCACCATCCACAGGGATTGTTCACCAAGTTAACTTGGAGTATTTGGCTTCCGTGGCTGCAACCAAAACCATTGATGGCGAAACTGTTGTATTCCCGGATTCCCTCGTAGGAACGGACTCCCACACCACCATGATCAACGGACTCGGCGTTGTTGGTTGGGGTGTTGGCGGGATCGAGGCTGAAGCAGGTATGCTGGGCCAACCGCTTTATTTTGTAACACCGGACGTTATCGGTTTCAAATTGACAGGTAGCCTGAGCGAAGGCTCAACGGCAACGGATCTGGCACTCACAGTTACTCAAATGCTGCGTAAAAAAGGCGTTGTCGGTAAATTTGTCGAGTTCTACGGACCGGGTCTTAGCAACATCAGCCTGGCTGACCGTGCAACGGTAGCCAACATGGCACCAGAGTACGGCGCAACAATTGGTTTCTTCCCTGTTGATAGCGAAACACTGAACTATATGCGTAATACCGGCCGTACCGACGAACAGGTGGATCTGGTTGAAGCTTATTACAAAGCTCAGAACATGTTCCGTACTGCTGATACGGTTGATCCTGAATTTACAGATGTGATCGAACTTGACCTGGCATCCGTTGTACCAAGTCTCGCGGGACCTAAGCGTCCACAAGATCGCATCGAGTTGACTCAAATGAAGGATAGCTTCAACAGTATCATCCGTACGCCGATCGACAAAGGCGGTTACGGACTGAGCGACGAAAAAATTGCAGAAAAAGTACCTGTGAAACACCCGAACGGTTCCACTAGCGAACTGTCTGCTGGTGCTGTCGTTATCGCGGCAATCACAAGCTGCACCAACACATCCAACCCTAGCGTTATGGTCGGAGCGGGTCTACTTGCGAAAAAAGCCGTTGAACGTGGTCTGACTAAGCCTGGCTACGTGAAAAGCAGCTTGACTCCGGGTTCCCTCGTTGTTACCGAGTATCTGGAAAAAGCAGGTCTGATCGAATATCTCGACAAACTCGGATTCAACGTTGCCGGCTATGGTTGCGCAACTTGCATCGGTAACTCTGGCCCACTGCCAGACGAAGTAAGCGAAGCAATCTCCGAGAACGATTTGACGGTAGCGGCTGTATTGTCCGGTAACCGTAACTTTGAAGGTCGTGTGCACGCGCAAGTCAAAGCCAACTATCTGGCTTCTCCGCCACTCGTTGTGGCGTATGCTCTCGCGGGTACCGTTAATATTGATTTTGCAACCGATCCAATCGGTTATGATACCAACAACGAGCCTGTATTCCTGAAAGACCTCTGGCCTAGCTCCGAGGAAATCAAGGATACCATCGCTAGCTCGCTGAACGCACAGATGTTCCGCAACAAATACGAGAACGTATTTACAGCTAACGAACGTTGGAATACGATCCCTGTACCGGAAGGCGAATTGTATGAGTGGGATCCAAACTCCACGTACATTCAGAATCCACCATTCTTCCAGGAGCTTGGCGACAAGTTGACTGATATCGCAGATATTCGTTCCGCACGTGTTATGGCATTGCTTGCTGACTCCGTAACAACGGATCACATCTCGCCAGCGGGTAATATCGCACCATCCAGTCCGGCTGGACTGTACCTGAAAGAACATGGCGTAGAACGCAAAGACTTCAACTCATACGGCTCCCGTCGTGGTAATCATGAAGTTATGATGCGTGGTACGTTTGCCAACATTCGTATCCGTAACCAAGTAGCTCCAGGTACTGAGGGTGGCATTACGAAATACCTGCCAACGGACGAAGAAATGTCCATTTACGATGCTTCCATGAAGTATCAGGACGAAGGACAGAACCTGATCGTTATCGCAGGTAAAGAGTATGGTACAGGAAGCTCGCGTGACTGGGCGGCAAAAGGAACATTCCTGCTTGGCGTCAAAGCCGTTATCGCAGAAAGCTTCGAGCGTATTCACCGCAGTAACCTGGTGGGCATGGGCGTAATGCCATTGCAATTCCAGGAAGGTCACGGCTGGTCCAGCCTCGGTCTGAACGGTCGTGAAACGTATGACATCACAGGTCTGAGCAATGATGTGAAGCCAGGACAAGAACTGACGGTTACCGTAACCCGTGAGGACGGCACCAAGTTCGACTTCCCTGTCATCGCTCGTCTGGACAGCATGGTGGACGTGGACTACTACCATAACGGCGGTATCCTGCAAACCGTATTGCGTCAAATGATGAAAAAATCTTAATCGCATTTATATTTAATGCAGTTAAGTTGTACAAAAAGCTCCCCGCCACGTGCGCTCTGCACGGTGACGGGGAGCTTTTTTTAATTAATATGACAAAGGCTGTGTAACGCCTCTACACTTCCTTTTAATGTCCAATGTAATGTGAAACTTGATCAAGGGATTGCAGTGTGTGCTCCCCCTCCTTACACCCGACTCTGATTGGAATTATACTCTTTTCTGGTAGTGCAAGCTGCTCCACCTATGATTATCCGTTTCAGACCGATAAGCAGGCTGTACAGAACATAACCGATCATTCCACCAAAGGTGTTCAACATAAGATCATCCACGTCGAATATGCCCATGCCTGTCAATAGCTGTGTCGCTTCAAAAGCAAAACTTAAGAGCAAGGAAAGTACGAGTACCTTGGCCCCTGACAACAGCTTGTTCCCCATCAGCACTGGAATGAAAATACCCAGTGGGATAAAGGCCATGACATTACCCATCAGATGAATTGCGGTACCCGGACGATGTAACGACAGGCTATGCCAGTCTCTTGAGATTTCCTGAAATGGCGTCAGGTTAACGGTTCGCGTATGAATCAGATCCGGCTGTTGCGCGATCGCCATAAGTTGAACCCTCACAATGTCCCAATCCACCGTATGCCCTTTGAATAATATCAGCTTGGTTAGCAGATACAGATAGACGATCAATGCCGCGACCCATATCAACTTCATGTTGAACTCCTTTGGTTTCATATATGAACCTCCATGTATTTCTAGTTGTTTATTCCTCCACCGTCACGACAACTCCCTTCATGTTGTCTCCCGATATCTCATATTGACCATGCTCAGGTATATTAATGGTTTCATCTTTGGATGCATCGTAATAACGTATAAGATACTGCTCGTCCCCGACTTCAGCGGAAATACTCTTTTTCTGCTGTAGCAGCTCCAAATATTGCTCCAGCACCAGATGATTATGATACATGATGGCGCTGTGCGGCAATCCCACATACCGGAAATGCCATGGTTCGAATTGGATGCCGGTGATGTCCACTTTATCCTTCGGATAACGCAAGATGAATCCGAATTTCCATGCATTCTTTTCCAGCCAGGCTCCTTCCGGTGCTTCACTCATAGCAGCCAGCGTAGAGCCGATATCCATAGACAAGCCCAGGTTATGTTCACTATGACCTGCGGGAAGCGCATAGTCCGATCCCTTTTCCTCATAAAGCTGTTCTTGCTTCGTAAAGTCCCGATAGCCACTGCTGATGATGAAATATCGTACGTCATCTTTCCCAGCAGCTTCAACCATCTTCTGGAATGCTTGCGCTACGTACTTTGACAACATAATGTTATTATCCAGCAATCCGTATCCACGGATCAGTTCTTGTTGTTCAGCCAGATTAACAATATCGGTTCTAATCCCCTCCGCATGCACGGGATACTCCGAATTGACCAGCAATAAATTCCCTTTATGTACTTGATTCTTCATATCCACGTTAATTATTTTGGTATATCCTGCACGAATTTCACCCGTATCCTGAACTTCCAGATTAGCCTCTTCCTTCTGCTCAAACAGTGCGGGTGACTTGGAAAAGATATATCCCAGTACAATGATACATATCAAAAATCCCCACTTTTTCATTCCATGCTCCTCCTTTACCTCGTAATTCAAGGATAGAGAAAACTAGTTAAAAAAAAGCAGGGCAATTCTAAAGTTTTTCTTAAATTCAGCCTTTTACTTCATTCTAATGCAGGCAATCGCACTTCAAATACGGTCCGTACGATATCACTTTGGGCCGAAATGGACCCATCATGCTGCTCCACAATATTTTTGGCGATAAACAGGCCCAGACCTGTTCCACCTTCCTGAGGTGTCCGCGCACGATCTCCGGTATAGTACATATCAAAAATATGAGGCAGATCATCCGGATGAATATGTCCCCCATAGTTCATGATCTGAATGATAACCTGTCCTGCATCACGGTGTCCGTTGATATCCACATAAAGACCATCTGTACCGTGTCGCGCTGCATTAATCAACAGGTTCTCAAACACGCGTGCAAGCACCTCACCATCGCCAGAAATGGTTAACTCGGAATCGATATGCAGTCGGGTGACCAGGCGGTTCTTTTCAAAAACAGGGTAGAGCTCTTCGTTCATCTGCCTTAGCAGTTCACTAAGATCAAGCCTCTTTTTCTCAATCGGCAACATGCCATAGTTCATTCGTGTAATCTCGAACAAATCATCGATCAGTTTCTCAAGACGTTGAGACTTGGTAAAAGCAATCGCTGTAAAGTGCCTGACCTGCTCCTCCGTCAGCTGATCATCCTTCATCAACAGATCCAGATAACCCAATACTGATGTTAAAGGGGTACGCAAATCATGCGCCAAGTTTACAACCAGCTGGTCCCTGCTGCTCTCCGCAAAATCTCCCCGTTCTACCGCCTCCCTCAGTTTAAGACTCGCCAGATTGATATCCTCTGCAATCGCGCCCAACTCGTCCTTCGTCGAAATTTGCACACGGTGCTGGAAATCACCACTCGCGAGTTGCCGGATACCTGTGGAAATATTTTTGAAGTAGGTAACATACGGCTTGGTAAACCAGAAGAAAAACAGGATCGCAAGCGGTATGAACAAGATGAGGAAAAAGTAAATATCCCCTATACTTCTCATAAAATGACGATATTCTGCTAACTGATCCTCCGCACGCACACCAGTGTAATAGTATTGCATCACTTTATATACCCCAAAGGTAATCGCGCCAGATGCCAGCATGCTTAAACCAAGCAACAGAATCATGGTCGTTCGAAAACTTCTGCGTTTATTCATTGAACGTGTACCCCACACCCCATATCGTTTTGATAAACTTGTTCTTGTCCACATCTTCGCCCAGCTTTTTGCGCAGGGTCCGAATATGAACCATCACGGTATTGCCGCTCTCATAATAAGCCTCTCCCCACACTTGTTCAAAGATGCTTTCCGCACTGAACACCTGTTTGGGATGACTTGCGAGCAGATACAGGATGTCAAACTCCTTCGGTGTTAACTCTACTGGCTTGCCGTATAGGGTAACGCTATGTTGATCTGGCGAGATAATGAGCCCGCCTTTCTCCAGAATGGAGCGCTGGACCGGTACAGACTGGCTAAATTGAAGGGAACGGCGCAGTTGGGAATTGACCCGGGCGACCAGTTCCATCGGGTTAAATGGTTTTGTCATGTAATCGTCCGCGCCCATCACGAGCCCGGTGATTTTATCCATATCCGAGGTTTTGGCACTCAGAAAAATGATAGGCAGGTGATACTGCTCCCGAATTTTGCGGGTCACCTCATATCCGTCCATACCCGGCATCATAATATCCAAAATGGCCAAATCTATTGCTTGTGTCTGAACGGCTTGAACCGCCGCTTTCCCATCGAATGCCTTGATGATGTGATATCCTTCTTTTTGCAAGTGCAATGCAACCAGATCAGCGATCTCAACTTCATCATCTGCGATCAAAATCGTAATACGCTTCATTGCTTATTCCACTCCTATATGTGATGCTCAACAATATAACATATCTGAATCCAACTTATAAATGATTGAAGGGAATCCAATATATGAAACTGGACCGTTTATTAGCCATTGTTGTGCTGTTAATCAATCGTGGCCGGGTGCAGGCCAAGGATCTGGCGGATACGTTTGAAGTATCCATCCGCACCATCTACAGGGATATAGACACCCTGGGTCAGGCGGGTATTCCTGTCGTCACCTATCAGGGTGCAAGCGGTGGTATTGGCCTGGCAGAGGGCTATCGTCTTGACCGAAATGTACTGACCGACAAGGATCTGGCCTCCATTGTCACTGCGCTGCGCAGTGTCTCCACCTCCCATACGAATGTAGCACGGGATCTGTTGATGGAGAAACTCAGCAGCATCGTACCTGAAGCCAAAAATGAGGACTTCCAGGCCAATACCAGCCGCTTCATTGTGGATTATTCGATGTGGACGCATCCCGAAGAGCTGCAAATCAAACTTCAGCTTATTGAACAGGGCATGGACCAACTACGGCCCATTACATTTACCTATTGTAGTGCAGAAGGTACTCAAACTCATAGAACGACCGACCCGCATACTCTTGTGCTCAAAAAGCATTCCTGGTACCTCTATGCGTTCTGTCACGAACGAAACGATTTCCGCATGTTCAAGCTGGTCCGCATGCGAGATGTCGTCCTTGCCCAAGGAAGCTTCGAACGCAAGCCGATCAACCTGCAGGACAGGCCCTGGCAGCAAGAGTGGGCAACTCCGGATAATAAAGTGGCCCTGAGCCTGAGATTCCATGCTCGTATCCGTCACATCGCAGAGGAATGGTTTGGCATAGAGAACGTCGTTTCGGATGGTGAGGGGTATTATATCAGCCAAGTCGCATTCCCGGAGGACAACTGGTTGTATGGGTTCATTCTTGGATTTGGCGCGGATGTTGAAGTGCTGGAGCCTCTACATATTCGGGAAGAGATTCATAGAATTGCTGAACAAATTGTGCAAAATTATAAAGCTCCGCCCCTAACCTGACAGACAGGTGTCCAGTTCCTCCCGTTATACTTCTACTATATTCAAGCTGTACATAACGAGGAGGAATTGCTGATGAACGTCACAGTATGCCAGAGCTGCGGAATGCCACTTACTACCCCTGCTCAATTCGGAACAGAAACGGATGGTACTACAACCCGCGAATACTGTATCTATTGTTATAAAGAAGGCCAGTTCGAGCAGCCCGATATTACGCTGGAGGGCATGATTGAAATGTGCACCGCCATCTTGAATCAGGAAGGTATGGACGAGGAATCAGCAAGGGCAATGCTGCGCAACCAACTTCCTTTTTTGAAAAGATGGAATGCATCCGGCTCAGAACGGAACGTGGCATTTGGGGCAGAACATTCGGATGAGTCCGTTGAATTTAATCAAGGAACTCACGACAATCGGCTTTCCACAGAGCCCATTCGGTATGTCACGCTGCCAGGGAAGCGCCTTGCAGGTGTGTCCGCCAGAACAACCAATGCCATTGAGATGAGTGGCAAAGGCTGTATTCAGGGACTCTGGAACAGCTACTTCGCCTCAGATCATCAGCCTGCCCCTGAAGCCGCCCGCTTTGGCTGTTACGCTGATTATACAGATGGTATAAATGGAGAATACACCATATTGGTGGGTCATGAGGTGGGTCCGGATGAAGCGTTGCCTGAGGGAGTGAGTTCCGTTGAGCTGCCACCTGCAACATATGCGGTGTTCACCTCTAGAAAGGGCCCGATGGCCGAGGTCGTAGGTGAGGCCTGGGGTGCGGTGTGGGCCTGGAACAATCAGGGGGAACGCACGTTTACCGGGGACTTCGAATTATATGATGAACGAAGTCTGGATCCTGAGAATGTACAAGTAGATCTATATATCGCTGTTCGGCAGGAAAAATAAGAAAAAAGTGATTATGATCATTTCTTAATTCCAATTGCACCGTTTCGATCTATATCTTGCCAATCGAATACCGCTCGCGGGGTTTACGCAAAATGATGTGAGGCTGTCAGGTTTTCCTGGCGGCTTTTTAGCGTTCCCCCATTGTCTATCCATCAAAAAATGCTCTAATATGCACCCGACAACCGACCATGGTACCAAGTTAGCTAGCTTGCGTCGTACCTATACAACCAGACAATATGTCTTAATTTCGACACAATTGGCATTCCCAAAACTGGGTCTATTCACTTAACGACCGCTTCTATCCTCCCATACAAAACCTCACATATGCGGTCCTTTCCTCCTGAATTTACTTAAAAACGTTTACATCTCCTGAATACGGGGTAAAATCACTACAATCCAATTGGAATTACACCTTAAGTTGCCTATTTCGTCTAACAAGTCACATATACCTATTTGCGTAACAGAGACGATAACCCGTCGGAATACATAACCTATTAATAATCACATATGCATATTCGAAAATGCATTAAAGGAGGAACCAAGATGATCCGCATGCCTATTCAGCAAATGATCCCGTACCACCACCAATACCCGCGCAACACGGCGACCACTGCTCCCAAAAAGGAGAATGAGAACACTCAAGGTCTATCCTTTCATGAAATTTTGCAACAAAAAATGGCTAAAAAGAATGCTGCGCCTTCTATGCGATAAATGAATGACGAGCGAATTGAGAATCGCTTACGTGGTTTGCACCGTTCCTCTGCGAAGTTGTGGATGAACGGTTATTCGCGTTTTCATGATAATTGTTGTTATCTCCGTATTTTAAATATGTACAGTCTATTGTCACATACCTATAATGGGTTAAATATCTACGGAACTTATATGAGAGATAATCCATTTCAGGGGGCAAGTATGATGATGACCATTGGCTGTTTTCACGCTCACTATTCCAATATTGCACTAATTGAAGAAACTCTCGCTCCTTATGAGGTTGAACTTGTACATTATGTCGATCCGGGTCTGGATCGCCTCAAACATGATGCGGATTTCACCGAGGCAGTTACACATGAGAAAGTATCACAGACGCTGCAATGGATCGTACATTGTCATGCAGATGCCATCCTCGTCACCTGTACTCTGTTTGCGGCCGTACTTGAGCAGGAGGCACAGCATGTTCCCGTGCCCGTGATTGGAATTGATGATCCATTACTTCAGGAAATACAGCAGAATCCTGGCGAGTATATCCTAGCGTTTACCAACCCCGCAACGATTGAAGGAACGATGGCGCGGGTGAATCTGGCTTTGCAGCAAGATGATAAGGATGAGCAGCGAAACGGGATCGAAGCAGTATTGATCCCGGGCACATTCGAGTTAATTATGCGAGGCGATAAGGAAAGTTATCTTGCAGCAGTGAGCACCGGATTACAGCAACTTGCTGAGCAGTATCCAGATAGCACTGTCGTAGCCGCTCAACTGTCGATGGCTCCCGCAGCAGCACGGGTCACATCAGATACAGGCATGGCGATCTATAGCCCGCTGGCATCGCTAGCGGCTTATTTGGAGAAGAAGTTGAGCTTGAAGCGGTGTTAGACTTTGAATCCGAGACGTAAGCCATTCAAACCATCTACATCTACAATTGACGGGAGGAATAAGCGTGCGTTTTCTTTATGTTGTTATATTATTTGTAGTTGGATTTGGGTGTTCGGCATTTTTACATGGAAGTAATCTCAAACTCAGTGATGCACTGTTATTTGTTATTGCGGGGATTTTATATAAAATGTGGAACAAGAAAAATCAAGAAACTCATACTGATGAGAACTGATTGTTCAGATGATTGTACACATACAAGAAATTAGAAAAAAGCTGTTCCTCTCCTCAATCACGGAGAAGAACAGCTTTTCACCATGTCAGGCCGCCCAGATTGCGCTGTAACGACGCTTAAGAGCGTGTCCGGTATTCCTCAGCCTTTTCCAACATACCCGCGGCCACAGCCTCATTCTCGGACAAGCCGTTGTCTGCCGCAAAAGCACGAATATCCTGCGTAATACGCATGCTACAGAACTTAGGGCCGCACATGGAGCAGAAATGGGCTTCCTTAGCCCCTTCTGCCGGCAACGTCTCATCATGGTAGGACAGCGCACGTTCCGGGTCCAGTGACAGGTTGAACTGATCCCTCCAGCGGAACTCAAACCGTGCCTTGGACAGCGCATCGTCCCGCCGCTGGGCACGTGGGTGACCTTTCGCCAGATCAGCGGCATGAGCAGCGATCTTGTAGGCGATAACGCCTTCCCGCACATCATCCTTATTGGGCAGGCCCAGATGTTCTTTTGGCGTAACATAACAGAGCATCGACGTGCCAAACCAGCCGATCATCGCCGCCCCAATCGCCGAGGTAATATGGTCATATCCTGGGGCGATATCGGTCGTCAGCGGCCCCAGCGTATAGAACGGCGCCTCCTTGCAAATCTCCATTTGCAGATCGACATTCTCCTTGATCTTGTGCATCGGCACATGTCCCGGACCTTCAATCATCACCTGCACATCATGCTTCCAGGCGATTTGTGTTAGTTCACCAAGCGTAGCCAGTTCCGCCATCTGGGCTTCATCATTAGCATCGTAGATGCTTCCTGGACGCAGTCCGTCTCCGAGTGAGAACGCCACGTCATACCTTTTCATAATCTCGCAGATTTCTTCAAAATGGGTATACAAAAAATTCTCCTGATGATGCGCAAGGCACCATGCTGCCATGATGGACCCGCCCCGGGACACAATGCCCGTCATACGTTTGGCGGTCAGCGGAATATATCGCAGCAGCACACCTGCATGGATCGTAAAATAGTCCACACCCTGCTCTGCCTGTTCTATGAGCGTGTCACGATACAACTCCCATGTCAGTGCTTCTGCTTCGCCATTGACCTTCTCCAGCGCCTGATAGAGCGGTACTGTTCCAATCGGTACAGGTGAATTGCGGATGATCCATTCGCGGGTCGTATGAATGTCCTTGCCTGTGGAAAGATCCATCACCGTATCCGATCCCCAGCGTACGGCCCAAGTCATCTTCTCCACCTCCTCCTCGATGGAGGAGGATACCGCAGAGTTTCCGATGTTCGCATTGATCTTCACATGAAAATGACGCCCGATCAGCATCGGCTCACTCTCTGGGTGATTAATATTCGACGGCAGGATGGCCCTTCCACTCGCTAGCTCCTGCCGCACAAACTCTGGCTCCACACCCTCACGAATAGCGGCGAACTCCATCTCCGGCGTGATCATTCCCTGCCGTGCATAATGCATCTGAGTCACACTGCGCCCTGCCTGTCCACGTAATGGTTTAGCACGCAAGCCTGGATACTTCTCGGCTCCAGTTCGCTTCCCTCCTGGTTTCAATCCGTTATCCTCCGGTTTGACCGTTCTTCCCTGGTAGGCTTCAACATCTTCACGCTCCGTAATCCAGCGGGTGCGCAGCGCTGGCAGCCCTGCCCGGATATCGGCATGAAATCCAGGATCGGTCATTGGTCCGCTCGTATCGTAAACACGCAGCGGTTCGTTATGCTCCACTCCTTGGGGAGTATTGGTGTCATGAAGGGCAATTTCGCGCTCCGGTACAGCAATGTCCGGTCGTGAGCCATGAATGTATACTTTGCGGCTGCCCGGGAAGGGCTGAACCCGTCCTGTCGTACCTTTTTCCTCTGCCAACTGCAGATTCTGCTTGTCCTGTCCCATCATTCGGTTTCCTGTGCTCATCGCTCTTGTCTCCTCCTCATTAGTGATTGCCTGGATTGAAATGCTTGCTCACGGGTCCAAATCATCCACAACATAGAAAAAGGAAGAGCGACCATACCACACAAAATAGGGACATACACTTCAATTAATACAGACAGTCGAAGCAAAAGGTTTACACCCAATGCTCGCCAATGGCACCCAGCCCTTTATCCAAAAGCAGATCTGACACCAGCTTCCGCCTGTTTACTGTATAAAAAAAGCCGGTTCCCAAGGGAACCGGCTTATGTCCATCACCAATAACATACCTTATAGAGACTCCATAACGGAGTCCATCCATAGGTCACATTATACGGTGTTCGTGGTCGTATCGCCGATTACTTCCCTACGCTGGTATGATCCAGATCAGGTGCAAAGGGTCCAGAATCTCATGCGATTCCGTCTCAGTCCGGACAATTCGGACTCCCCCAGTAACGTTAACAAGTTGCAGCATTTAAGCCGCAAATTCATATTCAATTGCTGACCCTGTTGGGCCGTCCATTACAGAGTAGCGCAACCGAATCATAAAAACAACCTTTATATTCCAGAACATAAAATCAGGATAACATAAGTCCCATCTGTGTAGCAGCTTCCTTCAGTACAGGTGCATATTCATGCAACGTCTCCTGCGAAAGGCGACTAACAGGCCCGGATACCGACAGAGCAGCAGCGATGTTGCCTTTCCGATCCATGATGGGTACAGATACTGCCGCGGCTCCTGGTTCACGCTCCTCATAACTTGTTGCGTAGCCATATTCCAGAATGTCTTTCATCTGGGCCAAATATACTTTGGGATCGATAAATACCGGCCATTCCGGTCCATTCATCAGATCTTCGCGGTCCTCTTCGGTGGCAAAAGCCATTAACACTTTACTGGATGCTCCCACAGATAACGGAAGTCTGACGCCCACCGGAGCTACACGACGAATCGCCTGATCACTCTGTACGGCTTGAATTCGAATCCGCTCACTGCCATCACGCAGATATAAACTCACGGTTTCGCCCAGTCGATCTCTCAGCCGCTCCATCGCAGGAAGGAGCAAAATGGCAGGATCATCGCTGCGAGACATATGGGCAGACAGTTCCCAGATACGTATGCCGAGTCGATACTTCTCGGTTGCTGCATCCCGGATCACAAACCCCTTGTCCTCCAAAGTAGCCATCAGACGATGGACTGTACTTTTGTGCAGACCGATCTGGCTCGCAATTTCCGTGAGCCCCAGATCACTGCGGGTTGTAAAACACAATAATATATCCAGCGCCCGTTCTACAGCCCGGACGGTTAACTTTCGGTCTTCCATGGCAAGTTGCCCTCCTCATGTTTCATCACATGAAACTTGGTTACATAAATTATATGAGAAACGGTCTCATCTGTAAACCAAAAAGCGCCATTTGGAATAGGGATATTTGTAAATATTTTCTTTTTATAAATTAGAATCCCCTGCAATTTGCACCCTAAGGAAATGTTACCCATATATCTTCAAAACTATATAACAATTGCGTAACAAATGGCCTCAATCAATTGACTTTGACTATATTGGAACATACGATAAAGATATATTAAATTAAGATTTTGCTTCATATGTAGTCAGAAAAATCATTTATCCGCTCTGTTCGTCTCGTTGTTATCTTCATTTGATTTTTAAAGGAGGGGCAATCATGTATCCGACATCCCAGAGCGAAGCCCCGCTGCAAACGAAAGTGTCAGATCTGCCTTCTTCGTTATCACCGAGGCTGATCCGGTTCAAACATATTGTCGTGGCGTTGTTGCTCTCCGTTGTATTTTTTCTGCTCTTTTGTTTCATTGCACTACACGGTTATATTGCTTGGGTATTATCCAATCCAACTGTAGCGCCTGTATTCTCCAATCCCATGCAGGCGAAGAACATGAAGTATCAAGACATCACGTTCCCGGCAGCAGACGGCAGTCGAACGATGCAGGGTTGGTATATTCCGGCTGATGATAATGCAAACAAAACCATCATATTCAGCCATGGATATGGTGCGAATCGTGAAGAGACCTGGGTACCAATGTATGATCTGGCCCATTATGCTCACCAACTTGGCTTCAATGTGGTGATGTTCGATTACGGTTTCGCTTCACAGGTGAACAAAGCTGTTGCCACAGGCGGCAAAGCCGAGTCCCAGCAGCTGCTTGGTGCTATCCAGTTTGCGAAGCAGCGCGGAGCTCAGGAGCTTGTCGTATGGGGTTTCTCCATGGGTGCAGGTACAGCCCTGCAGACTGGGCTTATTACCAAAGATGTGGATGCTATGATTCTGGACAGCACGTTCCTGCTTGAGCCGGATACGCTGTATCACAACATCCATAATCAGATTGATCTTCCGCGGCAGCCTACGCTGGAGATTATGAACCTGCTGTTCCCGATTCTGAACGGGACCGGATTGCAGCAAATTCCGTATCAAGAAGTGAAAAAAGAAGATTATCCTTTCCCGATTTTCTTCATCCATGGTACCGAGGATGAGAAAGCTCCTTACCCGATTGCAGAGCTGCTTGCCGGCAACCAAACCAATCCGAATTCCGATGAATGGATTGTGGACGGTGCGCATCATGAGCTGATCTTCCGGGAGCATCCGAAGGAATATCTGCGCCGTGTCTCCACATTCCTGAGTCATGTGACCAAGACGAGCAGCGATGATGTGGAAAATACGAATAACGGAGAATCGTGAAAATCCGGTAATTCAAGAGCCCCTAGGGGCTCTTTTTTTTGTGTATACATAGGACAACATGCCTGAAGAATATACTTTTGGGATGTAATTAAAGGCAGCTCTACCTTGTACAATACAAAATTGAGCGAACCGGGGAAGCAATTCGTTTCTGCTACTGGATCTGAATTCAAATTCATCTGAACGGAGGTATACCGCTTATGAATTGGTATGGATATGGGCATCTGCTGCCTCTGCGGGTACTCGAAGAAGTCCGTTTCTGGAAAGAGCAAGAGAAGGAACATACGATTGTCATTCGTGCCTTGGTTCCTGATCTTGAACCCTCATATGTCAAATGGCTTGCGGAATGGGAAGCGATTTTTGAGAATAGCGAACGAGTCGCGAATCAGCTGTTGAAGCAAATACTGCCGGGAACCCAACCGCCTGCTCCTTACATCATCCGCTGTATTGAACAGCTCGTGGCTGCGGCCTGCACACAATCGCGTGAGTTCATTAGACAGCTGTACGTCCTGCTGGAGCAAAGTACTGCTGTTCAGCAGGTGCCGATTGCCAAAGTGGTTATTCTGCATTTCATACGTGAATCGGAGTATTTCCTGGGGGTACTTGAAACGTTGAAACAATCTGGAGCTTTGCGAGATTTGGTGTCTGATCCATCTTTTTCACTGGACCATATTCTTCAAACCTCAGAACAACCGGCTGATCCCAACGTACAAGTTGCTTCAACGCCCGTATCTGAACAAGCCTATCGTGAAGCTGTAGAAGAATCGTCCAATGCTGCGGGAAAAATCAATAACTCCACTCCAGCGGTACAGGCACAATCTTCAGCGGCTATCCAGTCTCCCAATGCAAACGCAGAGGGCACAACCAACTCTTCAGCAGCGCCAGTCAAAGAGAAACCTGTCCCTATTGGTGGACACACACTGCCACCCCTACCCTATGCCTACAATGCGCTGGAACCACATATCGACGAGATGACGATGCGCATCCATCATGACAAGCATCATCAATCCTACGTGGATGGGCTGAACACCGCGGAGAAAAAGCTGGCGGAATCGCGCAAAAAGAATAATTTTGAACTCGTTAAACATTGGGAACGCGAACTCGCATTTAATGGTGCAGGCCATTACCTGCATACGATATTCTGGACAATTATGAACCCTAAAGGTGGAGGTAAGCCTTCCGGTATGCTCGCAGAGCAGATCAAGCGGGATTTTGGCAGCTATGAAGCGTTCAAGAATCAATTCACTGAAGCGGCCAACAAAGTGGAAGGCAGTGGCTGGTCCATGCTGGTCTGGAGCCCGCGGGCGCACAGATTGGAGATTTTACAGGCGGAGAAACATCAGAACCTGTCCCAGTCCGACATCGTGCCTCTCCTGCCACTTGATGTATGGGAACACGCCTACTATCTGAAACACCAGAATGAACGCAAAAAATATATCGAGGACTGGTGGAAGGTTGTGTACTGGCCAGCTGTGGCGGAACGTTACGAAACTGCGCGCAAGCTGTTATGGCCACCTTATTAGGATTCTCGGGCTAAGCATAGCATCGGGGAGTACTCTGAAGCACATTAAATCCATGGTGCTAAATGTTGATTAAAAAAGAGATATCTCCAGCCGAATGACTGAAAGATATCTCTTTGAGTTTGAATACAACTAGTTACTTGCGGATAGAAGCTGCCTCAATCGCTTCATAAGCCCAATGTGTGACAGGTACATCCGACCACTGTCCTGCCGCATTCGTTTCAGCTTGAAGACCGATCAGCTTATTCAGCATTGTAACAGCTTCAGCGCGGGTTATCGGACGACTTGGACGGAACGTGCCATCCTTGTATCCGGTAACTACTCCCGCCGAACTTAATTGTTCTACTGCTTGTTGCGCCCAATGCTCGTTCACATCGGTAAATGCTTTCGGCGCAGTAGTCATCTGAGCAGATGTTAATAACGGCTGTAACACGACAGCCATTTCCGCGCGAGTAATCGCTTGATCCGGCTTGAAGCTGCCATCTGTATAGCCTTGAACATAACCGGATTGAGCTGCTGCTGAGATAGCCGCATCTGCCCAGTGACTGGATGTAACATCTGTAAATTCATGACTTCCCTCAAGAGTCGATGTTCCCAGAATACGCGTGATTAATGTTGCCATTTCCGCACGAGTTACATTACGCTCTGGCCGGAAACTGCCATCCGTGTACCCCTGAATATAAGGGTGTGCTTTCAATGTGTTGTCTGTCCAGTCTTTGACCTTAACAACGGAGAATGTACTGAATTTGTTGACTTCAATCTCGACGCCTTGCTGATGATCACCGTTTAGGGTAACCCGTTTGCCGTGTACAAGCTCCTTCGTTCCATCACTATGCTCAATATATACACCTAGCTCCTCAGACTTCACACTTGCAACCTGATTAGCATCTAAAGGCAATATGAGCGTAACAGGTCTGCTCTGTAGATTCGTTTCGATCGTCATTGGACGTCCAATGATCTGGATATCCGTTGTGCCTACGAATTGGATGATCGACTCATTCGCCTGTGCTCTCGTTTGGATCTCTGAACGTTGGGATTCCTTCTTCACCGGTACAAGACGGAAATAAATATCATCTGTGCGTCCGTTCAAGGAACTCGCCGGAATGATAATCTTCACATTAGGATTGGAAATAACCAGATTCACTCCTTGCTCAGCCAGCATTGCTGACGATTGTGGAGAAAGCTTCAGATCCCACTGCGATACTTCATCTTTTGCGTCTGGAATCAAGACAACCGCTGTACGGGAGCCTGTCTGTTTCAACTGGTCGATAATGGTTTGCGTTTTGCTCTGATCAAGAAAAAGTTCATCCTTAACCGTACCATCTGTTCCTCGAGTACGATTAATCTCCAAGGAAGCGATCGTTGAAGCTTGATCCCCATTCGCTACATCCACTTTGATTACTTCTTTCTGTGGAGCTTGTGGAGTTGTTGGCGTTACAGGAGTTGGAGTAATAACTCCCCCACCTCCCCCATTACCTGGCGTTTCTGGATTGGATGGAGTTATGTTAATCTTCACTGAATTAGATATTCCATATTCGGATACGCCATCTTCATATACAGCTCTAACCGCGAAAATATATTTTTCGCCTTCTCTAAGATTAGTAATTTCCCAACTACTATTCAAAATGTTAGAAGTAACAAGTACCCATTGTGAAGGGTCTACTGGTGCTGATGAACCTTTGTACATATAGACCGAAGCTAATCCGTTGATTGGATCCCAGGTTAACGTAACCTTTTTCTCACCTTTTGTTGCCACTACATGCTGTGGCACAGGAAAGTTCGGGTCTGGATCTGGATTAGATCCACCACCATTATTATTTTCCTCTTGCGGGATCACAACGTTAGATGCAACATAATCTGAATTTTCTTCATCGGAAGTATACGATCTAACTGCAAATACATAAGATTCACCATTCGTCAGCCCACCAATATGTCCATCGATGTAACTGTCCGTCACATTTGTCCACAGATCCGGATCCTTAGGTGCCTCCGTACCTTGGTACATATACACGCGATATTCTAATTCTGGTTCTTCAGTCCATTCAATGGCAGCCTGACCATCACCCGGTGTAGCCACTACGTTTTGTGGAAAAGGCGTTGAGTTTGCAGGAGTTTCATATCCCCGTTCTCCCATGTTCCAGAGCTGACCATTCGTATCTTCTACCGCCAGGAACACTCGGTACGAGGTGCTCTCTTCCAGTCCTGTGAACAAGAACGATCTTTCTTCATTAGCTTCTAGATCAACATAAGATAGATTAGCCAAGGCATGTAATTTAGTATCTTCATCCGACTGTCCCGCATTTTCTTCATCATACGTTCGATTGTCAAAATAAAATCTACCAGCTTCATTAAGCTTCACTATAACTTTAGATGTGGACTGAGTAATTGTTCCGTTTGTAGGATATGGATACAAATAATCTATTGTCCGATCAGGCAGTGGTGGAGTCGGTGCAGTCATAAGCTTGGATGAACGTAATATCGGATACCCATCGTTGATCCTGTTACGAGTTGTCCAAACTCCATCGAAATCCCATCCACTGAAATTAGATTGTTGTTTCATCTGTTCGGTAGTAAGACCCGTTGCATGATTAAAACCATTCTGCTGGTTCGTACTACTCTTGGCTAAATCATAGTAGTTATTAGTAAAGATAACTTGATTCTCTGGATCATTCAGATTACCAATGACTGACCCTATTGTCTGATCATCAACAGGTGATGATGAATTATCAGACATAACGTTTACAGATGCCGCCACATAATTATTAAGTACATTTATTTGAGAGGTGTTACTCGAGCGACGTACTTTATTCACTTCACCAATCAGTCCGCCAATGGCTTCAGCAGAAAAATCATTATTCCCTGCAGCATCAGATCTGACTGAACCAATCACATAGTTATCCGCAATAGTATGGCTAGACTCATAATTAAGCTGGCCAATCAAGCCGCCTACCTGGTAGTTACCCGTCACCTGTCCTGAAGCGTAGCTTTGTTGAATGAAGTTATCATTCGACTCTCCGATCAGTCCACCTATAGCCTCATAACCACTCACTATACCCTCAGCAGCATTTGCAATGATTGTACTCTTGTTACTTTCTCCAACAAGTCCCCCGAGTGAGTCGCGATCCTCACCTAAGGCGATCACTGCGACATTAGTACTATTATTTAGATATTCACTTTTGTCCGATAAACCTGAAATACCGCCAACTTTCATATTCCCTTGTATATTTCCACTGATTTGGACCCCTTCAATATGCGACTCTATGCTCCGTCCGGCAAGTCCGCCTACGATTACATTCCCTTTTATAGAAACATCGTTTAGTTTAAGATTTTTAACCTCAGCACCTTGTAAAACTGAGAACAGCCCCACATACTTCTGATTCTCATCCATCGTTTTCAAACCGGAGATCGAGTAACCATTCCCATCGAACCTGCCTGTAAAAGGCATAAGCTCATCTTCTATCATGTCAGCAATTGGAGTCCAAGATCCTCTGTTCAAAAACGTGCTCATGGCTGCTTCAGAAATATCATTCTTCAGCTTGTAATTACCGTTTAAGTCTTCTCTTACGCAATAGAGCTCTTCAGGCGTACTAATGAGCTTCCATTCAACATCATCAGAATCCGTTTCCGTTATTTCATAGCAACTCTTGGCCTGAACGACGCCTTGTTGAAACACAACTGGCAGCATACCGAAGACCATAAGGAACGATAATATCACGACCCCTATTCGTCTCAGGAGCCTGGCGCGCTTCTGGTGATCCTTTTTTCGCATGTTCGAATCTTCCCTTCTCTTTCTGTTGTAGGAAGATTATAACTATCAGCTCTGAACGGATTCTGAACATTTATCGTCATTTTTCGTGAAAATATGCCTTTTCTCGCATTTTCGCAAAACCACTTTCAAATAAGCATGTTTCTTCCCGTGCAATTTGTTGTTCAGCGGGGCGCGCCTGAATCGAATAATCCAAATGCAGATACAAAAAAAGCAAGCCTCTATACTAGAGACTTGCTTATCATTTGAGAACCACTGTGCAGAGCGTTTACCTTAAGACGCGCAGCCTTCACAGGCAACATAGTTGTCGCCAACCTGTTTGCTAATTGCGATCAGATCGCCCAGCTTGATATCTTCTTCACCTGTAAATTCAAGATCAGCGATACGTGCAACGATCAGGGCAGCTGCTTCTTCCTTGCTTGTAGCCATTTGGCTGAATTCAGACTTTTCGCCTGTAGAAATGACCTCATATAAGTACGTATATCTTAAAGTTTCCATGTAGACACTCTCCTTCCGAAATCACATCATATCATCTCTATTACCCAATTCCAAGTCCAAGCTTCTGAACCTAATCGTAACGTAGTTTCATCTGCTCAGCCGTCCGTCTAACGGCTTCCCGATCCACGGTCAACACACGGCTCGTCTCCGCCAGGGGAAAACGCTGACGCAGTGTACGTACCAGCGAAGCTGTATACGCCGCAGCAGAAGGGACACCTGCCAGTTCCTGCAAACTCGCCATCGTTCCGGGCCGAACATCCGGATAGCCTTCGCTGGCACCGTCTGCTGCATCCTGATAGAACTTACGCACGTCTGCTGCCAATTGGTCCCCTTGTCCTTCCACGATGATAAAGGCCGTAATGATATAAGCCTTGGCCTGTCTACGCTGGGCAATACCACAGAATTTCAGTCCACCCACGCTGACATCATAATCTCCAGGACAGAAGGCGCCTTCGATCTCCCCCGTACGTGCCTGACTCGACCACGGTGTTAGCGATTCAGCAATCAGTGAGGCCATCTCCCGAAAATCATCGTGTATATTGATGGCTCGTCCAGGGTTGGGCAAAATTAAAGAAACGTTAACCACCCCTGGATTCAAGGGAACTGCTGCACCACCGGATGGACGAACGCAGACCGCTGTTTCCTGGCTTCTAATGCGTTCCATCGCTTCTACCGCCTGTGGTAGCCTCCGATCCCGCAGCCCTGCTACAAAGGCATCTGGATGCCGCCATATATGAGCAACGGGCAACTGACCCTCTCCCACCCGGCGGCACATGACTTCTTCCCAAGCAAATGCTTCAAGCACACTGCTCCCGTGCCGCAGCAGCGGTGTCTCCCAAATCTGTAGACGCAATGAATGATCCAGCTGCATCTGCTGCTTTATTCCCGGCGATCCGGGTTGATCTGAATTGGACGGTACACTCATATAAGATAGCCTCCGACTAAACTAATCTGGATGAATTGAAATAATTACGTGATCCTTATGTATCCCCATGAATGCAAAAGTAATATATAAATAAGCCGGTTCCCCAGGGAACACGGCTTATTTATGAAAGCTTCCATTGGCACAAGCATCTATACTGCCATTTCAGATCCAGCAAATTGCCGAATGGAAACAACATGATGGTGCCAAAGGATTCAATGCTTCTGGCTTGTCCATCGAGTGGAATGAGCCGATCTTAATCTTTCATCAGCGACAGGAACTCGGCACGCTGTGCCGGATTGTCACGGAAAGAACCACGTACAGCAGATGTAACCGTCTTACTGCCCGGCTTCTTCACGCCGCGGGAACACATGCACAAGTGCTCGCCTTCCACGACAACCATGACACCGTTCGGCTCTACCGCTTCAGTCAGAATATCGGCAATCTGTGAGGTAATGCGCTCTTGAACCTGCAGGCGGCGGGTAACTGCCTCCACCAGACGGGCCATTTTGCTTAATCCCACAATCTTGCCACTCGGTACATATCCAATGTGCACCTTGCCGAAGAAAGGCGCCATATGGTGTTCACATTGGCTGTAATAGACAATGTCCTTCACAATGACCAGTTCTTCATGATTCTCGTCAAACGTCACTCCAAGTACATCGCGCGGGTCCACTTCATACCCGCCAAAAATCTCTTCATACATCCGGGTTACGCGTGCAGGCGTTTCAAGCAGCCCTTCCCGCGTACTATCCTCACCGATCAATTGCAAGATCTGCTCAATGTGATACTCGATCTTCTCCCGATTGTCGGATACTTTTGAATTCAAATAATCTTTAACGCCAGCCACTGCCGAACGCCTCCTTTCGAACCACATGCTGTAAGTAGCCATTCACTCCAGCATTAAGCAAAATGCTCGCTCACAGCTATTATTTTCGGCGGCCCGAGTTTTTACGCGCAGGATGTTGTTGCGGCTGAGGCATCTTAGTGCCAGGCTGCTGGTTCTTCATCATCTGCTGGGCGCGCTGCATCTGCTTGCCATTCAGGTTATAACCCATTTGCTTCGCCATCTTCTGGAGCATGTCGGGATCGCTTTGCATTTTCTCAAGCTGCTTCCGCAAGTAGTATACCCCAATGAAAAATCCTCCGACCAGACCAACAATCAATGTAATAATCGGTATTGCTATTTCCATCTCTTAGACACCTCTGTATGCAATCTAAAAAGCCTGATGATCCGTGTCAGCACATGATGTTATACGCTCACAATGCAAACATGACACGCACCGGATTTCCTGAAAGTTATCATAGCATTTCCGCACGCCTTGAGCAAACGGATTTTCCAGCTATCTGCTGAATTTAACATCCAGAAAACAGATCGAAAACATTCAATAAATCTTTCAGGAACATCCGTATAAGTTACATCAGTACCGCCTCTATGAAAACGGTTGTTTGCTGAGCCAGATCCACTTCAATCACATCCAGATCATAACGTGTACTGCCACGTGCCACCCGAATGACCGGCCTACCGGGCAAACCCCGGTGCTGACGCACAATGACTCCGGTCTCTCTGGTAGACAATCGAACTGCTGTTCCATTCGGATAAACGGATACACTCCGGTTGAATTCTATCAAAATGTCACGATCCAGCTTCGTGCCAGACATCGCCATCATCTCTTCACAGGCTTCATGCGGCAGCAACCTTCGACCCGAAAGGCCATTGATCAGATTATCATACGTGTTAGCTGCACTGACGATTCTGGCGAACAGATGAATGTCTTTTCCCTTGATACCTCTCGGCTGTCCCGTTCCATCCACATGCTCATGATGCTGCAGAGCTGTATGTGCCACAAGCAGATTGAACTCCCGTTTGGACTTGATCAACTCGAACCCTCTCCACGTGTGATGCAGGGAGGAATTCGCTGCTGAACCGCTGCCGGGTGGCTCCCCCACTTTACCGATGTCATGCAATAGAGCTCCGACGGCTAGATCCTTGAGCTGCACATAGTTAAGCCCCAGATTCAGACCAATGACAGAAGACAGCAAACATACATTCATGGCGTGAACATACTGTGCGTTATCTTTGGTCCGAATATCTGTGAGCTGGACAAGCAGTTCACGCCCATTCAGAACATCGTTCAACAATTTATCGATGCTGATGGCGA
Source organism: Paenibacillus sp. ov031 (assembly GCF_900143165.1). NCBI lineage: Bacteria > Bacillati > Bacillota > Bacilli > Caryophanales > Paenibacillaceae > Paenibacillus > Paenibacillus sp. ov031. Next base: position 73,152 of record NZ_FRDO01000005.1, read on the forward strand.
CCTTCTTCGGGCTCCAGTCCTTCCCGGAACGGATAGATTCAAGAGTTACACTCATTTCATTAATAACTGCTTTTTTCGTGGCTTCATCCAGAATGTCTTCTGTATCCACATCTTTATAAGCTTCATCCTGGATGTATAGCATGGTCACGCCAATACGCTTCAGCGTATTAACCATAAATACGGTGAGTTGGACTCCGGCAGACAGCAATACTGTACCGTTACCGGAATATACTGTTTTGCCCAGAAACTCTCCCGCTTCCACGCTCTCCACGTTAACATACTTCATGAACGTCCCCCGCTCTTACGATTGCTGCTCCAATGTGAGCAATTGCTCTTTGGTTTGCAGCCCACCTACATAACCCACCAGGGTTCCGTCTTTACCGCTGATGCGGTGACAGGGAATAATAATCGGAATCGGATTTTTACTAATGGCATCCAGAACTGCTCGAACAGCTTTGGGCCTACCGATGATTTCCGCAACCTGTTGGTGTGTTGAGGCCTCTCCATAAGATATATCGGACAGGACTTGCCATACTTGTAGCTGGAATGGTGTTCCAAACAAATCGAGCTTCAGTTCAAACGCTTTTCGTTCTCCTGCAAAATACTGCTTCAACTGCTGTGCAGCTTCACTCAGCTTCTCTTCATTTTTCTCATATCGATATTCGCCAATCCATGTACGGGCCCATTGTTGCAGATGTGCCTCGCGCACATGGAATGCACCGAAATCAATGTGACACAGGCCCTTATCCGTGGCACAGAGCGTTAGTGTACCGATCGGTGTCAGTACCTCGTCGTAATATACCGGCGTACCATGCAGGCCTGTTACGGCTGATGGTTTCCATGCTTCAGCTTCCGTTTTGGCAGGCTCTGTCGTCTGCCCGTTCTGTTCGGGTGTCTTATTCTGTTCCTTCTGATCCTCAGGCTTATCGTTGCTCTTTGGCTCTGCCTGAGGCTTATCGGGTAAGGTCTCGGACGAACTCAGTCGTTCCTTGGCCTTCTGCAGCATGCTTAGCACGTTCCCATCTTGTTCGTTAGCGGCAGCTTCCCCAATGGCTCTCATTGCGTCTTCTCCTCCAATTCTGCTCAGCGCCCAAGCTGCAGTTCCCCGCAGCTCGGGACGCGGATCACGCTTCAGTACCTCCGTTAGTTTCGGTACAGCGGTTTTGTCTTTGAAATTGCCCAGGGCAATTACGGCGTTGCGCTGGATTGGCTTCTTGCCCCGCCAAGCGGCGGAACTTTGGCCAAAGCGCTCTTTGAATTCACGGTTACCGATGTCAAGCAGCGGTATCAGCAAAGGTTTTACAATCTCCGGATCGGGATGAAACTCGGGATGGTGGTCCCAGTTTTTACCCCGATTCTTCGGACAGACAATCTGACAGGTATCACAACCGTACAGACGGTTGCCAATTTTCAGCATAAACTCTTCATCCACGAAGCCTTTCGTCTGGGTCACAAACGAAATGCAGCGCTGTGCGTTCAGTTGTCCCGGTCCCACCAATGCTCCTGTTGGACAGGCATCAATACACTTCGTACATTCACCACAATCCTCGGTTACCGGGTTATCTGGCTGAAACGGAATATTCGTGACCAGTTCGCCGAGAAAGATCCATGAACCGAATTTGGGCGATATAATGGCACAGTTCTTGGCACTGAATCCTATCCCCGCACGTTGGGAAACAGCACGGTCCACCAACGCCCCCGTATCTACCATACTTTCAATCATGGCTTCAGGTACGCGTTCACGTATAAAGTTAACCAGCTTGTCCATCGCTGCACGCAGGACTTGGTGATAATCCTGCCCCCAGGCGGAACGAGCCAGAATACCGCGGTATGCACCCGGCTCGGACTTCGGCGGATTGACCATCTTCGATGGATAAGCAACAGCAATAGCAATGAGCGAAGCAGGCTCTCCATCTTTTAGTTCGGGACGCACCCTTTTCTCAATATCAGGCTCCTCAAATCCGGACTCGAATCCTTTCACCCGATGTTGCTCCAGAATGGATTTCAAGGTCACGAATGGTTCTGCCGAAGCGAATCCTATATCATCAATACCCATCTCGGGAGCAGCTGCCTTAATCTCTTGTTTTAACTTCTCCCATACAGCTGCTGCCTTTGCTGCTCCGGTCTGTACACTCGTCATATCTATTCCCTCTCTTCTTCCACGCTAATTCCGTAAATAGTGAACGCCCGCCTCAGGTGGGAGGACAGGCGCTGATTTCGATATACAAGTCGGACATACCGGAGCTAGAAAGAAACCGAGTCTATATCGTTTAACGCAAAATGTAGCGTGAAGTTGTTGTCCTTGTCCTGCTAACATTTTACAGTTTTTTAATTTCCGAGAACGGCCAAAAAATAAACTCCGCCCTGCCTACAATTTCACTGGATGTAATGCTGCCAAACACACGGCTATCCTTGCTCTTGCCTTCATGACGGTTATCTCCCATCACAAAGTAATGATCCGCTTCCAGCGTAATCGGTCCAAAATCAGGGTCCTGAACCTCAGTATCCGTGTACGTTTCCGCTTGCTGCTCCCCATTCACGAACAGATGATGATCCCGTACTTCAACCGTATCACCGGGAAGTCCGACAATCCGTTTGACCAGAAAATCTTTTTTCTCCACACCTTCGCTTGGATCACGAAGTACAATAACATCCGATCGGGACGGTGTCCCAAAATCGTATACAATTTTATTCACAAACAAACGGTCCCGCTCAACCAGCGTGGGCTGCATCGATTGACCTTTGACCATCGAAAGATTGAATACAAACAGGTTCAACAGCATCATGATTACAAAAGCAATCACTATCGTTTTCACCCAGTCCCAAAGCTCTGCACCCCAGGATTTCCCCGGTTGATCAGGCACTCCCGGACCATTTCGTTCCTTGGAAGCCACATGCTCCGTTGAAAGATTATTGGAGTTCAAAGAGACACCTCGTTTATCAATTTTATAAAGAAAAACATCGATCGACGTACTTTCAAGGCAGACAGATCGCATATAATGAACGTTTTTCTTAAAAATATCAGGAAGCTGGCGTTCCACGTTTATATGTTCTGATATTACCAAAATCGAGTGATCATAATCCTTTTAATTCTACTTCATTTGCAAGGGTGAAACAATTGGTTATGAGCACCAACACAACTTGAAGGGTGAATTACAACGGGATTAAAACAGTTAAACCAGGGATTAAGTTAAATGGAATGGCGTTCAGAAGTGGCGAAAAAAGGGGAATAATCGGTGAATAGCACCCATATAAATAGAAAGGCATATCCCTCACGTTGTTACACGCTGAAAGATACGCCTAATATAAAATGAAAATCTGTTTATATTTCTTTTTAACCATGCAAACTAAGCTTTGGACAAGATACTAAGTTTCTGGAAAGCGCTCATAATCTGATTGGCACCGTAACCCATTGCTTCATAAAGAGGCATGGCCACTTTGTTGTGCTCATCACCCGCCACCCATATTTGACTGACTTTACGCTGCTGGAACCTTTGTTCCATGGCCTCGACAAGTTTTTTGCCGACTCCGCGGCGACGATAGTCTGGATGGACCGCAATACGATAGATGCATCCCTGGTTGTGGTCAATCGTACCGATCAAAGCGCCGACGAGGTCTCCCTCTTCTTCCGCAACCATGATCAGGTCAGAATCCCATGACAATTGACGGGCAAACGGGCCCATCGTGTTCTCATAACACTCTTCCGATAGTGCAACCTGGAGAAGCTCTGTCATCTGGCTTGCATCACTCAACTGAAAGGAACGAACGTGCATGTCTTAAATCTCCCTTTTCGTTAGCTTAGATGAGGTTTTACAAAAAGGGGCTCCCCTTTTTACCAAAAACCCAATGTTCATATAATGACAAAAAACGAGAAAATACCGCTTCTTCGTCAATTAAACCATACTTTACGCCATAAAACACGCATTTTCTTTTGAAAGCGCTTAATTGTAACCGTTTACATCCGAATATTAAATTTTCCCTCTATTTAAACACCTAAAATCACATAAATAGTTTCATAATGGGTAAAATATGTTTGTTATCTCTGACCCATGAATGGATTAACATCTGGGGGGACTTAATAAACAAAAATGTTGCTTAATTAGCCCGAATGCGGTTTAATATTAGTGACAAGGGTATTATTACATAGGTACCTGTGGCAATTTGCATAAATCCTGTGAGCGACTTTCACTCAGCAAGATATAGATCGAAGTGATCCTATTCGTCTAGAACTTGTCCCGGAAGCGATTCGAATTGAATTATGCAAAATGCTGACCTTAACAAAAATTCAAAAATCTCAGGAGGTATTTCACTATGACTTTTCAATTACCAGCACTTCCTTACGCTAACGACGCACTGGAACCACATATTGATGCGCAAACGATGGAAATTCACCACGATCGCCATCACAATACTTACGTAACGAACTTGAACGCAGCTCTGGAAAGCGCTCCTGAACTGCAAGGTAAAAGCTTGGAAGATCTGATTGCTAACCTTGACAGCGTACCTGAAGGTATCCGCACAGCCGTTCGCAACAATGGTGGTGGACATGCTAACCACAGCCTGTTCTGGGAAATCATCGGACCTAACGGCGGCGGCGCTCCTACTGGAGACATCGCAGCAGCAATCGATAGCGAACTGGGTGGCTTTGACAAATTCAAAGAAGATTTTGCAAAAGCAGCTACAACTCGTTTCGGTTCCGGTTGGGCTTGGCTCGTAGTTGGTAAAGATGGCAAATTGTCCATCACTAGCACACCTAACCAAGACAGCCCTCTCTTCGAAGGTCTGACTCCGGTTCTGGGTCTGGATGTATGGGAGCACGCTTACTACCTGAAATATCAAAACAAACGCCCTGACTACATCGGTGCTTTCTGGAATGTAATCAACTGGGACGAAGTAAACAAACGTTACGCTGCAGCGAAATAAGACTGCTGGCATAATAGAAGAGCCTGATTTGGTCAACACGACCGAATCAGGCTTTTTTTTATTTGCTTTTGCTTGCTGCACTTCGTTATGAGTAATCCTTCTACGGCTACGAGCTTTAAGTTAAGAATCCTTAGTCCTTAGAGCAAGTATCCTCATTCAAAGACGGTTAGTATGGAGTAGTTTCACTATTCATTAACATCGTCATATGCCCCTGCAAAATAACTGCTGATCAGCTTCAGGAATATATTCGGAAATGCCATTTTGTCCATATCTTCTGGACCAATCCAGCGATAGGTCAGGCCATCACCCTTACCTGTCAGTGTGCTCAGCGCCTGGTCACTAACGTCAGATGGTGCGAGCAGCTCTCCATCGTTAAGCGATGTTGAGATGTTCTGTGCATGAGGAGTGCCCGGCTCCGATGGCGATTTGGCTGACTCAGGTGACACAGCTGATGATGCGGCTGTGCCCTCCCTTGTTACCGCCTGTGCGTCGTAGGCGGCTCTGGCTTCCGCGGCGATCAGCGGAAGCTCGTTACTCTGGTCCTGCTCGGTGCATTTGTACACCTGCAGGCTCCAGACAATGTGGCTGAACACATGCTCCGCATGGGTAGCCAGCCCTTCCGGGCGGGCAGCGAAGCCTTCCGCCCACAGACTGCCGGCCAGCAAAGCCATGGCCGGCTCATCTGCCAGCGGCCCCGCCGCCTTGCCGGCTGCGGCGGGCGCGGCCAGCACATGCGGCAGCTCCCACATGCGGGCCAATAGGCCCGTCGCTGGGCGCTGGCGCACAAGCACACGGCCGCGATGAGCACCGCGGCCCTCCACAATGGCGACCAGCCGCTGCTCAGGGCGCGGCGGCTTCGCCTTAGTCTTGACCGGCAGCGTGAGCTCACGTCCGGCGATGCGGCCGGAACATTGCTCCATGACCGGGCAAGTCAGGCAGTGCGGCGCTTTGGGCGTGCACACCAGCGCGCCAAGTTCCATCAGCGCCTGATTGAAATCACGCGCACGCCCTTCTGGAATGAGCTCTCCCGCGAGCTCTTCCATCAACACCCGGGTGCTGCCCTTCATAATGTCCTCATCAATGAGGAAGTATCGGGACAGGACCCGCATCACATTGCCATCCACCGCTGGCTGCGGCTGGTTGAAGGCAATGCTGAGAATGGCCCCGGCTGTATACGGGCCCACCCCTTTTAACGCAAATACTGCCTGCTTGTCCTGTGGCATCTCCCCACCGTGCAGCTCCATGACTTGTCTGGCAGCTGCTTGAAGATTGCGGGCACGCGAATAATATCCGAGCCCCTCCCAATTTTTCAAGACCTCTTCTTCCGGTGCTTCAGCCAAAGCCTGTACAGTCGGAAAATTCCCAATAAAACGGTTGAAATACGGGATCACCGTATCCACCCGAGTCTGTTGCAGCATAATTTCCGATACCCACGTGAAATAAGGATTGTTGTGGCGACGCCACGGCAAATCCCGTCTGTTGACCATATACCAATCCAGCAAATTCACGCTGAAATGTCGTTTCTGTTCCAATAAACCCATATTCCCGTCCTCTCCTGTTACCATGCTTACGTTCTTCACACGTTCTCCCACATTGTTACTTTTCAGATTCAGGCAACGTCTTCCCCATCTGCTCTACAATAGCAAAGGCCGCAGCCAGCTCCGTCTGGTGAGTAATACTCAAGTGAATATCATACTGCTTGCCGTATGGCAGTTGCAGTCGTTCCCACGCTTCATCAGACAGTGTGGCAACGGGACGTCCTTTCGCATCAGGTAGCACTTCAATGTCGGTAAAACTCATCATGCTTCCAATGCCGCAGCCAAATGCCTTGGACACAGCTTCCTTCGCTGCAAATCGACCAGATACAAACTCCACCATCCGTTTTCCCCGATGCTCCGCAATCTCCTGCTCTGCATGCGTTAAAATCCGCTTCATAAACGCTTCGGCGTGTTGACCTGACAACAGCCTGCGCATACGCCCAATCTCCAGTACGTCATTTCCAATGCCATATATCATTAACGCTTCACCCGCTTAACCTTTTATGCTGTAAACGATCTCCATTCGGTCATCTGATCCGTAACTTATCCGAACACGTATTCTATTGTAGCAGGAGGCGCGCATGGATGCGAGTACCTTCGTCCACATTACCATTTATGTTAAAATATGAATCAGCAATAGATGAAACTTTAGGAGGAATAAGATATGTCCACAGCATTTGAACTGCCTGTTGGCGAAGATGCCGTCATTCGCGGAAATATATTCACTGCACGGCAACCCGCTCAAGGAATCATTATCCTGGCTCACGGTTACAAAGGCTTCAAAGACTGGGGCATGTTCCCCTACACTGCATCCCAGCTAAGCGAGAACTATCACGTCCTGACCTTCAATTTCTCTCACAACGGTGTTGGAGAAGATCTGGAGCAATTTTCTGAACTTGAAAAGTTTGCAGTCAATACGTACAGCCGGGAGCTTGCCGACTTGGCAACGCTGCTTGATTATGTGTCCACACAGCCAGAACTTAACGAACTACCGGTATTTCTACTTGGACATAGCCGCGGTGCAGGCGTAAGCCTCGTGTACGCGCTGGATCATCCCGAACAGATTGCAGGCGTACTCTCTTGGAACGGCGTAACCAACTTGGATCTCTTTACCCCTGAGCAAAAAGAAGAAATGCGCACACATGGCCGCAGCCATGTCACGAACGGGCGAACTGGCCAGCAGATGCCTCTGGACGTGTCCATTCTGGAAGACTTGGACGCGCATAAGGAGCGTTACGCCATCATTGATCGTTTGGCTTCTTCCCCTCTGCGTGTGGCACTTATTCAGGGAACAGAGGACGGCACACGGCTGCGTGACGGCTCGGCCGCACTGGTTCAGGCTCGCCCGGATATCCCGTGGCACCAGATTCCCGGCGGAAGTCATACTTTTAATACTGTGCATCCATTCAAGGAATCGACGACGCAGCTTGAGCAGGCGATCGCCGAAACACTTCGCCAGATCGCAAATTGGATTAACTAATCTTGCATAACAAAAAGAGTCGCTGCCTTATGCAGTGACTCTTTGCTGTTCAGATACTTGCATTGCCCATATCATATCATGGCATGCTTGCAATCCATATTAGATGCCAGGAATGGCATTACGTTTGTGATGGGTACGTGTGTAGAATGCTTCAAGACGCTCCTGTGCAGCCGGATCAATCTGTTTGCCTTCCAGATAGTCACTGTTCGCTTCATACGAAATGCCCAGTTCATCTTCATCAGTCTGGCCTTCCCAGAGTCCCGCTGATGGAGCCTTGTCCAAAATGGCCTGTGGCACGTTTAAATACGCAGCCAGCTGACGCACTTGACGTTTGTTCAGGCTGCTCAGTGGTGTAATATCCACGGCGCCGTCACCCCACTTGGTGTAAAAGCCCGTGATGGCTTCAGAAGCATGGTCTGTTCCGACAACCAACAGGTTTTCCTCAAAGGACAGAGCATATTGCATCACCATACGGGTTCTTGCTTTCACATTCCCTTTGCCTTGATGAGTCATATGACGCGGGCTGCCCATGGATTTGAAACCTTGTTCCACTTCGAGTGCGATTTCGTTCACTGCATCTTCGATGTTGGTTTCCACAACGTGCTTCAGGTCGTAGGCTTTTGCTACAGCATAGCTATGGTCAATGTCCGATTGCTCACCGTAAGGCTGGAATACACCCAGCGTTTTGTATTCCTTATTCTCTTCAGCTGTAAGCTCGTCCGTTGCTTTTTTGCAAATTGCCGTAGCTACAGCGCTGTCAATCCCGCCACTGATTGCAATAAGCAACCCTTTGGAATTGGCATTTTTCACATAGGTTTTGAGAAAGTCAACGCGCTTGCGCACTTCCTCTTCTTCATTAATGCTTGGTTTAACCTTCAATTCAGCGATGATCTGTTGTTGCAAACTCATCGTTCACACACCCCGTTTCTAAATTAATGAAATTTGATGTCCATTTTGAAAGGTCCGAATGGTTAAATAACCCTATTCGCTCAAAATGAAACGCCCCGGCATCGGTCATCCGAAAGGCGGGGCGTTGCTTGAGCTAATTAACGGCAGTAACGGTCAAACACACTTGTGAGTTCAGCCGCAATTTCCTCCGCAGAACGATCTTCCACTTGATGACGCTCAATAAAGTGAACGAGTTCTCCGTCTTTCATCAGAGCGATGGAAGGTGAAGATGGAGGATATGGTGCAAAGTATTCACGTGCTTTTGCTGTAGCTTCTTTGTCCTGACCAGCAAATACTGTGTACAGGTGGTCTGGTGTAATATCATGTTGAAGTGCTTGGGATACACCTGGACGGCATTGACCTGCGGCACATCCGCAAACCGAGTTAATGACAACCAGAGCGGTTCCTTTGGCATCCGGCAAACTTGCTTCAACTTCTTCTGGAGTCCGCAACTCCTGAATTCCCAAACGAGTCAGATCATCCCGCATCGGTTGAACCATATCTTTCATGTATTGATCAAATGACATAGACATTCGGTTTCACTCCTTAAACATGTGAGTTCTATTATTTAAAAAATTAAATGCTTTTGTGCTATTCCTATTATACATCCCTAATCAATGAAAGCAAGGTTCAAACACCGCCTGCGGAAAGGCTTCTCCTTCAATATTATGTCTCATTCCTTGGCAAAACATGCTTAAAGTTCAGCGTTGAAATGCAACCTTGAAAGTTGTACCCTTCCCTTCCTCCGATTCGACGGTAATGGTTCCGTTATGCCGTTCAATAATACTCAGACACATGGATAATCCCAGTCCGGTTCCTTTGGCTTTGGTCGTAAAAAAAGGTTCGAACAGCTTCTCCTGCTTCACTCTAGGTATTCCTGGGCCTGTATCTCGCACACACAGCTCCACGGTGTCATCCACCAACCGGGTCTCAAGTGTAAGTACCCCTTTTTCATTCATGGCTTCCATCCCGTTACGAGCCAGATTAAGTACCACTTGTTTGATTTCCTTTGAATTTAGATGCAGCTTCGGCACATTGTGAGCCAGCATAAATTCAATACTCTGACCTCGCAAATTTGCATCCGCCCATAACAAAGGACTTAGTTCATGGATGATATCATGCAGCTGGGATTCTTCTTTCTCGGCAATTCGATTCTGAGCCAATGACAGAAAATCATTAATAATGCTATTCGCCCGATCAAGCTCTTCCAGAACGATCCGGTAATAGTGATCCAGGGACTCTGGACTCTTTTCCTGCATTAATTGAAGAAAACCACGCACAACCGCCATCGGATTCCGTACTTCATGGGTAATACTTGCGGCCATTTGGCCGACAAGACTGAGGCGATCCACATTATCGAGCTCGCTCCGCAGCATTTCAAGCTCAGTAATATCCTGAATGATCAACATGGCTCCGATAGCCTCTCTTGGCAGTTCTGCTGAATACGCGTAGATGGGAACCGTCCGGGATTGGAACACGTTTGAACCGTAACGCACTGTTAGCCCACTCACTTCTCCATGAACAATGGCTTTACGAATACTGCTCTCCATCTTGTCTGCCTGGGCTTGTTCGACAAACTGACTCGCTGGTTGCCCAATCAAATCTGGTGTGGTTGTGCAAGGCAGTTGATCCCGCGCCGTTTGCTCCATCGTATCATTGACGAACTGCACGGTCCCTTCCTTATCTACGGTTGCGATGGATAAAGGAACAGCATTCAGAATTTGGTTAAGCTTTTCCGTTTCGGCTATGTATCTATGATGAACTTCAGACAAATGTTGCTCAAGCCCCCGGTGATGTTGCATCTGTTCAATCCAGAGCATACTAAGACTTCCAGCAATAACTGCACCGATGGTATATCCCAGCGCTAGCAATACCCACTGTACTATTGAGAATGTTGGCTGGCTTTCCATCAATGGAATATACAGTACACTGGACACAACCAGCTCTGCCGTTATTAAGGCGATAACTGTTGCCATTTTGCGTGAACGTGTATAATGCTTGAATCGTTTGGCTGACAACCATACAATAGGATAGAGAAGGATGCCCGTTTGAAGTAGAAATCCGTACAGATTATAGGGATGCGCAAAGAGAAAATAGAAGAGTATCTGGAGAAGAGACAGCGTTAGACCAATGCGAGGCCTGCAATACAATATGACTAGCGTCAGGGGCACAATGCCCAAGGAGATGGGAACTGACACCGGACTCCCATAGTGGGCAAAAAGCAGACATAGCAACATGCTCACCACACTGGTCGCGGCAAAACTGGTCTGTACCATCCTATGATATCCTGCCTTGGCGACCGCTTGCTTGGAGAGCCCCAAGTGCAATAATGGAATCAGGAATACCGCAGCTCCTGCAAGCAGTATTTGTAAAAGAATGTCCTTCAACGCAACCACAATGCCATCTCCCTCCTCTGCCTGCACATTCCCTCATGTATTTCTGATTAAAACATAGGCGACAGTATATTACAATATATCCCTTAAGACTGCATAATAGAACTGCTAATACATTTGTATTGTTTCATAAACAGGCAGGAGTAGACAGGGTTTTCGGAAAACAGACAAAATCAATGAAAAAAGAGGGTAATAATGCATGTATGATGTCATTGTAATTGGCGGTGGATCTGCGGGCCTCATGGCCTGTGTTGCCGCTGCCGAGCATGGAGCCTCGGTGCTTCTGCTGGATAAAGGAGATCAACTCGGCCGTAAACTCGGGATCTCTGGCGGCGGTCGCTGCAATGTGACCAATGCCAAGGAGACGGATGAACTAATCCGGCATATTCCGGGCAATGGACGCTTTTTATATAGTTCATTTCAGAATCTGGACAATCAGGGAATTATGCGGTTTTTTGAAAATCTCGGTATTGCCCTGAAAGAGGAAGATAACGGGAGAATGTTCCCGGTAACCGATAAAGCCAAAACGGTCGTTGATGCGTTGGTTGGTAAAATTGTTTCCCTTGGGGTAGAGATTCGCACCAAACAGCCGGTTAAGGAATTAATTCAGAACGGTCAACACGTGCAGGGCGTGAAGCTAGCTTCTGGTACAACGATACTTGCACGCTCTGTTATTATCGCTACCGGGGGTAAATCAGTTCCTCAAACCGGATCAACCGGGGATGGCTACCCTTGGGCTGAAGGGGCTGGACATACGATTACAGAGCTGTATCCGACGGAAGTACCGATTGTATCTGGCGAGAGCTGGATTCAATCCAAAGAACTGCAAGGCTTGTCCTTGCGAGATGTCGGGTTATCTGTTCTAGATGCCAAAGGCAAATCGGTTATCTCCCATCGCGGAGATATGATCTTCACCCATTTCGGCGTATCAGGACCGATCGCGCTTCGTTGCAGCCAGTTCATTCGCAAGGTGCAAATGAAATCTGGGAACCCTCAGGTCACGATGAGTATTGATCTGTTCCCCGATCTGTCCCCCGGTGCTCTGGAAGCCCAGGTTCAGCAGGTGCTGGAGCAGGAATCCCGAAAGGCCGTCAAAAACATACTCAAAACATGGGTTCCTGAGCGCATGATTCCATTGATGATGAAGCGTGCAGAGATCAGCGAAGACCTCACATTTCACCATTTCCCCAAAGGCATGTTAAGTGCATTAGTGGGGTTAATGAAAGATTTCACCTTCCGCGTAGACGGAACTCGTTCTCTCAAAGAAGCCTTTGTGACTGGTGGGGGAATCCACTTAAAGGAAATATACCCCAAAACAATGGAATCCAAGCTGCTGCCGGGACTATTCTTTTGCGGTGAAGTTTTGGATATTCACGGCTACACGGGAGGCTATAATATTACCGCTGCCTTCTCTACGGGGTACACGGCTGGCATGCATGCTGCAGAGTATAAAAACGCTCGCTCATGACTTGAACATAGGATGTTGATGGACAGAGTTAGGGGCCACATCACGTAAGTTTATTAAGAGCATGAAAAAACCTCGACATCCCGCTATCGGCGGGGTATCGAGGTTTTTTTGAGATGTATGCAATCCAGAATCACTGTCACCAACAAGGCAAGCAGCATCGTTGCCCCTGTTGTATTTACGCCTTCACACTGCCCGAGAAACCATCCACTGAATCATCGAATGTCGGATCTTCATCCCGGTTAGAGATCTCCTGTTCGGAATTGCCCCCCTGGGTTCCGCTCGCATAACCTTCATTCCAATCTTCATTCACGAGATGAGCCGGAATGGATATATTCTGAAACTGATCCAATCCATCTGTTTCGGAGAGAAACACCGCACTTCCTCCGTGTGACTGTACGATTTCCACAGCAGATAGCGTATCCTGTCGATCTGTAGGAATGTACAATTCAAGCGGCCCTGACTGGTATGGCTTATACCCAAGTTCCTCCAAAGTTGCATGCGCCGCGAGCAACGCTGCATTGTCTGCAAAATGTACCTGAAGTTCACTATCATCCAACATGATTTTTTCCTCCTTGCGAGAGCCGATCTCTTACTTTCAAAATCGTAAGACCCGTCTCCTATAGCATGGTCAGTTACTTCATCTGATATGCTACTGAACAAGGAAGAATATCAACTAAGCGGATCGGATGTAACGAATCCAGCCTGTTATAGATAGGACGAACAGCCCAAATGCCACGACAGCCGCAGCCGTAACGATACCTTCCAGCCAGCCCAGCCAGGCTGCCCCCAGTGAAAATCCCATTAGAATCCCTAGCGGAACGAACAACATCCGTACCATGGTCACACCTGCACGATTTAACGCCTCGGAATCATAGGATACAAGCTGAACGTACTCCGAGGTTGCAAAGACCTCCCAAGAGCGATAAAAAAGTACGCTCAACATGATGACCAACAAGCCACACACGATTACATTGACCGGGAAAGGTGGTAAAGCAACGGCAGCAATCGAAAGGCCGCCAAGCTGCAAGTACAATTTCATGGTTGAGGAGTTACGAAAAAATGCTTTGAATGCCGTCTCAGCTGTCCGATTAGAGATCGTTCGATGACGCAGCAACTTACGCTGCTTGCGGAATATGATCGTCCGGGTGCGTGGTGCTTTCGGTTTGGTTACAGATCGACTCAGTAAAAGGGCTGTGAACTTTAGCCTTTCTCGTAAATCTTCACGCACATCGCCCTCAAAGGTTCCCTTCATTTCCAGCCTCAATCGGCCAACCAAAATCAGAAGAAGGATTGCGGCCACAATACCTGCAAGCAGTATCCAGATGTGTCCATGCATCCAGGATGTTACTCCAATCGTGATAATGCCCATGGCAACTGCTAAAGGGATCATGCGAATCCAGCGTCTCCATCCGGTATAACGTACTTTCGTCATATGAAGTACAATGACCTGGAATGAAGCTACTGCGCCAAACCAAATCGCTATTAGTGCGATATGGATAAATGACATGTCATACACACGGGACCATAGTGGTGAAGTCAACGCCGTAATTGCAATCATTTTACCCAAATGCTGCAAGCAAGCCCGGTAGATCCCTTGTTTCATCAATGTACGCATCCACAGCGACCGCGACTTCAGGAATAACACATCCGCTTCCTCTACAAATATAAGAATTCCACCTGTAAGCATAATGACGTCGATCAGTCCTGTCAGTGTAGGCAGCGTTAATCCGGTCGCCCATGAGGGCAGTGGTTTGGACCATAAACTCACGTACCATCCGCTGAAATACAGCAGACCCGGAATAAGCAGGTATACCCATACCGTCCAATCTACTACCAGTTTCAGGTTTTTTAACTGTTCATTGAAGTGCTCCTTGCGTCTGCGTCTATATAAACCAAGTGGCGTGTATGCTCGAGAGGTCTCCATCTTCCTCCCCCCTTCCCGGTTAGGATGTCAGTGTGTCAAAACAATCAAACAACGAGGCATCCGGCAAATCTGCGGCTGCACGGATTTCGTCCAATGTTCCTTCGGCAGCAGAGCGCCCGGAATGAATAAGAATAAAACGATCACAGATTCGCTCAGCGGTATCCAGTACATGCGTTGACATAAGGACACCCGCACCACGGCGGCGCTCATCGTCCAGCAATTTTAGAAAATCCTTGGTTGCGCGTGGGTCCAGCCCGATGAAAGGCTCGTCCACAATATATACATCCGGCGAGGACAGGAAGCCGATCATCAGCATCATTTTCTGCCGCATCCCCTTGGAGAAACTGGCCGGAAGATCATTGCGAACGTGGTCCATGCCGAAACGAACCAACATCTCCTCCGCCCTGGCAACAAAGACCTCTTCCTCCATCTCATAGGCAGCCGCTGCCAGATCGAGATGTTCCCACAGGGTCATATATTCGTAAAACACAGGTTGTTCCGGGATATAGGCATAACGTCCATCTCCCCCAATGGTTACTTCATACTTTGCATGCTCAAGTAAGCCAAGCAATGTTTTAATGGTCGTGCTTTTGCCAGCCCCATTCGGTCCGATTATACCCACCAGTTCCCCCGGCGCCACGTGTAATCGGATGTTCCTGATCGTGGATTGACCCGCCTCATATCCTGCTTCCGTAATATGTACGTCCAATATGGACTCCTGTGCGGCTGTATTTTTGTTTTCGATTTCCATATCATTCACTCCCTGTCCTGTCAGGTGCTTGTTGGGTTCTTTATTGATATTGTAATCGAGTTCGTGAGGAATTGTTTGATCATTTTAAGCTTTTGTTCTTAAGTTGGATCATACTGTGAAAATACCTGAAAATGTGAGACCTGAAGTACTGGAAGCTTTTTTTGATGTTTTTGAAGAGGATGAATGACACAGCACAAGCTGGAGTGAAGAACTATTCTTTGTTGGACTCTGCTGTAAATAGCCCCCAACAAACTTTGTTTGGAGAAGATGCCTATCCTTCTATATTTGAAAAAACTAGTGCTTTATTAGAGTCTTTAGTTAAAAATCACTGCTTTCAAAATGGGAACAAAAGGACAGCTTATCTCGTGACCAAATCGTTTTTGATGTTGAATGGTTACCATCTCCAAATGGAACGTCAATTTGCAGTAGAGTTCGTGGTCAATATTGCAGAGGGAAGCACTCATTTGAAAGCATCGCAACTATATTAAAGGACCATTCAGTCGTGCGGTAACATAATTTTATAATAAACAAAAGAAGCAGGGGTTCCGGAACCCCTGCTTCTTTATATTACAGTGAAAATCTCATATTTGCATACTCGTTTCACTCACCTGTAATCATGTAGTTTGCTGTAAGACTCCCGTCCATATCGTTCTTTTTTCGCCTACGAATCGCTACATAAATCACGCCAAGCAACGTCAGCAAAATGCCTGAACTGATAAAAGCCGGAATAACTCCGAATGAGGTCACCAAAAATCCACCTACCACCGGACCCATGATGTTACTGGCCGTCATGATGCTGCCAACCGTTCCAAACACACGCCCCGTCATGGATTCAGGCGTTTGCTCCTGAAGTAGAATTTGGAACGGAACAATGGCAAACCCAACCCCCACACCTGCCAAGGCAAATAACGATATCAGCAGTAAATTAGCGCCAAGACCAGCATGCGGCCATACTCCTACGATCATGCCTACTCCACCAATGACAAGACCCATCAATGATGTTCCAAGACCCATCTTGATTACATGCCCCGCCTTCTTCCACTTCTGAACACTCATCGCTGCAATTAACGTTCCAACACCGCTAGCCGCGACACACCATCCGAGCAGATCACTTGAAATACCAGGAAGCTGCCTAAACAGGACTACCGTCTGGGAATCCGCAAATTGCAGAAACAGAAGGACTGAGGCAAGCAGGACTAAAGAGGTACCCACATGAGGAAGAGATGCGAGCATGCGGATGCCTTCCATTGTATCTTTCAAAAACATAGCTTTTTTACCCGCTTGAGCAACGCCTGCTGTCTCTTCCCTTACATGTTCTACGTTCTGATTCACAGATTGGATCACTCGTGCTCCAGGAATCCATAGCAAAATAATGCCTGAGATCAGAAAGGACGCGGAATCCAACACGAAACACCAGGTGATCCCAAAAGCGGCAACCAACAGCCCGCCAAGAGCCGGACCGATAATTTTGGACATCTGTTCAATCACCGAGCTGATGGACACCGCCTGCCCCAATTGCTCATGCGGCACAATCTCCTTAAGCTTGCCGTTCTTGGCCGGTGAGAACACCACATCGAATAAAGACTTGAGAATAAGCAATACATACACATGCCAGATTTGATCCGCAAAAATGAGCCCTCCAACGATCACAATTCGCGCACCGTCTGCGCCGATCATCAGCCACTTGCGATTGACCCGGTCCGCCAGTGCCCCTGCAAATGGACCTGTAAGTAAGACAGGCAATGCTGCACAGAGCGTGGTGAATGTAATCTCCCATGGCGTGGCATTCCAGCGAATGCCCACCAGCGTAAGGATCGCAAGCAGGTGCAGCCAGTCTCCCAGATTGGAGATAGCCTGCGCAGCCATCAAAGTGATAAAAGATCGATTGTGCTTCAGGGGTCTTCGTTCCTGCATCGTTAATCCATTTGCCATCATTCTTCTCCTCCGCCCTCAACCCATTCATGATATGAATTTATTATAGAGAGCAGGCTGAGCTCCAACCTCCTGCCAGAGACGGAGAGGACGCGGCGCCTTCAGGATGATTTTCTCAGTACTTATTTTCAAATCTCATGAATGCTGACAATACGAAAAATGATTAAATTTTAATTGCTAAAAATGCAAATCTTGTGACATATCGCATGTTTTTCGTGCAAACAGATGCTTACAATAGAAATATGGCGAACCTTTGAATCGTCAAATGTAAATTCATCAACTCCAATAAATCTGAAAAGGCGGGATCAGTATGCTGGAATTACAGGAAATCGGAACCGAACGTTCTCTTCATCTGTACCGCACCTTGGCCCAGACATTTAAGAGCGTGAATGAACACGCTGTATCCGGAAGCAAAGTGCATGGCTTCAACCCCACCGCTTACGGGGTGCTCGAAGTGTTATATATGAAAGGAGCACAGCCCATTCAACAAGTCGGTGCACAGCTTCTGCTGCAAAGCGGGAATGTCACTTATGTCATTGACAAGCTGGAGCAAAAGGGACTTTTACATCGAAAACACTGTCCGCAGGACAGACGCATCATTTTCGTAGAATTGACCGAAGAAGGCCAGCGTACGATGGATGAGATCTATCCAGGCTACGCACACAAAATAGATCGTGCTGTCAGCGGTCTGAGCGAAGATGATAAGACATTGCTCTCTGAGCTGTTGGAAAGGCTTGCACTCGGTGCGGATCGTTTATCCGCAAACGGTTAAGGCCAGCCCCGTATCACCTGATCCAAACTAAAAATAACCGGTTCGCCTTAATAGGCGGTACCGGTTATTCGAATTTGTTTATTAATCAAATCAAAGGTACAGAATCCACATCAACACCGTGAGGACAGCGACAACCAATCCACCTGCAATCAGCAAATCGACAATGTAACTGGACAGACCTGAGCGGCTGTGACCCTCAATCTCCCTCTGAGTCTCTTCGTACTTGCTTTTGGCTTCATCTTCCTTGGACGAATTCAGATTATTGGGAAACATCATTCTCACCCCTACTCCAAATGAGATATCTATATTATCCTGTGCTGGTCTGCTGCTTCTGCTTACGAATTTTTTTCAAGATCCATCCCAGACCTGATTGCCACAGTAAAAAAACAAACGTTGTTGTTACTACGTATTGATAAGGGCCAGCATACTGAAAGGCATGCATTCTGTACACAAAGATGGAGAACAACAGCGCACTACCTACACCAAGAAGAAAATAAGCTATGATTGTACTTATTACCTTGGATATAGGTCTGTTCATTTTCAGAGAAGCAAGCACTTGGTCCACAAATAATGATAAAGGCAGGATCAGAAACAAAAGAAGAGCCAAGTTGATAAGAATGCTTATGATCAATGTATACCAGAAGGGATAGTAATATGTATGTTCCGCTCGTTCTGCCAAGGGAACATATTTCATGAGTCCGACAACAATTGAGAGCGAAATGCAAGTCATAATGACTGCCAGAAGCTTGATTGAAAAGGATATTAACCAGAATGATTGCAGCGATTGCTTACTCATCTTAACTCGCCTCCCATTCCATTATTGTAAATTATAGATAATCCCTTCTAGAAAATAATAAACAAAAAAGCAGCCAAGAAACAGCTGCCCTAATCCAATGAATTTTCTTTTCACTTCGTTTACTTCGCTGAAGCTTGTGCTTGTGGCGGAGTATCTGCATCTTCGGGAACGATTAGCCGTTTGCGCAAGGCCAGTGTCGTCACCCATGAGATAATGGCAATGACAAACATGATGACAAACAAGGAATGCAGACTTCCTTCCAACACGTTACGCAGTAGCGCCCATTTGTCATCCGATAGAGCGGCATCCGTATGCGGAGCAAGCAGTTGATTCAGGTCCCCATCCGAAATCCCCGCCTCTGCCAGATGCTGTTCGCTCGACAACGTTGAAATTCGGTAATTTAACCATGTGCCGAAGGCTGCTGCACCAATGGTTTGTCCAAGCGTACGCATAAAGGTATGTAAGGCCGTGGAAGATCCACGTTCTTTATACCCAACCGACGACTGTGAAATGATCGTGAATATTGTAAAAGCAAATCCGAAGCCGAGTCCGTAAATAAAGGTCAAAATAAACAGTACGGCTTGGGGTGATGTTCCACCGACCAAGAAGAGTCCACCCGATCCAATGGCAATCCCGGTTAATCCAATCACCGCTGTTAAGCGTGATCCAATTTTCATTAGCAGACGGCCAGCAAGTACACTACCAATCAGCCAGCCAACAGACATCGGTGCAAGCAGCAATCCTGATTCAGTCGCGTTACCGCCCCGAACCCCCTGCACCCATAGTGGCAAATAACTGGTTAGGCCAATCATCAGGGTACTGGTCAGTAGTCCGGCGATATTCGCCACCCGGATGTCCCGAATACGGAATAGATGAAGAGGTACCATTGGGGCCTGGGCTCTTTTTTCCACCACAAAAAATAAAATCATAAACAAAACAGCTACGATACTCAGTCCCACAATAATAGGAGAACTCCAGGCATAATACTGTCCACCCGCGGACAATACAAAGAGCAATGCTGTAATACCAACGGTAAAGGTCAACGCACCCATATAGTCAATTTTCGCGGTACGCGGAGACATTTCTTCCTTCAAATAACGGAACACAAACCACATCGCCAGCAGTCCGAACGGCAAATTAAATCCAAAGATCCACTGCCAGCCCAGATTGTCTACGAAATACCCGCCAAGCAGCGGTCCGGCCAGAGATGAAATGCCCCACACGGAGCTGATCCAGCCCTGTATTTTGCCCCGTTCTTCAAGGCGGTAGATGTCACCAATAATCGTAAACGTAACAGGCACAACCGCACCTGCGCCAATCCCTTGAATCGCACGAAAAATAATCAGTTGCTCCATGTTCTGCGAAAGGCAGCACAGAAGCGAGCCTAGTAAGAATAAGGCACAGCCAATCAGGAATACTGGCTTTCGTCCGTATAGATCACTGATTTTGCCAAAAATCGGCGTGCTCACAGCCATCGTCAACAGATAAGCAGTGAAAATCCAGCTCAACAGCTGCACACTTCCCAGCTCACTGACAATGGTTGGCCCTGCCGGACCAATGACTGTACCTTCAATTGCAGACAAAAAAGTCGCCAGCAGCAATCCCGCCAGGATGAAACTGCGGTTCAAACCTCCGGTTGTATTCACACAAACCCTTCTCTCTTCAAGTCGTTCTAATCTCTATTTATCTCTCTTACGCAAAAACTCATCGTACAACAGGGAATACATCACCATATCCTTATATCCGGTAGATGTATGCTGCACCTGTCGCAGCAGGCCTTCCCTCGTGAAACCGCGGTTCGTCAAAAACTCTCCCGAAGCCACATTGCGCGGATCAACCAGCGCTTCAATCCGATTGAGACCCATCGTTTCATACCCAAACGGTAACATAACCGAAAATGCTTCCGTCATATAACCGTGACGCCAGTAGTCGCGCCCCAGTTCATAACCGATCTCCCCACGGAATGCGCCTTCAAGTTGCCAAGTGTTATATCCGCAACTTCCGATGAGCTGGCCCGTCTCCTTGAGCTCAATACCCCAGCGAATCGCCTCCTCTTCTCCTGCCATATGGTTCAACAGCCCAATCATATCCGCAGCCTCACTTGTCCCGATCATGGGCGCCAAATTCATATAACGGGTCACTTCCCGGTCTGACCAGCAAGCGAACATCTGGGCAGCATCTCGGCGGCGCATTTTGCGCAGACGCAACCGCCCTGTCTCTAATTCGGGAATTCTCCCTTTGCATTTGTACATGAAAAGACTCTCCGATCCGATCTATCTCACAGACCTCATATTCAATAGCCATCTAACCATAACCTGCACCGAATGGCAACTGTTCAGTCATCATTATCACGTCAAAAAACCGGGCTACTTCCGCTCCCGGTCTTGTTGTACGTATGGATCAACTCAAGTTTGCATCCTATTTCGGGATACCTTATCCAAATTTAATTTCAGGCTGTAGACGTCTTCTTGCCCGTCCCCAGCAATTCCTCACTAACCCGGCCGAACACGGCTATGATTTCCTTAAACTCCTCAATGCCAGTCCCGGTAAGGCTCCATTGATCTCCATGGGCGGTCAGGAAGTTTTCCTGTGTCAGATGCTCAAGTTCCTGCTTGATCTCCCGTTCTCCAACGCGATACCCCCGTTCTTCCAATAGAGGCAATGCGTCGCTAACAGTTAAATCCTGATTTTGAGCTAAATATAGAAGATGAATTCGTACAAAAAGATTCTGTACCTCTGCATGCATAAGCCAAGCTCCTTCCCGGGTTGTAGCCCGCCGTGGTTGCTAAGTATTTACCCCACCCAGGAAGATGAGAAACAGGAGGAATATTCATGCCTGACCTGCCCTTTCCGAAATCCTCCGCTTGACTAACCGCAGGCTCTGCACTATCTTGAAAATAAGTACCATTTTTGCTCGGGAGGGTGATTCATCATGTTTCAAGCTGTTTCTTATGAAGGAACACGAAGCGAGCAGCAAACCGCCGTCCTGGGACAGTTAAGTGCTCTGATCCGCGATGAACCTAGCGCTATTGCCAATCTGGCAAACGCTGCGGCGTTGCTCAATGTATTTATGACCGACACCAATTGGGTCGGATTCTATCTGTATGATGGAAAAGAACTTGTACTCGGTCCATTCCAGGGACTGCCTGCCTGCATCCGTATTCCACTTGGACGCGGTGTATGCGGCACTTCTGCTGCGGAACGGCGTACAATGGTCGTTGAAGATGTTCATGCCTTTCCAGGCCATATCGCCTGTGATGCCGCATCGAACAGTGAAATCGTTGTACCCATTATCAAAAACGGCGAATTGTACGGGGTGCTCGACATCGACAGCCCGATCAAAAACCGTTTTGACGATGAAGACCGCGTCTTCCTGGAAAAGGCGGTAAGCCTAATTACAGAGCAGCTGGAATTATCCTAACTGCCTGAAATACCATCTTAAGCCGATGGAGGGTTTATCGACCTTACGATGATATGCAATAACAAAGAGCGCCATCCTCCTAGAGGATCTGCGCTCTTTGTTAGTTATTTTTCTTCACACCCATGTTCTGCTCGCCCAAGATACTTTATGCATCTAGGATAAATCCTGTTCCGCTTTAATCATCATCCCATCTCGCAAAAACTCGGCCAGCTTGGGGTGGTAGCCATCATACATCTGACGAAAATTTTTGTGCTCGACGTACAGATTGGCCAAATCCCGGTAAATCTCTGCTGTTGGGGTGTAATAATCCTTGATCCAATCCAGGTGTCTTCCAATAATCTGCTGTACTTCCGAGCTGCCGGGTTCTAACCCATCCTCAATAGCGCCCTGCAAGTCCAAGTGAATCCGGTCAATCTTCGCCTGTGAATCGAGAAAATCTTCCTTCGACTTCATCTCCTGCCCATCAGGCATTGTGGATTGCTCCGGTGAATTGGCGTTGTACTTCTGACTGTCCTCTGTCTGCATCCGTTCAGAATAGTCATTTTTTGACGCTTGGTCAGAGGTCGGTTCATTTAGAAGCTGGTGACGCCCCTTGTTGGAAAACCCAGCGTACAGTTCGTACTCATCCAGTTCCTGCTCTCCACGTAAGTAGGAGATGGTTTTATCCAGTGTTTGAATCATTCCGTGCAGATGAAGTGCCTTCTCCAGCATCTCGAGCCGATGCTGCTGCATAATACGGATCATGTCACGGGGAGTATCCCTGAGCATGGGGCCGATCTCTTCCTCCTCCATGCCTACTTCTTTACAGAACAGAATCTGCTGTAGTCTCAGCAGCTCCGGCTTCTCATAGTAGATATCCTCGTCTTGACCAACGAAGGCTGGATTCAGCAGACCTGTCTCCGCATACTGTCCCAATTCACTCAGACTTACACCGGACATCCCGGATACATCAACCATGGAATATGCCATTTGAATACACCTCCTGTCTGGCCTGTAACTCCTAGGTTCAGGCTTGTTCATACTGCATTTTATTTAAATTTAAGTGAGATATTATAAAACTTCCAACAATTCTGTACCCCAGTAATCCGTTCATTTCCCAGGATGGATACACAATGCTTCGGTGATATGAACGGCATCTAATTGGTACATTTGCGGTATGATAAGTATTTATACCCTTCTCATCAGATGTGAACCCGGGGTTAATAAAGAAAGGCTATGTATTTTTTTACGGTAAGGGCTGAATGTAGAAAAGAAAAAAATCCCGCACCCCTAACTCGGGTACAGGATCATCTTGTTCTATTTTATCTAGAATCCCGCTCGTCCTAGGAGTGGATATTTAATTCTTGTTAAACATGACAAACTTCAATTCCGTCATTTCCTCTACAGCATATTTAACACCTTCACGTCCCATCCCGCTCTGCTTCACACCACCATAAGGCATATGATCCACACGGAAAGTGGGAATATCGTTAATCATCACGCCGCCTGCTTCGATGTGGTCCGCTGCATGCAATGCAGTATGAATATCATTGGTAAACACACCCGCCTGAAGCCCGTAGATGGAATCATTCACTTGCTCGATGCCTTCTTCAACCGAATCCACTGTATTAATGACAACGATCGGGGCAAAGACCTCCTGACAAGACACCTTGGCATCATGCGGAACGTTAACAAGCACGGTTGGACGCAATACGCCGCCCTCGGCTTCGCCGCCTGTTGCCACCTCAGCACCTGCCTGCTTCGCTTCATCAATCCAATCCAGCGTACGCTGTACATCTTTGGATGTGATGAGCGCAGACACAACGGTATCCGGATTCAACGGGTCTCCAACTACGACTTTTTGGGCTGCTTCAGCAAAACGACGAATGAACTCATCCGCGATAGCGCTATGCACATAAATCCGCTGCAGCGAGATACATACCTGACCTTGGTAAGTAAAAGCTCCGGTCACACATCTCGGTACCACCTTGTCCAAATTGGCATCCGCGTCAATAATGACAGCTGCATTGGACCCTAGCTCCAATGTGACGCGTTTCAGTCCGGCTTTGCTGCGAATACTGGTGCCTACAGCCGGGCTGCCTGTAAACGTAATATGGGCCACGTCAGGATGTTCTACAAGCACATCACCAATCGTTTTACCGTCACCGCTCACTACATTCAATGCGCCATCCGGTAATCCCGCTTCCTGAAGCAAATTGGCAATATAATACGAAGACAGCGGTGTCTGCTCCGCAGGTTTCAACACAATCGTATTGCCTGCTGCCAGTGCCGGTCCTACTTTGTGAGCCACCAGGTTCATCGGAAAATTAAACGGCGTAATGGCTCCAATAACACCCAAAGGCTGCCGCATCGTGTAGCCTACGCGTCCTTCACCGCCTTTGGCTGCGTCCATGGGAACCGTCTCTCCGGTGAGCCGCTTAGCTTCCTCTGCGGCGAAACGATACGTTTCCACCGTACGGTCAACCTCGGCAAGTGCCGCAGTAATCGGCTTTGCTGCCTCCAGCGCAATGATCCGTGCTGCTTCTTCCTTCCGTTCTTCCAGCAGGGTGGACAGCTTGTAAAGGATGTCTGCACGCTGATGGGCAGGCATTCTGCGCATCTCTTTGCCCGCCTGAACTGCGGCGGCAATCGCCGCTTCCACTTCCTCAGCTGTCGCCGAGGATACGTCTGCCAGTGTTTCTTTCGAGTATGGTGCCTGAAGTGCTATATAGTCTACTGATTCGGTGGGCTTGCCCCCGATGAACAGATGTTGTTTTTTCATAGTTGTATCCTCCATTCATGTTTAACGCAAAGTTATCCCATACCTATTTATACACCACTTTAGCATCATCAACACAAGAAAGTCATACCACTATTTCACAGTCATTACGGGACATGCTGCATGTTTCAAAACTCCGTGGCTGACACTGCCCACGACGATCTCAGCGAGCATGCTTTTCCCCGCCGTCCCCATCACAATGAGATCACAGTCTCTATCCTTCGCTACACGGCAGATCTCATTCACGGGATCACCAGCTATCAGCAACGTTTCATAATGAACAGAACGCGCAGCTAACAATTCATTAACAGGTTGTATAATATGCTGTCCTTCTTCTGCGATCCGTGCTTCCAGATCCACACCCAGTGCGGGCTCATTCAGCGAGATCGAAGGATTAACGTGCACGATCATCAAGGAAGCCGGTTGTTTCATACTTTCTGCCAGAACAACGGCTTGCTCCAAAGCCTTGTGTGCATGATCCGACCCATCGACAGCAACCAATATTCGTTTCAGCATTTTCCATTCCTCCTGTTCATTAATGCGTAATGGCAGCATCGATATCGCGCAGATGTCTGCGGCGTACCAGAAGCACAACGACCCCGATCAGAACCATCAATGCGCCAAAATAAAACGGTGTCTCCGGTAGGAACCACTCGGACAATTTACCAGCAAGCCAAGGTGCCAGCGCACCTCCAAGGAACCGGACAAAGCTGTATGCAGCCGAGGCCACAGAACGTTCCACTGGGGCAGCTTCCATAACTGCCGTTGTAATTAACGTGTTGTTGATCCCGAGGAAAATCCCGGCAACGATAACGGCCACAATAACCGTTGTGGATGATCCCATTACCGTACCCACCGCCATTACCAGCAGATCAATGGCGAACAGGGTCAGCATAACGCTCATGGAAGGAACGGATCCGAATCGACGTTGCAGTCTTGGTGCGACAAAGACAGACGTGATCGCCAGCATCAGACCCCAACCGAAGAATACATAACCAAGTCCGTGTTCATCCAGATTCATGACATAAGGTGAATAAGCCATCAAGGTAAAGAAACCAAAGTTATACAGGAAGGCTGTGATCGCCAATGTTTTCAGTGAAGGATAACCCAGAGCTTTGAACGGATCGGACAAGGAACTACGCGTTTTCGGTTTGGCCATCTTAGGCAGCATAAACGTAATACTGATAAAAGCAATCGCCATCAGAACAGCTACACCATAGAACGGGCCACGCCATGAGATGGAACCCAGTTCACCACCGAGCAATGGACCAACGGCAATCCCCAGACCAAGCGCTGCTTCGTATAAAATAATCGCTTTGGCTGTCCCCGAAGTGGACAGTCCTACAATAGCGGATAATGCAGTTGCGATGAACAGGGCATTCCCTAGTCCCCAACCACCACGGTAACCGACGAGCGCACCTACAGTGTCAGAGGTTCCTCCGAGGAAAGAGAAAACAATGATCAGCAAAATCCCGCTGAGCAGTGTCCACTTCACACCAATCCGGCTGGATACAACACCTGTAATCAGCATGGCTACCCCGGTAACCGCGTTATAACTTGTAAACAATAAAGATACTTGGCTTTTGGAGGCATGCAGCTGATCGGCAATCGCAGGCAGAATCGGGTCAACCAATCCCAGACCCATAAAGGAGATAATACAGGCGAAGGCTACTGCCCATACTGCTCTGGGCTGGGATAACAGACCTCCACGGGATGACGGCAATTCGTCAGGTAATGAGGGTTCTCTTTTCATACGTAATTCCTCCTGGTTCATGATTTATGTTGTGAAATAAATTGTGAAAAACAATGAAATGCTCATTTTTTTTCAGAAATATAGGAAAGAAAACGGCACAAATGACACCGGATCTCCCGGTGCTTATCGTGAAATACTAATTATGTCTCATTCTCGTGCCCTTCTAATCGTCGAATGCCGTTCTGAACCCGTTCACGTAATTCCTCTAGTTCCTCCTGAACGGCGTGAATACTCTGAAGTTTCTGCTCGATCAGTTGCAGCTGGTCATCCAACGTCGTTTCCATCTTGGTGAGCTTCTCGATCCGTTCTCTCACCTCAGTGGTCTGTTGGTAGTCAAAACGCTGTTCGTTCAGCGCATCCGCCGTTGCCACATAGGTATGTAGCTCCTGAAGCGAGAAACCAAGCACTTCCTTCGCCCGAACCACCTTTTTGAGATAATCGATATCTTCCCGGGTGTATAATCGTGTGCCACCGTCCGTCCGCTGAGGTGAAGGCATAACACCGATCTCTTCGTAATACCGAATGGTACGCTTGGTCAAACCACATTCCTTGGCTACGTCATCGATTTTATATAAACTCATTTCCTTCACCTCACTTCAATATGTCTATAATGTTATGTACATAATTATATATATTATTAACGTTAACGTCAACGTTAGATTTTGGACTTGAATATGTAGTATGTCTCAAACAAGAATAAATTATTGCAGTGGTAATTTTTACAACACGTTGTTAAAAGCAGATCTCTGTTATCCTTCGCCTCTATAAGATGCAAAAAAGATCCGCTCGCGCGGATCTTCGTTCAGGTGCGATTTCACATTGTGCCTCTAAGCGCCTTGCTCCTTCTGTTCCTGTTGCTGGACACGCTGCATTTGCTTCAAACGGCCTTCGACTCTGGTAAACAGCCTGAATGTATAGAATCCTATAGCCACAAGACTTAGAACCAAAGCTCGTACATCCGTAAGCCAAAAACCGATTATGCCGAATACCGTAATAATCACACCAAACTGCATCATCAGATTGGCGCTATAACGTTGCGCTTCTTCCCATAACTCAGGATGACTCATTGCTCGCGGAGTACGATAACCATAAACGCCATTAATCCTTTTCGGCGGCTTTTTGTACACCATTAATCCCAGAATGAAATAGCACACTCCGCATATAATCCCAACTACTGCTCCTGCCACAATGTTCTCCCCTAACTCCATTAAAAATACACCACAGATATTAAAACAAAAAAACGGCTCTACGTATATACGAAGAGCCGTCCGGATCGTTTCGTAAAACTTAGATGTCCTTCACGCGCAGTACACGCATGGCGTTCAGGACAGCCAGTACGGTCACCCCTACATCAGAGAATACCGCTTCCCACATGGTGGCAATTCCGAACACACCCAGCAGTAGGAAGATCGCTTTGACACCCAACGCAAAACCGATATTTTGCCAAACAATGGTTCGTGTCCGTTTTGCAATTCGGATCGCACTTGCCAGTCTGGATGGTTCATCCGTCATGATGACAACGTCTGCCGCCTCAATCGCGGCATCCGAACCGAGTCCCCCCATTGCTACACCTACATCGGCACGTGCCAGAACCGGTGTATCGTTAATGCCATCCCCGACAAACACCATTTTCTCTTTCGACGATTTGGCAGCTTCGAGACGCTCCAGCTGTTCGACTTTATGCTGTGGCAGCAGCTCAGCGTATACTTCATCGACACCCAGCTCACGCCCTACAGCTTCACCAACAGCCTTGGCATCCCCTGTCAGCATCACTGTTTTGCGAATACCGAGCTTCTTGAGTGCCTGAATGGCTGCCGCTGCATCATCCTTAACCTCATCGGCAATGATCAGGTGACCGACATACGAACCCGATTCGGCAACGTGCACCACTGTGCCTACGGTTTGTGGAGTCGTGTAGGAGATACCTGCCTGTTCCATCAATTTGGCGTTACCAGCAAGCACTTCACGTCCATCCACACTGACCTTGATGCCATGCCCTGCAACCTCATCGTAATCATCCACACCTTGGGTCCGGATATCTTTTGCCCAAGCTGCGCGAATGGATTCAGCAATCGGATGATTGGAATGAGCCTCGGCAATTGCAGCAAGCTCCATCAATTCATCTTCGTTACGCCCACCTTCAGGGCGAATAGCTGTTACTTTGAAAACACCTTTAGTTAGTGTACCCGTTTTATCGAAAACAACGACTTTGACATCGTTCAAGGCTTCAAGGTAGTTACTTCCTTTGATGAGAATACCGTTACGCGAGGCAGCTCCGATACCGCCGAAAAAACCAAGCGGAATGGAAACGACCAGCGCACACGGACAAGAGATCACGAGGAAGACCAGTGCACGATAGATCCAATCGGCAAATGTCGCACCACTGAGCACCAATGGTGGAACGAGCGCAATCAACGCGGCGAGAATGACGACAACCGGCGTGTAATAACGGGCGAATTTGCTAATAAAATGTTCCGTTTTGGCTTTGCGGCTACTCGCATTCTGCACTAGGTCCAAAATTTTGGATACCGTGGATTCACCAAAAGTTTTTGTTACTTCGATAGTTAACATTCCGTTTTTGTTCACGAAACCACTCAGTACATCACTACCGGGTTCCAGTTCACGCGGAACTGACTCACCTGTCAGAGCGGAAGTGTCCACCATGGAACGACCTGCCTTAACAATCCCGTCCAGAGGTACTCGCTCACCCGCTTTAACCAAAATGCGATCTCCAATACGTACTTCTTCCGGCGACACTCGCTTGGTCTCTTCTCCCGAGCCAATCAGCATATTCGCATAGTCCGGGCGAATATCCATAAGCGACTGGATCGACTTCCTTGACCGATTAACCGCCAGCCCCTGAAACAGCTCACCTAGCTGATAGAAGAGCATGACCGCAACACCTTCGGGGTATTGGCCAATGGCAAACGCACCGATGGTAGCCACGGACATCAGGAAGTATTCATCGAATACCTGACCGCGAATAATATTTTTGAACGCCTGGAGAACGATATCTCCCCCTGCGATCAGATAAGCGACAACATAGAGTGCAAGCTGTGCCCAGCCTTCCAGCGGAGACCAGATCGCGGCTGCTACCAAAATGGAGCCTGCCGCCAGGCGTGCAAGCAGCACCTTTGTCTGCCCAGCGCCATGTTCATGTGAGTGTCCGGCATGCGCATCGTCATGATCGTGACCGTCCGCATGACCGTGATCATGTCCGGCATGACTTCCATGATCATGCGTGTGATCTTGGGCTCCGTGATGATGACCGTGGTCATGGTCATGGGAGTGACCAGCATGATCGTGCCTACTCGGAGTATGCTCATGCGTGTGAGCTCCGCTACCTGCATGTGCGTGCACATTGCCGTTAGCTTGGTTTATTGAATCAGCAGAACCACGACTGCCTTGTGATGATTTACCTTTTTCCGAAATACGAATATGCGGCTCCAGCCGAAGTACTTTGCGCTTCGCTTCTTCCACCACCTGCTCATCCATATCGGATGTGGTGTGCATGGATAAGGTTTTGGTCACAAAATTGACCGAGCAATCGGAAATGCCTTTAATTTTTTTGACGCCATTCTCAATCTTCAATGCGCAGTTCGCGCAATCCAATCCATCCAGCAGCAGTTCCCTTTTCACCTGTTCCTGTCCGGTTCCCATGTGAACTCTCCCCTTTGCAGTACGTAAATCAATATTATTATTCGTAATTTTTACGTTAAAATCAATATATGAGCAATCATTCATATGTTTTGTTAACCCTATTATATGCACGCTTAAACATGAGTGTCAACAATTCCGTTTGATTTTTCATACAGAATATGCTAATAGTAATCATTTCGCTTTAGACGTTTTTTGGATATAATAGGCTTATCGAAGAACATTTGATCAAATCAAAGGTTGAGTTAATATAGGTGGTGATAGGAAATGGAACAACCGGTTAAAGCTCCAGCCGAATGCGACGCGGCCTGCTCTGGAACAGAGGCTGACGTGCAGACCATTCGTGCTTCTCTCATGGATCGCGATACCTCTTCCGAGATGGCTGATTGGTTCAAGGCTTTCAGTGACCCGACACGGCTTCGTATTATTGATGCACTGTTGCAGAAGGAATTATGTGTTCATGATCTGACGGTGCTGCTCGATATGGGACAGTCGGCCATTTCGCACCAGCTGCGATCACTCCGCAACATGCGGATTGTCAAGCGGCGCAAAGAAGGCAAGACCGTGTATTATTCTCTGGATGATACACACATTGAGCAGATTTTCCTGCAGACGCTTCAGCATATTAAACATGGCTAGGCATCAGCCAGCCTGTTCACACAACAGAACCCCCGCCTCTCGGCTGTTAGCCGATGGACGGGGGTTCTGTTGAATTAGGGCACCGTTTTGCCAGAAAAAGAAGTTTATCATGCTCTAGCTACGGGCTTGCCCACTTCGGTTACAGTAGATTGTTATTCTTCGGATCATACAGGCCGGATCGTTCCTTGAACCAGTTGAAGATATGCGACACACATACTTTCAGCACTGCGTATCCCGGAACAGCCAGCAGAATGCCCACTACACCGAACAGATTACCTGAAGTCAGAATGACAAAGATAATCGTGATGGGGTGAATTTTGAGCGTTTTGCCCATAATCTGAGGTGAGATGAATTTACCCTCAATTAATTGCACGATCGTCCACACCGCTACCATCTTCAGCAGCATCACGGGAGAAGTGACCAGAGCCACGATCAGCGCAGGCGTAATCGCAATTGCAGGTCCCAGGTACGGTACAACACTCGTAAACGATGCGATAATCGCAAGAATCAGCGCATAGTCCAGACCAATAATCATATAACCGATGTATAGCAGAATACCTATGCAGAAGCTAACGATAATCTGTCCACGAATGAACGAACTGATCTGGTGATTGATATCTTCCAGCACATGCATTGCACCTGTACGACTCTTGATTGGCAGGAAAGACAGAATTTTCGATGGAAGCTTCTTGCCGTCTTTCAGCAGATAGAACAGGATAAACGGAACCGTTACAATGGACAGCACCGTCTCGGTGAACGCTCCGAGGAATCCGCCCAATTTGTTCCAGGTCGAGTTCAGAATGTCAGTGGCTTTCTGGGAAATCGTGCCCCACCAGTCCTGAGAATTCAAATTGACTGTCTCCTGGAACTGACCGAACAGCTTGCTGCCCGTAAGCTGCTCAAACTGCTGTTTGACCGTCTCACTGTACGTTGGAAAATTTTCAATCAGACTCGTAATCTGGTTACGTACGACCGGAATGACCGCCAGTACCACGACTGTCAGGATGCCCCCGATAGCCAGATATAAGATCAGAATGGACCAGCCACGTTTGATTTTCCATTTCTCCATGACATCCACAATCGGATTCAGCAGGTAATAGAGAATACCCGACAGAATAATCGGCAGCACAATCGTCTTGATCAGCACCGCGAGCGGGTGCAAAACAAAGGATACTTTGGTAAGAACCATCACGTTCAGTCCTACCAGCAGTAAAATTAACAGAAAAAGCACGAACTTATTATTCAGAAAAAATCGTTTAAACCGATCCGGCCAAATGCGGGGTTGCTCGGGTTGCTCCATAGGCGTGTCTTCCTCTCTTATGTATCCTTTATCAAAAGCATAAGCTGTAAACCTGCACGTTTCTTGACTGCGCATAAAGTTGCTTGTACAAGCCAACATATGTATAACACATTGAGTTTATACGTATGGCGCTGTTTAACCGTTTCAAATTAGACCGGTAAGTTCATTTTACCCTAAAAAGAACCTTCTGCCCCATACAACTCCTTTGAATAATTTCCCTACCAAAAAACGGCTCGCCTCCGAAGAGACAAACCGTTAATATGTCAGCGGCATGCGAGCCTTTTGTTCACGTCCGCTGTTGAGTTTATGCTTTTGTTATGCTTTTCCCGCCAGTTGAGCGATCAGCTCATACGAGTGCAGGCGTGCCTGATGATCATAGATCATCGACGTAATAATCAGCTCATCCGCCTGGGTCTGAGCAATAAATGATTCCAGTTGACCACGCACGGTCTCTGGAGAACCGTTCACAGCTGCTTTTAGCGTCTGCTCTACACCAGCTTTCTCACGATCTGTCCATTTGCCTTCCATATCGGCTGGTGGCTGCACCAATCCGGTTGTGCCACGAATAATGTTCAAGAACTGCTGCTGCATCGTTGTGCCAAGCCATGCTGCTTCTTCGTCGGTATCCGCCACGACAGCATTTACACCCACAATAACATGGGGTTCCTTCAAGTAATCGGATGGTTGGAAGCTGCTCCGATACGTTTCAAGTGCAATCCGGGTGTAATCCGGTGAGAAGTGGCTGGCAAAAGCAAACGGCAATCCCAGCTGTCCGGCGAGACGAGCACTGAAATCACTGGAGCCGAGCAGGTAAATCGGGATATTCAACCCTTCACCGGGTACAGCGCGAACAGGCGCGTGATACGATGTAGCAGAAGCATCGAAGTATGCTCTAAGTTCAGCCAGCAATTCGGGGAAATCTTCACCACTGTTCAGGTCTTTACGCAAAGCAAGAGACGTACGTCGGTCACTTCCCGGTGCACGGCCCAGCCCAAGGTCAATACGGCCTGGATACAGTGACTCTAACGTGCCAAACTGTTCGGCAATAACAAGCGGCGCATGGTTAGGCAGCATGATTCCGCCTGATCCGAGACGAATGGTCTTCGTTCCACCTGCAAGGTAACCAATGACAACCGAGGTCGCGGAAGAAGCGATGCCCGGCATGTTGTGGTGTTCCGCTACCCAGTAACGGTGATATCCCCAACGCTCGGCGTGCTGAGCAAGATCCAGACTGTTGCGAAGCGCATCCGCAGGTGTGGCACCTACTACGACAGGAGCCAAATCCAGTATGGACAATTTAACGTCGTTAATAAGTTTTTTATGGGATGAAGCTGTGTTTTCGGTAGACATAATAGAAAGTTCTCCTCTTTGTTCATATTTTTATTTTTGTATATCCAGATATATAGATGTAAAAGCGCAAAAAAATGATGTCACAGAGCTGCTCCTCTAGCCGTTTACATCCGGACGGAATACCCGCCTGCACCTGCATTCTTGCTTCCGTCTCGGCGTCCGGCTTATAGCTCGTGCTGTACGTACTCGGCAAATTGACGAATGGTTTCTTCGTTGCGGCGATAATACGTCCACTGTCCCCTACGCTCGGAGATCAGCAACCCGGCTTTGAGCATGGTCAGCAGATAGCTGGATATGACGGATTGAGCCAGTCCGGCCTTCACCTGAATCGTTCCAACACATATGCCGCTCTTTCCTGCATCCGGATGCTGGGATAACTCCAGCGGTGGAAAGTGTTGCTCCGGGTTTTTGAGCCACAACAGAATCTGTCGACGTGTCTCGTTGGATAATGCTTTGAATATGAGTATAGGTTCCATGGGTAAGATTATACCGCCTTTCTTTCATTTTGCAAACCAAACAGACCGATTCAACGAACGAACCGGCCTGCCAATAAATACAAGTGAATACGTTTAGAACTTGGTGCTGACCGTTTCTTTTACTTGTTCCAGCATGGACTGATAAGCTTAATCAATCCACTGCGTGATTTTATCCAAAGGCTGACGGGATTTCTCGCGTGGCGGATCTTCCGCCCGATAACCGAAGGCTGCCATGACGGAAACATCCCATTGTCCATCCTCAAGCAAACCTTCCTCTTCCAGAATACGATGTACGTCTTCATATCTAAACCCTTCAATTGGGCAGGAATCGATACCAATCAGCGCTGCCGCAGTCATCATATTACCGAGAGCGATGTAGGTCTGTTTGGACGCCCAGTCAAATAAAGTACGCGGGTTCTCAAGCATTCGTTGGTTCTTTTGAAATTTGCCATAAGCTTCACGGGTCAGCTCAAATACGTCATCCGGCATGCCCTTGATTTCTTTCAGCATATATTCCGCGTAAGGCGAGTTATAACTCGCCTCAGACCGCGCCAGAATGACAATAAAATGGCTTGCCTTCGCTAATTGTTTCTGAGCCCCGGAAGAAACTTCGGACAGACGCTTACGGAAGTCCGGGTTCTGCACAATCAGAAATTTCCATGGTTCCAAACCAATTGAGCTTGGCGACAACCGTCCCGTTTCTAGAATAAACTCAAAATCTTCAGCCGAAATGATACGTGAAGCATCAAACTGTTTGGTTGCATGCCGAAAATAGTAAGCGTTCAAAATGTTTTCTTTCGAAATGGCTTTTGCCGAGGCTTCCATATGATCTGCACATCCTTTTCTTGTTTATGTTCCTGTTTATGGTCTGAACTTGAATACCTGAGTATTATTTTAGAGTTTATAATCAAAATATAAAAGTACGCACAATAATGTTTCTTAGTATATAAAAGTAACTATTATTTCTAGCAAGGTTTTTTCGATAATCAAGTGCATGCCCTGTTGTAACAAAAAAACAAGTCGCCATGGATCTGCTGCTCCCCAAGGCGACTTACCTGTAATTCGTATCAGAGATTATTGTGATTACGACAATTATAACTGTTCCATGAACTCATTTTCCGAGATAACCGTAAATCCCTCTTGCCGCAGCAAAGCAGAAGTAACCCCTTCGCCCACGACTTTGTGGTTGGCAAAGTTACCATCGTAGATCATCTGTGTACCGCAGGAAGGACTGAATTCTTTAAGCACCACACAGGTGACATCCAGTTTTTGCGCCCATTCAAGTGTCTGATAGGCTCCTTTAATGTACAGATCCGTGACGTCATTGCCACTCTTCTCAATGACCTTGGCTGTACCTGCCAGCACATCCTTACCCGTACCGCCGATAATTTCAGCTGGCTCCCGCGGGGTGAAAAACCCTCCAAGCAGCTCCGGGCAGACCATCTTTGCCTGTTCCTGCTCCACAAGCTCCTGAATCTTTGCATCCAGACTCGCTGTTCCGTTGTAACGGCAGGCTACGCCAGCAAGACATGAACTCACCAAATATTTCATCGTTATGCTCCTTATGCTCCAATCATCTATTAAATTGATTGTACCATATGAAATCAAGTCTTAGAGAGTATCCCGCTTGATCATTGTGATACGAGCATCTTCATTGTACTCAATCTGAAAGGCATCTGTGGTAGATTCAAGTTCAAATGAAACGATTCCGAGCGTTTCCGGCATACGACGGAGTTTATATGCTTGAAGATCAACATTGAATATTTTCTTGATTATAGGTGCTGCCTTTTCCCTAAGGATGGATTCTTTCATTTCAAGCAGTTCCTTATGATAAGCCTCCATTTCTTCCATAGTATTCAATTCTTTTCTATTATACTTCGCATTCATAACAGAATAACTTAAACCTGACTTTCCTTCAGTTGTTTGCACAAAATAACGATCTCCAAAATTAAAAGTAAATGTATCCTTACCATTCTCATCATCTTTGGTCCGGTGTATGCTCGTCAGATCGGGAGCAGTTTTGCCAGAAAACGCCTCAATGGAATCCTCTGCATTTGCCAAAGCAGTTTGGGAAACTTGATCAGGATCGAGATCACCTGAAACGGAGATCGCTTCATCCTGTAACCAAATAATCTCTCCATAGCTTTTTTTATTCTCTAACGTAAGTGTAGTATACGATTTCGGCTCCAATTCGCCCTGCTTCATTCCCACATATCGATTGGCTGATAGCGGTGTGAGCGCAGGGTCCCCACCAATGCCTTGAAGCAGTGAAGGAATCTGACGCAAATAACGATGCTCCAGCTCATTAGCTGCCATCTCCCGTCTCATCTGTACCTCACGTAGATTGCCTGTTGCCGCATCAAGCCAGATCAACGCATATTCTGCATCGCCTTCTTTTCCAGCCTCGACGGAGACTCTTCCAGAGACAGGCAGGTCCTGCACTTTGGTTATACGTAATTGTTTGCCAAGATAGTCTCGCATCGTGACGGCTACATTCTTTTTCATCTTGTCAGTGAGCAGGCTCATGCCGGCATCATCGGTATATTGCAGCGCTGCTGTGGGATATACTTTTTCAATTACAGGCTCCACAATCTGTCCGTTCCAGAGAATGACCGCCGCTGCCACGGCTGCAATCGTCGTGCACGCAATAACAGCTCTGCGGGAGCGAAGACGGCGTCTGTGTTGATTGGGCAGGGTGTTTTGCTCGGCGGACTTATCCCCAACATCACTCATTTTCTGTGCAGATCCCGATTTGAGCCAGGCTACCTGACGAAGTACGTTCTGTTTATGCTCCTCGGTAAAAGGAGACGCCGCAAACGGCTCCTGTTTGACTACTTTTTCCCATTCGTCATCCATATGTTTCATTCACTTCGCTCCTCCCACTGTTTCCGTACTTTGGCCTTCGCTCTGGACAGTCGCGATTTGACCGTTCCCGCGCTGATGCCCAGCATTTCCGCAATTTCACTCGTCTTAAGCTCATACTTCAGATGCAGCAAAAGCAATTCCCGGAATTTGTCCGGCAGAGCCATGATGATGTCCCAGATTTCGTGAATGTGCTCCCTGCTGATCGCCTCGGCTTCGGCAGAGGGGTGAACCCATTTTCCAGGCTTCATCTCACCCATGCTCGTATTCCCCTGTTCCGTGGGGATTGGCAGTGTCTCTCCCCATAAACTGCTGCGAAAAAATCTGGATTTCCGGTATGTAAATGTCGTGTTCCTAGTGATGGTCAGCAGCCATGTCTTCAATGAGCATTCTCCTCGAAAATGGGCGATCCCGGAATATGCCCGGATAAACACTTCCTGTGACAATTCATCCGCCTGCTCGGTACTTTTGGTCAGAAAGTACGCGTAGTTCCATACATCGTTCCCGTACTCATCCATCATGCTGCTAAGTGTATAATTGTCGATCGTCTGAGCGTGTGCCAGATATTGATAGTCCAACTGATGTTCACCTCACTTAATAAGACTACGTCCATTCGGATTTGGTTCCCAAACGGTTTATTTCTTCTCCCTCTCCTACAAAATAAAATAAACCAGCAAAGTCCAGATGTACTGAACGCGCTGGTCTATCTAGTATAAAACCCATAAACTTCATTTTGATACCGCCGAAGCTGCTGCTCAAGCCTTAACCGCGGCAATCATCAGAAACATCGGCCGACGATTCTCGTCTCGCATACCGGGAACCTGCTCCATCATCTCAGGAGATGGCTTGGACTCGGCTACCTGTTGAATGACAAAACCAGCCTGAATCAATTCATTCAGATGAGTCGCCATCGTCCGATGATATTTCACCACGTCCTGATTCAAAAAGTTCGCTATCCGCTGCCCTTCCTCTTGATAATGATCCACAGGCCAATGCAGTATTTCACCTTGAGCTCCATAATGCCAGTCCTGCTCCGCCCGCGCCGTGAAGATGGGATGTTCCGCAGATAAGACAAACGTACCTCCTTGAACAAGACATGCATTGATTTTGGCGTATACCTGATCCAGACGCTCGATATAATGCAAAGCCAGTGAGCTGATCACTACATCAAATTGTCCGGGTGCAAAATCAATATCCTCAATCGCCATACGCTGGTACTCGATCTGAGGATCATCCGTCATCTCGCGTGCACGTTGCAACATATTTTCAGACAAATCCACGCCAACCACAGAACTAGCGTGTTGCTCACGTGCATATCGACAGTGCCAACCAAAGCCGCACCCCAGATCCAATACGTTCTTGCCCTTTAATTCAGGCAGCATCGTTTGCAGTTCATGCCACTCGCCAGCAGCCTCCAACCCTTGGGTAGATCGAGCCATCTGACTGTAATTGCCGAAAAACTCAGCTTCATCATATTTGTTTTGCTTCATAAAGAGATTCCCTCCCGTGTCATAAAAGATGCTCTATTAACTCTACCATATAAACGATCATCTTTTGGAAAAGTTGCCAACCAAATTCTCGGCATGTTATTATACAGAACGAACGTTCGGTATAATATAATATAGAACGAACATTCAGTATACTAACGGAGGTCATCATGAACACAAATTGGACGCATCCATTAGAAAGGCAATCTGTAGGTAAGGCATTTGTAAGCTACCTCGTGCCTTCCATATTAGGGATGCTCGTTATCGCTTTCAATTTTATTATCGACGGCATTATGGTTGGACACAAACTGGGTTCTACAGCGTTGGCGGGAATCGGGATTGCATCTCCTGTCTATACGCTTTTTGTAGCTATGTCGCTATGGATCGGAATGGGCGGGGCAACCTTGTATTCCACCTATATGGGTAAGAAGGACCCCACGACAGCGAAACAAATCTTCACTAAATCCATTACGATTATTTTGCTGATTACAATGGTTATCGGATATACGGCATATACTTTCAGAGATAAGCTTGTTTTGGCCCTTGGTGCCAATACTGAAACATTCCCGTTTGCTGCAGACTATATGAATATTATGCTGTTGTTCGGTTTTGTCTTCACCATTGAGAATGCACTTACTATTTTTGTTCGTAACGACGGCAATCCCAATACATCCATGTATGCTCAGATTACATTTGCGGTAGCTAATATTGTGCTTAACTATATAACGTTATACGTACTGGAATGGGGCGTTCGTGGCGTCGCGATTGGTACAATTATATCGGCATCTCTGGCGCTTCTTGTGTTGCTGACTCACTTTTTCAGAAAAAATAATAATCTCAAATTCACTCGCTTCAAATGGAATACCAAACTGCTGGCTTCTATTGTACTCATTGGGTTTCCAAGCTTCCTTGCTGAACTAGGCATGTCCGTCTTCTCCATCTCTCACAACATCTCACTGGATCGGATTGCGGGCACGGATGGCGTGGCATCTTTTACAGTTTTGAACTAT
Source organism: Paenibacillus sp. ov031 (assembly GCF_900143165.1). Classification (NCBI taxonomy): domain Bacteria; kingdom Bacillati; phylum Bacillota; class Bacilli; order Caryophanales; family Paenibacillaceae; genus Paenibacillus; species Paenibacillus sp. ov031. The sequence continues at coordinate 112,790 of NZ_FRDO01000005.1, forward strand.
ATTCATGGTGTTGTACTGCTCGCATTTCTCGGTCTAGCCTCCGCTGCCCAACCTTTGGTCAGTTATTATCACGGAGCCAAACAGATGGATCGGGAAAAACAGACCATTCGTTTAGCCTCCAGAACGGCTCTGGCATGTGGGGTCCTGCTGTTACTCGTTGTACAACTGGGCGCACCTTATTTTGTGCAAATCTTCGGGAACTTCAGTGCCAGCGTGACGGATAACGCCGTGTACGGTTTGCGAATATTTACTTTTGCATACTTGTTCATGGGTATTAACTTTGTCATGAGCACGTACTTTCAATCTGTCGGAAATGCCAAAATGGCCATCTGGATTACAGCTGCACGCGAGATGATTATTATGGTTGCTTTGATTGCGATCCTCCCTTCATTCTTCGGTGTTACAGGCGTTTGGCTTGCCGTTCCGCTATCCGAGATGGTGGTTCTGGTGACTATCGGCATGTACTATAAAAAAAGAGCCATCTCTGAACGGATAAACGGTTTAACGATTGAATAAAACATGTACATGTGAACAACCAAAAGACCTGCTTGATCTATAGAGATCAGGCAGGTCTTTTGGTTGAGCCAATCAGCTCCAACTTATCGATTAGCTCGTTGGTTTAAATTATTTTATATTCGGTTTTAAATTAAGTTCTGTATTCCTTCTTATACCCGAATATCAAATCGGCCATTGCTGTCCGTCGTTGCATTTGCAATTTGTTGCGGGGATGCTGCTTGCATACCATTCGTTGGTGGTTTGGCCGGCGGCGCTTCTTTGGTTCCGGTTGTCCCGCTGCTCTGGGAGCTTTGCTGCGAGATTTGAGCTTCGATTTGCTTGATTTGCTGCTGCAGCTGCTTCGTTTTGGTCTCCTTGGTTTTATCATCGTCCTTGCTGGATTGTACTTTCTCCAATTCGGCCTCAAGCTTCGTCTTTTGTTTTTCCAACTCACTTGTGCTGTTCGAACTGGATGAAGACGTGGATATGTAGGATGTCGTGGAACTTGCTGCTGAAGAAATATTCATTGTTGATCTCCTCCTCTTTCTTGGTTCCACTATATCCCATACAGACGATAGGAACGTTAAATTCAACTGAAAGGTTGCTGAATGATTGGCGCCGGCCATTTCTAGTTTTTCGAACAAAGTTACCCGATCCTTTCGCAAAAATTCCTTCCAAGAAGTTTCGTGAATTTTCGAGGGCTTGATTCCCCCCAAAAAGCCTTTCTAAATCAGCCTTTATCAGGCGTTTTGAAAGAACTTACGAAGCTTCAACGAAGGTAGCGCTTACAAACATCCAAAAAAAGGGTTGATAATTGAGAAACCATCCACTATGATAATCTCATCAGTCCGGATAATAAAGTTAAAGCACTTTAACTTTCAATTACATAACATCACATGAAACCTTTTAATTTCGGGGAAACTCAACTACGAAAGTTAAAGCGTTATAACTTTATATCATTTAGAAAGGTTGGTGTTTATGTGACCCATCGCGAAAGCCGGCGGCAGACATTTTACATGTACCTCTTCATCTCTCCATGGCTTATCGGTTTCTTCGTGTTTGCCTTGTATCCGATTCTGTCATCCCTTTATTACAGCTTTACGGACTATGACATTATCCACCCGCCGAAATATGTCGGACTCGCGAATTACAAAGAAATGTTTCAAAATGACCTGTTTTGGAAATCTGTTGTCGTAACGGTGCGCTATACCTTTATCAGTGTACCGATCCAGCTGCTGCTGGCACTTGGATTTGCTCTCCTGCTCAATGCGAAAATACCATTCCGCGGATTTTTTCGCACGGCCATGTATTTTCCGAGCATGGTATCCGGCGTCGCCATGTCCTTGCTGTGGTACTGGATTTTCAACCCATCGATCGGTCTGTTCAATTACGTGCTGTCCTGGTTCGGCATTAGCGGCCCAGCCTGGCTCATGAGCCCCGATTATGCGCTTTACGCTCTGATGATTATGTCCTTCTGGACGGTGGGCTCAGGCATGATTTTGTTCCTTGCGGGACTTCAGGGTGTTCCTTCAAGCCTCGTGGAAGCCGCCAAGCTTGACGGTGCGGGACGTTTCCGGATTTTCCTGAACGTAACGCTGCCCATGATTTCACCGGTACTTTTGTTCCAACTGATTATGGGCGTCATTGATTCCTTCCAAGTATTTACGCAGGCGTATGTAATGACCCAAGGGGGTCCAAACTACTCGACCTGGTTCTACGTTTACAACCTGTACACCAGCGCCTTCAAGGAATACAGAGCGGGCTACTCCTCGGCACTCGCTTGGGTACTGCTGATCGTCGTCATGGCGTTTACAGCGCTTATTATCAAACTCTCGAACCGTTATGTTCACTATGAAGGAGGCGGACGCAAATGAGTACGATTCCGACTGCCGGCCCAGGGGCTTCACCTTCTGTGAATAAACGCCGGCGCAAAATCGATGCGGTTAGCATTGCCAGCTTCATTGCCCTGGTGGTCACCACCTTTCTCATGCTCCTCCCTTTGTTTTTCATGGTCTCTACCTCACTGAAATCGAAGAAGGAACTGCTGACGTTTCCTCCGACCTTTCTGCCGGAGTCCTGGCAGTGGAGTAACTACAGAGAAATTTTCGACACGCTGAACTTCGGTCAAATGTATATGAACAGTCTCATTATCGGCATTTTGACTGTTGTCGGCACCCTGTTTTCGTCGGCGCTTGCAGGATATGGCTTCGCCAGATATCGGGGCAAGGGCAGCAACTTGTGGTTCATGCTCATGCTCAGCACCATGATGCTTCCATATCCAGCGATTATGATCCCACAGTTCATTCTCTTTTCCAAGCTGAACTGGATCGATACCTTCCTGCCGCTGATTGTCCCTGCATTTTTCGGTTCAGCATACAACATCTTTTTGCTGCGACAGTTCTTTACCACGCTGCCGGATGAGCTGTTTGACGCCGGACGTATCGATGGCTGCAGCGAGTTCCGGATGTGGCGACAGATTGCTTTGCCTCTGTCTGGTCCAGCACTTGCAACCGTTGCGATCTTTGCCTTCATCTACAGCTGGAATGACCTTTTGACACCTGTGCTCTATTTAAGCTCATCGGATAAGTTTACGCTTCCGGTCGGTATGTCTTCCTTCACATCTTCGCGTTTCCGAATTCCGCCGTGGCATCTGCTCATGGTCGCCTCCGTACTCGCCATGCTGCCGATCGTGACCCTGTTTGCGATAGCCCAGAAGCGGTTTGTGGAAGGAATTGTACTTACAGGCATCAAGTAAAGACTCCGCCGCAGGGGCGGCAAAAAACTTGAATATATGGGGGACTGTAATTCATGAAAACGATAAGGATCAAAAAGTCTTTTACACTTTTGCTTGCGACCAGCATGCTCGTCGTATTGGCTTTGTCCGGCTGTAGCGGCGGCAAATCAGCGGGAGATGTCGTACCTGGTAACGATGGCGATAGCGCTAACTCAGAAGGGCAAGTAACCATAACGCACTACACCATCGATTCCGAGGATCGCACCTTTATCGAAAAGCTCGTTCCGGATTTTGAAGCCCAACATCCGAATATTAAGGTGAAAATCGAGAAAGCTCCTTACGAGCAGTTCGACAGTAAACTCCAAACGCTGATTGCCGGGGGCAAATCGCCTGACGTCACAAGCCATTATGGATACGGCGGTTTTGCAGAGTATTACAACAAAGACATGCTGCTTGATATGAACGACATTATTAAGGAAGACGGATTTAAGGCGTCCGACTACAACATCCCGGATGATCTTATGAAAATCTACACCGTCAAAGACCAAGTCTACGGTATTCCGGTCAACATGTACGTCTCTCTGATGCTCTACAACAAAGACATGTTCGATGCTGCCAACGTTGCTTATCCTCCAAGCGATTACGAGGACAAGAGCTGGACGTTTGACAAAATGGTCGAAGACGCGAAGAAAATGACGCATGTATCCAATGATATTGCCAAAACTCAATATGGCGTTGACTTCACATGGTCCGAGCGCGATATGCGCCCGCTCTATTTCGGAGCTGAACCCTACTCCCAGGATACCTGGACCAACGGCGGCGTACCATCCGAGACTTATTTTGATTCGCCTGAAGTCATCGCAGCCTATAACAAGTTGTTCAACCTGATCTTAAAAGATAAAGTGTCTCCGACAACGGAATGGAGCAAAAGCGTAGCGGGGCAAAACGGCGATGCGTTCGTAACCGGCAAGGTGGGTATGACCGTCAGCGGCTCATGGAGCCTTGCGGGCTCCAATGACTTTCCTTTCAAGGTTGGCGTGGCTGCAGTGCCTGCCGGCGGCAATGACAAGGTCCGCAGCGTGCTGTTCGTCGATCCGCTCTTGATTCTGAAGGGCTCCAAACATCCGAAGGAAGCTTTTGAATGGATCAAGTATCTGGTCAGCGACGAAATTCAGGAAAAATCCATCGACCTGAGCGGTGGTAACCCTCCAGTGAATACGAAGGCAGCCGAAACCTATTACAAGCATTTTGATGGCATCGATGCGGCAGATGTGAAGAAGGTTTACGAAGGCGCTGTGAAATACGGCTTTGAATCCTATAACCACCTGATCACCCACTATTCTCAGATCAACGACATGTTCATTAATGAGATGCAGCCGATCGATACCGGACACAACACCGTTGAAGAAGTGATGCCGACGATTCAGAAAAAGGTCATGGAAATTATCAAACGTTAACGCTAGACATTGTGCCGTCCTGCAAGGGGCGGTGCATCTATCAAATTAGCTTCGCGGCTAAGCCTCCGTACATGTATACTATTGTTAAGTCAATATAAAGTACGGAAAATCTGCCGCAAGGAGAATAAACAATGAAGGTTAGTATATTTGATGTTGCAAAGAAATCAGGGCTGTCCGTCGTAACGGTCTCACGCGTCTTAAACGGTGCCGAATCCGTGCGAGAGAAAAATAGGCAAAAGGTTCTGGAAGCCATCAAGGAGCTCGATTACCATCCCAACGCTGCTGCGCGGAGTTTAGCTCGCGGTAAGACAGGAATCGTCGGCTTGATCATGACCACTCTTCAGGATTCCTTCTTCGACACCGTCGTTAAAGAGCTGAACGAAGTGCTTGCACTTCACGGCTATTTTCTGGCCGTTTCGGTCTCTACCGGCATTGGCTCCGATGAAACCCATTACCTGATCCAGGAGGACCGGGTAGACGGACTTATTCTGCTCTCGCCGATGGAAGAGGATAACTACATCGTGGAACTGAAGCGGCGCAATATTCCTTATGTCCTAATCGACAATCAGAAGCCGGAGAATGATACTTTTTCGGTAACGATCGATAACTACAAAGGTGGCTATGCCGCTACGAAGCATCTGCTTGATCTCGGCCATACCTCCATCGCGCACTTAAGCGGACAAAACATGTTCCGCAGTACGAGAGAGCGTCGCAGCGGTTTCCTGCAGGCACTTAAGGAAAAAGATCTGGCTCCATTTGAAATGATCACGGGCGATTTCGAAATCGATTTTGGTTATGACATCTGCCGCAAATGGCTGCGTGAGGGACGCCTGCCTTCCGCGGTGTTCGCGGGCGATGATCATATCGCGCTTGGGGTCGTGAACGCCCTCATGGAAGAAGGCATCAAGGTGCCTGAACAGGTAGCTATCGTCGGCTATGACGATCAGTATATTTCATCCAAGCTGCACCCCCATCTGACAACGGTCCGGCAGCCTGCCGACCGCATTGGGGTCGCCGCTGCGGATATGCTGTTGAAACGCATGGACGGTACGATGAAACGCGGGGCTAATGTAAGGATCGATCCTGAACTCATCGTGAGAGAATCTACTGGATCACCAACAAAAGGTACAACCGGATAAAAAATATAACCTTATATATAGGAGTGACGACCATTGGCTTACTACTTGGGAATCGATGGGGGAGGAACAAAAACATACGCCCTGCTGACCGATGACTTCGGCAATGTGCTTGGCAAAGGCGTGGGCGGCAACGGCAATCACCAGATTGACCGCGCCTTGGCCGCACAAAGCATACGGGAAGCTGCAGAAGGAGCTCTAAACGAAGCAGGACTGCGGATTCATGAAATCTCGCACACCTATTTCGGACTTGCAGGCGCAGATCGGGAGGTAGATTACCGAATCCTGCACCCTCTGGTTCAAGGAATCGGATTCACCCAGAACTACTCGATTAACTGTGACACGATGATCGGTCTGCGCGCAGGTACGAACCGGCCTTACGGGGTCGCGCTGATCTGCGGCACAGGCACCAACTCCGCAGGCCGCAATCCGGCAGGAGAACATATACAGGTCGGCGGTTTTGATTATATGTACGGTGATTTCGGCGGTGGCGGTTCCCTCAATATTGAGGTGTTCCGCTCTGTCATCCGTTCTTGGGACGGCCGTGAGCAGCCAACGCTCCTAACTCCCCTGCTGCTGAACTTCCTTGGATATGACAGTGTCAGCGACATGTTCGATGACTTTCAGGATCACGGCAAGCATGTGCCTGTCCATGTAGCAAAGCTGCTATTTGAAGCTGCCGCAGAGGACGATGCTGTAGCTCTGGAAATTCTGAACCGTCAAGGCGTAGAGCTTGGCAAATCAGCGGCTGCGGTTATCCACAAACTTGGAATGGAAAAGGACGCCTTTGACGTTATACTGGCAGGAAGTCTGCTAACAAGGGGAGATCGCGGCTGGATACGCAGCAAAATTGCACAGACTGTTGCAACCATCGCTCCAAATGCGACCATCGTAACGTTGGCCACCGAGCCTGTTGTTGGTGCCTTATGGTCTGCTATGGATGCGGCCGGACATGCGGTAAGCCAGGATGTATATGACAAAATGCGTGCCTTCCGTGACTTCGAACATATTAATCAAACAACAAGATAAACGTCTATAAACAATGTCATCATAAAAAATTCTTAAAAGACTGGAGTGTGTAAAATGGCATATGAACAAGGACTGAAAATAGCGGTAATCGGTGGTGGATCTTCCTATACTCCGGAGCTCGTTGAGGGGTTCATCCTTCACCATGCCGAGCTTCCTGTACGAGAGCTGTGGCTAGTAGATATTGAGCCGGGACAGCGCAAACTGAATATTGTCGGCAACTTGGCCAAACGCATGGTGGAGAAATCGGGTCTGCCGATTGAAGTACATTTGACGTTCGACCGCCGCGAAGCCATCAAGGGTGCGGACTTCGTCAGCACTCAAATGCGTGTCGGTATGCTTGACGCCCGTGGCCGCGATGAATCCATTCCCCTGAAATACGGCGTGATCGGTCAGGAAACCACTGGTCCCGGAGGCATGATGAAGGCGCTGCGGACGATTCCGGTCCTGCTTGATATCTGCCGTGATATTGAAGAACTCGCTCCTAATGCCTGGCTGCTGAACTTTACGAATCCGGCGGGTATGGTCACGGAAGCCATTCTGAAGTATTCCAACGTTAAAAGCATTGGTCTCTGTAATGCACCAATCGGCCTAATCAAGCAAACCTCAGCCAAATACGGCGTAGAAGCGGACCGCGTCTATGCCGAGTTTGTTGGCCTGAACCATCTCCACTGGATTACGCGTATTGATGTGAATGGAGAAGACAAACTGGATGACATGCTGTCCGATACGGCCGGTTACAGCGCGAAGAACGTGCCTGCACGGGAGTGGAATCCGGAATTCCTGCAATCCCTGCATGCCCTGCCTTCCTACTATTTGAAATATTTCTATATGACCGACGCCATGCTCGAAGAGCAGCTGGAATCCTTACAAAAAGGCGGCAACCGTGCGGAAGTGGTTAAACGCGTCGAAGAAGAACTTTTCGAGCTTTACAATGACCCGGACCTGAAAGATAAACCGAAACAGCTGGAACAGCGGGGCGGCGCCTTCTATTCCGAAGCAGCCGTGAACCTGATGCGCTCACTCTACAACGGAACGAATGACATTCAGACGTTGAACGTAGCCAATCAAGGTATCATTGATTTCCTGCCAGACGATGCCAGCATTGAAGTCAACTGCGTGGTCACCAAAACCGGTCCACTGCCCCTGCCGTTGACCAAGGTTCCTCCAATGGCAGTTGGACTGATCCATGCGGTTAAAACCTATGAGCGCCTCGCCATCGATGCTGCCGTGACCGGCGATCGTGGATTGGCCATACAGGCATTGGTCCATCATCCTTTGGTCCCTTCGGTCGAAGTGGCGATTCAGATGCTGGATGAAATGCTCGAAGCCAACAAGGAATATTTGCCGCAGTTCTTTACTGAATCTGCAGCTAATGCATAATTCGGCTATCATCCATTCGTCCTGATACCATAAGAAAAACGTCTATCGACGTACTTTCACATTAAGAGAAACCGCCATATCCCAGAATTTCCTGAGATATGGCGGTTTGTTGTTTCTAGGCATTTTCCATCTATAAGGCTTTCTTAAATCAATCATTAAATACATTCTCCTAGCTCTCTATCCATAAAAAAAGCAGGCCGGGAGCTAATCTCCCGGCCTGCTTGCATATGAGCAATCATCGGATTATAAGTTGCTTAGTATGTCCACCAGTTGCCGGACATCACGATCATAGAGAACAGCTTGATGCTATCTTCATAGTAGCCTTCATTGGAGCTGCCGGCCGTTTTGGTCCAGACGGAATTCAGCCAGTTTTGGTTCACGGACGAGGTCATAGCGCTGACACCAAACGGTGCATAGAACGCGCCGCTGCCGCCGGAACCTGTAACCGTGCCGTTGAGTTTATAACCATCCTTTACGTTGCTAGGATTACCGCTTACTTTGGTTGAGATCCAGCTATTCATTTGATTGAGCTGACTGAGTGCCCGGCTGTCACCAGTCATCAGGTAATCCGTTGCGATCCGCCAAGGCGTACGACACGAATTGTAATCGTAGCTGCCGTCGTTCGCCCCTTCCAGAAAATCGGCTGAAGCTGGCTTGTACGTCGAGCCCGACAGAACGACGAAGTCTGGAAGCAATCCGGTTGATGAGCTGTACCCGTTGTATAAGGAGTTGACAATGGTATAGGTTTTGTCGATCACGTTCGCCCATCTGGCATCACCCGTTGCTGCCTGGAACGCCTTCAAGTGATTCAGCATAAAGTCCGATGGACGGGTAGCATTTTTGAACGTATTATCCGTTGCCCAGTCGCCAAGACGCAGCGTCCATTGGGACTGATTCACGTCACTTTGCATGATGGCATTGATAATGTCCTTGCCGGCCTGAAGGTAGTTGATACTGCCGCTGCTACCCCACTGCTTGTCCGCAAGCAGGAGCGAATAAGCAATGTCCATGTCTCCATCCGTGGCCGAGTCGGCGCCTTCAATGTTCTGGAAGCTGCTGTTTTGTTTCCATGCCATCAATTTCGAATTATTGGCGCTCGGATGCGCTTTATAATATTGATAAAGTCCGTCGAAATAGGTCTGCGCATTGCCGTCATAACCGGCCATTATAACAGTTGCCAGCATTCCGTACCCGTGTGCCTCAGATACGGTATCCCCGTTGGACTGATACTTCACATAATACTTGCCTGTGCCCGCCGTTTTCAGATAAGCCGATTTCCAGCTGTCCCATTTCGCTTTCACGGAGCTATCCATCGCACTTTGCGTAACATGGTTAGGCTTGATCGAGCCGCTGGTATATGTCGTGTGCTGCGGAAACGGCTTGTTTGGAGCGGCGAAAGCAAAGCTCGCCGGAATCAGAAGAAAAGCGAGACAACACATCATAACAGCCTTGCTGCTAACCGAAAATCCCCTATTTTTTCTCATAAATTTACGCTCCTTTTAGGTCCAAATGGGTTTTGATCCATGACATAACCTTTAAGCCTAAAATTCAATGCAGCATCTTGATGGAGAAACCATGATTCGATACTCGCGAGACACAATCACCTCCACCTAAAAGTTAAAGCGCTTTAACTTTTAAAACGCTTACATTTATTTTAAATGATTTTCTAATATTTGTAAATAGACCTTTCTGAGATTGAATCTAAAGTCCTGATTCGACATTTTGGTAGAGATCACCCCTCTCTACCCTAATTAATTCAATATCAAGCCTTCATTCACTCACGTATAGACGACTACTTGCTTCTTCGCAGGCATACAAAATCCCCTCAAGCTTCCAGTGCTTGAGAGGGATTTTATACGATCTCTTTTTTCACTATTGTCTATCATGTGGAGAGAATACCAAACTCCCATATAAGGAGCTATAATTCTATTATTTTCGTACCACTGTATATCCTTTATCTTTCAGCAACTTCACAATCCCATGATCACCCAAGTAGTGCGCTGCACCAACAACGATGAAATACTCTTCACCTTTGCCGTTTTTCAGGTAACCATCGATCTTATCAGCCATTCCAACATTACGGTCGATCAGCATTGCTTTGTTGTATTCTTCATCATCAGAGAAGCTGTTCGTCAGCTCCAACAGTTGTTCGTCATTCCCTGTCTTCCACATTTCGGCCATTTGATTCACGCTGTCATCCAACACATCGAAATTGTCCAAAGTCGCTTTCAATGTTTTCTCTTGCAGCTCCTTAGAGAAGTCATTGAACATTCCCAATTGAGATTGATAGGATTCCAATTCGATCACCGGAAGTTTGCGCTCGATTGCCTTCTGTATGAAGTATAGGTCAACCCCCGAAGAAGCTTCATAGCCCGCTTTCATGGATTTCAGGCTGGCCAGTGTGCTCTCCACTACCCAAGGCTTAAAGGTATCCAGTGCATTCGCTTCCAATCCATTCTTCTTCAAAATGTCTCCCACCTGAGCATACGTCTCGCTGGAGATGTGATCTTTCAGTGTTGTGCCATCCTGATACGAGCCCAGATCCAGAACAATCTTCTGCTGCGCTTCGTCAGCCGCTTTGCTGATATCAATCTCTACGCCTAAGTAATCCGCCTCGGTAAAGGCTTCTTCAAACTCTTCGCGCAATGGATAAAAGCTTTCATCCGCAATATGCATTGAGCCTACCAGATATACTGTGTTGCCATTGCTTTCGACTTCCCACATGAAGCCACGTCCACCGGTTTGAACAGTCTCTGTTTCGCCACCCTTAGAAACCAGCAGCACTGTGCGTGTAGCAGCATCCCAACAGACCTCATAACCAGTTGCATCCCCGACAATACGAATCGGCGCGTACGTTACGCCATTAATGCGTGTAAGCTTGCTCTTCAAAGTAATCGTCTTGCCGTTAACGACGGCTGTGATCGTATCATCTGTTGCTGTCGTCAGCTTCACATCCATTGCGTCCAACGTGGAGCGCAGCGGCACAAGTGTTGTTCCTTTATCGTTAATCGGTGCACCCGATGTGTATTCAACCGTTTCGTCATTCACCTTTACCGCTGTCTCTTGCGGAGAGGCCATAGCCGGTACTGCCGATGCGAGCAAACCTACCGAGATTGTCAGGGACAAGAGCATGCGTTTCCAGTTTTTCATATTATGTATTCTCCTTTAAGCAATATAGTAATTTGAATAAAAGATATTTGGATTATTATGAATTAAGCAGAGAAGATGCTCCTCTTTAAAGCATAGCACCTTCTCTGCTTTAATTACTCAAGCCAATTCCGCTCCAGATCATGAAGGTTCTATTGAACCACTAATTTAAAATTGAATACCCGTGTTCGTAAACTTGGATTAGATCTTATAAGCCTTCATCGCTTTGAACAATTCCTTGAACGTTGGGCGTTTACCATACATCAGCACACCTGTACGATAGATTTTCGCTGCGAGCCAGCCGAAGATCATTATAGATACCACGAGAATGGCCAGGGACGTCCAGATCTGCCAGGTTGGCGCAACGCCTGCCCCAATCCGTACCAGAATTGCCGTTGGCGATGTGAACGGAATGAAGCTTGCTACTTTCAACAACAGGATGTTCGGTGTAGCAATACTGAAAATTGCAATATAGAAGGAAACCAGGGACAACATCGTAATCGGCAGCACGGCCTGACCCAGTTCCTCTGTCCGACTCACCATGGAACCAATGGCCGCGAACATCACCGCATACAGGAAGTAACCCAGAATGTAGAAGATGAGTCCATATACAATGACTGCGACGTTCACATCACCCAGGTTCATGTTGAAATCACTCAATACATCGCGGTTATGCGGTAACAGCATATTTCCGGCAACTACTGCACCGAAAATACCGATTTGCAGCAAACCTACCATGAAAATACCGATGATTTTACCAAACATCTGACTGAGCGGAGATACACTCGTAATCAAAATCTCCATAATACGCGAGCTCTTCTCGGCTGTAATCTCGGAAGCAATCATATTACCTGTCATCATCGTTGATGTGAACAACAGGATAATCAGCAGATATACCACAATGTAGTTGATGCCACTCATGGTACCTTCCGACTCCGCTGCAGCTCCGCTTTGGCCAGAATCCAGGTTTTGCTCTGTCAGTTTTACCGGCGTACTGATGAGCTGTTTTTGTTCCGCCGTGAGTGTATCCTTCACCACGACATCCAGCTTCACAATTTGCAGTGCAGCTTCAATGGGTGCTATAACCTGCGGGGAGATATCATCGCTTGAATATAAGACCGGCTGTGGGAAATCTTGCCCAGCAACAGGTTCAAACTTTAGGTACCCATCCAAAACCTCCGACTCCACATCGGCTTTGAGTGCCGCTTCATCTTTACTCGCGTCGTTAACAAAACGATACGTCTGGTTGCCTTGTGCGGAGGAGTATGTCTCCAGCTTCTCGGCTACCTCCGTTTGTCCTTTACTCAGCAGACCGATATTTACCGGATTTGTGCTCGAGCCTCCACCGATGGGACCGCCATTAAATAAAGTAATGAAATATGGAATATTGAGTCCAATCGTAATTAAAAGTGCAAGTACAATAGTCGTCACCATGAAAGACTTCGTTTTTACTTTGTTTTTGAACGTAAATCCGATAATTGTCCCCATTTTATTCATTCGACTCACCTACCTCACGAATAAAGATTTGGTTAAGCGTTGGTTCCTTGATTTCAAAATGTTCAACGGTCGTCTGAGCCATGGCTGCTCTCAGAATTTCCTGAGCTGCTTCCATCTGACCAATATGGATCAGGTATCCACGCTCATTTTGCTCTACCTTTTTCACACCCGGCAGCTGTTCCAGACCGCCCACATTACCCGTGGTGCTCAAGAATACATGCTCACGTGGATAACGGCTCTTGATCTCCTTAATCTCTCCCTGCACAACGGTGTTGGAGCGATGCAGGATTGTTATCTGACGACATAATTCTTCGACGTGCTCCATACGGTGTGTCGAGAACAGAATGGCCGTGCCTTCGTCACGCAACTCCTTCACCGTGGATTTCAGCAATTCCACGTTCACCGGATCAAGTCCGCTGAAGGCTTCATCCAGAATGAGAATTTGCGGTCTGTGGACCACTGCGGCAATAAAGCCCATCTTCTGCTGATTCCCTTTGGATAGTTCCTCAATCTTTTTGTCGTAATACTCCGGCACTTCGAATCGATCCAACCAATACTTCAGGCTCTGATCCGCATCCTTTCCATTCATGCCGCGCAGACGGGCCAGATAGTTGATCTGTTCACTGACCTTTACCTTCGGGTACAAACCGCGCTCTTCCGGAAGATATCCCATAATCTGCTGCAATTCTTTGCTATAGGGTTTGCCGTTGTACTGGATACTTCCCCCGTCCGGGTGGATCAGCCCGAGCACCATACGCATCGTTGTTGTTTTACCAGCGCCGTTGGCTCCGAGCAGACCGTAAATCTCCCCTTCTTGTACATTAAGCGTCACACCATTAACTGCCGTTTTGTCTGCATATTGCTTGACTACCTGCTTCAATTCCAATCGGTTCATCATTTATCGTCTCCCTTCGGTTATTTCCACTGTACGGGTGCATACCCGGCAATCCAGAATGCCAAGACTTCATCCAATTCCAAGTTACGGATCTTCAATACCCGGTTATTTGCCAGCTCCAGCCTTTCCTGCGCTTCGCTGACCCGGGTTGTTATGACGCGAACCAGTCCTCTCTCTTCAGAGGAAGATTCCACAACCCCAGGGATACTCTCTGGTCGTAAATCTCCTTCATACCAGACTTCTTTCCACTGATCGAGCACCATATCTTTCTCGGCCATCCCCAGGGACTGACCACGGTGCATCAATACGATGTAATCTGCGAGCCTTTTGACTTCATCCGCAATATGTGTGGCAATCAGAATCGTGGTATCGCCCTCAGCCATGAAAGTACGGAACTGCTCGACCATCACTTTCCAGGCAAAGGGGTCCAGTCCGGATGAAGGCTCATCCAAAAGCAATAGTCTTGGGCGAGCTGCGATTGCAGCAGCGATTTCGAATTTCCGTCGTTCTCCCTTGGACATCTTGTTCAGCTTCACATCAACAGGTACTTCCATATCGTGAATCAGTTGGTTGAACAACTTCATATCCCAACGCGGGTACCAGTAGGCCCGAAAATCAGCTGCTTCCTGTGCAGTAATCCGGTTCTCTTCGAGCCCAGCGTTGTCAGCCACAAAACCGATCTGTTGTCTCAGTTCAATGGGAAGAGGCCCCTCATGTTCCTTCCCAAACCATATAATCTGCCCTGCATCAGGCAGTACCACTTGTTGTAACATGTTAAGAAGTGTGCTTTTACCTGAACCGTTATGACCGAGAATAGCAACTACATACCCTTCCGGGATGGTCAGATCGATCGGGCCAATAACTCTGCGTTTTCGCATTTTGGATACGCCGTTCAACTGAACTGCGATAGGTTCCATGTATGAATCACTCCCTCAATTCGAGTAAACAGCCCTCAGGACTTCCCGGAACAGACTCTCCAGTTCTTCTTCCGTACATCCTACCGATTTTCCGGACTGCACCGCTGCCTGCATTGCTTCCTGCGCGGCCTTCAATCGATAATTTTCTCTGTCGCCAGCTTCTACCTGGGCCACAAATGTACCTGTCCCCTGCTTCGTACGAAGCAGACCTTCATTCTCCAGATCCTGATAGACCCGTCTAACCGTTATAACACTGCAATTCAGTGATCCGGCGAATTCGCGAATGGACGGTAAATGTGTCCCCTCCCCCAACTGACCCGTAACAATTAACGATCTTAACTGATTTTCAATTTGGTGGTATAAAGGTTCAGCGCTATTTTCATTAATTTGAATGGGTATTTTCACATCTTGCACCTCGCCCTCCGGTACACTCCAGTCTGTTACCTGATCGTGCCGGTTTCATCCTATATTCATTTTTACGTTCATCCCTCATACCGTTAACTCAAATCCCGAGTGGAAAGTTTCTTCAGCGTCAACCGACTGAAAAGCCATAATCCTGCTATGCCAGCCACCAAAGCCACCCACATAATCGGGGAGAGCAACCCCCATGATTTACTCATATCAATTACAATCGAAAAACCGTAACGGCCCGACGTTCGAATCAGCAAGGATATGATGATTGTAAGCGGCAAGAACAGCGAACTGAGAAGCAAATATTTTTTACCACTGTGCAAAAACTCTCCGTAAATATATAAACCTGTCATGAGAAGTCCGTAACCTGTACAAGTTATACCAAAGGCCAGGTACTGATCCCACCGGAACCCTTCCTCTTGGAACCCGACAACGTACAGTGATCCATAGAAAAAGATACCATTATACGTAAACGCCATCAGAGACTGCTGAAGTCTCGACCACATCACTGTCTCGTTTGGAATAGGAAGTCTGCGATAGTAGGCCAACATCTGTGTATAGGAATCCTCCTGTATGTAACGGAAAGATCGTCTGCTGAACACGAATCCCTGAAATGGCACCATGATCAAAAAGAAAGTATCTACAACAGGATTAATGAAATCGGTCTTCTGTTGTCCTAATAACATCACACCACTCATGCCACCCGTGTATATCATAAAAATTGCAGTCCACAGCCATTGGAGCTTATCCTTTTTCATCTCACTGCGGGTCAACCACCACGCCTGCTTCCATGCGCTCATATCATTGCCTGCCTTTCCATCTCGACTGTGCTCACTGTATATATCAATATACACAGTATACAGACCACTCCCTATTCCCGTCAACTCCTTATTTTCCTGAATCAGGAAGAAAGGATGGGATTCACGTCAGAATCGTGGTCATCTGGCTCATTTTGCGGGATGAACCCAAGCGTCATGCTGCCAAAAAAGGCAGACATCGAGTTCGCCGTAACAACGGCTACACCGACTCTTCTCCGGCATACCCGGTCATTACCACCAATGATGACTCCTACACTCATCATTCCAAACATTCACACGATCACAAGCATCATGACAGTGATTCTTTTTCGGGATCTAATCACCATCACAGTAGCGATAGTGGAACCAGCAACGACAGTGGTGGAGATAGTGGCGGTGGGGACAGTGGCGGCGGTGGTGGAGATTAGGATAACTCCTCAAACCAAAAAAAGAGCTGTATCCGATATTGTGCGAACACAATTCGGAACAGCTCTTTCCTGTTTCCCGGCACCTGAATACTGAAGAGGTTTAATCCTTAAACGAGGTTGTAGCCACTTGGCAGGCTGCGATTACTGCGAATCGCACGAATTTCGTCCAAAGTAAGCCGTTGATTGGTGGAAATCAAAGATTCCACATCATTGCCACGAATCAGATCATCCAAATCTCTCAAGTTGGTGTTCCCACGAAAGACGCGGAATCCGCCTTGAAAGTTAGGTCTCGTAAACACAACCAACGTTGCATTCGAACTTGTCGAGAAGAAACGCAGGCTTTCTACCCCACCCAGGATGTTGTCCAGATTACGGAGACCCGTGTTACCACGGTATACCCTGCTTCTTCCACGATAATCCTCTTCTGAATACACCGTGAGACGTGGATACGTTTGACTTACATGGACTGTTTTTTTCATTTGTTTTCCCCCTCTCGAACTCATTCTATGAATGAATGCGAGAGGAAGCTTGGACCAATCCACGGGTGGATACATCCATTTTCATATTTTCAAAGAATTCAATTCATTGCATTAAACACCCAAAATGACTTCCCATACCGGACGAGTGTGTCCACCAGGATACAGCAGGTACAACAAAACGTATACAATAACGCCTGTGATAGCACTGCTAAACCAGATCATGGATGTAAATCTCCCCCAACGGCGATGTGTCTTGAATTTCTTTTTGAACCCAAGCACCAAAGTGGAAATCCCGAAGACCGCTGCCACCGTGGCAAGGATAATATGAAAGATCAGAAATATTCGATAGAAGATCTCCATTTCCGGGTCCCCACCCCAAGCCGTATTTCCGACAAAGATGGTACGAGACATATAAATGACAAAGAACAGAAGGGCAGCAATGGCCCCTGCAATCATCGCGGTTTGGTGCGCCTCCCGTTTGCCACGGATAATTAGCACCCAGCCAATTCCAACCAGCACTGCGCTAATCACAATGAAAGAAGTACTGATCGTGGGTAGCAGAAAATACATATCCATCGTGTGTTTCCCCCTCTTGTCCAAACAAAACTTGTGTTATTTCCCTGCAGGATTGAGCGGTCCTCCCGTATTCTCTACAGGGTACGGATCATCATCATCTTCCCGTTTTTCCTTGCGGTACCATTGGAAAAAGACATACGCCAGCATGGAGACGAAGATGCCTTCCTGTATGAATTTCATCAAAATACCGCCCACCTGCTGATCCTCCTTGGCAGAGGACAGAAAGTTGAAGAACGCCGGTCCACCGAACGATCGCAGCAATGCCGTAGAATCCCCGGATACACAATACCGCATCGCCTCAGCCCATACGGCAGGATTGCTGTAGGTCGCATACAAGGGTTCGGAAGCAAAAATAATCAGTCCACAAGCTGGTGTCAGAAGCACCATGTTCAGAAAAATAAAACCAATCTTAGACAGCCCCGACGCTTGTCTCCCTTCCGGCAACGGATTGAGCAGCGTCCACCACATCAGCATGGAAGTAATGAAAAGTACAATGTAATACAAACGGTGAACCGTAAAATTTAACATCACGTAATCATGTACCACGGGTAGATGATATAACGAGAACAACCCGTTAAACAGCACAGCCGCCACGATCGGATGAGCCAAAAAAGATAACTGCCGTGTCGGCAGCCACCGGATGATTCCGCGCCATACCCAGAGGGGCAATCCCTTCATCAGTAGCGGTGGCGCTACCAGATAGGACAGAGCCATACTCACCATATGGAAGCTGAACATCACATGACCCAGCAGATTGAATGGCCCCGCTTGTGCAAGATACAACACGGTAAGCCCAGTAATAAACATCATTTTCTGTGCAGCCGTGGCCTGATCTGCCCCCTTGATCCGCTCACTGAATGGACCAACGAGCACTAGATAAGCTGCAGCAATGAGCAAAAACAATGCCATAATAAGTGGACTCCATAAATCATTGAAACTAAAATATTGCAACCCGAGCATACGGGAAACCTCCCCGTGACCTGATTTGGTTGTTGCTTGAATCCATTGACTGATTGATTCGCCTAAAAGGGGAAAAGACGGCGACACTGCGCCGCCGCCATCTCTTTTACCACCAAACCCAATAGAGTGCCATAATGATGCACGTAAAAGCTACGAAAAATCCGAAGCTCATGAACAGGATCGGCATTAAATGCCCTTTATCCTTCAAGTGCATCCAGTAACCGAGCTGTACAAACACCTGAAGGATCGCCATAACCACCAATATAATAATGGTAAAGGTCGTATTGACTCCTCCCGCGGCAGCAGCCGCGAACGCAATTAGCGTCAGGACAATCGAGAAAATAAAAACAACGACGTGTTTCTGTGGACCTTCCGCCCGGTGACGATGCTTCACAGGCTGCTGATCACTTTTATCCTGTACCGACATGTGTTACCCCACCTTTCCGAGCAGGTACACGACCGTAAAGATAAACACCCAGACCACGTCAATAAAGTGCCAGTACATTGCGGAGACGTATACTTTAGGTGCAGTTACGACCGTTAATCCTTTTCTGAACAGTTGCCCGATAATGAGCCCAATCCACATAATACCGAATGCAACGTGAGCTCCGTGGAACCCAACCAGCGTGTAGAACGCTGAACTGAATGCACTTGTAGTCATGCCGAACTCTTTATGTTTCACATATTCATAGAACTCGTAGATTTCCAGACCGAGGAATCCAAGACCCAGTACAACGGTAATGCCAAGCCAGAGAGCAAGAGCATTGCGTTTCCCCTTATGCATAGCCTGGATGGCAAATACACTTGTCAAACTGCTGACTAAGAGAATAAAGGTTGCTGCAGCCACGAGTGGCAGATGAAACAATTCATTCGCCGTCGGTCCGTCATTCGTTTGGCCACGGAGGGCCAAAAAGGTTGCGAAGAGGGTTCCGAACAATACGGTCTCGCCGCCAAGGAACAACCAGAAGCCGACAAGCTTGTTGCGTCCTTCCAGCGTTGCTTTCTCCGGCTCATGCGGCAATTTGCCGTTTACCGGTTCGGCATGTGGAGTTGTCATGTTCTAACCCCCTTCTCATCCTGATCCTCCGGTTCAATATGCCAGCCATGATCATCATAGAGTGACCGCAGCGCCATCGCACCAAATGTAATCAGAAGGCCAATAATGACTACAATGTAATTATTAAACAATCCGTTCATAAACGCATTGCCAAAATCATCTTTGCTGAACATGAGACCAAGTCCGGCAATGAATATACCGACGGACATAACAAACGGCAGTGGAGTCGCTGACGGCATATGGATCGAACCTACAGGTTCAGCCGGTGTCATCTCCGTATGTCCTGCCATCTTTTCTTTCCAATACGCATCAATTCCACGTACCAGAGGAGTCTGCTTAAAGTTGTATTCCGGTGGCGGAGATGGGATTGACCATTCCAACGTACGACCATCTTCCCACGGATCATTCGGCGCATCAACTGGTTTTCTCGTTGTAATCACGATGTTCACGAGGAACATGATGACCCCAACACCCATTAGGAATGCACCAACAGAACTGACCAGGTTAAGCAGGTCAAAATCCTGGTTCGGCAAGTATGTAACGATCCGGCGCTGCATCCCCATCAAACCAAGGAAATGCTGTACGAAGAACGTTAATTGGAAACCGATCATGAATGTCCAGAAGGTCCACTTTCCGAGCGTTTCGCTCAAGACGCGACCGAACATCTTCGGCCACCAGTAATGTAGTCCCGAGAACAAACCTAGCACCAATCCACCAACGATAACGTAATGGAAGTGAGCCACAACAAAGTACGTATCATGGAACTGGAAATCCGCAGGCGCTGAGGCCAGCATGACACCAGTAACCCCGCCCATAACGAAGGTTGGAACGAATCCAACAGCAAACAGGTTTGCTGCCGTAAAACGAATCTGTCCGCCCCACATCGTAAAGAGCCAGTTAAATATTTTGATCCCTGTTGGTACAGCAATCAGCATGGTTGAGATCGAGAACAATGCATTGGCGACTGTTCCCAGACCTGTCGTAAACATGTGATGCGCCCATACCATGAATCCTAAGAAGGCAATCAGGATGGTCGCAAATACCATGGAGCTGTAACCGAATAATCTTTTACGTGCAAAGGTTGGAATAACCTCCGAGATAATACCAAAAGCCGGCAAGATGAGAATGTATACTTCCGGGTGCCCGAAGATCCAGAAGATATGCTGCCAGAGTACCGGGTTACCGCCACCTGCAACATCGAAGAAATTGGCTCCCAGTATACGGTCAAACGTTAACAATACAAGTCCTACCGTAATGGCAGGGAATGCAAAAAGAATGATGGCTGATGTAATAAATGTGGTCCAGGTAAACATCGGCATCCGCATATAGGACATTCCCGGCGCACGCATCGTAATGATGGTCGCGAGAAAGTTAATGCCCCCGATGAGTGTCCCTAGACCGGCGATCTGGAGACCTATCGTGTAGAAATCCACACCGTGCGTCCCACTGTACTCGCTGCCAGAGAGTGGCGTGTACGAAGTCCAGCCGGCATCCGGTGCCCCTCCCATCAACCAGCTCAGGTTCAAGAGCAGTCCGCCAAACAGGAACGTCCAGAAACCAAGCGCGTTAACAAAAGGGAAAGCAACGTCCCGTGCCCCAATTTGCAAAGGTACAACGGCATTCATAAGTGCAAAAATAATAGGCATAACACCAAGGAAAATCATCGTTGTTCCGTGCATCGTAATCAATTCGTTGAAGACCTGTGCCGACACAAAATCATTCATCGGTTTCATTAACTGAATCCGAATCAAAATGGCTTCAATGCCGCCGATTCCGAAGAAAAATCCACCCGCAATCAAATAGAGAACGGCGATTTTTTTGTGATCGACGGTGGTGATCCAATCCATCAAGCCCCTATACCGCTTGACGCTATGAGCATGAGCCAAGGTTGTGTACCCCCTTCTTCGTCCTTGCTGTTCTATTCATAGTCCAATTTGTAGTTGGCCAGATATTCGGCAATTCCGTCGATTTCTTCATCTGTGAGTCCAAGGTCTTTCGGATTAGGCATTGTATTGCCCGGCTTCACGGATTGTGGATCATGGAGCCATTCTTTCATGTTATCCAGCACCGGATTACCGTCTTCCTGGCCTTCGCCCTGATTCAGCAGAATACCTGCCACGGATTGCTTGCCGCCGATACCTGTAAGGTTAGGCGCAACGGGCCCGCCCTGATCCCCAACTGCATGGCAAGAAAGGCAGTTCGTTTTGAACTTCTCAGCCAATTGGGTATCTTCCGGAAGTACCGCCGGGGCTTTCATTTCGTTAACCCATTTGTCAAAGGATTCCTGACTGACCGCTTTTACCTTGAATTCCATGAAGGCATGCGACCTGCCGCATAATTCAGCACATTTGCCTCGGTAAACGCCTTCATTTGGCGCCGAGAAGCTGAACTTGTTAAGCGTTCCATCCGGGTTTGTGTCCATTTTACCCGCAAGTGACGGCACCCAGAAGGAGTGAAGCACGTCAGCGGTTTTCAATTCGAATGCGATTTTCTTTCCGGTCGGGATGATGAGATCTTGAGCGGTGGTTACGTCATATTGAGGATAAGTGAATTCCCACCAGTACTGATGCGAGGTGACTTTGACCTGAATTGCATTTTTGTCGTTGGACAGATCTTCGCCTTGGGCAAAAATCGTTTTTACCGTCGGTACTGCCAGAACAATTACGAGCAGCAACGGAATGGCTGTCCATATTACTTCCAGCTTGAAATTACCTTCAACCTGTTCGGGCATTTCATTCTGCCCGGCTCGTCTGCGAAACCGGATCAACACATACGCAGCAATAGCAAATACAATGATGAGCACCACGATCATAATCGCAATGGACAGCTTCATCAGATCATATTGGCCTTGCGCCACAGGACCCTGAGGTTTCATTACCGACAAGTCTTCCCGCCCGCATGCGGATAGCAGCAAAGAGAACACCGCCAGCAAGGGGAGAATTCGCTTTGCAACCTGCCACTGTTTCATCATTGATCTACCCCACTTTTTTAACATTTTCGTAGATTGCCGTTGTCGCCCAAAATAAACTTAATTCAGTTCATTTCAGCACGATACACGTAATCCTGTCCGACATACAGAACGCTTACAAAAATAACGCTTCCACCACTCCCGTCATTTCCTGCTAAGGGCATGTCTGCGCATTCTTCCAATTCATTCTATATGGTTCAATCACTTATTAAATATAAGTTGAGGGTATGATTTTGTCAATCTTTGGACACATGTTCACAAATTGTTCACTATATGTAAAAAACCGCACCACAACTTGATTTGTAACCGATTTCAGTTAAAAATATTACTCTCTACTTTTGAAAATTTTTGCCAAATTTCGGTGATGAAATTGATTTTTTTGCCGATTTTTCTCACATTGAAAACATGCAGTATTATGCAAAACAGAAAAGCCTGCATCAGCTTGTTTCTCTTACAACTACTGGAAGCCGCAGTAAAGCTCCATACCGCTCCCTTATAGAACCAAACGGCATGGAGCCTGAACCTATTGTGTATCCCTTACACCGTATGCAGCACCCTTACCAGCTTGCCATAGATACAGCGTCTAAGTCCCGTCAGTTAGTATAAGAGGACCATCACTTGTTATGGCTACCGTATGCTCATACTGGACGCCCCAGCTTCCATCCACTGTTCTCACCGTCCAGCCATCCTCATCCCATACAACTGCTCCAGAGCTGCCTTTCGTAAATATAGGCTCAATCGTAATGACCATGCCCTCTGTCAGCATCATGCCCGTCCTGCGTTTCCCGTAAGGGAGGACATTCGGGGGTTCATGGATGTATTGACCGATCCCATGACCAATAAGAGGCTTCACAATCCCGTAACGATACAGCCTCGCTGTCCGTTCAATCGCGTTACCGATATCCCCCAGCGTATTTCCTGGCACTGCCTGTGCTATCGCCTTATGAAGCGCCCTTTCCGTTCGATTCATTAGTTTGCGTATGGACCTGCGTTGTTCACCGATCCCATACGTCCATGCAGAATCGGCAAGCCAGCCGTCTTTGTTCACCACCATATCAATGGTCACCACATCGCCTTCGACCAGTTTCCGGTCATTAGGGAAGCCGTGGCAAACCACTTCATTAACTGAAGCGCATGTAGCGTAAGGATAACCTTTGTACCCCTTTTGCTCAGGTGTAGCTCCTCTTTCAGCCAAAAAAACCTCCACCCGTTCGTCAATATCTCCTGTCGTTACACCGGGGGCCAACCAATTTTCAATATGCTCGTGACAGCTTCGCAGGATTCGTCCTGCTTCCCGCATGTAGCCAATCTCTTCTTTCGTTTTCAAAATAGGGTCCACATGCATTCATCCTTCCTGCCATATGTGTACTTCCATGTATATGCAGCAGGAACGGAACAAAGCCCCCAAAAGTGGAGCGAAGCTCTACAGCTAATTCTGTTTTCTTTTAGATGAAAGGTTTACACGTTGGAAATATGTACATATCATTTTTCAATCAAAAAAAACCGTCTGCCGGAGCTTAACGCCCGGGAGACGGTTCTATTCATATCGGAACAGTATAATCAGAGTTGTGTGTGTTTCAGGACACGGAAGAATCCATCTTGACAAGCTCATGCTCAACCACAGAAGTCAATTCTTCCTCGTATCCACCCGTAATCCGGTATTTTCTCACGTACTCCTTCACGAATTTTTTTGGATCTTTAGGACGGAAAATCCGAGTCATTTCCCTCAAACTTTCTTTGACCTCATTGTGACCTTTCGTTGCCATTGTAATTCCCTCCCAAAACGTTGAAAGTGAATGCTCCGTTTAGAGAATGCCGAATAAGTCTTAAATGCCATCCATGAAGTTGTGTGCGCGGCTCAAAGCAAGCTTTAGGTCGGGAACCCTTGCTTAAGCAAGTACCTGACACTATAAATACCCGATATGATTCGGTGTGAATCATAATCTTATTGTAGCATATTCGGAAGTATCTGACGACTTGACGATTTTACCTAATATTTATAACGGTTTTTATGCCCAAAAAGTTTAATTCCGAATCATATGTTATAAATACGATACTTCTATACGGAATTAATATATCCAGCATAACACTGAACTATTCGGGGGATATTATCACGGACAACCCATACAGTTAAAATACTGGGATCTAAGGAGGCGTTGTTTTATGGATCAGAAAGATAAAGAAATGCTGCCCCTTTCGCATGAAAAGGTGGAAGTGGACGGAATATATACCAACGAAGCCGGACAAGAAGAACATCTGCATCGCGGACAACAATTCCCGGCCGATCCCGTTCTCGGCAAGACGGAATGGGAACTGACGGAATTCACTTTTGACAACCATCACGAAGGTCGTACCGACGAGCGTTTGGTTCCTAAAGAGAATGATACCGATAAGATTGGCAAGACCACACATCCACGCAGACATTTCCAGCGGGGTGACCGTTAAGTTATATAATGAGGCAAGGAAAGGGGCATGTTCCAGGGCAGTATTAGGAACATGCCCCTTTTAAGCTAGCAAAGATACATTTCGTCCCATCCGGTTCAGTTCTGTCCACCTCCTTCATAACCTAGTTAAAAAGGACAAAGGAGGCTGGACCGAATGTCCCCCATGAAATCATCAAGCGGTCTGGATGAAAATATTGCCGGCATGCTCTGTTATCTGTTCACTTTTGTAGGTGGAATCGTCTTTCTGGCTGTAGAAAAACGAAGCAGATTCGTTCTGTTTCATGCACTTCAATCCGTCACGGTATTTGGCCTCATTATGGTCGGTCATGTGTTGTGTGCATTCCTCCCACTGTTTGGGCCACTGCTGGCATCGCTATTGTCCTTGCTTGGTGTGGTGGTCTGGCTTCTCATGGTGGTGACCAGTCTGCAAGGCAAATGGCTTAAGCTGCCGTGGGTCGGAGACTTTGCAGAGAAACAGATGCGGCATCTGTAAGATGTAACGTTTCTATCGGCTTCATCTCAAAGTAATTCATCATGTGAGTCTACATAATAATCCATCTTGTTTTTGGCAAAAAAAAGAAAAAACACCGGATCTCCTGCTCTCTAACGAGCAAGGTCTCCGGTGTTCCGTTTATTATGCCTTCAATAACGATTAACAGGATAGATGATTCATCCCCTGAATAGTTCAGGCCGTTTAACTTTTTTATTCACAACATTTATTATTCAATCCATGAGGAATTTAAAGTTAACATAATATACATGTTGAAGGCATCGGGTAATAACAACGATGATTTCAGTTCTTTACTTTTTACGCCGACTTGCCGTTATCTCCAAGGATCACATCCGCTTGACGTTCAGCCATTTTGGCAGCCCTTGCTTGAGTACCCAGACCATTAAAGAGCAAATTCATGAAAATGGCCGTAAAGCTACCTGCAATAATTCCGTTACCGAGCATAATCTGTGCCCAGTCCGGCGCACCTGCGAACAATTGAGGCACAACCGTTACACCCAGACCCATGCCTACAGAGCAGGCGATGATGAACAGGTTCTCATGACGGTTCAAATCAACCTGGCTGCCCAGAATACGAATACCTGACGATACCACCATACCGAACAATGCAACCATGGCCCCGCCAAGAACAGAACCTGGAACAAGCTGCGCCAATGCAGCAATCTTCGGTACAAAGCCGATAACCACAAGCAGTCCACCCGCTACAACGATAACATCACGCGTTTTGACACGAGTCATCTGTACAAGCCCTACGTTTTGTGAATAGGTCGTGTAAGGGAATGAGTTGAAGATACCACCCAGCACAATCGCCAAACCTTCTGCACGGTAGCCACGAGCCAGATCTTTGGAGGACAGGTCTTTATCCAAAATTTTGCCAAGAGCCATGAATACACCCGTGGATTCAGCTACGCTGACAATCGCCACCAGAATCATGGTCAGAATCGGCACAATCTCAAACGTCGGTGTACCAAAGTAAAATGGCTGCACGACATGAAACCAGCTCGCTTCGCGAATTGGCGCAAAGTTAACTTCACCCATAAGCCCTGCTGCCACTGTGCCCACGAGAAGGCCGATCAGCACCGAGATAGAACGAACGAATCCTGTCGTGAACCGTGTCATCAGAATGATGAACACCAATACGCCGAATCCGAGCAGAAGATGAACACCACTGCCAAAATCTTCTGCGCCCTGACCGCCGCCGAGATCGTTGAACGCAACCGGAATCAGGGTCAGACCAATAATGGTTACTACTGATCCAGTGACGACTGGCGGGAAGAGCCGAATCAATTTGCCAAAAATGCCCGAGAACAATACAACGAATATCCCTGAAGCAATGATCGCACCATAAATGGCAGACACACCGCTCTTCATCCCAATTAAAATCATCGGTGATACAGCCTGGAATGCACAACCAAGCATGACGGGCAGCCCCACTCCGAAGAAACGATTGCCCCATACCTGAAGCAGTGTTGCCACACCACAGGCGAGCAGGTCAATCGCAATCAGATAGGTCAACTGCTCCGTAGTAAAACCAAGGGCCTTGCTGACAATAATCGGTACAACGACAGCTCCTGCATACATCGCAAGAACGTGCTGGAGACCCAGAGAAAAGGTTTTGATCGGGTGACGATGCCGCTGAAAAATACGTTCGCGTGCCATATTAGATCGTGACCTCCTCGTCCGCAAACGTAACTTGTCCGTCTGATAACGCCCCGATGCGAACCAGCGATTCCACACGGTATCCTGCTTCTTTCAGCAAGCGGCCTCCTGGTTGGAACGCCTTTTCAATCACGATGCCAATACCAACCACTTCAGCACCTACTTGCTCCACAATGCGGGCCAGACCAAATGCTGCCTCGCCATTGGCCAGAAAGTCATCGATGATCAGTACACGGTCACCAGGCTGCATGAACTTCTTCGCAACTGTAATTTCATTGGTCTCCTGCTTCGTAAAGGAGTACACTTTCTCAACCAGAATGTCTTCCGTGAGTGTAAGTGACTTCTGCTTCCGTGCAAAAATAAGCGGCACGTTGAGTTCCAGCGCAGTCATGATGCCTGGTGCAATCCCTGAGGATTCAATCGTCAGTACACGTGTAATGTTCTCCCCTTCAAAACGACGGATGAACTCCTTACCGACTTCCTTCATCAAAACCGGGTCCATCTGGTGGTTCAGGAATGAATCCACTTTGAGTACCTGCTCGGACAGGACAATGCCTTCCTGTATTACCTTGTCTTTTAACAATTGCATCGTAATTCTTCCCCCTGTGCGCCCTCCCGTACAGAAGCCTGCATGACCTCGATCCCCTCTGTAAAAAAACAAAAAGCCCGCCTTTTTACACGCTGCGGAAAAACCGGAGACGGGAAAAGACGGACTTGTACATATGTGGACAAGCCGCATGGATACTGCAAGTGTAGTGTAATGGAAGAGCATGATAACAGGATAACTCAGAGCAAACCTCACTCCCTATTCAAGAAGGGATATGAAGCTACTTGAACATCCTTTTTCAGACATACTGCCCGATAATCATCTCTCTCCATACCTTAACAACGTTGCAGGATCTTTCCCGTAGTCCGATCATTCCGGTGATCGGGTAGAAACATGCAGGCCTATTCCTGCACATATACGAGTCGGCATATTAAATTTTTAGAGCTCCATGATTCGTTACAATGTATGATCGCGAACCTGAATGTAAAAGTATGAACGGAACTGATAATGTTAGAAGTATACCGAATCGGCGCTGTGAAATAAAGAAGTATTTTCATGGAAGTTGCGGAAACTTGTCTTAATTTGCATTAAAGGGATGATTGCTGCGGTTTTTTTATGTACAATATGAGAACGGAAGCGCGTGTCCGAACGGAGAATCGATGGAAACGCCGCCTGTATTATGAATATATTTGGTAAAGGAGATTTGCAGACATGAAAGGCGTACTAAAGGAATTTAAAGAATTTGCTGTACGTGGCAACGTCATCGATTTGGCAGTAGGTGTCATAATCGGGGCTGCTTTTGGTAAAATTGTCACGTCCCTCGTGAATGATATTATCATGCCACCGGTAGGTAAACTGCTTGGGGGTGTTGATTTCAGTCAGAAAATCATTAATCTGGATTGGGATATGAAAACTGCCAGTGGACAGGAGATCACAACTCTCGCTCAAGCCAATGAGGCTGGCGCTACGGTGATTGCATATGGGCAGTTCATCAACGTGATGATTGATTTTCTCATCGTCGCTTTCTGTATTTTCATGCTGGTGAAGGGTATCAATTACATCAAAAGCAAAGAACACAAAAAGCCCGAGCCGCAAAAAACGACCAAGGCTTGCAAATATTGTCTGTCCGAAATTCCGGCTGCGGCTACTCGCTGTTCGCACTGTACTTCAGAGCTGGAAGCTGAAGGTAACGGCGCAACGGCTTAATCGTTTCCATGCTTGAAGTGCATCAGAATTTACAGTGTACCCAAACTCTCTATAGAGAACAGTAGTGGATAATTGTTAATATATAAAGGCTTATGTAAAAAAACTCCTGCTTGATCTGTCCGTCATGCTTCTTCATCCGTGTTGTTGCAATCCCGCACGGAGCGGGTGGAATCAAATCGGCAACCACATGAAAGGTCTCACCGTAAAGGTGGGGCCTTTCTTTATCTCACAAGCAGGTATGTTGCTCTAATGTCATTATTATCTTACGCTCACCATGCTTACAAACTAGAATCGACGCGGCAACAAGTGCTCCAAAATCGACTTCAAATCCCGATCTTCCTTATAAACCTCTTCCCCGGTATCGAGCTCTGTTACCCGGATATAATCAAAATTCATCGACGCATCCACAGGTTTAAACAACAATTGGCTCTCGTCTTCCAGACGTACGTTGAATCCCATATCCTTAAACATCGTTGTTAGCTGGCTATTCGCCGGTTCCTGACCTTGCCCTACCATAATCAATCCTCTAAGACTTTTACGTTCCTGAGGTTGCGGATAAATGACCTGAAAGTGTACAATGCATTCCATAAGATGGTTCCCCTTTCGTTTAAAACATACTTTGTGAAATTTTGAACTTTAAAACTTGCTATATAAGGAGATACGTATCATGACCCCAGAACGTTTCGATATTTACGACGATCAGCAAAATTGGATAGGTACAGAGCTGCGCAGCGTGGTTCATGCCAAGGGATTCTGGCACCGTTCATTCCACTGCTGGATCGTGCGGGACGAAGGCTCACAGCGGTTGGTTCTATTTCAGCGAAGACGGGATATCAAGGATACCTTCCCCGGATGTTACGACATTACCGCAGCAGGGCATCTCACAGCAGGCGAACAGCTGCATGAAGCCAGTCGTGAGCTGGAGGAAGAACTGGGCGTGCAAGCACCTTTTGAAACGCTGACCTACCTGTTGACAGCAAGACAGCAACTTGAAGGGCAGGTTCGCGGTGTACCTTTTATTGATCGGGAATTCAGCTCTGTCTTTGGACTGTGCTTAAACCAGCCTCTCGAAGCCTATACCTTGCAGGCAAGTGAAGTCGACAGTCTATATGAAGTGCCTCTGGATGACCTGATTGCCTTGTTCCGTGGCGAAACCCATGTGATTCAAGCCGCGGGAGTGCAAGCCGTGCAGTCAGCGTCCAATCAGGTGGATCAGGCAAATAGTAGCTCTGTTCCTCTTCACGTTCAAACACGTCACATGCGCGAGATTAGAGCAGCCGAGTTCGTGCCACACGGTACGGAATATTATATCGATGTACTTGAAGCGTTAGTTCACGTGCCCAAAAACTAACCAATTTTGCCTATGATAAAGTTACGTTCATAGCTTCATTTTCTCAAAAATAGCATGAATTCATACCCTATTACATTAGCTCAACAGGGAACATTTGCTGTGATGAATATCACTGCTTCTGTTAACTAGCAAGAAGAGGCGTCTGCCTCATGGCAACGCCTGCTTCCTTTAAGCATGTATTTTGGAGTTCATAGGATATCTGAAGGTACCGACCAATAACGTGCTGACAGGTTTTGGTATCGAGGCCCGTATCGAGACTCCAGTTCCTCCCCCATGTCCTGCTCCAGTTCATACAACACCAATTCCTGAGCAAAATGATTCAACAGCAGTCCGGTCATGACCGGATGTTCTGTCACCATCGCCTGAGTGGCGCAAGATTCTCCGCGCATCCCTAACATGCACCAACGACGATCTACCACTAAAGAGAACTTCCGGCCATTCCCTGCTCCGTATGAAGGCAAACCAGGACAAGGAGCGGGCTGATCCATAATACCCTCTCCACCATCACATGACCATAACAGGCGCACACCTCGATCTTCGGCACGCTGCAAGTCGGCACGCAACAGCTCTGCTTCCTCACGCCACACGTCCACCACAATCTCATATTTGGCTTCAGCCAGTTCCCGGCTCAGGTTTTCAAATACATTCTTGTCGCCTTCAATGTTGTAAAAGACCGGCTTCTCCGGCTCATGCTGCGGCATACTGCTCTGCACATATTCAAGAGATGCGCGCATCTGACCGGAGATCATGCTTGTCATCTCCTCAGGCTTCAAGACGCTGTATTTCGCAGGTTCTCCTGCGCTGCAACGCAGGAATCCCCGCTGTTCCAGCCGTTGCAGGGTGGCATATACATTGGAACGGGACACACCCAGCCTTTTTGCAACCTCATAACCCGAGGCCGAGCCTTGGCGAGCGAGTTCCACCATAATTTTAGATTCCATCTCGGTAAACCCCAGATGACGCAAATGATGCAGCAGTTGGTCCATATTCCCGTCCCCCCATGCTGTAAGCAACCAGCGCTGCCACACATTGATTCGGCAGCGCTTCTACTGCATCAAATCTGTTCTGCTCCGCAGCGTGGGCACCATTTCGAACCTTTGGGCAGCTCTGCTGTACAAATCTGACAATTCACCATTTCGCGTGGCACTTCCGTCTGTACGTCCACCGTGTTCACGATCGGATTATTTTCTTTCCAGTACCGAATGCGCTCATCCAGCTCCTGCTGGCGCTCGCGCTCCCGTTGCATTTCTTCATCCCGACGGCGTTCCCACTCGGCATCGAACGCTTCCTTTTCCTCTTGGGTAAATTCCGTACTGTTATATTCGGATTCGGTCTCCAGGTCCGCAATGGACGGAATTACCGTGTGATATGGCTCAGCTTCCTCCAGTTCCTCTTCAGCTGGCGCATCATAGATTGGTCCCTCCGGGCTTTGGGCCACAGCTGCTTCCTGTCTCGCAGGGTTTGTCGCCCCTACAGATGCTGCTGCGGGTTTGAATTCACCCAACTTGCGTCCGCATTTCGGACAGAAGTTGGCATCCAGTGAAGCGACGTGTCCACACTCGCATAAGCGCTCATTTTTGAGTTGTGCAATCTTGTTGCGCAGACCATCGATCTCATCCTGCAATTCATCGCACAATCCCGATAGATCCACCATCTCTTTTTCGGCACGCGTCATGTCCTGTGCGCGATAACCTTCATAGAAGATACGACCCATATCTGTAAAATGGACTTCCTGTTCCTGCTGCAAGCCCACAATCTGATTATTTATTTTTCCGATTTCAACGGCGTGCTGGGCACGCTCTGTTGCTTTGTTTGCTCCGTTCTTAATTCGCTGAAGCAGTTTCATGACTTCTCCTCCTCTGTCCCGTCAGAGTTGAACCTTTTGATTCAACACCCATTTGTTCCAAAACTCATTTTCAGTTGATTTTTTTTATAGTATATAACTTATACGATATCATGCCAAAAAGTTGCGGAATCTCGCGTGAATGCCCGTTTTCTGCCGATGCTGGATGAATTCGGGGGCTTTCGTCAGGACCATACGTTCGGGTATAATGAAGCTTTGGCCCTACTGATCCGCCTACTTGGGCGGTTATCCCTATCATACCAATTTACAATGTGATTGTGAAAAGGGCAAATGAATTACTTTTAAGCAGGGATAGTCCTATCCCTGAATGCATATAGAGGTGGATGAATGATGTTAAGTCCGAACTCAACGTTTTACCCCCGTCCGCTCGGGGTTACCCCGGCGGCATCACTGCCCCAGTCCCCTTCAGCTCCGCTGGAGACCAGTAGGCAGCTCGTTGCCAGCGATGAACGGGATGCGCCTTATTTCCGCTCTCTGGAAGAGGTAGGCATCCGTCTGAACGGACCCCAGATCTCAGCGGTTCGCCACGGCAAAGGACCCCTGCTGACTCTCGCAGGAGCAGGCTGCGGCAAAACAACCGTACTGGCTGCACGAGCCGGCTACCTGATGGAGGTTAGTGGTGCTCACGCGGGAAGCATCCTGCTGGTGACGTTCACGAACAAAGCTGCCACTGAGATGAAAGACCGCATCGCATCGCTGCCTGGCATTCGTCCCGCAGCCGCACGAGCGGTGCAGGCCCGTACATTCCACTCGTTCGCGTTGACGCTGCTGCGTCATTACGGCGTGCAGGAGGAGATTTTTGGCGAGTCTCGTGCGCAGCATACGGTGCTCAAGATGCTTCTGCGTCAGAATGGCATGAGTGAGGCGTTTCAGCCTGAGAGTCTGCTAGCTATGCTATCCGCTTGGAAAATGCAAGGTTCAGAAACGAGCGATCTTCCCGAAAAATCACAGGAGGAACGGGATGCCAAACGTGTTCTCCTTGGTTATGAAGCCTGGAAGCGGGATCGCAACAAAATGGATTTTGATGATATTTTGCTGCGAGCTGCCGCTCTGCTTCGTGATCCTGCTGTACTGGGACCTCTTCAGCAACGTTTTCAGTACATCATGGTCGATGAGTTCCAGGATACGAATAGTCTGCAATATGAGATTGTACAAAAACTGGCTGCCGCCCACCGCAACCTGATGGTTGTGGGAGACGATGACCAGACGATCTATACGTTTAATGGGGCACGGCAGGAATCCATTTTGGAATTCGATAAAGTTTACCCCGGTGCACGCATCGTGACGCTGGATATCAATTACCGCAGCGATGCGCGTATTCTGGGACTGGGCAGCGAATTGGTCGCCCGGAACAAACGAAGACGTGACAAGCGGCTGCGCGCAGCCGGACATCGTGGAGATGCTCCAAGGTTCGCCACCCCCTCCAATACCGAGGAAGAAGCAGCTTGGGTTGTTAACCAGTTGTGTCAGCAAGTTGAGGAAGGTCTGCATACCTATCGGGATATCGCGATCCTGCACCGGACAGCCAGCAGCAGTCGGGCTATATTTGAGCAGCTTGTGTTGAAAGATGTGCCATTTGTACAACATGGTGCTTCCCCGGTCTTCTATGACCAGTCACTGATTCGACCGTTAATGGATCATATGCGCTTGTCACTGAACCCACGCGCTGTAGATGCTCTGCCAAGTACGCTGGGGCCTCTCTATGTATCCCGCGATGCCGGATTGGAGTGGATTCAGCGCAGTGAAGAGCAGCAAGCGAAGAAATATCCGCTCATTCATCTGGCCAAATGGGACAAGCTGAAGCCTTTTCAGCAGGAACAGGTCAAGGAGCGCATCAAGCTGATCAAATCACTGACGAAGCTGAAACCAGTGATCGCGATCCAGGAGATGCGGCGCCAGTTTTACGACAAATATATGGAAAGCGGTGATCCAAGCATCTTTACCCATTATAAGGAAACGATGCTGGAGACACTGGACGAATTCGAAGCTGCAGCCAAAAAATTCGAAACCGTTGAAGAGTTCATCCAATTCGCCGATGAACTGTCCCGCAGACACCGCGAGATGGAATCACTGCGCCGTTCACAGGACAGCGATGCAGTCCAACTGATGACGATTCACCGGGCCAAGGGACTTGAATTCCCATGTGTATACTGGATCGGTGCCAGCGAAGGAATCGTACCTCACAGCACGGCACTGCGGCAGGATATCCCTGAAGACCAGAAGGCTGCTCTTACCGTACAGCAGACCGATGCCGAACTGGACATGGCTCTGGAAGAGGAGCGACGACTCGCCTATGTCGCAATCACACGGGCCAAACAGTATTTATACATCACTTCTCCCGCCAGTCATCACGGAAAACCGGCGGACGTTTCCCGCTTTCTGCTGGAGGCCTTCGGCATGGAGGTACCAGACAAACGCAAAAACCGCGAGGAAAGCCAGACTGGCAATCACGCGTCATACGGCAGCGGTAGCAGCAACTGGAAGGGGAACGGGAACACGAATGGTAAAGCTAACGGCAATGAGAGTAGAACTAGAAATGGAAATGCAGCATACGCCCGTTCAGGTTCGCGGCTACAGGGACGCGATGCAGTGAGTCCAGTTGAGCGTGGTGCAGATCAGCGCAGCGCGATCCGTCAAAGTGATCGGCGTGATTTTGAAGTACTCGATGAACGAGACGAGGATCGTCTCAGTGAGCGGCGCGGCAGCGGGGTTATTCGCAATCACACGGCGTTCAGCACCACGGGTGTGAATCAGGCAGCTTCGTCCTCCAACAGTTCGGGGTCGCAATCTTCAGGTACAGAACGTACAGAAACCGTAGCGATCTGGAAGTGCAGTTCTTCCACCTGCAAAGCATGGCTGCGCCAGAAACCGGATGGTCCTTCAGCCAAGGTATCCAAAAAGACGGCGTCTGGCCCCCCGGCTTGTCCGCTATGTTCAGGCACCATGGAGGCCGGTACCCGTAAGGTTCCCGTAACTGGGCGGTTCGGAAGATGAACAATTGCCATTCGTTTCAGGACGCTTCCTGCTGTTTATTAACAGTAGAAGCGTCTTTTTTCCATTTTAGAATGGAGGTTGGATTATGCAGGACGGCAAAAAGCATTACTATGTATCGGTAACCCATAATCTTATTGAACAGACCAAGAACGAATCAACACCGTTTGAAATCATGGTGGACGATGAACAGCTAAACCGGCTGAAAGACCTGATGAAAGTGCTGGAGGATGAAGATGCCTATACATTGCAACGGGCTCCGGTACCCTACAAATCAGCGGATCATGACGAGGCTACAGAACAATTCTCAGATGGCATGACGTTGCTGTACACGTTTCTTTACGACCATGGCACTTCGGATACCAGGCAGGCGATTGAGAGCATGAATGTACTTTCACGGCTGCAAGATACGGATTATGATGATCCGGGGTATGAGAACTCACCGCTGAATAAATGAACTCTTATCACAAAGACTTCCACTCCGATGAATTCAGGCCAATGACCTGCTTCAGGAGTAACGGGAGTCTTTATTTTTTTACAATTCAGCCCCAATAGTATCATTATTGATACTATAAACCAAAAATCATACTACTGTTTATTTTAGATATTATACTATATATTTTATATACAACTTATTTATGCGAGGAGGATATCTATAACGATGGGAAATCCAATCATGATGAAAGCGTTCGGATATTACGAGCCTGGGCTAGAGACCGACATACCACCATTTCAGGAGGTAGAAGTTGAGAAACCAAAACCTACAGGAAAGGATTTACTCGTTGAGGTGAAGGCGGTGTCTGTCAATCCGACGGATTGGAGATCGCATCTTTCAAAACATCCGGACGATTTATCCCTGACCGTGCCTGGTCGTGATGTAGCGGGCGTAGTAGTGGACATCGGCTCCGATTGCAACTTGTTCAACATTGGTGACGAAGTGTATTATGCGGGGAGCAATATGCGCCCAGGCGGACACAGTGAGTTTCATTTAGTAGATGAACGAATTGTCGGCAGAAAGCCGAAAAATCTGGATTTCGCCCAGGCGGCAGCTTTACCTCTGACAAGCCTTACGGCAGGAGAAGCTTTTTATGAACGCTTGGGCATTTCCAGAAATGCATCGGATAATGAGGGTAAGAGTATGCTTATTATCGGGGCAGCGGGAGGCGTCGGATCGATTGCTACTCAATTAGCCAAGTTAGCTGGACTTAAAGTTATAGCAACTGCCTCTCGTCCCGAATCAGTCTCTTGGGTAAAATCAAACGGAGCAGACCACGTGATCAACCATCATCAACCATTTGGACCACAACTTAAAGATCTCGGACTCGCTGGTGTACAATATATTTTCGTGCTAAATCATATAGATGAGCATATGGATGAGATGGCAGAAGTTATTTTACCGCAGGGGAAAATTTGCTCCATTCTACCCTTCGAAAAACCAGCCGAACTTCAAAAGTTATTCTCAAAAAGCGTAACACTCGTTTGGGAAATGATGTTCACCCGTCCGATGTTCCAGACAGATGATATGATTGAACAACATCTTCTACTTAATGAAATCACAGATCTGGTGGATGCGGGCAAGATTCATACAACGATGGCAGAGCGGATTGAACCAATTAATGCAGCTAACTTGCTGGAAGCCTACAGAAAGAGCAAATCGGGCACTGCGATTGGCAAAATCGTGTTGGAAGGGTTTGAAAATTAAACATACATCCGTTTTGTCTGATTATGATCGATCAATGAATCAACCAAAGGGTGTTGTCTCTCCATTGATAAGATAGAGAAACAACACCCTTTAATATCACGTTAGATTCAATCTCTATATCAGTCCAGACGAATCTCTTGACCTTTTTCGGCTGACTCATAAATTCCGCTCAGCATCCGAGTCGAAGCCACACCATCCGCAATGGGACTGATGGGCTCGGTACCATTCAGACAACAATCCACAAAGTGATCAATCTGATTCTGGAAGGCACCGTGAATATCGAGACCTTTATAGTCTGTCTGAGGTTCAATGTTCAGGATCGTATTGTGTTTCTCGGTGACGATTAGCGTCTCCGGCTCCAGCTCAATTCCACCACGCTCACCGTACAATCGGACTGAAGATTCTTCCCCACGTGCATGCAGGGTAAAGCTCACATCTACCGCCAAAGAAGCCCCATTCTCGAAGCGAATCAGCGCATTCGCCATATCCTCCACATTGTTGACAGCGGAACTGTAATCTGCGGCTTTGTAAAAAGAAAGATGCTCGATATGGGCACGATTGCCCAGTTTTCGATACGTATTGCCACTCACCGAAACAGGTTTCGGTTTGCCCATCAGATACCAGCATTGGTCGATAATATGTACGCCAAGATCAATCAGCGGCCCACCGCCGGAACGGTTTTTGTCCGCAAACCATCCTCCGGGATTTCCCAAGCGACGCAGGATAGAAGCCTTGGCATAGTACAACTCACCAAACTCACCCGCATCAATGAAACTACGCATCATCTGCATATTGTTATCATAACGACGCACAAATCCCACGACAAAAGTACATCCGCTTTTCTTCACAGCCTCTTCGATCCGCAGCGCATCTTCCACATTGGTGGCTACCGGTTTTTCAAGCAGCACATGTTTACCTGCCTCCAGGGCAGCGATGGCAAATTCGGCATGCGTATTATTCCACGTACAGATACTAACGGCATCCACATGCGGATCCTTCAGCATCTCGCGATAATCAGTGTACACGGATTGTGCATCATATTTCTCAGCAGCCGCGGCTGCACGCTGTTCGTTCAAGTCACAGATGGCGTAAATGACGGCATTCTCGTTCTTGGCATAACACCTCATATGAAGATCCGAGATGGAGCCTGTGCCGATCATGCCGATATGCAGCATTTTGCTAGTACTCATCTTCTTCCTCCCTTCCTTTTCCAGAACACGAATATCGTCTAGTCTGCCCGGAGCATGCCTTTGTAAATCCCTGGTGTTGAATTTTCGATCTTCACGGCCCCCAAGGTCTGAGCATAGAAATCCACGGGTCCCGCCGATCCAATAATCGCGTAAGCGTAACCATCTGTCTTCATGGCGTGCATACAGGCCAACAGCAGCGCTGTACCGACACCTTTGCCCCGTGCCTCCTGACCAACACCTGTTGGACCAAAGAAATTACGACACGTTGCTTCATAACAAGCGAAGCCGATCATTTTCCCATGCTCAAGCGCAATATAACAAGTCACGGGTTGACGTGCAAAAGCTACATCACATTCATCCACCCAGGGCTGGCTAAAATGGGATCTCACCCAATCCAGCACAACCTGCTTCTCTGGTGCGATGGCTCTTCGGATGACAATGGAGGACTCCTCCAACTTCTTCAGTCCACTCTCTTGCTCTGGCAAATGGTAAAGCGCAACCAACATATCACTCATATGATTGCCCCCCTCCTCATATTTGGATGCTCCACAACCCCATGTAATCCTAGGTTAATTCAAAATCTGAATCACACGTCTTCCACTTATTGATCCTTAACCGCATCCCGCTTCTTATAACCGGCTATTGGTCTGTTTTTCAAATAATAGACTAACATGCTGCTCACATTAATTACCTCAAAGTGCAACACTGGACGAAGTTGTCCCGTCTATAAGGTTGGAACGTGGCCTTAATAGGAGTTTACCGCGTCATAACCAAGATGAGAAGGGATGAAATCAACGATGAACAACAACATGAAAAAAGTTAGTGCCCTGATGGTCCTGTCCTTGGCCCTGGGCGGGGGAGCCGCATATGCTGCAAACCTGGACAGCACTCAGCCCATCAATTCAACTTCCGTATCAGCCGACAGCAAAGGAACTGAAGCCGTAAAAGTATCTGTGAACGGGGCACCGATGGCTGACGGCTATTGGAACAAAGATGGTCAAGAACCCATGATCGCGCTGCGTGATCTCACAGAAGCACTTGGCATTGAACTGAAATGGAACAAAGAAAACAAATCTGCTGAGCTGACAAAAGGTACCCTCTGGACACTCGTCACCACAGGCAAAGACCAGTATTCAGTTAATAAAATGCTGCTTAAGCTGGGAACAGCACCTGAAATCACAAATGGTACATTGTTTGTACCCGCTTCTTTTGCAGATAAAGTACTGCACGCACAAGTGAATACAAAAGGTAACCAAGTAACCATCTCCAGTGAAGAGGAAGTGAAAACTGTTACTGAGCGTGGGGTCATTACGGGAATTAACAGTGAAGGCAAATATCAATCCATCCATATCGGCGGTGCAGGTACAGATGGTATCGTCCTTAATGTTGGTGAAGATACCGTGTTCAAATCCGCAGATGGCAAAGATATCAAGCTTACTGATCTGACCATTGGCATGAACGTTGAAGCTGAGCATTCTGAGATTGCAACCCTCAGTTTACCGCCTCAAACACCTACTTACAAAGTCACTGTACTGGATACTGCTGCTTCGGAATCCGAAGCACAACCAAAAGAAGTTCTGGGTACAGCAGGCACGATTGAAAATGTAAAAACAACAGAAGATAATGGTACTCAGATCGAGATCTCCGGCTCCCGTCTGACAGAGACAGCACCTGACCATGTTATCCTTAACATTAGCAAAGATACAAAACTGGTGAATCATCAAGGGGAAACGATCAAACCAGAGGAACTGACCAAAGGGGCCAAAGTGATTGGTTTCTATAGCCCCGTCCTGACTCGCAGCCTGCCTCCAATCGGAACGGCTTGGAAAGTAGTAATCGAAACACCAGCCGATCAACCTGAAGCGAAATAAGCTGCCAGAAAAGAAGGCTAGCCTTCTTTATGCGTAGAGCACAGCAGATCTAGACCACACTATATTAATGCAGAAATAACCTTATCCCACGATTCCTCCTTCATGGAGGTTGGGGTAAGGTTATTTCTCGATCCTGCATTTATTTATATATGTACGTAATAGCTCTATTCCGTTATTTCGGCATCAATGTGATTTGAACTCCTGATTAAACATGAATCATATCAGCCTGCCGACCTGCTGAACAAGCAAATAAAATAGGATATAACTGAATTTAGCTCAAACCAAAAAGCCCCTGAAGTGATCTCCCGTGCCTTGGACAAGGGTGAATCATTCAGGGGCTCTATGAAATTGAGATCCTAGTCTTCAATCAAAAGATGAAGCACCAGGCTTACAGCTTGATATTAGCCTCATCAAAGTATTCTTCAAGTGTCAGTCCACTTTTCACAACATCAGGAGCCAGATCAGTGCCGACATAGCGAATATGCCATGGCTCGTACACATAACCGGTTATCCCTTCCTCACCTTTTGGATAACGGATGATGAACCCATATTCTGCTGCATGCTCAGCCAACCACTGGCCTTCTTTCGATGTGCCAAACACCTCTTCTATGGCATTGCCTACACTTGGACTGGAAACGTCAATCGCTAGTCCGGTCTGATGTTCGCTGTGGCCTGGCACAGAGCTTACACGATCCGTGTATTCTTTACCTTTGGTTTTGACATTGTTGTTATAGATTGAAACCTGACGCTGATAAGAACGATATCCAGATACCGCACGAAGCTCAATGTCGTCCGCTTTGGCACCGGCGAACAGCTTCTCCAACGCCTCAGCAGCTTCCTTGCGCATATGGCGCTTTTCATGCGGCCCGTCGAAGGAAAACGGTACGTTAGGCTCAACCAGATCATCCGGCTCATATCCTTCTGGCAAGCTGCGCTGTTTGTTAACGATCACTGTCATCGCTTCTGAATTGGTCACTACCGCTTGTGCATCAATCGTCGTTTGCAGCGCGCTAATGCTGCGTTTCTCCATCAAGGGATCCTCTGCTGTGGCTCCATTGCCTGCGTCAGAAGAACCTTCTCCCCCAGTTGAAGCATTGCCGGAACCACTATCTGTACCTTCATTGTTATTGTCCGAAGATGAGCTGTCATCCCCACCTGTGTTATTGCCATCCTTGCCAGTATCCTCAGTCAAATGAACCGTGGTACCGTCCGACTCTTGCTGTGCGCTTCCTGCTGCGTTCAGATTCTGGTTCTCCTCTGAGCCCGAACCGTCCTGGCAAGCGGATAACAAAGCTCCGCATATCATAAGTGAGGACAGCATAACCGCAACTTGGCGCTGTCGTCCTGTACGTAATTTCATGTAAAAACTCCTATCGCATATTGTAATAATGATTGCAGTATTCGTGCATGTGGGCTTGTCTTCCCCTGCGACAGTATACCTTAAATTGCAGCGAAGCTCCACCGGTAAAGACCTCCTTGAGAGGAGGTCACCCTAAAGATATGCCGGGTGTACAGCTTGTACGGTCGTTTTTTGGACTTTTAGAGCCCTATCCCAAGGTTCAACGCCATAGAAGCGAATTAGAAATGTATATATCCATTTTGGATAAAAAGGATTATGCCGATGCACATCACAAACAAGCGGGGGATGATCTAAGATCTCCCCCGCTCCGAATGGTGCATCATTTGGTTGCCGGGCTGTCCTTCTTCTTCTTTTGGACAGCCTCCCACATCCGCGCAGCTACGCGCTCGCGGATCAATGCCAGCCCTGCGGTGGCAGGCACGCCTGGCAGCAGCGCCGCCAGTTCCGGCGTTGCCGGGGGTTTCCCCGGCTGCGCCAGCCGCACCTTCACGGCGCCGAAACCAGGCCCCGGCTGGTGCATGGCGCCGTCCGCGGCTGCCTCGGCGATCCACTCGCCGACGGCTGCGCCGCCTTCGCCGCCCCGCGCCTGCGGGCGGCCGGCCGTTTCGGCTGCGCGGCCGGGGCCGCTGGGATCATGGGCGAGTTCTTCCGCCCATGATCCCAGCACGCCGGCGAGCAGTGCTTCGCGCGGCAGGCCGGCGTGCGCCAGCTGCAGCAGCGGCTCAGCCGCGAAGAGCGCGGCAACGGCTCGCTCAGCGGCCGCGGCATGCGCGCAGCCCGGGCGGCCGCAGGTGCACGTCGCTGCGCCGCCAGCGCTAAGCGAGCCGCCAGCAGCTGTGCCCAGCTCAGCCTCGCTTGGCGTAGCGGGCAGCAGCCCAGCGAGCTCCGCCGGGGCAGGGCCGCCGCGCAGCAGCGCGTACAGCGCCAGCGGACGCTTGCGCAGCTGTGCCAGCACAGCCTCGCGTTCAGCTTCACTGAACTGCTGCAGCGTGCCTGTTACCGTGAACAAGCCTTCGGCTGATTCAGTCTTGCCCGCGGCTGCTAATACCTCTTTGCCTGCATACGCCGCACTTACTTCTGCTGTCCATCCACCGGGGGACATATGCAGCTCCACATTCCATTTTTCGCTCACAACAATCCCCCTTCCTGTCACTATATTTTGCATGTACTATTTATCTCGCAACTTACAGCCATGTCTCGCCCTGAAGCGAGATCAGACCGCGCAGTTCATCATCCGACATCTCGGTCAACCAGTTCTCACCAGAACCGACCACTTGCTCAGAAAGTGCCTTTTTACTCTCAATCAGCTCATCAATCCGTTCCTCCAGGGTACCCTGACAGATCAGCTTATGCACCTGTACGTTTCGATTCTGTCCAATTCGGAATACCCGGTCTGTCGCCTGATTCTCCACCGCAGGATTCCACCAGCGATCGTAGTGAACGACATGACTGGCACGCGTTAGATTCAGGCCTACACCCCCGGCACGAAGAGACAGGACAAACAAGGATGGTCCCTCCCCTTTTTGGAAAGTTTCCACCATATCATCCCTTTGCGACTTCGAAACACCGCCATGCAGGAAATACGGTTCTTCCTCATACCGTTGTGTAAGCCGGGATACGAGCAGTTCTCCCATTGCCACATACTGAGTGAAAATCAGCGCCGACTCCCCGTTGTCACGGATCGCATCCACCAATTCCAGCAAACGTTCCATTTTGCCGGATGCCTCAGCCTTACCATGTTCCTTCCGGCTGCTGTCCGCCAGCACCGGATGATCACAGATTTGCTTCAGCTTAGTCAGTGATGACAACACAATTCCCTTACGGGCGATACCATTTCGTCCATCCAATCCACCCATTAGATCATCCACCACCCGCTGATACAAAACGGTCTGCTCTGGTGTCAGGGAACAATAGGATTTCAGTTCCAGCTTCTCCGGCAGATCCTTGCGGATATCCGGATCACTTTTCAGCCTACGCAGCATAAAGGGTGATACAAGCCGATGAAGCTCACGCAAAGAAGCTGCATTTTCTTCGGATGGGCCCAGTCCGGTATAGCGCTGGCGGAATGAAGAAGCCGTACCCAGATACCCCGGATTGAGGAATTGGAAAATGGACCACAGCTCGCTTAGTCGATTCTCCACTGGCGTACCCGTCATCGCAATGCGATGCGGCGTAGACAGACGCATGACGCTTTGCGCTTGCTTTGTACGGTAATTTTTAATATATTGCGCCTCATCCAGCACAACGGTAGACCAGTGCAACGAAGCCAGATCCGGGCCATCCCGGCCAGCCAGATGATAGGTCGTCAGCACAATATCATGGGACTGCGCTTCTGCCTGGAAGGCATTGCCGTGCAACCGTTGTCCGCCATGGTGAATATATAACGACAGATTCGGGGCAAACCGCTTCAGCTCACGCTGCCAGTTTCCAAGCAACGAGGTAGGGCACACAATAAGTGCAGGCAGATGCGCATCATGCACGTGCGGCTGTTCACCGTTCGCGGATTCTTCTTCCATCCCCATAAACGCTTCGTGCTCACGTGCTTCCTCCGCCGCGGCTTGCTGTTCCTCATGTTTCAAGTCCAGCAGGCAGGTAATAACCTGAATCGTTTTCCCCAGTCCCATATCATCGGCAAGACATAC
Source organism: Paenibacillus sp. ov031 (assembly GCF_900143165.1). Lineage (NCBI taxonomy): Bacteria > Bacillati > Bacillota > Bacilli > Caryophanales > Paenibacillaceae > Paenibacillus > Paenibacillus sp. ov031. The sequence goes on from NZ_FRDO01000005.1 coordinate 156,491, forward strand.
TCCGAACCCAAGCTCACGCATGGCGGATAACCATTGGTACCCGCGCTCTTGATAGGGTCTCAACTCGCCATGCAGCTCTGCCGGAACCTGCCGAGGCTCAATACTGCGGAGCACCTGTCCGTCGAGCAAAAAGGATAGCAGCCCCTCGGATTCCGCACCAAAGACGGAAAGCCCCTTCCATGCCGTATCTTCGCCTTCTTCCGCTGCCAGATGCAGCCATTCGGAGAGTGGCATATATTGTTCTTCTTCTTTTTTCATATAACGCAGAACCTGACGAATCTCTTTTGTATCCACTTCAATCCATTCGCCGCGGAACATCACATAAGGTACCGTTGCTTCTGCAAGGGCAGCCAGCTCCTCCGCCGTAACAGGTTTTCCGTCCAGCATCGGTTCTGCCTTAAAGGCAACCAGCTGCTCCATACCCAGTGCAGACGGGGCCCCAACCGGTCTTTCTATTCCACGATTGAGCATTTGCAGACGCAGTCCAGCGCGGCGTTTCCCTGCACGGCTCCAGCGGGAAGGCATTAACACCGTTACTCCCGCCTTCTGCAGACGAGGCACAGCATAGGTCAAAAATTCAAAAAAGGCTTGCTGTTCCAGCTTCATTCCTTCCGGTCGTGCATGAAGAAGCGCCGTTTCCAGCTCCGGTGCCAGTTCTGATGCATGCCCCAGCGCCATCAGGAGCTGTTCTGCAGCTGAAATATAACGCACTTTCCCTCGGTCCAGATCTCGTTCCGGATGTGCCCAGATCGTACGTGCAGGCAATCTCAGGCCAGATTCCTGCACACTGTCTGCCCAGAAGGTAATCCCCCACAATGATTCATGATCACCAAGGGGCGGTTCCAGCCGCAGTACCAGCTTCAGCTCACCTTCCGTGGGAGCCGTTTCTTCACTGCCTACCACGGGTTTCGCTGTACCGCCAGCTTCTTGCAGCGTTCCAATGAGTTCTGCCATTTCCTCCGTAGGTCCCTGCACCGTCACCGGGCGGAACATCGAGATCAGACTATTCCACCACAGCTCTGCTACCGGAGAGGACCCACGCCGGAATGGCGTGCGGTAACGAGACAGCTCACTGTCCATGCTTTCCATCTCACCCGTGACAACCGCATGAATCATCCCGCTCATAAATGAAAATAATACGGCCGCTCCCGCTTCCTCCCGTGATTCCGGTTCAGAAGATGCGTATGCTCCGGGAGCAGACAATCCGATCGGCGGCATAGATTCCGCCAACTCCCGGAATCGTTCTACATCCGCTTCCTGCAACAGACGTGGACGCCATACACCTGTCAGCGTTTCCTGTCCGGTGCGACGACGCGCCCCCGTCTTGGCCGCAAACTCAGCGGACGGAGCAAATTCTCCGCGCAGCAGCAGTTCCTGTGTAAACTGTGCTGCTTTTACCCAGTAGCGAATCTCTTCTCCGGCCTGAATTCCTGCCGCATTCAATATACTGTCGTCCCAATGGAGCAGCAGCTTGAATGTATCTTTGGGCGAGATTGCGAGCCCTTCCAACGTCCGTCCGAGCAATTGACGTCGCTTCGTACCCTTCGCTTCCGCGGCATTACGCATCGGATTGGGCCAACGAAGCTCCGCAAGACGCAGAGCGGCAGGCTGAAACAGACGACCCCCGTCGCCAAAATTCAGCTTCCGTACCACATGGCTCCACGCATCCACACGTGGTTCCGATGTTTCACCGGAAAAACAAAAAAATACGTCACCAAGCCATACTCCATACAGCGATTGCATCATTACAGTCTCCCGTCATCCCTTCGCATTGTTACTCTCCATCATATACGAAAATGCTCGGATTTAAAAACTTTTACGGATAAAAAGTGCTACATTACTTCAAAAAACCATCTTCAAACCACTTCATACTATATTATGTATGCCTGTTAAAAGGTGAAACACACCGCGTCATTGCATTAAGGATAAGGTGATCACAATAAAAAATGCCCCTCATCCCCACAAAGGGGTAAGGAGCATTATTATAATCAAGCGGTTATGTGCTTTGTATATAACATTTCAGCGTGCGTTTACTGCGATTTGGTTAAATTACCGAGCAATACATCCAAATTAAGAATGCCGGCTTCATGATCGTCATTGTGTGCGATTTCCTTGAATATTCCCGTTGTGTAGCGACGATATTCTTCTGTAGGCTCTTCAAACCGATCATACATCACCACGGAATCCACGGAATCGACGACGAGCGGTACATAATCGTCGTGGTAAGGCACAACAATGATACGAGTAGAAGGTGTAGTCTCCTCGTCAGGCAAGCCGAGCAGGACGCGTAAACTCACAACAGAGACCACTTTGCCGTACAAGGGCGTGAAACCCTTAATCTCAGGACTGCCAAAAGGAACGGTGGTTACCGGGAGCATTTTGATAATTTCATGAACTTCATCAATACGAAGCGCACAAATCTGATTTCCGACCGAGAAATTGATGTATTGAATTTGAACTTCCTCATCCATAGATGTTTTCATACCCTTCTTGTCTTCAGTTTCAAATAGAAGCTTTTTATAGTCATCTTGATCATGAATAATTACATTTCATGTTGCATTCTCTGTGTTTATATCGGTTGAAGGGAGAAAAATTTTTACCCATTTCTTAATATGTAGATGCTATCGTCAGAAATAATGGCAGAAGAGAAGATAAAAAAAGAAAAACGCAAACAGAACCCAAGTAAACTGAAGTTTTGTTTGCATTTTTTGTACGTATTTTTCAGTTAAAATGATCACTTCTAATACAAATGACACGCCACCTGGCGTCCTGGTGAAATCTCCCGCAGCTCCGGAATAACGGAGCGGCATTCGTCCTTCACATACGGACAACGGGTATGAAACGTGCAGCCGGACGGTGGATTTTCCGGATTGGGCACATCGCCGCCCAGGACAATTCGTTCCTTTTGCACATTCGGATCAGGAACCGGAACAGCGGACATCAATGCTTTGGTATATGGATGCAGCGCCTCGGTGAACAGTTCGGAGGTGGGGGCAAGCTCGACCACTTTGCCCAGATACATGACAGCCACACGATCACTGATGAACTTAACGACGGACAGGTCATGAGAGATGAACATATACGTCAGTCCGAATTGTTCCTGTAGATCCTGCATCAAGTTCAGCACCTGTGCCTGAATGGACACATCCAGCGCTGACACGGGCTCGTCACACACAATGAATTTGGGATTCAAAGCGAGAGCACGGGCAATCCCGATCCGTTGCCGTTGTCCACCCGAGAACTCGTGCGGAAAGCGATGTGCCTGATAGGGGGATAATCCGACCACTTCCATCAGTTCTTCGATTCGGCTTTTCAACTCGTTTTTTTTCAGATTATGGTGGGTGAGCAGCGGCTCCTCCAGTGTGCGCTGTACCGTCCAGCGCGGATCCAGTGAAGCGTATGGGTCCTGGAACACCATCTGCATATCCGTACGGAAACGGCGCAGCTCTTCTGGCGGAAGCTTCCGTACATCCTTGCCTTCGAAGAACACCTCGCCATCCGTCGGCTCAATCAGACGCAAGATGGCACGCCCCGTGGTGGATTTTCCGCAACCGGACTCTCCAACCACGGCGAGTGTTTCCCCGCGCTCCACAGACAGCGTTACACCATCGACGGCTTTGACGGCACCGACCTGTTTGGAGAACAGGCCCTTGCGGATAGGGTAATGCTTCTTGAGGTTTCTGACTTCCAATATCGCACTCATATAATCCCCTCCTGTTGCAGCAGACAGCGACAGCTATGACTTGGTGCTGTCTCCAGTAATTCAGGTTGTATTGTCTCGCACCGTGCTTCCTTCACCGGACAACGAGGAGCAAAGCGACAGCCGGACGGCATATGGGCGGGATTCGGTACCTGACCTGGAATGGATTGAAGACGATCCTGATCCCCCGCAAGCTGCGGCAGCGAAGCCAAGAGACCGCGAGTATATGGATGCTTGGGATCGGCAAAAAGGGTTTTGACATCCGTCTCTTCCACCACTTGCCCGGCATACATCACCATGACGCGATCACACATCTCAGCTACAACACCGAGATCATGAGTGATCATCATGATTGCCATATTTTCCGTCCGCTGGAGGTCACGCATCAAGTCCAGAATCTGTGCCTGGATGGTCACATCTAGGGCTGTTGTTGGTTCATCTGCGATGAGCAGCTGCGGGCTGCATACCATCGCCATGGCGATCATCACCCGTTGGCGCATGCCACCTGAGAGCTGGTGCGGGTATTGTTCTGCAATTTTGTCAGGACGGGGAATGCCGACTTTGCGAAGCATATCAACCGACCGTGCCCAAGCCTCTTTTTTGCCCAGCTTCAGATGGTATCGTGCCGCTTCCGAGATTTGTTTGCCGATTTTGAATACCGGATTGAGTGAGGTCATCGGCTCCTGAAAAATCATAGCCATTCGGTTACCCCGAATTCGGCGAATTTCACGACCGGACAGCTTAAGCATGTCTTTCCCCTGGAAACGGACTTCCCCTGACGCCACGCGGCCGATCTTTTTGGGGAGCAGCTGCATGATCGATAACGATGTAATACTTTTCCCGCATCCCGATTCTCCGACAATACCCAGCGTTTCACCCTGCCGTATGGAAAGACTGATCCCGTCCACGGCGCGTATCACACCTGCATCCGTAATGAACTCTGTCCGCAAATCCGAAACTTCGAGCAGTTCAGTCATGTTGTTCCCCTCCCATGCCATTACGTTCTGAGCCTTGCTCCTTCTAAAAAAAATTAACGTTTGGACGTCGTGGCTTCTTCGGAAGCCGCACCATTCGAATTCTTCAATGACGTCTCATCTTCCATACCTTCCACGCCCAAATATTTAAGCGCGCTCAGCGCGTACACTTTGGCGCACTGGATAATCTGCCATACGGGTGCTTTTTCATTAAAATTATGAATCGTGGACAGCTCTGCCGGACCATATTGCAATACCGGAATCTGATGATTACGGAAGTGGCGTGCATCGCTGGATGCCCATTGCAGCACACCGTACGCCTCTTCGCCGCTCACTTCACTGATGCTCTCCACCAATTGGCTCACGATTGGCTCATGTGCTGGAGTCCAGTTGGCGTTGCCCTGGAAGCCAAACGGCTTCAGCTCCGATTCTATTCCTGCTTCAAGCAGAAGCGAGCGAGCACGGTCCAATACATCGCGGTAATCCACACCAAATGGAACGCGGGAGTCCACCTGAACTGTGCAGCGATCCGCTACCACATTCACCTTGGTTCCACCCTGAATTGAACCGATATTCACCGTTACATGGTCGAACACCTGATAGGCCAGACCTGCCTTCTCCCGATCACGCGCATATTCCTGCGAGATGCGGATAATATCCTTCACCTCTTCCGGGATGTCTGGCTTGATGTCCCATAGACGCTGCAATGCTTCAATGCCTTTGGCTGCCTTCACAATCGCATTATCGCCTACAATGGGTTGAAGACTGCCATGACCCGGTGTACCTTCCACCGTAAACTCAAACCAGCAGCTCCCCTTTTGTCCAATGGTTGGATGCTGCGGGCTGGATGGCTCTGCAATTACTGCGGCAGTTCCGGTTGCAAGACCACGTTCCAGAACCCAAGGTACTCCCAGGTCACCGCCTGTTTCTTCATCCGGAACAATCATTAACGATAGATCTCCGCGCAAAGGCACATTCAACTTTGCCAGAATAACCGTCGCAAAGATTAAGCCGGCAAGCCCACCTTTCATGTCGGATGCCCCGCGTCCAAGCATATATCCGTCCTTGATTTCACCGCAGAACGGATCAAAATCCCAACGAGAAAGATCCCCGGCTGGCACAACATCCGTATGACCACAGAAAATCAGATGTTTGTCTGACTTGTCTGCCCCTTCTCCGTTCAACGTCGAGATCAGGTTAAACATCGTTTCCGTTGCCGCGTGTACTTTGGTGTCGATTCCGGCCTGATGAAGATATTCGATAATAAAAGCGCTAATCTCACGTGAATCCCCTGGAGGGTTCTCCGTCGGAAAACGAATCAGTTGTGAACAGAGCTCCAGTAATTCATCCTGGCCTTCCTCGATTGCATCAAGTACCTTTCTTTTCCAATCCATCCTGTTCAGACTCCCTTCAATATGGGCTGTATTGTGGTCAGTACGAATCGGCAGAAGACAGGCATGACTGCCTGTCCCCCAAATCGTCCGTTCGTTTTACTGCTCTTTGCTAAGTGGGTAGAAACGCAGAACCTCATCCGGGTAATACACGTATCCGCTGACCTTGTTATTCATGCCGACAACCCGGTTGTATTCGTATAGATACGCCCATGGCGCTTCTGTCGTAATAATCTCCTGTGCCTTCATATATAGCTCGTTGCGTTTCACCTGATCCGGTTCGGCGCCTGCTTCTTCCCACAGTTTGTTAACTTCCGCATTATTGTAATGAATGTAGTTGGAAGAGCCTTCACCGTAGAGCAGGAAGCCCAGATGGTATCCAGGATCGTTAACAAAAGAAGTCCATTTGGAAATGTAAGAAACTAAATTCCCGTCTTTTTGTTGTTCCAGGAACTGTGCACGAGCGACTTTGTTAATGTTCATTTTGACACCGATCTTGGCCAGTTCTGCTTGAATCAGAACCGCATCATACTCCCAATCGTCAAATCCGGAACCGAGTGTAAAGTCAAAGCTGAACCCTTCTGCATAACCTGCTTCTTTCAACAATTCCTTGGCTTTGTCCAGATTGTACTCGTACACATAGCCTGCATCCGTAAAGCCCGGTGTGTTGCTCGCTACAGCACTCTTCATCTCTTTGGCCTGACCATACATGACATCGTTGATCAATTGGTCATAAGGGATCGCATAGTTGATGGCCTGACGCACTTTTTCATTATCAAACGGTTTGACATTGTTGTTCATGGCGAAGAACAAAATGCGGTTACTCGCATTCGACTTGATGGTCAAATTACTGTTCTCCTGCAAAGCTGCAACATCTTTTGGAGGAATCTCGATAGCCATGTCCACGTCACTCTTGTTCAACAGCAGAACACGGTTGGAGGCTTCCTTCGTGAATTTCAGCGTGACTTTGCTGAGCTTCGGTGCACCCTGCCAGTAGTCGTTATTGGCCTGGAAGACCGCTTCACTGGCCGGGTCCCATTTTTCAAGCGTGAACGGGCCTGATCCGGCAGCATTTGTTTTCAAATAATCATCACCTTTTTCCTCGACCAACTTCTGGTCCACAATGGAGAAGGTATACATGGCAATGATCTGGGTGAACATGTGGTTTGCTTTATTCAGTACGATCTCGACGGTGGAGTCGTCCTTGGCGGTCACGCTCTTGATGTCGGCCATTCCGTATAGAAAGCTGCCGGAGCTGGACTTGGATACACGGTCAAAAGAGTACACAACCGCATCCGCATTGACCGGATTTCCACTTTGGAATTTCAGACCGCTTTTGATTTTGAACGTATACGTTGTATTGTCATCAGACACTTCCCAGCTCTCGGCGAGCATAGGCTGAATATCCTCCGTGTTGGCTACATCAGCACCATCCACCGTTTTGACACCATAGGTTACCAACTGGTCATAGGTTGCCAGTACCAATGTATCCGAGGTCAGGTCATTCGCCTCCGCCGGGTCCATCGTGGTTCCACCTTCAGAGTAAGCAACCGTCAGTGTTGGCGCGGGTTTTGTTTCCTCTCCTGAGCCGGATGCCGCAGGTTGCTGGTTGGCATTACTGGCACAGCCACCAAGAACAACGGTAAGAGCAATCATTGCAGAAAACCATTTGAGCTTTTTCATTTTTAGTTTCCTCCCCTTTTTGAACCAGTCTTATGATGTAATGCTGTAAAACGTTGCAGCTTTTATCAGACAAAGCGAAAGTGTGGGCCAATATCCCGGAAAGTAACTTACTCATATCCCTGATACCAACCGCAGCAGCATTCAATCTGCCTACTGCCGGTGATGGAACCTTGCCTGCCTTTATTTCAGGCATTCCCCGCAAGTTGGTTCCACCATCCAGATATCTATGAATCGGTTCTATAGGGACCGATGACACTAACACCTATTTTCCCGAACGCAACCTTGGGTCCAGTACATCACGGAAACCATCTCCGAGCAGGTTAAAGCCAAGAATGGATGTGGCTATAGCCAGTCCAGGGAATGTCACGAGCCACCATTGTCCAGAAATGATATACTCCCGACCTTCAGAGATCATGGCCCCCCATTCGGCTGTAGGCGGTTTGACGCCAAGACCGAGAAAGCTCAAACTGGATGCCGTCAGGATGGCAAAGCCCATACCAAGCGTGGCTTGTACCAACAGCGGTGCCAAAGCATTCGGCAAAATATGGCGAAACAGAATCACTCTGTCTCTGACACCAATGGCTCTGCTGGCCTCAACGTACTCCTTTTCGCGCAGGGATACGGTCTGCCCATACATCAATCTGGAAAATTCGGGAATACCTACAATCCCTACAGCAATCATGGCACTCGTCAGTCCGTTGCCGATGGAAGCCGCAATTGCCATGGAGAGTACCAGCGAGGGAAATGCAAGCAACACATCCATCACCCGCATGATGATATTGCCCGTACGTCCGCCGTAGTAAGCAGCAATTCCGCCTAGCGGAACCCCGATGACAAACGAGATGCTGACGGCAATCAAGCCTGTCCAGATGCTGATTCTGGCGCCATACAGAACACGACTCAGAATGTCACGACCATAGTTATCCGTACCAAACCAGTGACCACCTGATGGGGATTCCAGCTTCACAGCCGTATTCGTCACGTACGGATCATAAGGGGCAATCCAGGGGGCAATAGCTGCGATGACAGTCCACATGACTATAAAGGCTAGACCAATAGCAGCGAGCCGATTGCGGAGCAACAATCTCAGAAAGGTTTTGGGTTTGGGAACAACCGCTGGTGCAGGTTTGGTTCCCATGGAAGTCGGTGCGGCAGTACTCACAGCGGTACTCCTCCTTTCGCGGCGACCCTATTCATAACGGATTCGTGGATCAATCAATCCATAGACCAGATCCACCGCCAGATTTATAAAGCTGAACAGAATGGCACTTACCAGTGTGAATGCCTGAATTGGTGCATAGTCGGCAGCCAGAATCGAATCTGTAACATAACCGCCGACACCGGGCCAGGAAAAGATAGTTTCCGTGATAACCGCACCACCGAGTAATCCGCCAAACTGCAGGCCAAGAACGGTCAACGTGGGAATCAAGGCATTGATCAGGGAGTGTTTGCCAACGACCGCGGTTTCGCTCAAGCCCTTGGCTCGTGCGGTACGTACATAATCCTGTCCGATGACTTCCAGCATGCTGGACCTGGTCATACGCGCTACAATCGCCATTGTCCCTGTGCTGAGGCAGATGGCCGGAAGCAGCAAATGCGCAAGACTGCTTTTGAGTGCAACCATATCTCCGGTCATCAGACTGTCTACCACGTACAATCCGGTGATATGCGTCGGTGGATTGAGGTCTCCGCTGATGCGTCCCATTGGAGCTGGAGCCCAGCCGAGGATGGAATAGAAGATGTAAATAAACAGCAGTCCCAGCCAGAAAATTGGTACACATGCTCCAATCAGTGAGAACACCCTGGAGATGTGGTCGATAAAGGATTCTTTTCGAGTTGCAGCGATAATGCCTACCGGAATCGCAACACAGATGGCTATAATCACACTGGCCAACGTCAGCTCAATGGTTGCCGGAAAGCGGGTAGCGAAATCACTCAGTACCGTATGACCGGTATGGTAGGCGAATCCCAGATTCCCTTGAAGCAACTGTCCCACGTAACTAAAAAACTGTACAAATAATGGCTTGTCCAATCCCATGTCCATTCGGATTTTGGCAATGACATCATCCGTGGCCTGTTCGCCAGCCATGACAATGGCGGGATCTCCCGGAAGAACACGGGACAGGATGAAGGTAATCACCACAATGCCGATCAGCGCCGGAATCATCTGCAGCAGCCTTCGGAGCGTGTAAGCAAACAATCGATCAACCCCTTTAACTCTGATGTCTCACTTGCTGTTTTACGGTTCTCTGTGGACGGCCCAGTCTTGAAAACTTGTCTGATTATCCGTCTCTTCTTTGTAATTGTGCTTATTTTACCTAGAATCCGAGCGTCGAACTACGTCCCTTTTAGCTAAAAAAAAGCACAACCGTTTGTCGATTGTGCACTAATGTCTCCTATTTATGTCATGTTAAATCACACCCTAAGACATAGTTCGCTATTTTTCGACCTATATCTACCATATCATCCTTTGTTGATTTTGCTGTAGAAGAGAGTATCCGATTGGCAGGACCTACACCTCTTGTTTATCCTGCTTCATGTAGTAGTACACAAGACACAGATGACAGACAAATTGTTCACGCGGATGATTCAGGTCGAAGCCCGTAATATCCCGTATTCGCTCCAGTCGGTATTTCACGGAATTCCGGTGAATATAGAGGCGATTTGCTGTCTCGATCAAGCTGCCCCGGCTCTCCAGATAATAAAAAAACGTACGCAGCAAATCCCCACTGTGTTCATCATCATAAGCACGCAATTTCCCCAGTTTCCGCTCAAACAATGCCGCAAAACCTGGTTCATTCGCCGTTTCGCTCAACAAATGATATACCTCCACATCCTCAAACCGGGTTGTACGCCCACCCGACAAGCGGGAGGATACCAGCAGTGCATTTCTGGCCTCGCCATAGCTTTGATGCATATTCCAAAGTGGAACCTGGGTGCCTACGCCTGTCCTGAATTGTCCAAGCTTGTTAGCCGGATCTTCGAGCCATAGCCCAATCGTATCAGACCAGGATTGAACGTCATCCTTCCATGTCGTATCCCGGGACTCCGGTGTTGGCAAGAAGAGCACTGCCCTGTTGGTCCGAAACTCAATATGAGGCGCTACCCTCCGTTTTCTGGCCTCCTGACCAAGCAATTCGGTCAATAGGTCTTCATCCGGAGCAGTCTCCCCTTCCATCACAGCTACTTCCCATAAATGCTCCGGATTCATGCCAAGCTTGCGGCCTCTTGATTCGGCTTCATGTGGCAACAGCAGAGGCGGTGTCAGCAGTTCGTCAATGAAATTGCCTCGAAGACGTAATTCGGTATCTTCCGCCACCTTGTTTCTCATCAATTCCAGGGATAATACTAATCTGGCTTGCTCAATGCCGACTTGTTCCATTTCATCCAGGGAGTCCTTGTCCACCAGCAGTCGGGCAACCTTCCGCCGATCCAGATTTATCTCCCATACGAGTGGGTCCACCGCTTCTTTCCAGTCATAATCCGGCGGTGAAGACACAATCATCTGACCAGCATTGTCGATAACACCCACAGGTGCCTGAAGCAGCTCGGCGACATTGTCCCCCACCGCCTGAATTCCGCTGTTTTCAAGTACCATTGTCATCAGTGTCCGATATACTTCCTCTGACCTGCGGAGAAGTGCGGCCTGTCGATCCAGTACCAATTCCATAACAGGTTGCGTAATATCCATGTAGGGTATCTCCGGAGGAATTTCAATGATGGGCAGACCACAGTCATTACTGGCTGCAACGGCTTCTTTCGGGATTTCTTTGAGAAAACGCGCAGGCTTGATGGCCAAAGCAGCCGCCCCTGCTTCATTAAGCGTATAGATTAGTTCTCCGAGCAAGCCGGGATTATCACGAATCGAATAGGCTGTCGTCAGCATAAGCATGCCTTCTCGCAACCATCCTTGCAGATCCGGCACCTCCATAATATCCACGAACCGTACAACCCGATCCAATCCTTGGTGCCCACTAATGACTTTGGCCTTGCTGAGTATAGGAATATTCAACAGTTCTTTTAGTGTTATACCTGTCGTTTTCAAGCCTATCGACCACCCTGAGCCAGATTTGCAAATCATTTTTGCATACTGTATCTAATTTTTTTGGATAGTTTACCAGACTATCTAATCAAAAAAAACGGGAATTTCTGTGATATACGTATGATATATATTGATTCTATAAATTACAGCAATAATAATACGTTGTTAGTAGAAGTTGATGGCATGGAAAATAAATTCATTACTTTATCGCTTCACATCAGAAAACAGAAAAAATTATGCCCATGATCCTAGCACACCTGCGCCATGCTATTCCAAGAGCCCCGATAACCTTATCCAACACAAATAACGCCGATGCAGTTATCCACACTGCATCGGCGTCAAAATCAAATCAACCCAAATATAAAATCATTCAATACCCACACTCGGCATTCCATAGATCAGATATTCAACGCAGACACGGCTGCTCCCAATGAATAGATCGGGTCAAGCGCCCGGATATGCAGTTCTTTTTCCAATTCCACGGCGAAACCCATCGTTGCAAAACCAGTACACGCAAGAACGATGGACTCAGCACCCTTCGCCTTGAGTCTTCTGGCAGCTTCCATAGCCGCGATTCGCCCCTGAGGCGTGTTGAGATCCAGCGTGGTTACCACACCTTCAGGACGATCCATCCCGATATAAGCATCACCTAGTATTCCTCGGATCAGCAGGGGCACTTCCTCTAGGATGGTCAATACACCAACACGCGCCGCTGATGTGAGCGCAAGATGTGCAGCACATGAGCCAGCACCATAGACGGGGATCTGAACTGCGGCACGCATTTCTGCAAGAGCCGGATCGGCTGCACAACTGATACCGATAGAGGTACAGCCTTCCTGTTCCAGTTTTCGTGCCAGATCCACAATTTTGGGAATCGATTCAAGCTCTGTGGCCTGATCATATACCCCCAGCGGTTGATCGGGAATGCAGCGACTCCGAACCTGAATGCCATAACGTCCTTCAATCAATGCCCCGTGTCTGTGGATATCTTCTTCATGATGAAGTGTAATCACTCTGATAAGACCCAACATCGGCATTCCTCCCCAGGCTGTGGATATCTTGTGTATATGTTACCCACAAACTGTTGATAGTTACCCCCAATTATGTGGATATCTCTTTATATATTGTGAATATGTTGTGTATTTGTCGCTAAATCTACCGCGTAATTTACGCATTGGTCCCCACTGTGGATATGTTGTGCATACGCTCTCATACCCTTTTTTTGATCCACAAGGTTATCCCTTGAATATTCTGCTCTATTATTGATCGAGCAGCTCTCCCTGACGCATAATCAACACATCATCAATGTACACATCCGGCTTCTGCACAACGGCATCAATGTGAACACCTGCTGCGACTGTGCCACCGAAGGTATTGTTACTTCCAAAAGCAACATGAATCGTACCGTAGACTTTCTCGTCCTCCAAGACAACACCTGTAATTCGAGCCTTGTCATTGGTGCCAATGCCGAACTCGCCAAGAATTCGACCATCACCTTCGCCCAGCATGGATAACAGCTTGTCTCCTTCAGCGCCAGTTGCCGTAACAAGGCGTCCCTCTCTAACCGTCAATAGAACAGGTTCACCGATCGCACCTATTCCTGCAATTGAGCCATCCACCAGGATTTCACCTTCTCCAATACCGTCAACGGGGGCGATGTAAGCTTCACCGGAAGGCAAATTGCCGGACTCACCTGGATTGAGGTACATACCTGTGCTTGGCACGCCGTTACGTCCCTGAATGGAGAATGACAGCTGGTGTCCATCTTTCTCGATACGGACATTTCTCCCTGCACTCAGCATGGCAGTGACCTTATCTGTCAAAGCCTTCACTTTGGGATATTCTGCGGTAATGGCACCGTTCATGAACATATCGTCCGTCATGCCCGGCATCGTGGCTACCCGGGTTCCAGCAGCTGCCGCCTGTTTACGCGCCTGCGTATGGGTTAGTGAATAACGGGTTACGCATACCGCGACATCTGCACGCTTCATCGCTTCGGCAATCGGCGCAGGCGGCTCTTCACCGGATTTGCTCCGTTCCTTCATCACTATTAGTACCGCATCTGCTCCCAGTGCCTTGCCTGCCTCATATATGGATTCGGCCAGCTCTCTCTTGGCATCATCCGCTACGACAGCCAGTGTCTCACCACTGCGAAGTCCAAGGCATTCCACCAAAACATTTTTACTGACGTCAATTCGTTGCTGGTTCATTGGTTCGTCTCCTCCTGTGTCAGACCATTTCCGCTACTAGTTTACCCATTAGAGCATTCGACAAAATGACAGGGATTCCTGCGCTGGCATTGGCAACCCATTGACGGTGGCGCTCATCATACCCCATGCAATCCAGTAAAATGAGTTCAACACGCCCCTTTAATGATTCCGTCGCCTGCCGGAACTCAGACTCGCCGGATGTATAAGGAGAAGCAGCGGCAAACGCAGGCTGGACCAAGGAGGAAAACTTCAAATCAAGCTGTCCCGCTTGCTCTGCCAAAGGTCCAATAAGCCCCAGACGGCGGCCATCGGCCATGGCCTGTACGGCTGGAGGAATAATGCGGTCAGGCTCAATGAGGTGCACTTTAGCTGAACGCAGACCCGGAAAGGAACCTGTGCACAGCAGCAGAATATTGGGGACACCCATGGCTTCGAATTCACGAATCTTTTGATTCAGCATCGGTCTGATTTTTTCACGGGATACGATAGCTGCACTGCCATCCTGCAGACGGGAAGTCAACACATATTCACCCGGTTCCGGGGCCAGCGCAGCGATCTGAGTTGCCGACAGTCCGTCCAGCACCCCGACCTGAAGGAGTTCCGCCCGCCCCTCCAGGTACTTTTCTAAGACAGGCGCAACATCGGTTCGTGGAGCTTGTCCAATCGTAATCATGCCTAGCTGCTTGGTCATGTTATAGCCTCCTACATATCAGATCGGCTGTAGAAGACACGTATGTCCACAGCATTATTTTTAACTGCCGCTTCAACCGTGACCTTCTCGACTAAACTATGCAGACGGAGCTGCCTGGATCCCTGGTGTCTGAAGTACTTTCATTGATCCATACAGACGAGTAATCAGGTTATATTCCTCCACATTGTAGAAAGAACAGGTGCCATTCGTGAATTCCTTGGCTGTCTCCACGACCAAACGAACTGCGCTTGCAATATCAACCTCATGGCTCGCTCCTGTGCCGCATCCCGGAACTGCAGATTGAGCGGTTACGGCTACGCCTACAACAGGTGCATGTGTAGCCACAGCTGGCTGTAAAATGGAATTAATATGGTATAAGTCATTGCCATATGGCGTAATATCCTGCGTCGTAATCGGGAAAGTCACAGGCAGCTGCCCTGTGGTCATCTCCATAATTCGGAGCAAATCATCGCTCACCCGTAAAATATATCCCTCTTTCACCGTGGGCGAAATGGCGATGCCTTTATGGTTAATCACCCGGTTTCCTTTGGTTGTATCAATGGACAAAATAGCTTCCATCTCTGGCAGAACCTCATGTTCGTTCATCTGCAAAATGTCGACCGGAGAGTCCATAAAATCCACCGGTTCATGCGGAAGAGTCGGGGCATCCGGACAGATATGCGTAGTCACAATGACATCACCTTTGAGCGAATCACCCTTGGTCTGCATATCGGCGAGTTTCAGTCCTGCTGCTACAGCAGCGACGGCGCCATCTGCATCCGAAACGAGTCCAATGCGTGTTGGACGGGCGCCGATTCCACCCAGCCGTCCGACAATCCCCATGGTCGGGGCCTGCCCTCCTGACAACTTGCCGTTTGTACCAGGGATGATGATTTTAACAAAATCCGTACTTCCCTTTTCCCCTTGTACGGTCAGCACTTCAACTGAAACCTGTGGATATTGAACAAATAGTTGCTTTACACTTTCACCATTTACATAAGCGCTGTCCAGCGCGTCCAGTGCCAATAACGTTTTTTGAAGTGGCATCGTACACATCCTCCTCTTAGCTGTTGATCTTGAAATCAAGTCTATCGCAGTTCAGAAGAGGGTCACAATGTACTGCCTTGCCAAAATGAGCATCGTTTTATTGTGCGACAAGTATAAATGGGAGTGAAAATAACGTTTTCATTCCGTTTATCTAACTGTATGTGTAATATAATTTAACATTTTATTATCGAGCTACCTGAATATTTTGTAATTTAGGGAATGCACACTTCATTTCTTCGCTTACCGTCTCTTCATTTGCCATTTCACAAGCAGTGAAGCTGTTTCTTCCACATGAAACAGGGGAAAGTGATGCCCATAGGGAAGTTCCACACGTTGAACGGATGAATGGATATTTTCGGGGCGCGTGTATCCCTTATCGTTCGTCCCCCAAACCATGAGTGTGCGCTGCGCATCTGCACTTGTCTGTGACACTTTATCATTTGGATGGGACTGTATCCAGTGGAGCAAATCAGCATTCGCTCCTGCGATGCGAGGAGACTTCATACCAGAAGAAGATCTCCTCGCATAACCTTCCAGCACGGTTGGATTGATCCCCGCAGCCTCTGCTCTTTTTAACTGCCCAGCCAATTGCTGTGGAGACATCCGAGATAACAGTCCTTGCAGCATTCTTCTCGGGAGTCTTGATATTAGGCGCTGCATACCATCTTTCGAGGCTCCCCATACGGGCTGCAGCATGGCAAGCTGGATATTTTCACGTCCACTCTCCTGCATCACCGCCGCGGCTATGGCTGCCCCAACAGAATGTCCTACCAGTTTGACCGGACCTTGTATCTCATCCAGCACACTTCGCACCCCTTCGACCTGCCCTTTGAAGGCCGTCCCTCTTACCTTGTTCCGATGAACCGGAGAACGCCCAAATCCGGCAAGATCGACAAGCCATATCGGGTTTCCCGTCATACTCCATACCGCATCTCCCAGCGGGATCATATCGTCAGCACTGCTCATCAAACCATGAACAATCACCCAAGGCTCCCCCTTGCCCTCATGGACCAGCACCGCAAGACTTCCCTTACGTGTTCGAGTCCAACCCTGAGGTAAATCCTCCTGTGCAGGATAGCTGAAACGATAATCCAAATCAGCTGTTACGTAAGGTAATAACTCACTAACTTCAGGCAATTTTAGTCCCATTCGCTGAAACAACCCTTCCGTTTGCTGCACTTCAAACTCCTGTTTGGTAATAAACGCGATTGATTCGGGCGGTATTCCGCTAATCTTTGTGCCACCAGCCTTCATCGCTGCATGGATCATGGGCAGGGGTACTGACCATCGAGGTGCAGATACATCCAACTCCGCCGCTAGTAACCGAATCATTTCCTTCATATCCGGACTGTCCGCTTTTCTGGACAACAGGGGATATGTGCCGCCGGATGGATTGCTGTCCTGAGTCAGGAAAACAAGGGTCTGTGCAACCACGTCATTGGATACGAGGGGCAACCAGTGCTGTAGACCACCGGGAATCACCGGCATTCTACGCCTTCTCATCGCCTGTATCATCATGCCAATTCCGCCCGTTTGTTCGGTTGCTCCAGTGGGATATGGACCCACGATTGTACTCGGGTTTACAACAGATAAGACATACGAATATTGTTCTGCATGCTGTCGAATATAACGATCGGCTTCGAATTTCATATGTTCATAAGCACTTTCCGAATGGAAGGCTTTGCTAATCAATGACTTCTGCCCGCTCGACTTATCCCCAACATCTTCATTCGTTGAAGATATGGGCGGAGAATCCTTCCTTCCATAGGGACTCATAAAACCAACCACGTGGATAAAGTGCCTCAATCCGTGTGTACGCTGGATTTCTTCGGCCAGTTCGGCCATGCCTCTTGCTCCATTCATAAAAATCTGTTCTGCCACCTTCGGTGGCAATGTGACATCCATCGTCCCACCTGCATGAATTATGATATTGGCCTGATGAGCACGCTCACGATCAGCTTCGGTCAGACCGAGGCCTGGAGCTGACAAATCCCCCTGAATATACGTTATTCGGCTGAAATCCGTTACTCCATATGCATTCAGAACCATCCTCGCTTTGGATTCAGAGCGTACAAGCAGTAATAACTGCGCTTCACTGTCTCCAAGTTGTTTCACTGCCTCCTTGCCTATAAATCCGGTACTGCCCGTCATCAAAATAGTCGTTGATTCAGTCGCCATGTTGTTCATAGCTGGATTGAGGTCAGTCTTACGTTCTGCATTTGATAATGATGAATTATGTATACTCATTTCTAATCTCTCTCCCTTTTACCCCTATTTATTTTAGTACTATATAGTACTAGTTGTATTCAAAAAAAGAGCTTCGTTTACCGAAGCATCTGACAAAATGTACGTGCTGATTGTTCAATAATCCCTATATCACGCGCAGTCTCCGCGAGTACAAGTGAACCCTCGAATGCAGCGATAAATAATGCAGCCGCGGGTCCCGGCTCAATCCCTTTACGAAATTCGCCACGATCCACCCCTTGCTGCAACAGCTTTTCCATCATCGGCTGCAGCTCACGGAAGAAACGGGCTATGCTTTCTTTCACTTCGGGTGCGCTGGCTGGTGTCTGCATATACAATGTAATAAACGGACAACTTCCTTTATAATCGCGCCCTTCCATGCCTGCGGACAGTAACGCCATGAACGAATAGATCCGTTCTGTAACCTCTCGTTCACGCTGACTGAGCAGCAGGTAGAGCTCCGATTCATACTGGGCAATCCAGTACTGCACCACGGCCTGGAGCAATTCCTCCTTGTTTTTGAAATGGTAATAGATATTCGATTTGGATACCCCGCTTGCCCGCACGACCTCATCCATGCTGACATAGCTGTATCCCTGACGCAAAAATAACTGAGCAGCCACTTCGACTGCCTTGGTCCGATTAACCGGATTGGAACTTTTGGATTTCACAGAACCTGAGATCGATTTTTGATTTGTCATAAATAGAACTATATAGTACTAATTAAACAAACGCAAGTTATGTAGTTAACAAAAGTGATCTTTGCCCCAATTTTCTCATACTTGTCCACATTTAGAACATTTTACACACAGGATATCCACATATAGTATTAACTCTGTGTTAAATAGGTTATTGGGCCACTACATATGATGGAGTTATCCACATTTCAGGGGCAGTATCTCATGCTATTCTTCCGATCTGCGCTAGCGGAGTCCAAAAACTAAAAAATAGGTCAACCAGAATATAATTCTGGTTGACCTATTTAAGTTGACTACTTATTCATATCATTTGCGAATGGCTCCAATAGCCTGTGGATATTAGTATGTGGATAACCATTCAAGGATGAGACAGCACTATTTTACTTATACGGATTGCTAATCCGAGTGATTATTTTTTCAGACTATCCCAGTTTTGCTGCAATGCATCAAGCAGGGCTTTTTTGTCCGATTTACCTGCTACATAAGCCTGAATCGTACTACCGAATTCTTGTGGAACGCCTTCAGGGAAACGGTTAAAGTTCCAGCTTAATGTTTTGTTTTCCTGGCTGTACTTCATGATATCGGTTGCGAGATCACCCAGATCCTCTTCAGATGCCTGAATGGAACTGAACGCCGGGATAAACTTGAATTCTTTGGTCATATACTGTTTCCCGATGTCAGATGTCACGAGCCATTCCAGAAACTCTTTCGCTTCCGGTTTCACTTGCGAATTCTTGTTCACAACCCAGTAGTTCGGTACGCCAACAAACAATTTGTCGTTCGGTTCATTCGTAATTGGCATCGGCAGAATGCCGAGATTCAGATTAGGATCGATGCCATCAATTTGTACCTGTGTCCAGTTCCCTTGCTGCATCATCGCTGCTTCTCCAGTGGCAAAAAGGGTTACCTGTGTGTTGTAGTCGGTTGTAAGCGGGTTTTTGTTGCTGTATTTCAGCGTCAAGTCGAGCAAGTTCATCCAGTCCGTGAACACCTGATTGCCAGGGATTTTCTCCGTACCTTCGTTAAGACCTTGAATAAATTTCACCGGATCTGCCTGATTCGCAAATGCCACGTTTACGTTATGATTGCCGAGTACCCACCATTCCTGATATCCATTGGAGAACGGGGTAATGCCTGCGGCTTGAAGTTTCTGTGCAGCCTGATCCAATTGTTCCAGTGTCGTTGGAATTTCAGTGATGCCTGCTTTTTGGAAGAGATCTTTGTTATAAATGAAGCCATAGCCTTCCAATGCCAGCGGCTGTCCATACAGTTTGCCGTCTTTGGTCATTGGCTCTTTGGCAACATCAAGCACATCTTTTACCCATGCTTCACCTGACAGATCTTCCAGGTATTCGAGCCATGTGTCCAGTTCACGATAACCACCAACGTTGAAGATGTCCGGTTGTTCGCCAGCAGCGAACTTGGCTTTCAATGCAGCGCCGTAGTCACTGCCGCCACCCACGGTCTGAATGTCCAACTTGATGCCTGGATGAGAGGATTCATACTCCGCTTTGAGACGGTTAAGCGCTTCCGCAATTTCGACTTTGAATTGAAAGATTTTAATGGTTTTGTCTCCTGCAGCAGCCTCTCCGCCACCTTGGCCGTCTGTTTTGACAGGACTTCCACTCTTATCTCCGTTGCCACAACCCGCAAGCATTACAGAAAAAGCAATCAGCATAAGCAACGTCAACTTGGTCATTCTTTTCATACATACACTCTCCCTATAGTAGTTTCAGTATAACAGCTTCGTTGCATTTTTTATTCAGGATACCGGGGAGCAACAGCGACCGTAAGCGCACATGATCACGGAGCGGTCCGCCCTCGCACTTACCCTTTAACGGATCCAGCAGTAATCCCCTGAATGATGTATTTCTGCATCAGCAGGAAGAAGATGATAATTGGCATGATACCAAGCACCAGTGCAGGCAGGGCAAGATCCCATTGCTTCGTATATTGTCCGAAGAGCGCAAAGGTCGCAATAGGAATTGTACGCAAATTGGAGCTTTGCAGAATCAGGGATGGCAGCAGATAGTCATTCCAGATCCAGAGTGTATTCAGGATGATGACAGTTACATACATCGGCTTCATCAGCGGGAATACAATCCGGAAGAACACGCCGTAGGCGGAGCTTCCATCCACCCGAGCTGCCTCTTCAATTTCGAGCGGAACCGATTTGACGAATCCGTGGAACAGGAAGATGGACATCGGTGCGCCAAAACCGAGATAACAGATGATGAGTCCGAAGAGGCTGTCGATCAGTCCAAGATTACTGGTTACGGTAACGAGTGGAATCATGATAGACTGAAACGGAATCACCATGGCGGCAATGAACATGCCGAACAAAATCCGGTTGAAGCGTGTATCGCTGCGTACCATTCGGTAGGCCGCCATGGAGCTGATCAACACCAGCAGCAGATTGCTGACTACAGTGACGATGAGCGAGTTCATCAGCGCTGATGGGAACTTGATTTTCTCCCAGGCGTTCGCATAGTTGCCCCATTGGAATACCTCTGGCCATGCTGCCGAATTGGTAAGCAGGTCACCGAATGTTTTGACCGAATTGACAAACAGGAAGTAAAACGGAACCAGGAACAATAATCCAATGAGCACCATAACAATCTCGGTTACAATGGTACTGAAGCGGTAATTTTTTGACGTTTCCATCTATGCCTCCACCTCCTTGCTCTTCGTCACACGCACCTGAATCATCGTGATAATGGCAACGATTACGAAGAACACAAGTGCTTTGGCTGTACCGATGCCGTACCGATTATTCACAAAAGCCTCATTGTAAATATTCAGTGCTACCGATTCTGTTGATCCAAACGGTCCGCCTTTGGTCAGCGACAGATTGAGATCGAACATTTTGAATGACCAGGAGATGGCAAGGAAAAGACAGATTGTGACTCCCGGCATAATGAGCGGGAAAATAATGCTGCGCAGTACCTGCCAGCGGCTGGCACCATCAATTTCGGCAGCTTCCAGCAGATCAGGTGATACGTTGGTCAAGGACGAGATGTAGATGACCATCAGATACCCTGCGGTCTGCCAAACAAATACAATGACGATACCCCAGAAGGCCGTTGGCTCGTCTCCTAACCAAGGGAGGTTGAAGAAGGACCAACCTGTTACGTCGCCTACTGCTGAAAACCCTTTCACAAATATGAACTGCCAGATAAAGCCGAGCAACAATCCACCGATCACGTTAGGCATAAAAAAGATCGTGCGCAGAAAGTTTCTCGTCTTGAGCGGCTTGGTCAGGAAATACGCCAGGAAAAAACCGATAACATTGGTCAAAATTACACCAACCACGGTGAAGCGCACCGTAAACCAAAACGCAGATAGAAACTTGGGATCATTCGCAAAAATTTGCTTGAAATTATCGAATCCTACCCAATGAATGTTCGCCGACACCCCGTTCCAGTCGGTAAAGGAATATACCATACCAAGCAGGAAAGGGACCACGATAATGAGAATAAAAAAGACGATGGAGGGACCCACGAACACAAGCTGCTGTAACAGCTGTGAAGATTTGCGATGCTTCATATCGTTCTCCCCTTCTATAGATGGATGAAATTGGTCTCTTGTTCTATTAAACCCCATTCTCGCACAGGGAAACACCGACCCTGGTGAACAGTTGGGTGTAAAATATTGTCCTCTCTTAACCTGCAACCAGAAGGGGTGTCACGATGTCAAAATACTACAGCATTCGCACCAAGCTAATCGCTTTTATGCTCATCGCCACGACGATCCCGCTGCTGGCATCCATCAGCATGACGTTTATCCAGACTAAGACCGCCCTGCGTGAGCAGGCCGTCGCAGAGAACAAACGCCTAATCTTTCAGGCGTCCACCAATCTCAACAATTACGTGGATAACGTGGCAAGAGCTTCGCTTGCTGTGTACAACGATCCGAATTTTCTGCGAAATCTGGCGAAAATCCCCGGCGACTATCGCGCAGTTGCCGAGGTATACACCACTCTGCAGACGATACGTTCGGCTGTGCCCGATGTATTCCAGCTGTATCTGCACTCTTTTGCTGCCAATCAATCGACATTAATTGCCAATCCTTTCCCGAAGCGGGAAGAACGCAAACAGGCCTACTCCGACTCGCTTCATGGAAAATCGAACGATAAAAGCCCGGATATCTGGGTCGAATCGGCTCACCTTAGTCATTCTTACGGCTTCAAGGCAGCGTCAGCGGATGATCCTCCAAGAACAGTGATTACCCTTCACCGTGTGATCAAGGATGTACCTTCGACAGAACGATTGGGTGTGCTTGCCATCGATTTGAACATGGATACCATTGCCGAAATCTGCAGCAGACTGTATGATCCGACAAAGGAACAGATCTATGTCATCGACAATAAGAACCAGATCATTTTCGAAGGAAAGTCGGAAGTCAGCGGAACGGATGCATTACGGCAGGAAGCAGCGACTGAGCTGAATTCAGCACGTTCCGGTGAAGGGACAGTACAGACCGCTTCAGGGCATTTTGAACAAGATCATTCAATGTATGTGTATCAGCAATTAGGAAGCCAATTTGCAGACTGGACCATTGTAAAACAGATTCCGAATGAAACGCTGTACGCGAGTGCCACCACTCTAACGTGGAATAATGCCATGATCGCTATTGCTGCGCTGTTATTGGTCATTGTGGCAACCTTGTTCATCTCGATCCGGATCACCGGACCGCTCAAGCAATTAATGCGTTATATGAACCAGATTCAGGCAGGACGCCTGCATGTGGATATCCGTTTAACGAGTCGGGACGAGATCGGTGTGCTGGCCCGTCATTTCCGGGATATGATGGATACTGTGAACAATTTGATTTTGCGGGAATATCGCCTTGAAATTGCGAATAAAACGAATCAGCTTAAAGCGCTGCAAGCCCAGATTCATCCCCATTTTCTGTATAATACGTTGCAATCCATCGGTACACTTGCGCTTCAACATCAAGGACAACGGGTGTATGTGCTGCTATCTTCCCTATCCAAAATGCTGCGCTACAGCATGCGTGACCAGACCCGGGTCACTTTGAACGAAGAAGCCGAGCATGCACGACTCTATCTGGAACTGCAAAAAGAGCGGTTCGGTGACCGCCTGGAGGTTGAACTGGATTTTGCCGAAGATACCCTGCGGGCCGAAATGCCGAGGATGACCTTGCAGCCTTTAATTGAGAATTACTTCAAGCATGGAGCGGATGTTCAGCCTGGCAAAGGCAGGATACGCATATCCAGTCAGCGAACGCCTGACGATTGGATTCGGATTCGGCTGGAAAATAACGGACCCCGCATTCCGGAAGACAAGTTGTCCGAAATTCAGCGTTGGTTGCATCCGGCATCTATATCTTCCGATTCCTCACAGGAACCGGAAGAAACCGAGTCAATTGGACTGCGTAATGTGATGCGCAGACTCCAACTGAACTCACCTCCGGGATACAATGCAACGCTTACGATTAGCAATCTGGAACCGAATGGCGTGCAGATCATAGTCAAAATATACGCGGGAGAGTGAACAACATGAAAGCCTTGATTGTCGATGATGAAAAACACGTCCGCGATGCGATTAAGCTGCTTGGTCAATGGGAAGCCGCAGGAATTGATACCTTATATGAAGCGGCAGATGGTCACGAAGCGGTCGCTGCCATTACGGCTCATCAACCGCAAATTGTACTCAGCGATATGCGAATGCCTGGCAAGGATGGTATGGCTCTGCTCGAATGGATATCTGTTCATGCCCCGCACAGTAAGGTACTGGTCATCAGCGGATATGATGATTTTGAACTGGTCAGGCATGCAATTCGCTATGGAGGTACGGACTACCTGCTCAAACCAGTCGAAGCAGACGAACTGAATTCATCCTTATTTAGAGCAGTCGACGCCTGGAAAGAAGACGATGCTGTTCGTGTGCAGTCCACAAGACAATCCATGGTGGTCAATCAGATGCGTCCGCATTATCATGACAGACTGCTCACAGAGCTTGTCGTTGGACGCGGAAGCAATAACACCCAATTCCAGCGGCTGCGGGATGAATTAAATCTGCCCAAGCAGATCGACAGTTGCAGTGTGGCAGTCACCAGCCTTTCCCATCTCGATGCTCAATGCTTGGCAAAATATCGTAGTCAGCCTGATTTGCTCGTATTCTCCGTGCTGAATATCTGTGCGGAGATGTTATCCCCGCCTGCTGAAGGTGTCGTGTTCCGCCAGCTTGATCAGCCGGATGAAGTCGTTCTCCTATACTGGGGTCAATGCTCGACACTTCAAACCATTCTCGAAAAAGTGAACGATGGTCTGGAGCAGACCATTCAACGCCGTCTTCATTTTGGTATATCCAGCTGTGAGTTTTATCCTACGGGGACCTCGGGAGCCTATCAGGAAGCTAGTTTGCGGTTGTGGCGACGCAATGCCTTGCAAACGAAGCAGTGTATTCACGATGCAATGGAGTCCTCCAACGGAAACAAAGGGCTGCGGTTATCTACCTTTGAGGAGTCCTTACGGCTGGCATCTATGAGCGGGCGCGCTTCCAGCGTGTCCAATGCCGTTGCAGAATGGATTGATCCCATTACCCGGCTCGATGTCGTAACAGCGGAGCAGGTACAGCAATGGATGGATGAAATGGAATGGATGATTGGCCGTTGGCTCGACGATGCCGCAGGCGCCCCACCGAAGGAGGAAGATGAAGCGATAGAGGAACAATCCATTCCATTCGCCGAATTGCCTTTGGACCGTGACGGACTGTTATCGCTGCCCTTGCTCCGCTCCCTGCTGGAACAGCGGTTGCTCGCAGCCGGAAAAGCCCTCACTGCACATCATCATGCAACACCGGACCCAATGAGTGAGATTGCACGTTATATGGATGCTCATTATCAAGAGGACCTGTCTCTGCAGCAGATTGCTGCACGGTTCTACCTGAGTCGCGAATATATATCTCGCAAATTCAAACAGCAGTTCGGATTGAATTGGTCGGAGTATTTGGGCAAACTGCGAATCAATAACGCCAAGCTGCTGTTACAGAACCCTTCACTACGAATTGCAAAAATCTCGGAGATGGTCGGCTATCAGGACGAGAAGTATTTCAGTAAAGTGTTCAAAAAAATGGAGGGCATCACACCGGGGGAATACCGTAAAACGTTATCTGGCGGAAATGCTTAATTGAGCCGCCGAATCTGTGGAAATTCGTCTACTAGAACGTGCTCGATTCGTTAAACGATAAAAGGGGCATCCCGTCATGTTCATGACTCAGGGAATTGCCCCTTTCCTTTTTACATATATGGATGCATCTTAATGGATACACCCTGATCTTCTTTTCTAAAGGAATCAGCGATCCCGTAGTATGACAGCAGGAACAATACGAATATAGATTAACTCTCCCGCAAGCTCGACGATCGTCTGGGTTACTATCACTGCGGCAGCAATTGTGGCCCACTCTTGCGGCAATGCAAGTGCCAATGGCAGAACGACAAGTGAATTTCGGGTCCCTGCACTGAAAATAACGGCCCTGCCTTCGCCTGTATTCAATCGAAATAGAGCCACTACGATTCGTGATATGAAGGGCATAGCAACTAGAAAAATAATATAAATGGGCAGAACATCCACAATTACAGCAAAATCATTGTAGACCTTCCCGACCTGCGATGCGACAACCACAATCAAGGCCAGAGCCATCATGGGTACAGGCAGCCAAGCGGTTGCGTTTATCACCCGTTCTCCTCCGGCTTTGCCTTTGGTCACGACTTGCGTAAGAATAGCCAACAGCAACGGAATAACGATCAGGAACAGAAAAGCCTCCACGAAAGGCCCCACCTGCATGACCTGTGCCGCTTCCTTCCCTATGAACAGCCACAAATATACTGGTAATAAGACCATTTGTATAACAAACAGGATTGGCGTTGCAGCAAGCATCAATTTCTCATTGCCCCGACCCAACTGTGTAAAAACAATGACGTAATCAATGCAGGGCGTTAACAGTACCAGATAAACGCCAATGAGCACGGCAGGAGGTTGCGGAAACGCCAGGGTTAACAACCACACGACCACAGGCACTACGATAAAATTAGCCACCAGCAAAGCTCCAATAAATCGCAGGTTGGATAATGATTCTTTAAGCAGTAAAAAAGGAATCTGTGCAAACATGCTATATAGCAAAATCGCAAGCACAGGTGAAACCGTATAATGCAGCGCTGACCCCCATTCAGGGGTGCCCAGCCCAATCGCTGCTCCCACGAATAGGGCAACGACATAAAACCACGTTTGTTGCTTCTCCATCGTTTCTCTCGTAAACAACCTTCTTCCTCTCCCTCTGAGAATTAGCATTTTATCACAATATCAAAATGATAATTGTACGTTTGTAGTGAGTTGTAGTGAATTGAAGTATATGTTATTGTCATATTAGAAAGCAGTTCTGGGTAATATGAAAATATCCGCAATGCGCTAACATTGCGGATATCCAGACAAAAGACCGATGGGTGACCACGGCGCGAATTTCAAATGCATGAAAAACCACCGAATTAAGGGGCCAACCTATCGTCGGTGGTTTTTCTTGTTCTTACGTGTCTTCTTAACGCTGAATAAAGTTCTTAGGCCAGTACAAATACTGACGATCTTTAATAAAGCGTCCAGAATCTTCACGATCAAATCAAGAGACACGGCTCCACCTCCTTTCGGAGCAGCTTCGCCGTGTCTTCCCACCGATTACATTTGTCCTAAATTTGAGTATAGCAGAACGTTGTGAACGAATATAGATAAACTTACCAGCCAAATGAATAAGAAAGAAGTCCATGCCATTAACATATTTCTGCTTCAACCAGCGTACATTGAGACGTAGCACAGCGAATAAGAGCGCGGCAAACCGCAGGGTATCCAGACAACGATCCTGTGAATTTTTTGCGGCTTCTTATTAGAATGCGAAAGAACTGGGTATATTCATTGTAGACTGACCCGTGGTTCATTCATTTTTGTAAAACCAAGGAGGAAACACAATGTCACGTAACAATCCGTACAAGTGGTTAAACGCGATTGGATTCATCGCTGTTATCGTAGTAAATTATCTTTCCAACGCGCTGCCTATCGGAGGTAGAACCAACAAGGAAGTATCGGATATGTACCCTGTATTGCTCACCCCTTCGGGCTATGCTTTCTCTATATGGGGGCTGATCTATCTGCTGCTCGCTGGCTTTGTCATCTATCAGTTCGTTCCCTCTTCTTGGAAAAGAAACTCCATTACCCGCCTCGGTTACTGGTTTCTAGCAAGCTGTGCCTTTAATGTAGCATGGATCTTTGCTTTTCAAAATCTCAAAATCGGTCTCGCCTTAGTCGTCATCGTTCTGCTTCTGTTGTCCCTGATCATGCTATATGTAAAAACGCGTGCAATCACCCTCCCCACAACGGCCGAAATCTGGCTCGTGAAGCTGCCGTTCAGTATATATCTTGGATGGGTTAGCGTGGCAACCATTATCAATGCGGCTGTATTATTATATAAAATCGGCTGGGATGGCTTCGGACTCAGTGAACCTACCTGGACCATCATCATGTTAATTGTAGGCCTTGTGCTGGCTGTACTGGTTAGCTTCCCTTACCGGGATAGCGTATACCCACTTGTCTTTACTTGGGCATATATTGCCATCGCACTCAAACAAAAAGACGTTACCTCCGTATATTATACGGCAATTATCATTGCGATCGTACTAGCCATTTATGCGGTATGGCTATTCTTCGCCCGTAACCAGGATCGGGATTAATCCGGATCTGTTCATATAAATTCAAAAAGCCGATTTCGGTCATCTGACCAGAAATCGGCTTTTTATGTAACTTTCCTTGCTTGGCAAATATCAGTCTCCCCTATTTGAGGGCAATGACTTCAATCTCCACAAGAGCATCCTTCGGCAGACGAGCAACTTCAACTGCGCTGCGTGCCGGATAAGGCTGTTCGAAGAACGTGCTGTACACTTCGTTTACCGGAACAAAATCATTCATGTCTTTCAGGAAAACAGTCGTTTTCACAACTTTGTCCATACTTGTGCCTGCTGCTTCAAGAATGGCCTTCACGTTGCTCAGGGACAAACGAGTCTGCTCCTGTACATCGGCTCCGAATTCTCCTGTTTGCGGGTTCAGGCCAAGCTGACCGGAAGTATAGATGAAACCGCCTGCTTCAACGGCCTGGCTGTATGGACCAATGGCACCTGGCGCCTGATCGGTAGAGATTGGTTTTTTCATGGATGAGTTCTCCTTCATGTTCGCTGTCCTGCCACCGCGAGGAGACAAGCCTCGAACTCATTTTTGAAGCTTATTATACCACGATCCTACCCAGGCAAGAAACGTCTACCCTTAGCTCTCATTCCATTATCGGATAACCATGAATATCTCAGGACTCATCCAAACCAAGCACATGAATAACATCATTGGAATACACGTGGTTTCCATTGGTTTGAACAAGTGCAATGTTCATCATGGCCCGAGCTATGGTTGAAGCCTGGATTGCCCGATATTTATCCACTCTGCCTTTCATCCAGCGATCCAGAAACGTCATGGCATGAGCTGCCAACTGCTCACCCAACCGTTTTTCTTTGCGATCTCCAAGAATTAACGACGGACGGAATATATGCAGTGAACGGAAACCGATATCCGTTAATGCCTCTTCCATCTCTCCCTTGGTCCGACTATAAAACACACGTGACCCGGCATCGGCTCCCATGGAAGAGATGACGAGCATCTGGGATAATCCATGTTCCTTGGCCAGTTTGGCGGCTTTTACGGGGTAGTGAAAATCCACTTGGCGGAAGTTTTCCTGACTGCCGGCTTTTTTAATCGTTGTACCCAAGCAACAGTACAAGTCATCAACATCGCGAAATAGATCTTTCTGCTCTTCAAGTTGTTCCCAATCCACGACATGCTGCTCCAGCTTTGGATGTTCCATTTCAAGCGGTCGTCTGACCAATACACGAATCCGGCCATAAGCCGGATTCTGAAGCAAGCTGCGTACCAGTAGTCCACCCACAAGCCCGGTGGCTCCAATCACAAGAGCTTGCCGTTCGTGATTTTCCAAGTACATCCCTCCACATATCTCTATTTCAGAAGCACACGACGTCCAAGCGTAAACGTAAGAACCAGCATCGCTGCACCAACACCCACTTGGAAGCCATAGGTGGAAACCCAATTCATCGCGTCCGGCCAGGTTTCCATTCTCTCATACAACCAGCCACCAATCAGCGGTCCAAGAAACGAGGTCACTCCAGTCATAGCCGAATACACGGCGACAAACATTGGTCTTTCGCTTTTGGGTGTATCTCCGATTGTGAAGTTGAAAGCAAGCTGGTTGAATCCACCCACACCAATACCGAGAAAAATATGAGATAAAAAAAGCGCTATCAAAACAGGCATAAACGACATCAATCCCCATGACAGACAGGAGAGTGCGATGATCGGTAATGTCCAAAATAATAAGGTTTTATTGCTGAATCTTGCGTTCAGATTGCCCCAGATATAGAATCCGGCCATCATAACGAGCGTCTGCACCACGGTGATTATAGATACCGTCTGATAATTAATGTTAAGCAGGTCAAGCATCACGTAGGAAAATAGCGGAACGATCAACGTCTGGATCAGTAACCAGGCCGCGAGGAACATTGCAGCCCTCAAAAAGGAAGGATCCTGAAACGGCTTCTTGAACATCCCCCAAAAAACCTTTTCAGTTGAACGTTCAAACGGCACATCTGGATAAAAGCAATAAATAACTGTATTGGCTATGGCGCAAATCCACACCGGAATGAACAGGATTAAGAAACCCATTTCCCCGGGGAAACGATCCAAAACGATGCCTCCAGCAAATAAGCATACGCTTCCAAGTGCGTTCAGAATCGTGTTTCGAATTCCGAAATAACGCCCTCTCACCTTGGCAGGAACGATATCTCCAATCAATGAGGTCCAGATCATACCGCCAATCGTATTGGCTATAAATGCAACCGTATACACACCAATATAAATGCCTACCCACCACTCCTTGGGAAACAGGAACGGGATGAGGCCCGTCGAACTCCACAGGATGCGATGCACCCCTACAAACAATATAAGCATGCGTTTGCGGCTGCGAATGCGCTGCATCCAGTAAGCCGCTCCAATCTGGGCGATATTGACAAACGTCGTAATGGCGAGCACAAAGCCAATATGTCTTGACCCGGCCCCAAGGTACAGCAGAA
Organism: Paenibacillus sp. ov031; assembly: GCF_900143165.1. Taxonomy (NCBI): domain Bacteria; kingdom Bacillati; phylum Bacillota; class Bacilli; order Caryophanales; family Paenibacillaceae; genus Paenibacillus; species Paenibacillus sp. ov031. The sequence continues at coordinate 187,363 of NZ_FRDO01000005.1, forward strand.
ATCCGGTTAAAAATGGGCCTCCCAGCAACGTCTGCAAAATAATTGCCGGTACACCCTCCCATGTTGCAATGGATAAATTCGTGCGTTGTGTCGAACCCTTGCGCCGTGGTTTGCCTGCAAACGGAGGAGGGTTAACGTTGACCGTCTTCTGTATGGGGATACACTCCTTAGACCGGGTTTCAAGAGCCGGTCGATGCTAGTTGTCACCCCAAATTCTACTCACAGCGTGATGGTTGTCAACTCATTTTTTCACGGTTCAACGGGAGATAGAGATAGAAGGTACTTCCCTTGCCCTCAGCGCTTTTAAGTTCGATCGATCCGTCCAGTAATCTTGCCAAATCCCGACTGATTGACAGGCCAAGTCCTGTTCCCCCAAATTTGCGGCTAATAGACCCGTCAGCCTGTTGAAATGCTTCAAAAATGGATTGATGTTTGTCTTCAGCAATGCCAATTCCCGTATCTTGTACCGAGAAAACAATCCATTGACTTAGAATGCCTGACTTCTTCATTTGCTTGGTGCTCACGGTCAATGTGACCTTCCCCTGATGCGTAAACTTGATGGCGTTGGACATGAGATTACGCAAAATCTGCTGGACTCGTTGGGGATCAGACCAGAGGGTTTCTGGTAGTCCTGGCTTCTTGTCCAGTTGCAGCTGGACTCCCTTTTTCTCGGCAACCAACTGGAAGTGATTCATGGCATCTTCCGTGAGTTGGGCAACACTGATATCCTCCAAGACGATATCCAGTCTGCCCGCTTCCACTTTGGACAGATCGAGAATGTCATTGATTAACGTTAGCAACTCCTGACCAGAATGCTCAATCATTGTGGCAAAACGTACGACATCCTCCTGCTCCAGCGTATCACCGTTCTCGCTGATCATCTGGGCAAAGTTAATGACACTGTTCAACGGTGTTCGCAGTTCATGCGACATATTCGCCAAAAATTCCGATTTGTACTGCGAAGTAATCATCAACTGCTTGGCACGGTCTTCCAGCACGATCTGAGCTTTCTGCAATTCTTCCTTTTGCACAGACAATAAACGATTGGTGCTCTGGATGAGCAAAATCCGATTCTGTTCATTCTGGAAATCTCGTAAAATAAAAGCAAAAATAAGACTAAGTAAAATACCAACAGGAAGGGTATACGGCATAATATGTGAGAAAAAATATGTAGCCGGGATAACGCCGACGATAGCTATGTTCACACTATTGACCACATTTACAATCAATATGACGATGACACCTTTAACAATTAGCCTGTACTCACTGCGTCTCATCCATATATTCAACCCTGCACACAGCACACCCAAGATTGACATGTTGATCAGTGCAGCCACCGTAGCATCATTGATACCGAAAGTTAACCGGGTCAGTCCAATCCCAACACCCACGATAATCACGCTATAGGGTTGTCTATACGTCAAAACGGCAACAATTAAAGGAACAAAACGAAGATCGAAGACAACTTCATCATTAAGCTGAAATCCAAATACCGTGCTGATCCAGCCTGCAAAAATAAGTACAAACAACGAACATATCTGTTTTACTCGTGATGAAGCTCTTATTACGACGTATTTATAGAACACACTAGCAAGGTAAGCAATGGTAATGAGCATCCCCATGTTTAATACGAACATTTTTGAAAATTGCATTCACTCACTCCTGTTGTCGTGTATTCATTGACAGAAAACCTTTAGTCCGTATACATCTCTATCATATCATGCCCATTCAACCTTCGACATTCCTTCGTCGTCAAAAAAATGCACAAAAATACACAAATCAGGATTCAATTTGTGCGCTGAACGTAGTAGAATATATTGTTGTTCGATTTTATTTGCTGTGATCCAGTTCCTTGCGAACCTGGATGAAAGGAGAAACGGTGTTGTGCACGTATTAAAAAGCAAATCCTACTGGCTGTCGTTAAGCTTGATGCTTTCCTTGGCTGTCATGGGGATGTTCTATGATATTCTCAATAGTCCGGAGCGCGGGTTCTCTGTTCTTAATTCCCCGTTGGACCGGATCATCCCTTATGTACCTTCCATGTCCATACCCTATCTGGGTTGGTATCCGTTTGTCTTCGGCGTGTTGGCTTATTTATGTGCAAAAGATCGGCTCACTTATTATCGCGTCCTGTTATCCATGAACATCTGTGTCTGGATCTGTTACCTGATCTATTTTAATTTTCAGACTATGGTGCCGCGTCCCGAGTTAACAGGTACAGGTCTAGGCGCATCTCTCCTTGGATGGCTCTACGGCCAGGACCGTCCATATAATTGTTTTCCAAGTATTCATGCCCTTCATTCTTATCTGGTTATGCGTGCTGTTCTCTCCGTTCAGAGTATTCGCAAACATGTTAAGGTGTTAGTTGCTGCTGGTGCAGCACTGATTATATTGTCCACCTTAATGATTAAACAACATGTAATCTATGACGCCCTGGGTGCGGTCGTACTCGGCGAATGCGTTTTTACAATTATCACTGGGCTCTCGCTGCTCCGTCGTCGCAGAAAAGAATCGAAGTGGACTGAGGGGATCAGCTGACCCCTCGCTCCGACGATTTCTGGAGATGCTGTTGCCGCCTCCACTCATCAATAAACAAACTTGCAAAATAGGGATCCCACTGGGTCCCTTTTCCTTCTTCCAAAATAGATAGCGCTTTCTCATGGCTCATCCCATTCCGATATGGACGATCAGACGTCATGGCATCAAAAGCATCAGCCACGGCAATGATACGGCCAAACAGCGGAATCTCTTGGCCTGCTATGCCATCAGGATATCCTTTGCCATCATATCTTTCATGATGAGACCTTACACCCGGCAGGAAATCTGCCATGGCATCAATCGGTTCAATCTGTAACAAAATGCCCTCTCCAAGAACGGGATGTGTGCGAATGATGGCGAATTCGTCATCAGTGAGTTTCCCATCTTTCAATAACACTTCGTCGGGTATGCCGATTTTCCCAATATCATGCAACAATGCTGATTTGTATAATAGATCTGCTTGTTCCTCATTCATGCCACTCAGCTTGCCAATCATAATGGAGTACTCTGCCACCCGCATGGAATGACCTGCCGTATATTTGTCCCGTGCGTCCAATGCAGCCGCCAAGGTGGAAAAATAACTTTGCAGCAACTGCCGATTACGTTCTTGTCTCATCTCAAGCCGATTAATCATCATATTGAATCCGGAGATGAGCGCAGAAAATTCATCCGCGTACAGATCAGGGGTTCTTCTGCCCAGGTCTCCCTCTTGAATTCGGTTCATCTCCTCCGTTAGCTCTGCAACCGGACCACGAACATCCCGAATCAGCAGCCAGCTTCCCACAAGGGCGAAGCCCCCGCCCAGCACAACGATAAGAACTGCCCACAGAATATACTCTTTCGCAAACTCGCTATCCATATACTGAAGACGGATCGATGTAGCCAGGAAGAACAGAAATAATGGAAATAAACCGATCAGCGCCGTACTCAGCTGAAATTTACGCTGAATGGACACCAGAACACGTCCTCCGAGAGATGGCTCCATGCCATGCTGTTCTTTGCCTCTGCGGCGAACTTCCAGCAGCAGCGGTCTCACGGTCCGAACCGTCAGAAAATATTCAATTAAGGCATGCATCACGGCGATCAATAAGGCACACGCAGCTGCAACTGCGACATATTCATACGGAAATTCCAGCCATCCTGTAGAAATCATCCATATCGTCAATGCGGCAGCAGGCAGGGAAAATCCAAGCATATGCGGACCCAAAATACGATAGATCGTTTGTCCCGGAAAACGGTGAATGCTCTCATACATTTTTGTCAATTCGGCCTTTTCATGATGCTCAGCGGCAAAAAACTGCCGGATGGGGCCAAGTTGTGCCCATAACGTAATCAGTTCTGCAACAAGCATGAACAATAGTGATATCAACACAATGATAATAAGTCGTACAAATTGAATGTTTGGTATTTGTAAGGTAGACACCATAACGACTGTACCTACCACAAAAACTGCTCCCATTGAACCGATAATATAATTTCGCATCAGACGAAAGATAAATGAACGGTATACTTCCACCCTAACCCCTCACTCTCTAGGTGTAAACCCGTTCTCCCCATTGATGATGACAGAGGGGAATTAAGGGTACAGCCTCCTATTTGTTATCGGTTGCTCGGACTGAAAAAATTAATTCATTTCACGGACGGGAAACCTCCATCCTGGAATTAACTATGAATCGCTCATTTAACTTATATGTACGCGTACAACCATACAAAAAAGACTGTTCCCCGTAGGAAACAGCCTGTTATGGCAAGACATTTCTTATCCTTTAATCTTGGCAGCGAGAATCATTGTACCACGCGGCTCATCACCCATCGCATCCGGTTCAAGTGTGATCGCGACCGTGTCGTAGTCGTTGGCAGAGTCTAACGTATAATATACCGCTCCCGTTCCATTATGGCTCAGGAAGGTCCCCGCATTCTGAGGTGTATCGCCCTTGATCAGCCAAACCTGGAACGCCTCATTTCCTTCCAGAGTAGGCAAGTTCTCCGCCTGTACGACCAGGTGAGTACCTTTGTTGTCAATAACGATGGTAGCCAGTCCTTGGGCCACAATGTCCTGTGTCGCAGGACTAAGCTTGACGGCTTCGCCTGTCTGCATTCCCTGTGCAGGTTGCAGGGATGAAGCAAGCTGCTCTTGCAGCTGCGCATTCTGTGCCTGCGCCTGAGCAAGCTGCTCTTGCACCGTCGATGAGCCCGCAGCTTGCTGCTTCAGTGAATCGACCTGGCCTTGCAGCTGCCCGGCGTAGATGCCGAGCACGAGCGCCGCTGCCGCGAGGGCTACGCTCGCTATGCGCCAGGCGCGGCTGCTGCGCGCACGCGCGCGCCCTTGAGGCTGCCATGGCTGTGCCTGTGCAGCCTCTTCAGCCCGGGCTGCAGGCACCGCCGTCTCCGGCGGCAAGCCTTGCCCGGGCTGCGCCGCTTCATGCTGCGGCGCAAGATCCGCCTGAAGCACCGCGGGTGCTTCAGGCTTCGCAGGAGCAGCCGCCGGCTTCGTTCCGGCGCTCTCCTGCGCGTGTCCTAGCACGTTGCTCAGCACACGTGCTCGCATGCCAGGCGGCGGTGCAACAGGTTCCGCCGCGAGTGGCAGGAAGCCTGTTACTTCCTGCAATTCCCTCACCTCCTGGCGACAAGACTCACATTGGGCCAAATGTGCTTCAAATGCTGCCACTTCCTCCGCTTCGAGTCCTCCCAGCACATACACCGGTGCCAGATCAGACCATTCCTCATGTCGTTCTATCATGGATGTATGCCCTCCCTTCCCGCGTCCGGATGCAATTCAGCATCGGCGAGCAGCTTCTGAAGCTGCCGCATCGCAAGCCTGACACGGCTCTTTACCGTACCCAGCGGAATCCCGAATCTGCTGGATACCTCCTGTTGCGTTAAGCCTGCATAATAGATCGATTCAATGACCTGTTGCTGGTCACCATTCAACTGGGACAGCGCCTCCTTGATTCGGACACCTTCCCATTTGCGCTCTATTTCTTCTTCTGTATTTGTATGTTCATCGGCATATGCCGCCAGTGTTTCGTTCTCCACTGAGGTCGTAGCTGCGCTTTGGGATTTTCGCCTCAGCATGTCCACTGCAATGTTGCGCGTAATGGCGAACATCCACGTGGTCAGCTTCCCCTGTGAGGCCTCATATCGTTCAGCATTGTTCCAAACCCGCAGGAATAATTCCTGGACAGTCTCTTCTGCTGTCATTGGATCACCAACAATCCGATAAGCAAAAGAATACACCGCCCGCTCGTAGCGGTCATATAAAAGCTCCAGTGCGGAAGCATCTCGTTCCGCAATCTGCCGCATTAACCTGCTGTCCTCTATTGATTCAGTCATGCGAGGGCCCCTTTCCGTGTCATCCCTCTTATTATAACCTACGCAGAATCATTTGAAGAGGATTACCTTATTGAAGAAAAAATTTGAAATATTTTCGCAATTGTTTTCAAAAAAAGATTCAACCTTCCTTTTTATTGCAAAAAATTACAGCCTGTGGTATACTCTAAGAGTTGGTATTTAAACAACCTCATATGATTTTCTGTCTTCTTTAAACCCCGGAATATTTTCTTCATGCTGCGACCGCAGCGAACATGCACATTAACCTATGAAGATTGAAGAACCTGAATCACATTAACCCGGTAGTACAGAGTTTCACAAGATGTTCCCATTCACACTGGCGCGGTCATCGGAGCCGCAAGGACAAAAGAGAGGTAGGGCTTTTGTTGTTTTGGATGTCACTTATTCTTGAGAAGATTGAAAACATACACAAAGCACCCGGAATTGGGTTCCGGGTGTTTTTCTATGTCCACTTTTAAGAAAAAAATGTCCAGACAGCTAAAAGGCGCCGATACAATCTCGGCGCCTTTCATCGGAGTTGTATGGATCAACCCCCTGATACAGTTGCTGTTGTAAGATCTAGATAAACATCGTTTTGGAGATGATGACCAACAGGATGAACAGTACAAGAATCGTACCCATGGATCCCCAGCTTCCTCCGCTATGTCCATAGGAAGTTCCACAACCATGGTGATACCCATGAAGCACTGGAGCCTGATTGGGATGATGAGCGTAGCCGTAGCCATAGCCCGCTGGCATAGTTCCACAACCATATCCGTACCCATGCATTTCATGACCTGTGTATCCATGCATGTGCTCATACCCTCCCACGTATCCGTATACGTGTCCCTGTCCGTTCGGTGAATTCGGTTTTACTTCGCTCATTGTTCATTCCTCCTTAACATTTGCCTACACCCCTAAGCTATGTATTATGCCTACCTCTGGACCGGGCTATGGCCCTACTTTGACAAAATAGGCGTTTTCACTATTCCTGTAGGCTTGCCCTCAAACCAAAAAAAACCCCACCGGTTAACCGGCGGAGTTCAACATATTATACCCAGAAAGATTTAGTGATGATAACGAGAAGAATGAACAGAACCAAGATGGCACCAGTTGATGTCCAGCCGCCGTATCCTGCGCCTCCAAGTACTTCGCTCATGGAGATTCCTCCTTTACCAATGGTTTAGGTGTTAAGGGTCTATTAGATGAGGAATGCTTTGGAAATGATAACCAACAATATGAAGAGAACCAAAATGGCACCAGTCGATGTCCATGCGCCGCCGTATCCACCTACAACTCCACTCATGCAAAACCCTCCTTTTATTTGAGGTACAGTTCACTATATGCAAAAATCACACACTAGATCGGGCTCTGATTAAATTTGGGCAGGCATTACCTACGAAGCAACCATATTCTCTTTCTCTTTGAACCCATGAAATGCAAAAAACCGCAAGCCCCAAAAAGAGACTTGCAGTACATTGTATAAGACCATCTTCCTTATGCTGCTGACTTCCGTCAGTTCGGCCGTGCCTGACGGGATGAAAGTTTCTCTTGAACAGATTGCAGCTTCTGTACACTGGAGGCATCCGGTTTGTCACGACGATCGTCGATCTTGACGGATGTGGAGACACGCTGAGCTCCCGATAGAAACGGAGCTTCATGCAGAGCCGCAATTGCTGTAAATACTTCATTGAGCGGGCCTTCGATAATGGTACTCATGGAGGTCAACTGATATGTAATGCCCCGCTGGTTTTCCAATACTTTCTGCATATCCGCCACATAACTGCTCAAGCTGGTCGTCCCGGTGCCAATTGGAATTACGGTCACTTCTGCTATTGCCATTTCGCTCCGCCTCCCTTGGGCCCCGAAAGATACCGGTGCCGCTCATTTTTAGTCGATTTTTGCCTGTTTTTATTCTACCAGTTGAAGGAGCTATAATTCAAACTGACGTGATGACGTCATCTGATTTGATCAAAAATTTTTTTTGATAAATCTTCAAATCTTCCAGTCCTTTTCCTTTGCGGAATCCTGGCTTAAATGGTATACTCGGAATTACGTTTTACTGTGTTGACCCTGTTTACAAACACTATATGTTGGGTTACAGTAAGAGGACAGCAACAAAATGTAGTAAAATTAAATCACCCCACTTCTATTAGTCATCTTCTGAAATCTCGCGAAAAACAGGATGAAATCACCTCTAAAGGCACGTCCCTGTAGGTGTAAATCGCTTTCTCGAAACAGACTTGACTCGGAGGTTAACGGGGCTATTTGGACTGCACCGGTATCCTCTAATTCACAGGCGTGTCTGCTATAGACAAAAGATTACATAAGCACCTTTTCTGTCTTTTTTTGATTCTTCAAAGACGGTAAGGAACTCAGGGCATTCATGGGCATTTTCAGCCGCGAGGCAAGGGGAATGCTTTTTATGTGACCATGTTCTGCGTGCGCTCCTATGTGCAAGATGAGGCAAGACTCGCAATCACCGCCGTTCAGTCCGCAATATGCAGCTTATATCTTTATCTCACCGTAAGAAGACACTCAATTCTTTATATAAAGAATTTCTCCAATTTATCTCTTAAACATGCGAAAGCGAGGAATATTCATGCCACAAGTTGTGACCAAGCCGAACAACCGCCAGCTTGCCTTTGATGATATGCGCATCTCGGTATATGCAGATCGTATTCTGGAAGGACTGGACATGCTGGACAAGGAACGTCTGATACGCGGGGTAAACAGCAAGCTCCGTCGTGACGAAGTTACCGGAGACGAGATCAGCAGCGCTTTTATGATGAGCGCTCTGGAACTGGTAACGAAGGAAGAGCCTAACTGGAAATTTGCAGCGGCACGCTCCCTGCTTACTTCCCTTTACAAGAAAGCGGCAACCAACCGCAGATACAAATCTTACCCGGAAGAGCCGTACGGCGCTTTCCACCCGCTTCTAGTGGATCTTGTGAAGAAAGGCATCTACCGCGAAGAACTGCTGGAATGTTACACCAAAGAGCAGATCGACGAACTTGCTGAATGCATCGATTACCGCAACGATCTGTTGTTCGACTATATCGGCTTGCTCACACTGGCAGAACGTTACCTTGCACACGATTTTGACGGAAAAGTCATGGAATTGCCTCAAGAGCGTTACATGGTTATCGCGATGTACCTGATGCATCAGGAGCCTGCTGAGAGACGTATGGATCTCGTTAAGGAAGCTTACTGGGCAATGAGCAACATGTACATGACGGCAGCTACACCTACGATGTCCAATGCGGGTAAAAAAGTGGCTGGACAACTCTCCAGCTGTTTCATTGATACCGTGGATGATTCCCTTGAGGGTATCTTTGACTCCAACACAGATGTAGCACGTCTCAGCAAAATGGGCGGCGGCATCGGCGTTTACCTCGGTAAAGTCAGAGCTCGCGGTTCGGACATCCGGGGTCACAAAAATACAAGTTCTGGCGTAATCCCTTGGATTCGCCAACTAAATAATACTGCGGTCAGCGTAGACCAACTCGGAACACGTAAAGGTGCAATCGCTGTTTATCTGGACGTTTTCCATAAAGACATTCTGGCCTTCCTCGACCTGAAGCTGAACAATGGTGACGAGCGGATGCGTGCGCATGACGTATTCCACGGCATCTGCCTGCCTGACCTGTTCATGGAGCGAGTGGCCAGCCGCGGCGAATGGAACCTGTTCTGCCCGCATGAAACGAAAAAAGTGATGGGCTGGAAAGATGAGAACGGTCGTCCACTCGGACTGGAAGATTTCTATGATGAGTCCGTAGGCGAAGGCGCGTTCCGTGAGAAATATGAGGAAGCGGTCAACCACCCGCTGTTGTCCCGGATTACGGTTCAGGCGATTGACATCATGAAACGTGTTATGAAATCCCAACTCGAAACCGGTACACCTTACATGTTCTACCGGGATACTGTTAACCGTTCGAACCCGAACAGTGCACACGGCATGGTCTACTCTTCCAACCTTTGTACCGAAATCATGCAGAACCAATCTGCAACTGTAGTTGAAAAAGAAGAGCTCGTAACCAAAGATGGACAAACCCGCATCGTGATTTCCAAAGTACCGGGCGATTTCGTAGTCTGCAACCTGAACTCCATTCACTTGGCACGTGCTGTACCTCATGATGTATTGGAGCGTCTGGTACCGATTCAGGTTCGTATGCTGGACAACGTTATCGACATCAACAACATTGAAGTGCTGCAAGCCCAATACACCAACAGTCAATACCGTGCGGTTGGTCTGGGAACATTCGGACTTCATCACCTGCTTGCTCTCGAAGGTATTCGTTGGGAATCGGAAGAAGCAGTCACATATAACGATAATCTGTACGAAAAAATTAACTATCTGCTCGTGAAAGCCAGCATGGAACTGTCCAAGGAAAAAGGACATTATCCGAAGTTCCAAGGTTCCGATTGGCAAACAGGTAAATACTTCGACCAACGGGATTACACGACAGGTGAGCGCGTAGGCGAATTCGTTACAACTGAACAATGGAAAGAACTGCAGGCCCAAGTACAACAAAACGGTGTACGTAACGCCTGGTTGTTCGCTATTGCACCAAATGGTTCAACGTCCATCATTGCCGGTTCAACAGCCAGCATTGATCCGCTTTACGAACTGTTGTCCTATGAAGAGAAAACGACATACAAGATTGCCAACCCGGCACCTGACCTGTCCGAAAAAACGATCTGGTATTACAAAACAGCGTTCATGGTGGATCAACATGCTTCCATCAATATGGCCGCTGCCCGTCAACGCCACGTCGATCAGGGACAAAGTTTCAACTTGTATGTTCGTCCAGATATCAAAGCAACGGAGTTCCTGGAACTGCATCTGCACGCCTGGAGAGCCGGCATTAAATCAACTTATTATGTCCGCAGCCGGGCATTGACTATTGAAGAATGCGATTCTTGCGCAAGCTAAGTTTTATCGTGATGCTGAAAGCTCACTAGATCTACGATGACTACCAGGGCATCCTGTTTTGAATGCAAAATGGCGTTGCCCTGGTACTTTTTTGCCCAAAACACGATCACAACATCATGAGATGTTGATATAGATGCCACATTACATTATACAACCCTAATATATAAAAGAATTAATGATTACACGATAACGAAGAGGACAGAACAAAGCTGAAGAAGCGGAGCGCTCGCCTTTATCACCGGACTTTCCCTTATAAAAGAGGGAATCAAAAAAATCAGGGGATAACAGCGATCGGAAGGTTGTTCTGTCATCGTAGTTATACAGTGTAAATTCATTCAAGGAGTGAACGGATTATGCAATTGCAGAAAATTTTCAATACCGAAGCGCCTAACCAGTCTACCCGTATCATTGAAGGGGAATGCTCAGGCATTCTGAACTGGAACGATATTCGTATGCCTCATATGTACAAACTGTACAAAGTACTGCTGCTCAACCACTGGATCGCGGATGAAATTCCAATGTCCAAGGATGCTTCCCAATTTGCCCAATTGGATCCGGAAGAACAGCGTACATTTAAAGTCAACATCTCCCTGCTCGCTGTATTGGACTCCATGCAAACGATGTTTGTAGGTGACGTGAAACGTTATTTCACGGATTCCTCACTGGAAGCGATCTCGGCAATCATTGGACAACAGGAAGTTGTACACAACCAATCGTACTCTTACGTTCTGTCCTCCATCGTGTCCGATCGGGAGCAAAAGGAAATCTTTGAATACTGGAAACATGATCCGGTGCTGCTTGACCGTAACCGGTTCATCGCCGACATCTACCAAACCTTCCGGGATAACCCGTCTCCACAGACGTTCTTCCAGGCCATGGTAGCCGATCTGGTACTTGAAGGTATCTTCTTCTATAGTACATTTGCCTTCTTCTACAACCTGGCCCGTGACCAGAAGATGATGGCAACCAGCCAAATGATCTCTTATATTCAGCGCGACGAGAACCAACACTGCTACTTCTTCGCTGAAGTGTACAAACAGCTGCTGGTAGACTTCCCTGAACTGAACACACCTGAGAACATGGACTATGTGTACAAAACGATCAACCGTGCCGTTGAACTCGAAACCAACTGGGCACACTACACTCTCAGCAACGTACGCGGGATTGACCTGAACGAGTTGGAAGACTACATCAAGTACATCGCCAACAAACGTTTGCGCCTGATGGGTATGGAAAAAGCATATGAAGGCGTGGATGTAAACTGCATGCCTTGGATCAAACCTTTCTCCGACGAAGCACTGAATGCTACGAAAACAGACTTCTTCGAAGCCAAATCCCGTAACTACGGCAAAGTCGGCGACGATAACGGATTTGACGATCTGTAAGTTGATTGATACAGTGAGCGTAATTTAATGAACGCAATCTAATAAAAATGCACAACACTCCCCTTGTTGAAATGTCTTGATGGCTTTCTGCTTGTGGGAGTGTTTTTTATATGCGACTGGATAGGATACTGTACCCATCCATCCTGCCAGCTTGTAAGATATAATGGAAAAAGGTTCACATTCCCCTATTGAAATGAGGCATAGTGATGGAAAGAGAACTGCTGGAGCAACTAAACAAATGGCATGAACAGGACCAGTTCAGTCTTATTATTGAACGTATTCAACAAATCCCCGAACCGGAGCGGGATTATGAGCTGATTGGACAACTTTCCAGAGCGTATAACAATGAAGGTCGTTACCGTGAGGCTGTCCAACAGTTACTATTTATCCATGGGCAGGGAGCGAGTGACCCACTATGGCAGTACCCGTTGGGTTACGCTTATTATCATATGGCCATGTACGAGCAGGCACTCAAAGCTTTTGAGATGGCAAACGAGCTCTTGCCCCATGACGAATCGACTATCGAATTTCTCGAATGGACAAGGCCCAAAGCTGAAAAAATGCAACAGGATCGACAGCGCCATCAAGAGATATTGTTGGAATTGGAGCACAGTGGCAGGCTGAACAATCTTAGAGCTGCTTCCGTGTCCTACGATCCGACTTCATTCTGGGAACACAGCGAATATGCGTTGGAAAGTTATGTATCTTCACCTTTTGACGAGGAGATGATCCAAACCATTGAACAGGAGCTAGGCTACAAATTACCTGCCTCCTATATCCAGTTAATGAACACACAGAACGGCGGAATCCCTGCACACACCGTTTTCCCAACCAAAGAAGCTACTTCATGGGCTGAAGACCATATCGCCATTACGGGGATTATGGGCATTGCATGGGACAAGTCCAATACACTGGGCGGAGAATTTGGAAGCCGTTTCATGATTGAAGATTGGGGATACCCTGATCTTGGTGTTGTGATCTGTGATTGTCCGTCTGCCGGACATGATGTAGTGATGCTGGATTATCGATTCTGTGGCCCTGAAGGCGAACCTGCTGTGGTTCATGTGGATCAGGAAGACGATTATGAGATTACATATCTGGCGCCTAATTTTGAAACTTTTATTCGCGGATTGGTTGATGCCGATACGTTTGATCTGTCTGACGAAGAGGATGAAGACTGAGATCGCAGGAGGGGCTTATGACAACCCGTATTTATTTTGGCTCCAATAAACTTGGTGAGATTGAGCAAGCATCCTTGCAAAAGGCGCTTCATGATTGCAATCTGGGAGCGCTTATAGATTATAAGCGAACCGATGAGGGTGTGATGGGTCAGACACTTTTTATTCGCTCTTCAGAGGGAGAATATATTCTGAAAGGCAACCCGTTATATGCAGGACAACTTCAGGAAGAGCAGTTCTTTGTAGAACAGCTGAGAACCCACACCAACATTCCTGTACCTGATCCATATTTATTACATGAAGATACCGACATATTGGGCTGGAGCTATGCCATCATGCCCCGATTACCTGGAATGCACCTGCATGATCCGTCATTACAGGCTTCACTTTCACAGGAGGATCAGGAGAAGATCGCTACGATGCTTGCCCACTCCTTAGCAGAACTACACCGTTGGAAGGTCCCTGATGCGGGAGAGTATGATCCTGTAGCAAAGCAGATCGTTCCCTTTGCGGGCAAATATCTGGACTGGCTGTATGGGACAATCCATCACTGGCTGCAGGATGCTGCAAAGTACTCCGTGATAACAGACGAAGATACACAGTGGGTGGACGAGCAATTAAAAAACGCTGAATCTGCATTTCACTCCATGCCTGTTCCCGGATTTGTGATGGGTGATTTTAAGGTCGAGAACTTTGTGATTCAGAGGAATGGTGATAGCCTTGCTTCGGACTGGCAGATTAGTGGTCTGTTTGATTTTACAACGGCCTATTTTGGAGACGGAACAGCTGACTTAACCAAAATGACAGCCATGTATGTACGAGAAGGTCAACCCGAACTTGCCAAACGATTCCTTCACGGTTACCGGGAGGTTGTCTGCGCAGCAGATACGGAGCGATACCAGCACTTTGCTACCCGTCTTAGGGTGCATCTGCTCTATCAGCGTATTTTGTTATGGGGTGAATGCAAAGCAACAGGCCGAGTAACCTGGGCATCGGATATGCCTTTTGCACATTGGGCGGAGCAGTACATGGATTCGGTAATTGCTTTACTGGATTAACACAACAAAAAACCGCCAGAAGGATGAGATGCACTCACTCCTGGCGGTTTTCTCAAACCATCATATATTTAAATCGGTAATATGCATATATGAATTACGGTTGTGCAACCGGCACTTCCTGATGTTTCTGCAAAAACTCCAGCATCCGCCGATACACGAGAATCTCATTCGTTTTTCTGGAGAAGCCATGGCCTTCATCATCCAGAACGATGTATTCCACGTCTACCCCTTTCCCCTGCAACGCGGCCACGATCTGATCCGATTCCGCCTTCACGACCCTTGGATCATTGGCCCCTTGAATGACCAGCATCGGGTTGACCATCTGGTCCAGATACGTAATCGGTGAATCCTTCGTTAAGCGTTCGCGGTCACGGACCGGATCACCCAGCCAGTTGTCCATCATCGGTTTCCAGTCTTCCGGCACAGATTCCAGGAATGTGAACAGGTTACTTGGCCCAAAAATATCAACCGCAGCGCGGAATAATTCCGGGTGACGCCCTGCCAGCAGCAAGGTCATATACCCGCCGTAACTACCCCCTACCACGAACAGGCGATCCGGTGATGAGATACCCTCGTCAAACAGCCAGTTTATACCGGCAACACAGTCTAACCTTGGGCCCTCGCCCCAATCTCTCTCGACCATTTTGCCAAACTCGGCGCCATATCCAGTGCTTCCCCGGAAGTTCGGAGCAAAAATATGATAACCCTGAGCCAGCATCATTTGGAACATCGGACGGAAGAATTTTGCTTCCGATGCCTGTGGCCCGCCATGCGGCCAAAATACCGTGTAACCATTAGCCTGTTCCGGCTTCGCTTTGAAAAAAAGCGCTTCGATCTCCAGTCCGTCGTAGGAGTTATATCGAATGACATCCGGGTAGACGAGATCGCTCGGATCAAGCCCTGTTACCCGATTGTCAGTCAGTGGTTCCCAGGACTCACTACCTGCCATCAACCGATAGATATTATGCGGCTGGATCGCTCCACGCCCCGAAATATATACGTTGCCAGCCTTGGTAACCGTCACATGTTCTACGGTGTCCAGTGGCATGGCCACACGCCGAGGCTGCTCTGAACCTTTGTCCATCGCGTACATCCGATTCTCGGGACCCGTAAACGTCCAGAAGTATAACGTCTCTGAATCCTTATGCCAGCGGATGATATCCACGTCTTCTCCCTCCACTTTGCACAGAGGACGAAACTCATGAGTATCCAGCCGGTATTCGGCCACATAGGTGTACGGTTCGTTATCATTTGTAATCATCAGAAGCCGATTATTGTCTGCAAATAGGACATACGAAACCTGACTCTGCCGCTCGGAGACCGGAATAATGGATTCCGACTCACCGTTCCGGTATACATATGCTGTCTGGTAGGTATTGGAGTATACATTCAAGATTACATAGGCTTGTTCATCCGAACTCACAGCAATCAGATTGCTTGTGACCTCTTCCCCTTGATGCAAGAGCTCATCCTCTCCCGTTTCCAGGTTCATCCGGCGTGAGTTGAGATAGTTCGGGTTATCCTTACTTGTCATATAATAAAGACGCTGTCCATCCTCGGACAGATGAGAGAAATAACAACGATCATTGGGCTCTGCCGGAACAACAGGAAATGGGACTCCGCCTTCCGGTTTAAGTGCATACAGATGATAATTCTCATCCCCGTCCCGATCAAACGCCGTGAGAATATGACGTCCTTCTGGGTCTGGTTGGATAAACTGGCTGCTCTGATTCAAATACGTCAAAGGATACGGGTAGCCACCCGGCAGATCCATCGCCCAGATATTGGGCTGGCCGTTCAGATTGCTGTCAAAAAACAAACGTTTCTCGTCGGCCGATACGGCAAAATGGAAAATGCGATACGTCTGGAAATACTGTTCTACATCCGGTTTGGGAAACTGAATCATGACAAACCTCCTTGAGTATGAACGAAGTATCAAACAGTGGTAAATTAAGGGTATATTTGTCCATATTATATGCACATCCATTGTTTGCACAATATATATGTCATATTTTTTTCCATTTCAGCTTATTCGATTACGTATAAAAGGTCATATGGGGTTTATCCTCACGGTAATAGTCAAGTCTCTGCTTCATATTTCCGGTATGTAGCTCGAACAAATGACCATCGGGATCGGTAAAATAAATGGATAATGCATCCTTCGGATCGCGTGGTCTTCCGGGAAGAATGTCAGCCCCGGCTGCTCGCAGCTGCTGCACAGACTCGTCGAATTCCTCTTCTTTTACGGTAAATGCAATATGTGTATACGTTCGTTCCGTATAGTTGCGAATGACGTCTTCCTGATTCAAAGCGATCCAAAGTCCGGCAAGTTCGAAATATGCCAGCTTCCGGCCTTTCACCTGAATACGGGCACCGAGAGCCTGCTCATAAAAGGTAATGGACCGTTCCAGATTGGATACGGAAAAGCACAGATGATTAATCCCCTGAATATTCATTTGGCTCCTGACACCTCCACATTTTAATGAACTGTTGCAATTGCTACATCCTTATTATGGTATATTTTGCCCCAAAAACAAATGCCCTTCTTCCTCCTGTCGCACCTTCTTCTGGGCGAATGCATAGTTTAGGCGTATGAACGAACGTGCGAGGGGGATGTAAACCGAATGAATCCTGTCTATCCTTTTTACGGTGAGAAAACGGTGTGCAAGCCACAAAAGCTGGCTTTCCCACCCCAGCATCAGGACCAGCAGCCAGGTCTGGAAACTCTGATGGTGCCTGAACCGATCAGCGAAGATCCTGCTTATATTGGCAGCTGCAAGCTGAAAGGCAAGGTTGCAATTATTACCGGTGGTGACAGTGGAATCGGCAGAGCGGCAGCTATTGCTTTTGCCAAGGAAGGTGCAGATATCACCATCGCTTATCTATATGAACGGACCGACGCCGAAAGGACACGTGAACGCATTGAAGAGCTGGGACAACGGTGTCTATTAATCGAGATTGATCTGCGGTTGAAGAAAAACTGTGAGGCTGTCATCCGAACGACCATGGAAACCTTCGGAAAGATCGACGTCCTGGTCAACAATCATGGCGTGCAGTACGTACAGCCAAGCATTGTCGATATTACGGAAGAACAGCTGTACCATACGTTCCAGACGAATGTGTTTGCCTACTTTTTTCTGATTCAGGCGGCTCTCCCACATCTGTGCAAAGGAGCATCCATCATCAATACGGCTTCCATTACGGCCTATAAAGGTGAAGTGCAACTGATCGATTACTCTTCCAGCAAAGGGGCTGTGGTCTCTCTGACTCGTGTACTCGCCAAATCACTCGCTGCTCAGGGCATTCGGGTCAACTGCGTCGCGCCCGGACCGATCTGGACCCCACTCATTCCATCCAGCTTCTCCGCTGAAGACGTGCAGGTATTTGGAACCGAGACGCCGATGGGCCGGGCAGGCCAACCTTATGAACTTGCGGCTGCCTACGTCTATCTCGCTTCCCGCGACTCCTCCTATGTCACTGGTGAGTGCATTCATGTCAATGGCGGCGATATGGTAACGACCTAGTCATCTGGAGAACACCTCATATCTTGGAAAAAATACATTGGCACTGATATGAATACAACTGTATCATCTCTATTCACGGGCTATGTCAGATTGGATTTCGCATTGGCAGCAGGAGATCATGCCACCTGTTCCGAAGAGGGTTAGGAGTAATTGATCCGGCGAGCCGGAACCTGACATCTTGCGACAAGGAGCTGAACAACCTGATGAACTACGATCCACTCTACCAACCGTATCCGTCTTATCGTGTGCCCGTTTATGCCAAAAAAGGCATGGTCGCCACTTCACAACCTTTGGCTGCACAAGCGGGTCTGGACGTGTTAAAAAAGGGCGGCAACGCCATTGATGCCGCTATCGCCACCGCTGCTGCACTCACCGTGCTGGAGCCAACGTCCAATGGCATTGGGGGCGATGCCTTTGCCCTCGTCTGGACCGAGGGCAAACTGCATGGCCTGAATGCCAGCGGGCCTGCGCCTCAGAGTATATCGATTGAGGCGCTCAAAGCGGCAGGCCATTCGGAGATGCCGAAGCTGGGGGTCATCCCGGTGACGGTGCCTGGCGCACCGGCGGGTTGGGCTGAGCTGAGCCGCCGATTCGGGCGGCTTACGCTGGCGGAAGCGCTGGAACCGGCTGTCCGCTACGCGGAAGAAGGTTACCCGCTTGCGCCGGGGCTGGCTCGCCATTGGGCAAGGGCAGCCGACATCTATGCGCGCCAAGGCGATGCGGAAGCCGGCCGTGCGTGGTTTGAGACGTTTGCCCCAGGCGGGCGTGTTCCAGCCGTGGGCGAGATGTGGCGCTCGCCGGATCATGCGGCAACACTGCGCCGGATTGGCGAGAGCGGTGCGCGAGACTTCTATGAAGGCGAACTCGCGGAGCGTATTCATTCTTTTATGGCAGAACACGGAGGTTACCTGACCAAAGAAGATCTGGCTGCATTCCAACCTGAGTGGGTTGATCCGATCTCGGTCTCCTATCGCGGATATGACGTATGGGAGATCCCACCGAACGGTCAGGGGCTGATTGCTCTGGCAGCACTCAATCTGTTAAAGGGATTTGATTTTGAAGAAAAGGAATCCGTCCTGGCATATCACAGGCAGCTGGAAGCCATGAAGCTGGCGTTTGCCGATGGGGAGAAATACATTACCGAGGAACGCAAGATGGGCGTATCGGTGCAGGAATTATTATCCGAAGCGTATGCAGATGAACGGCGCAAGCTCATTGTTGATATGGCGCTTCCGCCTGAAGCGGGCGACCCAAGGGCAAGTGGAACGGTGTATCTTGCAACGGCAGATGGTGAGGGCAACATGGTTTCCTTCATTCAGAGCAATTATATGGGCTTCGGCTCCGGGCTGGTTGTGCCAGGCACAGGCATTGCCCTGCAAAACCGTGGACATAATTTCTCGCTTGATCCCGATCACGCCAACGCACTGGAGCCAGGCAAACGGACATTTCATACGATCATTCCGGGTTTCCTCACACGCGGTGATGAAGCAGTCGGACCATTCGGGGTCATGGGCGGTTTCATGCAGCCCCAGGGTCATGTGCAGGTCGTCATGAATACGTTGGACTTCCACCTCAATCCACAGGCTGCGCTCGATTCTCCGCGCTGGCAGTGGACCAAAGGCAAAACGATTCTGGTTGAGCCTGGATTCCCTCAACATATTGCACAGGCACTTGCCCGCAAAGGGCATGATATACAGGTCGCCCTCGATCCGTCGATGTTTGGACGCGGCCAGATCATCTGGCGCAACCCGGGCAACGGCGTATTGTGCGGCGGCACGGAAAGCCGGGCAGATGGCTCGGTAGCAGCGTGGTAATACGTTGCAAGTGCAGCTGAATGAGAGCGGGAACGTAATGCTCAGGAATATTGCATATGCTGCGGGAACCGGGAAAACCGTTCATATATATGAATTTTTTGATTCATGATATGTAGTCATTCATCATTCGTTTGGTTTCAAGGAAAGGGTAAAGAAGAGATCTAATCGGTCTCTTCTTTACCCTTTTTTTGTCTTTCTTTTTCCCGTTGACCAGCAAGACGTAGTACAGGTTCAGTATAGAATTCATGCCTCTTCAGATGTAAATTCTATGTATAATTTATGGATTTCATTGGAATTTCATTGAGTTTTCGTAAATTTTCATCCTTACCCATTATAGAGACTCTGCTCTCGTCCGATATACATATAGAGGAATTGCTCACCTCACACGTCATCTCCATCTTATAGAAAAGAGGGCATATGCACATGAAAACACAATGGAAAATCAAATTCGGGTTCACCATGATGATGGTTCTAGTTGTTCTGATGCTGGGAGCATGTTCGGCAACCGATAAGGTGTCCCCCGCAGATCAGCGAACCAAAGTCGGAATCGTTCTTACGGATGTCGGCTTGGGTGATCATTCTTTCAGTGATGCATCTTTTGAGGGATTGGTACAGGCAAGAAACGAGAACAGTATTGTTTTTGATTACAAGGAACCTGGAAAGGATTTGACATCCGAGGCAGCCTTTGAGCAATTTGCGAAGGATAAAGTTGATCTGATTATTGGTCTAAGCGACACGATAAAAACCGATCTGGAGAAGGTTGCTCAGAAGTATCCCGATCAGCACTTTCTCATCATTGACGGGCATTCCGATCTCCCCAATGTGACCTCCATGTCCTTCAAAGCAGAAGAAGGCAGCTATCTTGCAGGTATCATTGCTGGCTTTGCAACAACCGAAGACCATGTAGGCTTCTTAGGTGGAATGGATATTCCGGTGCTTCACGATTTCCAGCAAGGTTTTGAGCAAGGTGTAAAGGCGGCTAATCCGGATGCCACAGTCCATGTCGTGTACGCCGGGGATTTCGGCAACCCTGATCTTGGAGGAAAGCTCGCGGCGCAGATGATTCAGGAACAGCGTGTTGATGTCATTTACGTTGCTGCCGGACTTACCGGCATAGGCTCAATTTCAGAGATTCAGAGATTGGGTAAATACGCCATTGGCGTGGACCAGGATCAGTTCTTTTTAGCAGAAAAAGCAGTACTCACTTCCATGCTCAAAAATGTAGATGTCTCTCTTCATAACGCCATTAATACGTTCATTCAGAACCAACATTCATTTCCCGAAAAAGAAATGTTCTATGGTCTGGCAGAAAACGGCGTAGGTTTAACCGCCCTACATAACATCACACTCACGGACGAACAACAGCAAACGTTCGAAGATTTGAAAGCACAGATCGCTTCCGGCAAAACCAAAATTACCCTAGATCAATAAACCAATTGCTAATATGGAGGCACGCTTA
Source organism: Paenibacillus sp. ov031 (assembly GCF_900143165.1). Taxonomy (NCBI): domain Bacteria; kingdom Bacillati; phylum Bacillota; class Bacilli; order Caryophanales; family Paenibacillaceae; genus Paenibacillus; species Paenibacillus sp. ov031. Next base: position 208,585 of record NZ_FRDO01000005.1, read on the forward strand.
TGAAATTGCAGGGAAAGCTGATAATGAATGCCGTAGTATCGTTACTGTTATGCCTTTTGCTTGTAGCCTATATCATTATTCAATTGCTGAGCATGAATGCCAAAAATCAAAATCTGGTGCCTGCCATGCTGAAGGTCACGGAGCTGAACGCTAACCAGATACAGACCGAGCAGGCGCTCGATGTGTACTCGTTCTCCATGACAGCTGGCAATCAGGATAATGTTGCACGCTTGCTGAATGAAGGTAAAACCATGGTAAAGCAGCTCACAGAAGGCTTGCTGGAGACGGATGAACAGCTTCGCCTGATTCAATCGATCCAAACCAAATTAACGGCTCTGGACACGGGCGCCACCGAAGCCATCACAGCCATGAACAGTTCGGACGCCAAACGTTTCAGCTCACGGGTCAAAGGCATACAAAATGATATTTATATGCTGGATGAGGTGACCCGGGATCGATATGACCAATATACAGTAGATCTTGAACAAGATATTCAGCGGACCTGGCAGATTGCTCTCGCCGGAGCCATCATCCTGCTTGTCGCTGTTCTGCTGTTCAATATGTACACTTCACGCAAATTGGCGAGACGCATCCGTACCTTAAAGGAAGCCGCAGGACAAATTGCGAACGGCGATCTTACGCAGCAGCTTCCGGAGACACGAGGCAAGGATGAACTGGATGACTTAAACCGCTCCTTCCGTCTTATGACGGGGAATATTCGCAGTATCATTCAATCTATCGGTGCGGCAGGAAACCGTGTTGATGGGATGGCACAGGACATTGACCGCGGTAATGATACTGTGCAAGCCATTGTGCAGCAAGTATCCAGAACAACCGAAGAGCTATCGATTGGCAGTCAGAAAATTGCTGAGGATCTAAGTGACACGGTCATGGTCGTGGACAAGATGCAGCATATGTTTGAAAGCAATCTTCAGGCGACTTCACAATCGGCCATCTATGGTAACGAAGTTTTGACTTCCGTGCAGGAGGGACACATTGCCGTACAGGAACAGCTTCGACTGGCTGAAGTAAACCGGATTGCCATGTCTGAGGTAGAAAAGACTGTCCAGGAATTGGAGGAGAGCGCCTCCCGGATCGCAACCATGACTGCTTATGTATCAAGCATTGCTACGCAGACAACCCTTCTGTCTCTGAACGCCTCCATCGAAGCGGCACGTGCAGGTGAAGCCGGACGCGGCTTTGCTGTCGTCGCGGGGGAAGTGAAGAAACTGGCCGAGCAATCCGAGCAATCGGTACAGCATATCTTTGGGGCTGTCGGTGAAATCACAGCGGCTATGGGCAAAGTGAAAAACTCTGTGACACAGAGCATTCAGCTCTTTGCAGAACAGGAGCAGGCCACCGGAAAAACCGGCGAATCCTTCTCTGGCATTCGTCACAGTGTAGAGCGAATCAGCACAAGCATTAACCAGCTTACGGAAGACATGCAGCAGTCCAGTGAACTTAGCGCACAGGTTCAGCAGGCGATTGAAAATATCAGTGCCATTACGGAACAATCGGCTGCAAGCAGTGAGGAAATTACAGCTTCTACGGCCGAGCAACAACGTTCGTTCGCCGAAGCAAGCACTAAGGTGAAAACCCTGCGGGATATCAGTGCAGAGATGCATCAGGAGCTTTTACGGTTCCGGTTGTAGTGGAGTCATGATAAAAGAATAAAGAGAAGCGGCTGTACCGGAGGTTGAAAGGAACTTCCTTTCTCGGGTCGAAGCGCTAATCCATTCTAACGAATCGACCACACCTTAATTGGAGGATTTGGGTCGAATGCACAGATAAACGAACTTCAGTCACGTTATTCTCGTTATAATGGTACAAACTTGGGCCAGAACCTGCCGATCAGTGAAATCACGTCGCTGGGATGCTAGCGCAGATTAATGGAAAATGCTGCTCATAGCGTGTTTGATTCGTTAAAAGTTAATACCACTAAAAAGGGATGTCCTCGTCATGTTTATGACTATGGGACATCCCTTTCTTTATGTTATGAGTAGTTTATATCTTTGTGCTGTGTGCAGAGGCATGCAGCACATGAAGGACATGTACTCTCTAACTGCACCTATCACACGAGCTCAAAGCAGTGTAAATGCAGCTTATGAAGTAACGATTTACCAAGAGTGCTGCACCAATCATGCCAGGGATTTATAGGGCATCCATGATATCCCCGGCGAGCAGGGATGCCGGATCACCGCGCAGCAGCGCGGTTCTCTCCCCTGCCTGGCCGTGGAGGAACACGCCAAAGGCTGCAGCCTGCTCCGCGCTGAGCCCTTGGGCGAGCAGACCGGCGATAATGCCGGTCAACACGTCTCCTGCACCGCCGGTTGCCATGCCAGCGTGCCCCGTGGTGTTGATATACGCCTCGCCGGATGGCGTTGCGATGACCGTTCGTGCTCCCTTGAGCACCAGGATCACGCCCTGCTCGCGGGCGTACCGTACAGCGTGTCCAATTCGGTCACGCTGTACTTCGGGGGTCGACATGCCCAGCAGTCGGCCCATCTCTCCAGGGTGCGGCGTCAGGATGGTCGCCGCACTTCGTTTGCCCCAGTCGCGAGGCCCGGTTGGGCCAGCGTCTGCAAGCATGTTGAGGGCGTCCGCGTCGATGACGAGCGGGCGATCCGAATGTTGCCACAGACGGCGCAGCCAGTCTGTGTCGCCCTTGAAGCGGCCGAGGCCCGGGCCGGTCGCGAGCACGTCACGGCTTTCCGCGAGACGCAGCACGGCGTCCGCGGAAGCCGCGTTCCACTCGCCGCTGTCGCCATCTGCGGCGGCAGCGAGCATGAGCTCGGGCACGGTGCCGATGACATGCGGCAGCAGTGCCGCGGGCACCGCCCATGTGGCGAGCCCGCAGCCAGCGCGCAGCGCGGCTTTGGCCGAGAGCAGGCCTGCGCCGCTCATCGGCAGACTGCCTGCGGCCAGCAGCACGTGGCCGTAAGTGCCCTTGTGGCCGTCCGGTGCCCGGAGTCGGCCCGGGTCCACGCGCAGCGCACTGCGCAGCACCTCTTCCGTCAGCAGACGGACCGAGGGGCCATGCTCCGGCGCAAGCCGCGCCGGAATGCCGATGGAGCGCACCACGATGCGCCCCGCGGCAGATGCACCCGGGTACTGCACCAGCCCGCGCTTAAGTAGCGCGAGACATACGGTCACCCGGGCCTGAATGCAGGGCTCATATACCTCCCCGGTGTCGGCATTCAGCCCACTTGGCACATCGGCGGACACGACCGGCTTGCCGCTGTCGTTCACCGCCTCAATCAGCGCCGCGTATGCTCCGCGCGGCGCCCCCCTCGAGCCGGTGCCCAGCAGCGCATCCACGATGCCTGTGCACTTGCTGAAGTCCACGGCTTCGCGCCCGTGGACCAGAGCAGGGATGCCGAGCTGCGCGGCGGCATTCTGCTGCACTGCGGCTTCGCCCCGCAACGCATCAGGCGCATCGGCGTAAACCAAAGTCACGCCGAGCCCCGCTTCAACCAAATGGCGCGCCGCAACCAGCCCGTCGCCGCCATTATTACCCTTGCCGATCAGCATGTACCACTGCTGATCACCGGGTTGCTCCATCACGAGCGCCGGATCGGCGATGATGTCGCCACCTTGAGCAGGCCGATCCCCGGGCCCGGTGTGCGCCCGCTTCCCGTTTTTGTTCCAGCAACCATACTGCTTCGAACGGTGGTCAACATCGTCTTCCCGGCACAGCCGGATAACTTCCTCAGCGATGGCTCTGCCTGCGTTCTCCATCAGACTGGCAGCAGGAATGCCAAGCTGCTGAATCGTATGCTCATCCACAGCTCTCATCTGTTCAGCGGTTACGATAAACAACGTTCATCCCTCCCCGGTGGCCTCTTCGGAAATTTACAGAAAGATTGCTAGCTTACCTAAAACTTTTAATAACCTACTGTAAACCGGGATTGAATAAATTGCGGATCATCCAGCTCATCCACCAAAGCCGCTGCGAAATCGCCAACGGAAATCGAACTCTCACCAAGATCATCTGTAATCACACGATTCATTCCAACCCGGAACAGGCCTGTCCGTCTTCCTGTTGTGATCGTAGCCGCAGGACTCATGTAGGTCCAGTTAATATCCGATGCTTCAATCAGGTTATACGCATCGACATGAGCCTTCGCCAATGGTTTAACTTCCTCAGGGAATCCTGGTGTGTCCATCAGCATTTCTCCAGAATCCGTAAGCAAGCTTCCTGCTCCACCCACGACAACCAAACGTCCTGCTTTTCCACGACGAACACCCTCAACTAGTGAACGTGTAACTTCCAACATCTCTTCCTCCGCACCAAACTTCGGTCCATAGGCACTCACAACGGCTTCCTGTCCTGCTGTAAAATCAGCAACCTGGTCCGGGTTAAGCAAATCCCCTTCTACCACACGCAAACGCTCATGCTCCATCTCCACCTTCGAAGGATCACGAACAATCGCCGTTACCTCATGTCCGCGGTCCATTAACTCCCACAGTATCGTCTTCCCAATCGCTCCGGTTGCTCCAAAAATGGCAACTTTCATATCAAATCCCTCTTTTCAGTAGATATCATCTTGTCAACTTACCGTTATTTTAATACTTAATCCCATTGTTATATACCTTAAACGGCTCACGCCATCTTAAACCGTCTTTACCCACTTGTAAACCATGAGTCTAGCTCATCTCCTCATTCCCATGTACATTCCTTATTAAAACAAGTAAGCCCAGAACCATTCTGAATAAACTTCATGATCTAAATCTTTAATGATATGAGTTCCAGCTACTCGCAAACAGTTATGCAAGACAAGCTTCATAGCTGCCTCCATACAGGGCCGCTTCCAAAAAGGACGATGATCTGCTCATAGGCTAAACGGATGCCGTTTGCTGTCTGGAGCGTTGCCCCTGTTCCTCTCGGAAAGGCCGGACAAACATGCTCCCCAGTCCCATGACAATAACAAATGCGCCGATTCCCATGTACACCCAGGATGGATTATACGTTTCAATGAGCCAGCCTCCGAGCAATAAACCCAGCGGATTGCTGATGCCACTCATTAAGACCCCCATACTGTTCATGACACGTCCCCTCTTTTCTTCCGGTGTGGATAGAAGAATTGAGGTCACCAGAGGTACATTTACGAGGGCAAGCCCCAGCATTAACAAGAATGAACAGGCGATGGCGATATACAGATTAGGAAACATAGGCATGAGTAGCAAACTTGCACCTGAGATGAGATAACTGATTAGGAACCATCGAGCAAGCGAAAGCCGTTTGGCATATTTCCCGCTGAGCAAAGAGCCTGCAATACTACCAGCGGCAAAGGCAGATTGGAGAAGACCGTAGCCTTGTGGTCCGGCATGAAGAACCATGTCAGCAAAAATCGGAGTGAAGATGTGCAGAGGCGCGCCAGCAAAGTTGATAATGGCACCAAAAATGATGCAGCTGGCCAGAATTTTACGCGAAAACAAGAAGGTAATCCCTTGCAAACTATCCTTAATGAAGCCAGAAATCCCTTTTTGTTTGACCACTTTGGTCATCGGAATATGAATAAAGACAATGGAGAGAGCAGATAGCAGAAAGGTAAGTGCATAGATGAAAAGGATGGACTGGACTGAGATGAACGCTACCAATATGCCTCCTACAGCATATCCAAGCAATTCAATTGTTTTGGAAGATGAGTTTAGAAGTGCATTGGCTGGTGCTAACTGTTTCGACGGGTCGGGCAGAATTGCGGGGATGACGGTCTGGGTTGCCGGATTGAACAAAAATCCAAGAATCGCAATGAGCAAATTGGCAGCATAGATATGCCACGGCACCATCTGACCACTCATGAATAAAAGCGCCAATATACAGGCCACGCATGCTCTAAGTACATCTGTCCAGATCAAGAGCTGCTTTTTGGGCAGCCGATCACTGATTGTAGCCAGTGGTATACCCAAAAAAGCATAGATAAAGTATGGCAACATAGGAATCAGTGCTGCTGCGAGTGCTGACTCGGTTAGTTGAAGAATATACCACATCGTAGCCATGGAAAATAAAATTTGACCCGCACCGGATATCAGCCTGCCTGCAAGAAGTACACAAAAAGATGGAAGACGCAGAACAGATCCGTAACTGTCGTTATGGATTTCATTTTTCGTCTGTTTCATTCACTCTCTCTCCTTTCCCTTCGATCTCACTTCCAGTTTCACTTTGCAGACGTGTCAACAAACCTGAATTGCGAATGGACTGTTGTATTTTGGCCTTTACCCGCTCAAGCTCTGCCGTATACTCCTGAATCTCGTTCAATAACGATTGATGAGTCCGAATCCCTTCCCTGATTAACATCGCCGTTGCATCAGATCGGTTCTTGGCCAGTTCAAGAAATACAAGCTGATCAATAATATCAATCTCTTCCTGACTTAATCTTACGGAGACAACCCCCTTGGTTCCCGATAGGTTTCTGCTGGCTTGCTCCATGGACCGTTCCACCATTCGATTAAATTGAGTCCGCTGGTCTTTATCCAATTTTGTCTCCTCCATTCTGCATTTATTATGATTATCGTATTTTGTAAATCGTAAGTTGTATTTAAATTACATTATACTTGTAAATAAATGGATGTAAAGCAAAAAAACCTATGGATAACCAAAGGTTTAATTAGTTGGATACACGAATGAGGTATTGATAGGCTATTTCCCATATATAAGGCTAATTTTATTTAAACAGGCTTAACTCAGCTTATTTCCGCTCTATTCCCCTTGTCTCCACCACATGCCTTCCGATTTCGGACTGGTGTAGGTGAAGCCGAATTGAGCGTACAGACGATCGGCAGGAACGTCAGCCAATAGGCTAACCAAGCCACGAGCAGGCACATGTTCACGCAAATAATTCATGATTTCGCTCATGATCAATTTGCCATATCCTCTTCCCTGCTGGTCCGGGCGCACGGCGATATCCACCACCTGAAAGAAGCAACCACCGTCCCCGATGACCCGGCCCATGCCTACAATTTCATTTTCTTCACGCAGACATACGGCAAAAAGACTATTGGGCAGCCCAATCTCCGCCCCCTCCTTGCTCATCGCACTAAGACCTGCGCTTTTCCGTAACGCTAGGTATTCTGCTGCTGAGGGCGGTGTATGTTCAATGTGGATCTGGTCCATAGATCATGCTCCTTTCTTATTAAATCTATAATTATGTGTAGAATTAAAAAATTCATGGAAATTACATCTTCTTTGCATGGGTGCCGTGGTCCTTCTTATGACAGTAAATTCCTACTGTTCCTGCTTGAATTCACGCAATTCCTGTGTAATAGTGAGAGAAAGCTTATGTGAACCGTGTTTCATGCTACACTACAGTTTTTGCAAAGGAGGAACCATTGTGCTTCAACGCTGGATGCTTGCTCTATTCTCATATCCGGGCTTCGTGGCGGTACTACTCGGAATGATCGCTGTGCTGCTTGGACTCTACGTATGGTCAGCCACTGAGGTCAGACGAAGCCGGGACAGGCGAATGCACGCGATACGAGATACATTATACATAAGTACAACCCTACTGGGACAACTCACAGCCAAAGAACAACGGAAAGTTGCTATAACGGAACATGAGCATCATGAATTATTAACGGCCATGCTGTCCTGCAGAGCCGCAGTGCATCTGTCTCCACAGCTTCAGGATCAGATCCGCAGCTGTATTATCGATGTTGATCCCGCTCGACTGGCATTGATGCACAGGGCTCTGGAACGAGAGAGCGCAGCATTGTCCGATGAATTGAATCGATACGCACATCCTGACCAGTGGGGAAGAGCGATCTGGAATGTCATTCGTCCAGCTGCCGAGCCCACCGCTGTAGTAGCTGTACTGTACCTAATCGCTGATTTTGTGTTTCGTCAACAAGGTCTGTTGTATCCTTTCTGGCATTCATGGTTCAATGCTTTGCCATGGATACGCTTCGTTTCCTTGATCATCACGGTGTTCTATGGTTATCTGCTCTGGTCCAGCCCAAGACAGGGTTCATCGGGCACAGTAACCAAAGCACTTGTTACTCTAATTGCCATGTGCTCGCTGCTTCATCTGATCGGACTTGCTGCTGCTCCCTACGCATTGGGATTGCAACTCATCCTGTTCATCTCTGGCTTCAGCCTGACAGGAACGCCTTCTCGCAGTGATCGCCCCTATGCGGGACACACCGATTCGGATAAGGAATTGAATAGCATTGCAGAAGCACATGAGGATGAGAACTTGGATATAGAGCTAAACCTCTATAAACCACGCACATCCGGAGCCATTTCCGAAAAATAAACCTTCTTTTAACTTGGTTTGCCTGCATCATCAGACTCAGTTCATTCAACACCAAAAAGAGAAGCCCGCAAAATCGGCGGCTTCTCTTTTTAGTTTCTACTATTTTTTGCATTATGCCTAATTCAATCCTGGATTACATGAAGCCTATCCCTTCGCGCTTGCATTCGATGAGCGCAATGAACGGGGTGAGCTGCTTCGTGCAGTGCTGCCGGATTTGGAGGCGCTGCCGGAGGGCGTATTTTCAAAACGCTTGCGTTCGGTGCGCTCCATCTGCACAATCTGGCCTTCGTGTACAACGATGTGTAATGAGCCAAACTCCATGTCATTCAGTTGTCCGGCAATTCGATCCATCCATACCTCATCCACTTTTAACGGCTTAGCCATAGAGCCGCCTCCTCTTCTCGGGCTACTGCCCGCTATATTCCTCAAGTGCGCTGTCATCCAACCCGACTTATAATTCATTCTTATCCAACCTATATACTTGGTTTATACATTAGCAGGGCTTCCAGTAGCTGTCAATCCGAATTTTCATGAAGTTTAAACAAAATCCATTTTCATTCGGAACCCTCTTCAAAACCAAGATGATCGGCATGGATACAGGAGTGTTACATCACTTTTCGGGAATCGTTTTATGACCCAACCAGCTCTTGAGCAGCAACGTTGCCAGAGCCAAAATCAGCAACAAGGAGGCGACGGCAAACGAAGCGGAGAATTGATATTCGTTATACAGGATCTCGACATGCAGCGGCAAGGTGTTAGTCTCCCCGCGAATATGTCCCGATACAACAGACACGGCCCCAAACTCGCCCATCGCCCGCGCATTACACAGAATAATGCCATACAGCAGTCCCCACTTGATGTTGGGAAGTGTCACATTCCAGAAAATCCGCCACCCCGAGGCCCCAAGCGTAACCGCCGCTTCTTCTTCCCTCGTGCCCTGATCTTCCATTAGCGGAATCAGTTCTCTGGCAACGAAGGGAAACGTAATGAACAACGTTGCGATGACAATGCCGGGCAGGGCAAAAATAATTTTGATATCATGCTCGGCCAGCCAAGGTCCAAACCATCCATTCGACCCAAAGACGAGGACAAAGATCAACCCGCCTACCACAGGCGAAATCGAAAAAGGAAGATCGATCAGGGTGATCATGAGTCCTTTGCCCCTGAATTGGAACTTAGTAATGACCCACGCAGCCGCCACACCAAATATCGTATTGAGCGGTACGGTGATTCCGGCAACCAGCAGCGTAAGTTTCAATGCCGACATCGCGTCCGGCTCGGTAAGCGCGGCGATGTAGACACCCCAGCCTTGCTTTAACGCCTCCATCAGCACGATCACCAGCGGCAAGATGAGCAGCCAGAGCAGCACCAGACTTGCCAACCCGATCAACAACCATTTAACCCACGGTGCTTCCGTCGTTGCTCGGTTTGGCCCCGGCCCGGTTCTTACACGGGAAGCAGGCGTTAATGGAACGGAACCCGCCATATTCTGTACCTCCTTTTGGTTTAGGTTGGTTCACTGCTTACTAAGCTCTGCCTGCCTTGCGGCTCCAGCGTTGAAGTGAATTAATGATCAAGAGCAGGACAAAAGAGACCAGCAGCAGCAGCAAGGCTACCGCCGTAGCTCCCGCATAATCGAACTGCTCCAGCTTCGCCATGATCAGCAGGGGCGCAATCTCCGTTTTCATCGGCATATTGCCTGAGATAAACACCACTGAACCATATTCGCCAATACCTCGGGCAAAGGCTAACGCAAAACCGGTCAGCAGCGGCGGGATCAGATCCGGAAGCAGGATCTTTCGGAATATCCGCCATCTTCCCGCTCCGAGCGTAGCCGCAGCTTCCTCCACCTCGGTCTCCAATTCCTGCAATACCGGCTGCACCGTACGCACCACAAACGGAATCCCAATAAACATCAGCGCGAGCGTAATGCCCGCCTGTGAATAGGCCAGCTTGATGCCCAGAGGTTCCACAAACTGCCCAATCCAGCCATTCCCGGCATACAGCGCCGTTAAGGCAACCCCCGCCACTGCTGTCGGCAAGGCAAAAGGCAGATCAATAACGGCATCAAACAGCCGCTTTCCAGGGAACTCATACCGGACAAGTACCCAAGCCAGGAGCAACCCGAGAACCAGATCGATCAGGGCCGCTGCACCTGCAGTCAGAAAACTCACCTGGAAAGAAGCCAGTACCCGGGGATTGGTCGCCACCTCAATCAGTGTGGACCAGGTCAGCCCCGTGGAGTTAAACAAGAGCGCTGCGAGTGGAATAAGTACAACCAGGCTCAGGTAAAGCACACTGTAACCCATCGTTAATCCGAATCCCGGCAGTGTGCGACTCCGGGCCACCATCACCTTGCTCATGCACGTTCATCCTCTCTGCCTTCAGTCGGTCGGACTGGTTGGCCGCTTACATGGTCACGCAACATCATCGACGTCAGATGCATTAGCTGCCCGGAACATAGATCTGGTCAAAGATACCGCCATCATTAAAGTGCTTGGCCTGGGTATCGCGCCATGTACCAAATACATCGTCCAATGTGAACAGCTCAAGCTGCGGGAATTGATCCTTGAACTTTTCCTTCACGCTGTCCAGGGTTGGACGGTAATAGTTCTCGGCAGCAATGGTCTGCCCCTCTTCGCTGTACAAATATTTCAGATAGGCGTCCGCCACTTCGCGGCTGCCCTTTTTGTCTGCATTTTTATCTACAATCGCTACAGGTGGTTCAGCCAAAATACTGACCGAAGGCACCACAATATCGAATTTGTCCGGACCCAGCTCTTTAACTGACAAGAAAGCCTCATTCTCCCATGCAAGCAGTACATCACCAATACCGCGCTCTACAAACGTAGTCGTCGCTCCACGTGCTCCAGAGTCAAGGACAGGTGCATGTTTGAACAGCTCTGCAACAAATGCTTTGGCCTTCTCTTCATCATTGTTGTTATGTTTGAGCGCATATCCCCATGCCGCCAGATAGTTCCAACGTGCCCCGCCGGACGTTTTTGGATTCGGGGTAATGACTTGGGTATCTCCCTTGATGAGATCATCCCAGTCCTTGATGCCTTTTGGATTGCCTTTGCGTACCAAAAACACGATCGTTGACGTATACGGGGAGCTGTTGTGCTCGTATTTGTCCTGCCACCCCGCATTGATCAGACCTTTATCTTCAATAGCATCGATATCGTATCCCAATGCCAGAGTAACCACATCTGCGTCCAGCCCATCAATAACAGAACGACTTTGTTTACCTGAACCGCCATGAGACTGCTTAACCGTTACTTCCTGACCTTTCTCTTTCAGCCAGTACGCCGCAAACGCCTTGTTATATTGCTCATAGAGTTCACGTGTCGGATCATAGGATACATTCAGCAGCTCGATCGCTTTTGCCCCTTCTTTGCCACCTTCCGTTCCCCCCGATGTTGCTGCCGCATTCGTGCCACCGCTATCCGATCCGCATGCCGCCAGTACCCCTGTTAACACCAATGCCAGACCAACCAGAATACCCTTATGAATTCTCTTTTTCATAGATAACACTCCCCCCGAATGGATCTGCAAGATTACCTCAACAGGCTGAACAGCAAGGAACGCACCGAAAAAAACAAAAAACGGAGGAACCCCCGCGCACTTCTCCCTCATAAAGTCATGCCGGCCCAAAGGCCGTGTATGCTTCATCCAGAAATGATGCGCTGCGGTGTTCCTCCGTCTATACGGTGAGAACGTTATTCTGTTCACGTTACGATCGCTCATGTGACTGTAAATGACTGCTTCCGCAAATAGAGCATAGTCATTTTTATTATTCCTACCTGTTTAGTGAGTTATATACGTATCATAAGGGCAGTACATATGACTGTCAAACGTTTTTTTTCCGATTTCTACCGAATATCTGTGTAAATGGCAGAAAAAGAAGAACAACGGACCAAAGTCCGTTGTTCCCTTGTCAGCGGTAAGTTTAATTCGCTGTAACATCATCTCTGGGGTTGGCATGAGTTCATGCCCTTTCCCCCTTATTTGCCAGCGTACCGGATATTCGGTACGGGAGGTGTGCTCATGCTATCTCCCAAATAAAAGCCCGTGTGTGGCGGTTGGTTATAGGCTACATTTTGCCAAGCTACGCCAAGACGGTATACCGGATCATGCATCAGGGTGTAGATCCGTTTGTCCGTAACGGCTGTTGTCGTGTAGATGCGTAGTGCAGAGCTGTCATTGGTCCGCCATACCACTTCTTCTCTCCAGTCGCCGAACAGGTCAGCCTGCAGATTCGGTGTGGACTTCGTTCCATTATTGGAAGAAACACCGGATGCCGTCAACAGATTAACCGTTTTGCTATTGGCGTAGTCCCATTTATCAATCCGGTTGCTGTCCAGCAATTCACGGAGCAGATCACCGTCCCACCAGATGCCAAAATTCGTGGAGGAAGGCAGGGTTGTCCCTATTTTCTGTCCTTTGGCTGTATACAAGCCACCATCCGCCCACACTTCTGCCCCCTTATAACGTGGATCGATATCGGCTGCCATGCCACGTCCAATATCTTTGGTCGTAGGGATGCCCCAGATCAACTGACCTGTACGCGCATCACGGAATTCCACTCCGGCATTGGACGGTGTCTCATGCACCTGGAATACTTCAAGTCCTGCACGATCCGGGTCCAGATCACTGAGATGCATCGCATCCCCATGATGGAGTCCTGTCGTGTAGAGTCCTTTGCCGTTATCATCTACCGCCATCGCGCCATATACGATCTCATCTTTGCCATCGCCGTCCACGTCTGCCACGCTCAGATTATGATTACCTTGCCCAGCATAACCGGAATTACCTGATGTATTGGAATCAAAAGTCCATTGTTTCGTCAATTGTCCATCCCGCCAGTTGTACGCCACCAGCACGGTTCGGGTGTAGTATCCACGCGCCATGACCAGACTGGGCCGCTCCCCATCCAAATACGCAATCGCAGCAAGGAATCGATCGACCCGGTTGCCATAGTTGTCTCCCCAATCGGACACATTACCGCGCGCTGGTTCGTAGTTCACCGTGGAAAGTGCTTTGCCGGTCTGTCCATTGAAGATCGTAAGGAACTCCGGTCCGGACAGAACGTATCCGCTGGAGTTACGATAATCCTTGCTGGCATCCCCGATGACTATGCCCGTACCATCCTTCGTACCATCAGCCGTTTTCATCGCCACTTCGGCCTTGCCATCTCCGTCCAGATCGTACACCATGAACTGGGTGTAATGGGCACCCGCACGGATATTTTTACCCAGACTGATACGCCATAAGCGTGTTCCATTCAATTTGTAGGCATCGATAAATACTTCACCCGTGTAGCCGCTTTGGGAATTATCCTTGGAGTTGGACGGGTCCCACTTTACAATCAGTTCATACTCGCCGTCCCCGTCCACATCGCCTGCACTCGCATCATTGGCACTGTACGTGTAGGCTACACCATCCGGTGTTGTGCCTCCTGCGGGTACACTGAGAGGTACAGACAAATAATTATTTCCCCATACGCTCGCTGCCGTCGAAGCAGCCTGTTCGGTTCCACTGACTACGGCTCGAACCGTATATTTGGAACTACTTGTCCCGCTTGCATCCTGGAGGTTGGTGCTGTTCGTTATGGGCGATGCATTTACCTTAGTTCCATCCCGATAGACATTAAACGATACATTCGACCCTTCCGTACCCAGAAGCCGCCAACTGACAAACACACCTGTGCCTGTCTTCACTGCAACTACACCTCGGTCCAGAAACTCCATCTGACGGGCACCAGCAGCATGAGTGACTGGTATGTTTCCAAGACCGAGCGAAGTAACCAGTAACGCAGAACTCAGCAGGGATACCCCTGCGGTCCGCAATGTACGCTTCCATAACGATCGTTTTCCCATAAAGCCATTGCCTCCCCAATCGAATTGGTAAGCCCGATGCCCTTGGTAGCGCCATCTCACATCCATGTAAGCGCTTTAATATGTTCATTTTAAATTAAACATATAATTCCATCTATAGGTCTAACTTAGTAATTTTATGTATGAAAAAAAGGAAAAAAGCCGAAAGATGAATCTTTCGACTTGGATGCTTCTTTCTCACAAGCTCGATCGGAATTTGAACGTAACAAAGAATGTTGTGTCATCCCACCTTATACTACCGGAGCAATACACACTGGGCGGGGTATCTCCAGCTTGAATCCGTTGTGTGTTAGGCGTCCATCTTCACCATTGATCTGAAAAGCAACCAGGTTGTTGCTGTCCTGATTGGCCACCAGCAGAATACCACCGGGAAGTAGGTTGAAGTTACGCGGAGTCTGACCGATAGTGGAAGTCCACTCTATAGCCTCCAGCTCACCGGATTCCTGGTCAATGTGATACAGCACAATGCTGTCGTCCCCACGATTGGAAGCATACAGGAAACGGCCACATGGGGACACACGGATATCCGCTCCCGTACCTTCACCAGAATGTCCTTCAGGCAGTGTGGTGATATGCTGCAACGTAGTGAACTCACCTCTGCGTTGATCATACATGAATGCCGTAACGGTGTTACTCAATTCATTAATCACATAGGCCCATTTCGAGCTTGGGTGGAAGACGAGATGTCTCGGTCCAGAGCCTGGAGGCTGATTCATCTCACGATGCGTTACCAGGCGACCTTCTTCCTGACGATACACAATAATCTGATCCAGACCCAGATCACAGACAACGGCATACTGACCTGAGGGGTCTGGTTGGATCGAGTGGGCGTGCGGCCCTTCCTGACGGTCATCATTTTGTCCTCTTCCGGTATGCTCAATCAACGCACTCATCTCTTCCAGCGTGCCTTGATCTCCTACCGGAAATACGTTCACACTGCCGCTGCTGTAGTTTGAAGTCAGCACCCACTCGCCATCCTCCGTGACAGATACATAACAAGGCGATGCGCCCTTCGTCAATTTGCGATCCATCAAGTGCAGCTCACCCGTTGCGGCATCCCTGCGATAGACCAGCACCTCTCCCTCATCTGTCTCACTTACCACGTACAGACCATTCCCATCCGGAGATAAAGCCAGATAGGATGGATTATCCACCCCATCCATATGATT
This sequence comes from Paenibacillus sp. ov031, assembly GCF_900143165.1. Taxonomy (NCBI): domain Bacteria; kingdom Bacillati; phylum Bacillota; class Bacilli; order Caryophanales; family Paenibacillaceae; genus Paenibacillus; species Paenibacillus sp. ov031. The sequence goes on from NZ_FRDO01000005.1 coordinate 223,903, forward strand.
TACAATCCGCAACTCGCCTGTTTCCTTGTTTAACGCACATAGAAAAATCCCCGACTGTTCTGCTGATGCATAAGTACCTGTATAGAAAAAAGCTTCATTCGTTGCTGTCGGTTCCATCGTCTCATTCTCTCCTTATTGATTCAAATGATTAACCTTACACTCTAATTACATGCAATTATAAGAAGTTGTAACCCGAATAGTTGATTCCACTGTTATGTACTTACCCAAATCACAGACCTTTGCTTCAGTGGTTATCTTTCCTCACCATAATACAAAGCATAAGGCCTTACAATAGTCCATTCACTTTGCACATATTCCAACAGAATTTCTTGTAGAAAAACAATGGAAAATTACAGCAACCTTTTGAGGAATAGGGTCGTCTATAGGGACAAATAACTTTTATACAAAGGGATACTCCCTGGAAAAGTGAGGCGAATCTGATATGAAAAAAAATATATTGGCTACATTAACAGCCGGAGCTTTACTTACCCTTTCTCTGAGCGCTGGTCCGATTCACGCCGCTCAAGCGGAATTCACTGATATTCAAGGTATTGTGGGGGCAGACAAGATTGAATCCCTACATCAGGATGGTTTAATCAAAGGCGTGAGTGATAGCTTGTTCAAACCGGAACAGGAACTAAACACAGCTCAGGGTATCCAGCTCATTGCAGATGGCCTCCATCTGAATTTGGACACGATTCGTTTTATCAAACAACCCCTGCCAAGTGACTACTTCTCCAACGTAAAAGATGGCGTATGGTACAGTGATGCTTTTGTCCGTGCCCAATTCAATGGCATTAAGATGTCCAACGATATCGATCCTTCCAAGGCGTTGACCCGTGAACAGTATACCCTTTTCTTGATGCAGGGCATTGAAGCCAAAGGCGGCCTGCCGATGATTAACATCAAACCTGTAGACATCACGGATGAAAAAGAGCTGACTCCAGAATTTCAAGGTGCTGTTCAACGTTCCCTTGTCTTGAAGATTAATACACTCGATGCAGAAGGCAACTTCAATCCGAAGGAAACGATTACCCGCGCCGAAGCTGCGGTTATGATGTATAACGCAATTGAGTATCTGGAAGATTTCAATGCACCGAAAATCCCGGAAACACCAGAGAAATAATGCCCTTCTTCATCATTTAAATACCAAATAGCCGCATGTTCCCTCTAAAGGGGACATGCGGCTATTTACGTTATATATATTACTCTCTATAGCGATAACTGATCCAAAATCAGTCTTAGAAAGAACCTTTAACAACAACTTCGGACAGCGGGAAACGACCTGCCGGACGAGCTGGTACTGCAGCTTTACCTACAGTGATCAACAACGTTGGTAAATAACGCGCAGGGATGTTGAATGTTTCGATCAATTGTTGCGGGTTGTAACCACCCATTGGGCAAGTATCATATCCCAGGGAACGTGCAGCAAGCATAATGTTCTGTGAAGCAAAAGATGCATTGCGGATTGCTTCGTCACGGGCGATTTGCGGATTTTGGTAAGCACCGTTGATCTGTCCAACCAATGCGTCACGAACTTCAGCCGGGATCGCACCTGCTTCAACAGCCTGATCATAAATCACGGCGTTGCGGTTTGCTTCCAAATCTCCGAGTACAGCGATCGTAACGGAGCTGTCTGTGATTTGACTTTGGCCGTAAGCGATTGGCAGCAACTTGGCTTTGTCTGCTTCGGATTCGATCACGAGGAATTTCCAGTGTTGCAGGTTCCATGAAGACGGTGCTTCGGAAGCGGCAGTCAGGATAGCGTTCAGATCTGCTTCAGGCATAACAAAACCACTTTCGTACTTTTTGACAGCGTGACGTTCGTTAATCACGCGAAGTGTTTCATTGTTTTCAATGCTGGACATGCGTTCCACTCCCCAAATTCTTTTTTTATTTTTTTACGTTCGCAAGGTCAAACTCTACCGAGTACTCACCTTCCGAAAATAACATCAGCGCAGACGATCGCTTCCATCTGTGTTCACGTTATGCCCGGAATCGCCTGAAACATCAACGGATCTTACAACCGGAGCAAACGCCCTTATATAGCTTGTCCACCATGCCTGATAGCAGCAGTCCAAGGCCAGGTCATGAAGAGCTGTTAACGATCAGTTCTGTCACGACCTATCCTTCATGGCCAAGGGTTCCATAGACAAAGAACATTCTTCCCCATTACCGATACGATGCTTCACATCCTCAATGGATATACGGTCAAAATAAGCGCTTAATGCTTCTTCGCCTCCATCGTAGATACTTCCCATCACATCCTGCATATTGGAAGAAACAACGCACGTTGAACCGGATTCTCCCGAACACCAGCTGGGACCAAGTGATCCACCTGCTACCAGTCTGTACAGTTCTCCAAGCTTGATTTCTTCACTCGGACGGCTGAGCAGATATCCACCGTGGGCACCTTCCTTGGTGGTCAGGTATCCATGCTTCCGCAGCACACTAAGCACCTTGCGTACTCTGGCTGGATGCGTACCAACACTTTGAGACAAGTCTTCACTATTGGCCATACACTCATCCTTCATGGACAGAAAGACCAGACAGTGCACAGCAATGGTAAATTCACTGTTCATTACTTACTCCCTTCCCGGCATATCGTTCACCGCTGAAAATTCAATCCAAGGTAAGTATAACTGTTATTATAGGAATAACAGTTATGTTTGTCAACATTCTCAACTTAGGGGTTAGAAAACCTGATTCCCCCTGTCATACCAGTATATACAGGCCCTTCATAGGCTTAGTAAAAAGGTTGAGTTCCTCCGTGTTTTGAGGGAACAGAACAAAAAAAGTGAGCCTATCGCTTCGCGAAAGGCTCCAATAAGATAGACATATGAAAGGGCTTACGAGATTATTATAATCGGTTATTCCTATTTTGAAAACGCTTTTTTTGTAAAGTGTTTTGGGATTTTAAAATATGCTATTTTTTAAGTAAATCTACATAGGGTATTGCAAAAACTAATGACATTAGTTATATTACTAACAACATTAGTTTTAAGGAGGATTCAATGATGCGAATTACACGTGAGCATGATGTTGTCCAAGTTTCATTCCTTCCACGCCTCTTCCCTGTGAACGTATATCTTGTTGAAGAAAAAGAGGGGTTTACCCTTATTGATGCCGGAATGCCATTCAGTCTCAAGGGGATTTTGGCTACTGCACAATCCTTGGGCAAACCGATTATCAGAATTATTCTGACTCACGCCCATGGTGACCATGTTGGTGCACTGGATGGTCTTAAGGAGGCGCTGCCTGAAGCCGAGGTCTGCATCTCAAGAAGAGATGCCCCACTGCTTGGCGGAGACGCCTCCCTGCTTCCCGGCGAGCCACAGACTCCGGTACGCGGCAGTGTTCCCAAAGCGATCCGCACCCGGCCGGATCGCTTGCTCGATGACGGCGACCGGATCGGATCCCTGGTCGCCATTGCTACCCCAGGCCATACGCCGGGCCATATGGCCTTCATGGATACGCGCAGCCGCGTGCTCATCGCTGGCGACGCGTATCAGCTGCACGGCGGCCTCGCCGTATCCGGCCGCCTGCGCCCGCTCTTTCCGTTCCCCGCGCTGGCGACGTGGAACCGTGAACTTGCTCTTGCCAGCGCCAAGCGCCTGGCTGAGCTGGAGCCGTCCGTGCTCGCTGTAGGGCACGGACGAATGCTGCGTCAGCCCGCCGCGGCCATGCGCGCAGCTACGGCAGACGCGGAGCAGCGGCTGCGCCCTGCCGGGAGGCAACTTTGAGCCCCCGCCAAGGGCTGGATCGCGGCGCTCTGTTAAGCGCCGCCACCCAGCTTGCCGACAGCGACGGATTCCATTCGCTAACACTGGCCGCTCTGGCCCAGCGGCTGGATGTGCGCTCCCCGTCGCTTTACAACCACATCAACGGTCTTCCCGGGCTTCGCCAGGAATTGGCGTTGATGTCCGCACAGCAGCTCAGGCTTGCATTAACTGAGGCTTCTGTCGGCCGTTCGGGTGACGAAGCCATTCAGGAGGTCGCTGCCGCATATATAGGCTTCGTCCGCAAGCATCCAGGGCTATACGAAGCCTTCTTCCACGCCCCGGACCGTCAGGAAGCGCAGCTCGTTGTGGAAAGTACGGCTGCCCTAGATCTGCTGCTCCGCCTGTTGCAGCCCTATACGCTAAGTGAAGCGGAAACGCTCCATGCCGTTCGCGGTTTACGCAGTCTTTGCCACGGCTTCGCCTCCATGGGTGAAAAAGGTGGCTTCGGTATGAACTTTGACCCGGATGAGAGCCTGCAACTGTCCGTGGCCGCTTTCCTGAATGGGCTGCAACATCTTCATTCATAAAACCTGATATATCTTGATGGAAAATGGAGGAGGGCTGCAGATGATCTGCAGCCCTCCTTATGTATCCTACCGTCCCGCTACCAAAGGAACGGCTTTTCTATTGCCAGGGTGCTTGCCCTGTCTGGACTTCCTGCAAAATCTTCTTCATCACGGGTACATATACTTTCCAGTAAAACCGATCCGGGACGCCCTTTTGATCTGGTGTGAGCTTCGTTTTTACCACATCCCATCCCTTGATACGGCGCCAGAACGAATAATGCTCCAGCTCTCCGAATGATCCTGCCATATAATACGTCCGATTATAGCCCTCATACCGGATAAGAGCAGCGAATTCCGCCGGAATACCTGCGTCCATCAGTTTCAGCTGACCACTCTCCGTTAGATCCGTCTTATACCAAGCCAGTACAGTAGTCTGTTGTTCAGGCACAATGATGTCAAACCATTCGCTGTAATAGATATCCCGGGTAATTCCACTCCATTTCCCACCTTCCTGTGTAAAGGAGAGCTTTATGTCACCGGTCTTTACATCACGGCCTTGCTTCAGTACAATCACACGTCCATCCTCATGAATCAGTACAATACCTGCTCCATGATAGGGCCACTCTTTTTTCTCCCTAAGCTCATAGTTCATTCGTACCTTCTGTGGCACTTCATCCAAGCTCTGCAGATCCGATACCGATCTCCCCTGCCATCCGCTGCTTTTCATGCCCAGAATCGGATACAATTGCTCTCTTGTCATGTTCGAAACAGCATTCGACAAGGCGCTAAACTCAGCGACAATCGTTACGCCTTTGGTTGCAGCTTCACGAATTTTGTGCGCATCATATATCGTAAGACCTTCATAAGCTTTGCCTTGTATACGTTCATTCGTATCTGTAGATGAAATATGATGATTCGCCGTCAGATAGATCAGGTCCGTGTCGGTCACCTCATCCGGCAATTTCCGTTCAAACCGGGAGATCCCGTTCTGTATATCATATCCGTAGTAGTCTTCTTCATACGTATAATGTTCCCCTGTCTGTTGGACAATCTTCTGCTGATTCAGAATCCAGACTAGTCCCTTATGCCCCACATAGGACAAGTCCGGTTTACTTTTGTCGACAATCATGATGTTAAGCTGTGTCGGTGCCTGTGATTGCCACAAAATCCAGGGGATAACCAGAACCACTGATACCACGGTCAGGCAAGCCAAAGTCCATACCGTGAGTGGCCTGTGATTTCTATTCATGAAGCGTATTCCTCCTTGCTCTGTTCCAAGGTATTCCTATGATCGGCATATTACTCCTTTCCGTTCTTACTGTCCTTCCTCCTGTAGCCCATCCACCCATAGATCGGATCGGGAATGTATATAATACGTCCACGCTCTTTCATCTGTTTCATATGTTTGTGCACTCGCATGACAAGCTCTATATGACCCACTTGGTTATCTGTCTTGTAATCACCGATTTTTATGACCCTAAATGTTCGTTCATTTCCTGAATTCCCCTTATTCGAATAAACCGCCTCACAGTGGGTACAATAATACAAATTTTTCAAATGAATCCTGCATATACAATCCGGGTAAATGATACACTAAGCATTCTATCGGCTTTCTTCGTTTGTGATATAATAGAAACAGAAAATTCCGGTAATTCGCATCATGTTCCGGATGTCCGGATAACATATTATTCCAGAAAGAGGGAGTTTTACGTGGCTCAAATCAGTCCGTCTTACCTTCAGATCGGTGCAACTCTGGGTATGCTCGTCATGGCCCTGCTTGCCATTTTTATTCGAATGAAAGCCAGCCATCGTCCGGTAACCATTCGCAAAATACTTATTCCCCCGCTGGGAATGAGCACGGGTTTTCTCATGTTTGTTGTACCCCAGACACATGTCCCGCTTCTATGGGCAATTATCGCGCTGTTGGTGGGCTGGTTTATATTCTCGTACCCCCTCATTCGCAGTACTCGCTTTGAAAGAGTTAATGAAGAAATTTTCGCCACACGTTCACGAAGCTTCGCGTTCATTCTGCTTGGATTGCTGGCAATACGTCTAATCCTGCACGAAGTCATTCAGCGTTATGTGAGCATTCCTCAAACGGGTGGGTTGTTCTTCCTTCTGGCCTTCGGTATGATCGTACGCTGGCGGGTATATATGTACAAGCACTATAAGGAAGTTGTTGCTGCCGAATCTTAGCATCATCGCAACTCCCTAACAACTAAAAAGACACGTTCTGTGCACTTCACCGTGCGGAACGTGTCTTTTCCTGTTCTGGCATATATTCAAGGGATTCTATATCTATTCAGGGTCCGCAACCTTGACAAGCTGTTTGCCCAGGTTATCTCCAGAGAAGAGGCCCATAAATGCTTCCGGTGTCTGGTCAAAACCTTCCACAATGTTTTCTTCAAACTGTAAGTGGCCTTCCTTGATCCATTTTGCTAGTTTGGCACGGCCTTCCTTAAAGGACTTGGCATAATCACCCACCAGGAAACCTTTCATCAACGCTGTATTCGTTAATAGTAACGTCTGCGGGCGCATGCCGATATCCGGCTTCTCCAAATTATATGACGAAATCTGTCCACAGAGTGGAATACGTGCATTCCGATTAATATGGCTTAGTACCGCATCGGAGATTTCACCGCCAACATTGTCGAAATAAACGTCTACGCCAGCCGGGCAAGCCCGTTCAATGGCAGCAGACATATCCTCTTCTTGCTTATAGTTCAACACCACATCGAATCCCAGTTTTTCTTTCAGGTAAGCACATTTCTCGTCAGAACCTGCAATCCCGACTACACGCGCACCTACAATCTTGGCGATCTGGCCCGCAATCATACCTACCGCTCCGGCTGCTCCCGATACGACCACCGTTTCGCCGTCCTTCGGCTTACCAATATCTTCCATGCCAAAATAAGCGGTCAAACCGGTCATGCCCAGCGCACCCAGGTAAGCCGTAATTGGAGCTTCTTCTGTATCAATCAAGGAAATATCTCCCGTATTTACGGCTGCATACTGCTGCCAGCCCCACATGCCGGATACCAAATCCCCTTTGCGCAGATTGGGTTCCGAAGACTCCACCACCTGCCCAATCGTTCCGCCCTTGATCACTTCATTCAACGCATAGGGGGGAGCATAGGATTTTGTATCTTTCATGCGGCCCCGCATGTATGGATCTACAGACAAATATAGCGTACGTACCAGGACTTGTCCTGCTTCCGGTTCAGGAAGGGGTGCATCAATGAATTTAAAGTCTTCTCTGGATGGGGCACCTTCGGGACGAGACGCAAGTACGATCTGTTTATTTTCAGACACCAAAATGACCTCCTTCTTGCCAGTGGACAGGGGATAACCCTCTGTCAGCTGATATCATTCAACACCGGCTCTATGTGTATCGCCTCTAAATAGTTTAAACCGAAACAGGCGGATCACAAACGTGGGCCGCCTTGAAATATGCAAATATCATCACATTGGAGACATTGAGCGTAATTATTGAGCAGTCAGAATGACAGGACCATCTGCTGTAATGGCAATCGTATGCTCATATTGGGCAGACAGACTTCCATCCTGAGTACGTGCTGTCCAACCATCCGAGTCCAGCTTGCTACGGTACGTACCAATGTTCAGCATCGGCTCAATGGTAATAACCATGCCTTCCTTGAGACGTGGACCACGGTGTGGTGGGCCGTAGTGAGGCACCTGTGGTTCCTCATGCATTTTCTCGCCGATCCCATGACCGATAAATTCACGGACAACCGATAGACCTTCACCTTCTGCATACGTCTGAATCGCATTGGAGATATCACCGATCCGGTTGCCGATCACAGCCAGTTCAATCCCTTTGTAGAGAGATGTTTTGGTAACGTCCAACAAATGTTGTGCTTCTGGAGTCACCTGACCCACCGCATACGACCAAGCGGAATCGGCCAGCCAGCCGTTCAGATTCACGACCATATCAATCGTAACGATGTCTCCATCCTGCAGTACATATTTTCCCGGGAATCCATGACAGATCACATCATTAACCGACGCACATGTCGCATATTGGTACCCGTTGTATCCCTTTTGTTCCGGCGTAGCGCCATTTTTCTTCATAAAAGCTTCTGCAAACTGATCAATTTCCTGTGTCGTGATCCCTGGACGGATCATTCCAGCAATTTCTCTATGGCATGCGGCAAGAATTTCTCCAGCCTTCTTCATAAGTTCGATTTGTTCTTTGGTCTTCAACGTAATCATTACAACTACTCCTGTCCGTTAAAATCTCATCCTGTCTTCTATTGTAACGCGAAATGCTCAAAATAAAAAATTCCGTGTAATCCTCAACATTCTATTATAAGGCTAGCCCCTGTCCAATGAATATAATCCCCCTTAAAAAATCCGAAACCCACTCCAACAGAGCCCCGTATATGCTTAAAACGGTTGAAGACGAAAGGATGAACTTTCATGTTCAAAAAGATTATCGGCAAACTCCTCGATTCTAAATCTTCATCTCATCGTAGGCGTAACAGCTCATCGGATAGACGCTCATATAAACGTCACAGCAGTTCCTCAGGCAAGCGTGCCTATCAACGCTATTCATCTTCGGATGCGAAGCGTCGGGATAGCCGCCACGGCTCCGGTTATTATAAAAGCAGGAAATACAGCTCCAGCTAGACTGGCGCTAAATCATCGTATATGTATTAAAAGGGTTGTTCTGCCAGCCGTCTTCACGGTTAGCAAAACAACCCTTATTTATTTCTTCATCGCAACTTTATCAGCACACGGTCAATATCCGCCTGTAATTCCAGCGCTCCACCTTCATAGCCTGGACGAAGTCCAAGCAGTCGTTCCAGCATATCGTGAACTTCCGGCGTAAGCTTGAGTTCTTCCTGCCAACTAGCCGGTTTGCGGCCCTTCTCTGGCTCGTAAGCGGAATACAGCATGAACAAAAGAAAATGACCGAGATCCTGCAAATCCTGATCCGGCGCAGCCAGTTCATCTTCAGGCTCGGGCAATTCACGCATCCGGCGTTTTAGCTCAGGCAACAACGGCTCCCCCATGCGCCGCGCCAGGCCAAAATCAATCAAATGCACCTGCCCGTCACGTAAAATGACATTTGGAATACGGACATCCCCATGAATATATCCCTGCTCATGAACATGCACAATGGGAGCCAGTAGTTGCTTTACCAGCTCCAGACAATCCTGTTCCGTATATTTGCGGCCTTGCTCGAATATGCACTGTTCCAGTGTCTCCCCAAGGATATACTCGGTGACAATGTAACTGCGCGCCCGGTATGTGAACACATCCAGCAACTTAGGGATGGCCGAATGATCCATCCGATTCATCACATCCGCCTCCCTGTCCAGCAACCGTACAGCGAGTCTACCCTTGCTGGGTTTGGATTCTTTTAACGCTGCATCCTTGCCAGTCTGTTCATCGGTACATAGGTATGTCAGTCCATAACTTCCCATACCAAGCAAGTCATGTATCGTATAACGCCCGGCGATCTTCGTACCTTTCCTCCGGGGACGATCAGTCCATAGGCCGAGTAGTCTTTGCCAGCTTCGTCGCAGCTCCACAGGTCCTCCCACGCCAGCCATCTGATCTCCTGTTTTCCGTTTAAGCAGAGCAGATCAGCAGCCAGTCTTGTTGTTGTATGGGCTCATTATACCAAGCTAGCTGTGTAAAATCACGACGAGCATGGACAGGGTTCTCAGGCTTCTTTGTGCTTTTTGGGCAGCAGCCCGAACAACATTCGAAGCGATGTTCCTTTGGGTTTGCGTTTTCTTCCCTGGAAGCTGCGCAGATTGGTGACCAGTTCACGGTCTCGCTCCTCTTCCAGCTTCTCATTCATCCATAGGCGCTGCTTCTCCATCTGCTCCTGGAGAGCAAGATGGGTATCCGCCAGATGCTGCAGCGTTAACTCTAGTTCGTCCACCCGATGCTGCAGCAGCTGGACCTGATCATCCTGCTGTCCGACAGCACCGTAAGTCACTTCACTCACCAGTTGTCCCAGACCTTCATAAGATCTCAATGCTCCAGTTAGTTCAGGTTCCTCAGGAAATATTGCAGGCATCACTGTTGCCGCACATTCTGCCACTGAGGCCTCCTCCATTACCATCACAGGCACGTCTGGAGTCAGTACGGTCACCACAGCATCTGCAAGTGGCAGGTTATGTTCCCTAAGTTCTGTCATCAGGCGTTCGATGCACTCGATATCGTCCGACTTGAACAATCTGGATTTGTTGGCGGAACGCTCGAATCGATACCCTTGTTCCTCAAGCGCTGCCGCATATTTACGAAGAGTACTGGCACCAATGCCCAGGCTCTTGGCCGTTTCCGTCGTTGCTCCTACTTCTTCAATCATTATTATTCCCTCCCGGAATGAAGTCTTTTTGAATATAAGGTAGTGGCTTCAGCGTTCCCTTTTGGAACTGTCATCGGATCGGGTCAACCTGTCTCATGGATCAAGTACGCATATTTCATTTGCTTGTCCGTATGTATTCGTCAGTCTCTTTGCAGATCCCTTTGACGCTTTTCTTCTGTTTCTGCGGATTCATAAGAGCTTTTGTCAGTTGCCTCATTCGTAAAAATAACCCTTCATCCGACAATGAGCATGAATGCTGTCATGTCGAAATTCGTTGGTGCAAACGCCGTCACTTTTTATGAGGATGAATTATTCATGTCAATTTTGTTAACTCCGTCACTCCAATACGCTCCCGCGACAGAGGAAATCATTGCTGCACAGCTTTTCCATGTGTTATCTTATGTAACGTAGAAGCAGCTATTAGCATAAAATAAAGGACTATACTTAACATATGTATTATTACGAACGGATAAATCAAATGTAAATGGGGGCTGAACACCAGTGTTAGGCAAATCAGGTAAAGTAGCGGTGATCGGGGCGGGACTTGTCGGTTCAAGTTGTGCATATTCCATGATTAATCAATCGATATGCAGAGAAATTATGATGGTTGACCGGACGTATGACCGTGCGGTTGCACAGGCGCTGGATTTTTCCCATTGCATGGACTTCACACATAACCGCACGAAGGTATACGCTGGCACTTATGCAGATTGCGGCAGCATGGACGTCATAGTCCTGACTGCCGGAGCGAATCCGAAGCCAGGGCAGACTCGTCTGGATATTCTGGAGGAAGCGGAGTCCATTGCCAAAGATATCGTTGTTCCTATCATGAATAGCGGATTCCGGGGGATTTTTGTCGTCGCGGCCAATCCGGTTGACATAGTAACTTATATGGTATGGAAGCTGTCCGGTCTTCCGCGTGAACGAGTCATCGGTACAGGTACGTCTATTGATTCCTCCCGGCTCAAAACGCTGTTGTCAGAGGTCTTCTCCATCGATCCACGCAGCGTGCATGGATATGCTCTCGGGGAACATGGGGAATCCCAGTTCGTGGCATGGTCCCATGTCACTATCGGAGGCAAACCGATTATGCACATTATGGAACAGCACAAGGAACGCTTCAAACATCTGGACCTGGAAGATATCGCCCGCAAAACGAAAGACGCCGGTTGGGAAATTTTCACTCGTAAAGGTTCTACGCAATTCGGAATCGGTAACGCACTCGCACATATTACCCGTTCGATTCTCAACGATGAACACAAGATCATTGCTGTCTCCGCAATCCTTGATGGAGAGTACGGACAGAGCAACGTCTGTGCAGGTGTTCCGGCCATTATTGGCGGGGATGGGATTCAGGAGATTATCGAATTGAATTTGGATGCATCTGAACGTGAGAAATTCGAGCGTTCATGCGAAGTTTTGTCAGGTAATATCAATCGTCTTACCCTGGTTTGACCAGTTCAGCCATTTAAGGATGGTCCATAACAAAATAAACAGAAACACAAAAACGCCAATAACCTCCTGATACAGAAGCGTCATTGGCGTTTTTGTGTTGTTTGTTTTTATCCACCTTGGGAGTACGAGTCTTCAGCTTGGTGCAAGCTGCGGTTCATCTGTTGGCCCCCATTGCTGCAATACCCTTTTTAATTCACTCAGCATGATTGGTTTGCTGATGAAGTCACGCATCCCAATCTCCAAACAAGCTTCCTTGTCTTCACGTTTGGCATTTCCGGTTACCGCTATAATAGCTGGAATACGCTCCTGCGGAATTAATCGGTGTACAAGGTCTGTTGCTTTGAGTCCATCCATAACAGGCATCTGAAGATCCATCAGGACAATATCATAGGCATTTTGCGAAATGGCTTCAATCGCTTCAACGCCATTGGTGCATACATCTGCTTGGTATCCAAGCTTCTCTAGATACTCCGATAAAATCTTTCGGTTTACCGGGTGATCCTCGGCAACAAGAATACGTATTGCTACCTTATCCCCCTGGCGTGTCCGATCATGGCTGAATTGACGTGCAGATTGCTCTGCCTCTGCAGTCGCATCTACACTTGTGGCAGGCACAGCGAACCGGAAGGTTGATCCCTTTCCTTCTTCACTCTCCACACTGATACTGCCCCCCATAATCTCCACGAGTCGCTTCGAGATGACTAATCCAAGACCTGTCCCGCCATATTTGCGGTTAATGACAGGATGCAGTTGAGAGAACGACTGGAACAACTGATCCAGCTTATCTTCTGGAATACCGATCCCCGTATCCTTCACCGCAAAGTCCAGCACACTCGCTTCCGGTCGATTGCCACGAATAATATCTACCGTGACATCAATGCCCCCCTGATCCGTAAACTTCAAGGCATTGCTCACCAGATTGACGAGAATTTGCCGAATACGCATCGCATCGCCCACCATAAACTCAGGAATGTCGGGATTGAGACGATATCGGATCTTCAACTGCTTCTCTTCCGCTTTAGACGAGAAAAGTTCCGCAACCTGTTCCAACATGATGCGCAGCGAGAACGGTTCGTAGGCCAAAGCCATTTTCCCAGATTCCAATTTGCTGAAATCAAGGATGTCATTCAGGATATTTAACAGTGCATCACCGCTCTCACGGATGATCTCGGCGTATTCTCGCTGTTCCTCCGACAAATCCGTGCTGATTAGCAATTCAGTCATCCCCACGATTCCATTCATTGGTGTACGAATTTCATGACTGACCATGGACAGGAATTCCGACTTGGCCTGTGCCGCGAGTTCAGCGGTTTCCTTGGCGCGCACAATTTCGCGATCACCCGTCACATCATTGAACACGATAACGGCGCCACGAATCTGACCCTCATCGATAATTGGCGTAACCTGGTATTCCACCAGAAAGCTGGTTCCGTCTTTGCGCCAGAACACATCCTCCTTCACAGTGCGACGCTGCCCGTCCATCACCGTCATATGAATAGGGCATTCACTTTTTGGAAAATAGCTGCCGTCTGCACGTGAATGATGAATGATAGGATGCGAGCTTTTGCCGACAAACTCTTCCGCTTCGTAGCCGAACATGGAAGCAGCAGCCGGATTCATAAACCTGGTGATGCCATCTGCGTCCAGTCCATAGATGCCCTCTGTAACCGAGTTAAGAATCAGAGCATGCTGTTTGCTAAGCTCCTGGATCTGCTCTGTATAATCCTTACGCTCCGTAATATCAGACAAGATCCCATATACACCCACGAGTTCCTGGTCCACAATGATGGGAACATTAATGATAGATACATCAACCTTCCGGCCACTGGAATTCACGATCCGCGTTTCATAGTGTTGGGGTTTCCCCTGCTTCACCAGTTCGAAGTATGCCTGCCCGCCGTGCACTTCACATTTATCCAAATGCGAAAGAAAGGACTGCCCAATCAATTTGCTCCGAGGTACATCCAGCATTTTGACCAGATTGCGGTTCACTGCCGTATATTTGCCTTCGAGATTCAGCGAGTATACCGCTGCTGGATTATGTTCGAAGAGAGATTTGTAACGTTGACGACTCTCTCTAAGACGTCTTTCTGCATTTTTATGCTGGGTAATATCCCGGCTGACGCTGACGATCTGAGTATTCTTGCCCTCTTCTCCGGCCACCGGCTTTGCCAGTGTTTCCATCCAGATGTAGTGCCCCTTCTTATGAAGCACTCGCATCTTGCAGCCATTCCCACTCGACGACATCTCTAGAAGTTCAGGGTAATCCTCAGGATAACAGTAATCCTTCAGGAACTTTCCTGTTACCTCTTCCGGACGATATCCCAGCAACGAATAGACGGAAGGAGAGACATAAAGCAGCTTGCCGTCCATCGAACTCGTGGTAATGAGGTCCTGAGCATGGTCCGCCAACATCTGATATTTCTCCTGCGTTTCATGCAATTTACGTTCCACTTCCACGATCTCGGTTACATCCCTGGCAATACCGTATATCCCCACAATCTCTTCTTTCTCCGTTATGGGCACATAGGTAATCTTGGCCTGTTTCAGGGAACCGTCTCTATGATAAAACGTGATCGGCTTACTGACTGAATGGCCAGCCAGTACCTCACTAATGTATTCTCCTCGTAACTCCTCACTCTCAGGAGGGCAAATCCTATCTCGATTTAAGTTACGGAGTTCTTCAAATGTATACCCTGAAATCCTCTCAATCGAGGGATTGGCATCAATATAATTTCCATGGATGTCCATCACATATATGGCATCTGGGTGATTAAAAAACAAGGATTGGTAAGAACTTCCCTCAGAAATAATGCGCTTCAGGGTTTCCGTTTTATTAATATCCAAGGCTTACCCCTCTTTTCTTAGCCTATATCTTCATCTAACAACCAAAAAATATAATTTTCGGCGAAATGGGCCTACCCTCGAATAACCATGTAAGCCCTCCTAGAAACAGCTTTTTTTATTTTACCAGATTCCAGTTCGAATTTGCTTACAATCTCTTCACCAAAACCATGTAAAAGCGACAAA
This sequence comes from Paenibacillus sp. ov031, assembly GCF_900143165.1. Lineage (NCBI taxonomy): Bacteria > Bacillati > Bacillota > Bacilli > Caryophanales > Paenibacillaceae > Paenibacillus > Paenibacillus sp. ov031. Next base: position 239,022 of record NZ_FRDO01000005.1, read on the forward strand.
AAAATCCCCTTTAAGCGACATAGTCCGTCAATAACTGAGGTCTATGTTTGCTTAAAAGGAATTTATTACACAACTAATGAATAAATTCTACGATTAAATTTCTTTTTTTCTAAAATATAAAACTCCAATTAAAATGAAGAGAACTGCACTGCCCCCGACTACTGCAAGCATGGTCCAAAGCGGAACATTATAAGCTCCGAATCCCCCACCTTCAAACGGTGTCATTAGAATCATCGGCTGCGCCCAAGGGTAATACGGGCCAAATGTAGCCGAGTTCACGATCAGAATGTTCGGTACGGTCAACGCAAAATTCAATGCCAGCGGTGCGGCAAAGCTGCTCCATACCAAGGAAACGAACATTTGGAGAGCAGCGAGCGGCACACAAGCGAATAGCCCCAGCAGCAGCTTACCTGTAAGCAATCCCCATGGGATGGGATCCGTCATGCCCTGGATCGTACCTGTCAGCAGGATGGCCCCCAGCAACAGTAATTGTGTGCCCGCCAGAAGCAAAATCACAATGGTCAGTTTGCCTGCATATACGCCCGTACGAGTAAGCGGCAGCACCAGCATTTGCTTCCAGCCTCCCCCCGCATGCTCGAATCGACAGACGAAAGAGGTAAATACGCCGGTCAGGATGGGCAGCAATAACAAACCGTGCAGAAAGACCATTGAACCCATAAGCACATTCCATTGACCTGATGGTGTGGACAGCAGCCCAATAAGCAGTGCGATTAACGGACTCAGCAGAATCAGAAGCCAGATAGGTGATTTACCCATTTTGAGTCGCTCAGAGGACAGGATTCGGAAATAGGTTGTTGCAAAACTCATCTTAGGCCACATCCTTCCGGCTAAAGTGCATCATACCCAGCAACATGATTAGGAGCCCCGTCCCTACACCCAAACCGATATACACAAATGGTTTCGGGCTGATCCAAGCCATCTGTGCCCAAGCAAGCGGAAAGTACGGTGAGATACTGAGTGCGAACATCCCCATTACCGCGAGTACAATGCCGAGAGTGACCGGAAGAGCCTGATTTTTGTTTACCATCGTCAGCCATAGCTCCAGCGATAACACCGGAAGCGCGCCAGCCAGTGGCAATAAACCCAGCTTGATTGCATGTGTCCAGGGAATCTCACCAGCGTCGAACCCAAGCAGCAGTCCCAGACCAATAATTCCCGCTGATAATAACAAGCAGGATATGATGAGCAGCATACAAGCGAGCAGGAATTTGGCCAAATACACCGCAGGTCTTGTGATTGGCATCGCCAGCAATTGCTTCCATGATCCCTGCTCATGTTCAACATTTGCGATCATCGAACTGAGAATCGTCGCCCCCAGCATCAAGGCAAGCGGTACAAAAACAACCACATTATCCAGCAAACTCTCCCACAGATGACCCCCATACTGTTCTTTCAGATAGTCCAAACGAAGCCCAAAATTCAAAGCTTGCATCGCCGTCAGTCCAATGGGGGCCAAGAAAACGAGGAACCAGATACCTTTGCCACGAATTTTGAGCCAGTCGGACGATAACGCACGGCCCGTCATACCGTTGCCCCCTCACCGATGACCCGCATGAACAAGTCTTCTAGGGATTGACGGTGCTCTTCCACACGATAAACCGCATGGTCCTGCTCGACCAATCGACGGACCAGCAATGCAATCGCGCTATTATCCATATACGGGAACGTGAGCGCCGCTCCTTCACGTTGACCGAATTGTCCCTGCTCTCGTGCCAGCTTCATCGCCTCTTCCGGCTCGGAAACGGTCAGTCGAATGGAGCTGCCCGTCTGGCTATGCAGATTGGCGATCGTATCTTGAAGGACCATTTTCCCCTCACGGATAATGCCAACCCGGCTCGCCATCTGTTCCACTTCACTCAGCAAATGGCTGGACACCAGTACGGTGATGCCGTGTTCCAGCGGCATGCGTTTGATTAATTCCCGGATCTCCTGGATGCCCGCTGGATCAAGACCGTTCGTCGGCTCGTCCAAAATCAGCAGCTCCGGCTGACCCAACAAGGCACATGCAATCCCCAGACGCTGTTTCATCCCAAGCGAGTAACCTTTTACGGAACGTTTGGCATCCCGGGTCAGATCCACGATAGAGAGCACTTCGGCAATCCTCGATTTGGGTACATCCAATATCCGGCGCAAGGTTTCCAGATTCTCCACCGCGTTCAGATGTCCATAGTAAGACGGATATTCAACCAACGAACCGACACGTCGCAGAATGTCCATACGATCCTTGCGGATATCCTTGTCGAATACACGGATGACACCTTTGGTTGGCTTGATTAAGCCAAGAAGCATACGAATAGTTGTTGTTTTGCCAGCGCCGTTGGGACCAAGGAAGCCATAAATGTCTCCCTTTTTAATATGCAGATCAAGTTCACGGACCGCCGCACGGTCCCGGTATGTTTTCCATAAGTTAGCGGTTTGAATAATGTTATCAGTCACTGTTTAATCACCTCGGATATCATCGTAACCTTCCAAGGTTAAAGCTGAAGTCGGTTGAAGTTTAAGTTTTGTTTAAAAAAAGGTACGGCCTTGATTTCCCAGCTCCTCCGCCGCTATAGAGGCACACCCGCAATCCATTCTCAGAGCTGTCTACCCTCTTCCGCAGCCCCATCTCACGAATCAGCAGATCCACGATGGATAACCCCAGACCTGTTCCCTTGGTATCCGAATCTTCCTGCAATCCTGGGCCCCTATCCTGAATAACAAGAGCCTTTTCCCCATGGATCTGTTCTGTCGATATGCCAATATATTTTCCACTCGCTGCATGACGGATGACATTCTGAAACAGGTTATCGAGAACACGACGTAATCCCTGCTCATCCACCTGCCAGAACAACGGTTCTTCCGGCAGATCGATATCAATCTCAAACTGCTCTTTCTCCCAAACGGGATACCAGGCCGCTGCCGTTTCTCTGACGATTCGCAGGACGTCCTTCTGTTCCAGCTTCAATGTATATTTTCCGCTGGTGAGCAGGTTGTACGATAACATGTTATCGATCAATCCGCTCAAATCATCCATCTTGGCTTCCATACGACGCAATGAAGTATCCGCAGCCGTGCTTAGTGGTTCTTTGTGAAGGGAATGCATATGTCCACGGATGACGGTCAGCGGTGTACGCAGATCATGCGACAATCCCGCGACAAGACGTTTGCGAAGCTGCTCTTCCTCCCGCTCCCGGTGACGGCTGTCTGTCAACTGATGCACCATTTCGTTGAACGATTCCTCCAGATGTCCAATCTCGTCCGATCTGCGAATCTCCACAGGAAGGGGAATGCCTTCCTTGCCCGGAGTGATCATCGCCGTCTGGAGCCGGATGAGCCGCTTGCGAATTCGTGCAAAGAACAGGATCGACATGATGATAAATAACAGGAAGATGATCATCATCAATCCACCCAAATACAAAAGTTCCATAGGCCAGTTGTTCTGTGGCTTTTGCAAAAGATACCTTGGAACCTCAATCACCATAAACCCTTGTCCCTTGTCTTCACTATCTCCACCCACAAAAGAAACAACCGTTAGCGGATCACGATAGGAGGCTTCCTTCATAAATTCCAGGGAGCTGTTTGCATTCCATATCGAAGGAATCCGGGTCTCTGTATTCGGATGATCCAACGTCCATTTCAATATCGTCATTGTTGTTCCATCCACGGTGGACTCCGATACATCAACGTCCTCTCCAGCGAGAATAAATGCCGTTTCACCGTTTTGGTCCACACGGTACATCGAAGATTTGGGATATTTCCGGTGCAGCTGTTCCATACGTTGATTGATTTTTTCAGATGTCGCCCCATCCAGCTTCTCGGATTCCCGGGTCCACAGGTTGCTAATTTTCGTGCTATCGCCGTAAGGTGCCGTATTGTCTTTATTTGTATTGTTCACCACCACCACATAGATAATGGATGTAATGGGGAGAACGACCGGCACAAACAAAACCGCTGCCAAGATCAGGAGAATATATCGGGACATCAAGGTCCGTCCAAAACGCATTTTCCGTTTGCCTGGAAGGCTACGTTTCACTCCCTTATTCCTATCGGATGGATCGCGCATCGTCGCTTTTCTTCTCATGGCTTCTTCACACGATAACCAACACCACGAACGGTTTGAATGATGGTTGGGTTCGCCGGATCACGCTCCAGCTTCTCGCGCAGATGCCGGATATGTACCATTAATGTCTTGTCCCCGTCCAGATAAGGCTCGTTCCAAACGGCTTCGTAGATCTGTTCCTTGGTTCGAATCATGCCCATATGCCTGAGCAGGTAGGCGAAGATATGAAACTGTTTGCCCGATAAAATAATTTCTTCCTCTGTCTCCTCATTCACGATCCGGTGATCCTTCTCGTAGATGGACAAGTGGTCCAGTTTTACCACGGTATCGGCCGAGATCGCTGTCCCTGCCTTCCGAAGCTGGACTTCAATCCGTGCGGCAAGTTCATCGGGATGGAATGGCTTGGTTACATAATCATCGGCAAAATCAAGCCCGTGCAGCTTATCGTCAATGGACGTTCTAGCCGAGAGCATGACAATGGGCACTTCAGGATGTTCCTTTTTGAGTCGCTGTCCTACCGTAAATCCATCCAGTCCCGGCAGCATGACATCCAGAATAACCAACGAGCAGCCCCCGGCAGCTTCAGCCGCACCTTCACCACTTCCGAGCCATACCACCTCATATCCACGCTCCTCCAAGTCGGCCCTAACCCATGTAGCAATTTCCGTATCGTCTTCAATGTATAACAGTTTCGTTTTCATGCGCGTATTCGTTTCCTTTCTGTACCCTTTGGGTTAATTATATATTTGAAACATAATGAAGTATTTTGTTTATATAAAATGTACGAATGATGATCACACGACCATGGATATCCTTTTATTTTAAATTATACCTTAATCATCCGCTTCGCATAATTCATGCAGAGATTGAGAGGTTGATTCAACAACATAAGCATGTGGCATTCATCCCGAGATTGATTTGCATCGAATGCAGCTACTTGCTCACATACTACGTGTGTATACGACGGGAGGAGATTCAACATGCTGCTGGAAGCCATCTATCATCAACCAAAACGGAACTGGGCCTATGCCTACGATAAGGATACCATTCGTCTGCGTCTGCGTGCCAAAAAGAATGATCTCACCGAGGTACATGCCCTGACTGGGGACAAATACGCTTGGGATCGCACCAAAGAGCTGGTTCCTTTAACCAAATATACATCCGATTCCATGTTCGATTATTATGAGGGACAAGTAAAGCCTCCATATCATCGACTGAAGTATTCCTTCCTGCTGAAAAGTGGCACAGAACAGATCTGGATGACCGAAACGGATTTCCAAACGCATGAACCCGACGATCCTGGTCACATGTTCCAGTTTCCGTACATCCATCCCGGAGCTGTATTTACACCGCCTGCATGGGTGAAGGATGCGATCTTCTATCAGATCTTCCCTGAACGATTCGCAAATGGCAACCCCGACCTTGATCCAGAAAAAGTGGAACCCTGGGGGGGTGAGCCGACCCCGTTTAACTTCTTCGGCGGTGATCTCCAGGGCGTCATCGACCATCTGGATTACCTTGAAGAGTTGGGCATTAACGCCATTTATTTCACACCAATCTTCGAGGCGACGACCAATCACAAATACGATACCGAAGATTATTTGCGAGTAGATCGGCATTTTGGTGATGCAGATACAGCCAAACGGCTTGTTGAGCTGTGCCATGCACGCGGAATCCGGGTGCTATTGGATGCGGTGTTCAATCATTCTGGGAAGACGTTTGCGCCGTTTGTGGATGTGCAGAAGAACGGGGAGAAGTCCAAATATAAGGACTGGTTCCATGTGCATGAATTCCCGCTGGACGTGAAGGATGGCATTCCTACGTATGAAACATTCGGATTCGAAGCCCACATGCCGAAGCTTAACACGGAAAATCCCGAGGTGAAGGCGTATTTGCTGGAGGTCGCCGAATACTGGATCAAGGAAGTGGGCACCGACGGCTGGCGGCTGGATGTCGCGGATGAAGTGGATAATGCGTTCTGGCGCGACTTCCGCCGTGTAGTGAAGGCTGCGAATCCGGATGCCTATATCCTGGGTGAGGTATGGAATGAGTCCTCCTCCTGGCTGCAAGGTGATCAGTTCGATGCCTCTATGAACTATCCATTTACGGAAGCCGTAAATCGTTTTTTTGTAAAAGATGCCATGCACGCCGAACAGTTCGCGAACTCGATCGGTCGACAACTGTCCCGCTATGCGCTGCAAGCCAGCGAAGTGGCGTTCAATCTGCTTGATAGCCACGATACACCACGGCTGCTCACCTTATGTGAGGGTGACCAGCGGAAGATGAAACTGGCCGCGTTGTTCCAATTCAGCTATATGGGTGCCCCGTGCATCTATTACGGGGATGAGATTGGGCTGGACGGCGATCATGATCCCGGCTGTCGGAAATGTATGGAGTGGGATGAGACGAAGCAGGATCGCGAGCTGTTCACCTTTTATCAGAAGCTAATCGCACTTCGCCATGCCCATCCTGCCCTGCGTGCAGAAGGCAGCATTCGATTCCTGCAGGCCCGTGAAGGCGGAAGCCAGCTTGTGATGGAACGACAGGATGAGGAGGAGCGCATTCTGATCCTTTTCAATCGTTCGGAAGAAACAGCTATCGTGGAGCTCGAAGCGGGTGCCGGGGAATGGACGGAGTTATTTGGCGAGAATTATCGTACAGCCAAGGAAGAGGGAATTCTGGCCGTTGAGCTGCCAGCATATGGATATGCTGTACTAAGTACAGATATCGCGTAACTTCTTCATATTGTTGTATCCTTGCAATTCCAACGCAGTGAAAGCAACGCCGGATAAGCGCTCACAGACCTGTTACTGATCTGTAGAGCGCTTTCTGCGTTATGGATGGATCGTCAATTGATTTAGTGACACGGATACTATAGAAAGCTACTGAGGCGCGGTCAGCTGTTCCTTGAGCAATCGGATGGTAGCCTCATATTGCACAAGCCCCACTTGCATACACAAACGCTGTGCAGGTGAGATCTGTTCGCCAAATTGCTTCATCTGGCGCTGCAGCTCGGCATACAGCAACTCTTTACGATTCAGCTCCGACCGGACCCACCCTGCGACAGTATCTTCATCCGCCAGCTCTCCGAAATACAGACGCATCAGAAAATCAGAACGGAACACCTCTGCTTCCAGTGGACTCATCAAATAGGTATTGAACTCCGCAGACCCTTCCGGTGTTAAGGTATACACATTTTTGTCAGGTTTCCCTTCTTGTCTAACGGATTCTTTGGTTAACAACCCTGACTTTTCCATCTTCGCAAGTGTGGGATAAATGGTGCCAAAGCTGGCATCGAAGAAAAATGAAAAATATTGTTCAAAGTATTGCTTGATCTCATATCCGGAACATGGCTGATTGTGCAGTATTCCGAGGATGACATGCTGCGTGTTCATCGGTGTACCGCTCCTTTCCAATTGCTCTTAACGTATCACATCCTCCCTTATACGTTCAACATCATCAGACGTTCACGGATTGGCTTATCCGGCAAAAGGGGGCTTATCGTTATCCATGTTATCCACGATCAGGTGAAGGCAGGTTTCCAGTCAGAGCGACAGGTGTCGCAGCAGTCTTGGACTCCAAAGGTATGCCGGATTGTGCAGGACCTGAGCGTTTAATCCATGTGCACACCGCTCCCAAAACCAACGTCGCCGCTCCAATCACTACCAGAAGCAGAACATCATGACTAATCCCATCTCCGCCAAGTACCAGATTCATCATACCCTCCACCGCGTAGGTTGCCGGCAGATAATGACCTATCTGTTGATAGAAGTCAGGCATGACATCGCGCGGAATGGTTGCGCCTGATGACAACATCAGCAGAGGCAACAAGGCACTGTTTAACCATGCTCCAGCATTTCCAAGCAGCAGCAAGCTCAATTGCGCCACGAATACAAAAGATAAAGTAATCAACAACTGAAATAGCCATAACATCCACCATCCATCTGCTGATGATACTCCCATAACATGCATCATCCCCGCTCCAACAAGCGATACGATAAATGCAGCACCAACATTGATGATATTGCGCGCCCAGAAACGTTCCCATTTCCCTGCCCTGCTACTGAGTTCACCAGAAACCTTTTGCAGATTCATGCCAAGCAGCATTGCACCTGTAAACGTAGCTGTCACAATCAACATTGGTACCATAGAAAAAGCAAAGTTATGAACTGGATTCAGTCGTTCCACTTCTGCCTCCACCCGGGAAGATAACCCCGCCGCCATCGTATTCGCCTGATCGGCAGCCATACCTGATTGATTCAGCACTCCCCGAATGCTGTTTTGCTGTACTTCACGGTTCAACGTCGCTGTAACTTGTGCGGACACGGTCTGCATCACACTTTTTACGGTAGCCACGTTGGATTCATTCATTACATACTTCACTGCCACCGGGCCCGACAAGTCTCCCGCCTGCTGCATGAAACCGGATGGAATCTCGATAATCATGTATACGTCCCGGTCCGTTAACATCTGTCTGGCTTCTTCCATAGTTGCCGAAGGTTTAATCGCGAAATGAAGCCCCTCTGCAAGAGACTTTGCCACAGGCTCAGCCGCAGCCCCATCTTCATTTACGATGGTCACAGCAAGCTGATTCATCCGTGCATTTACCTGATCATATCCACTAAGCCAAATGGTATTAAAAAAAACCTGGAACAGTACGGCTGTAATTAACCCGACTACTGTAGCTCCATTTTTCAAAAACAGAAGACTCGTTTGAAAAACACTTTTCATGTTATCCATCTCCTTAATTTGTATAACTTATTCTCGATCTTATATATCGTGTTGATATATGACAATAAATAATATATCTAAACGATATATAAACGTCAATACCTTTTTATTTTTCTTTGTTGGAACAACAAAAAAGCCGATACGCTTCTTCACCAGGAAGAATTCGTATCGGCTTTTTTATCAAGATGGGAGCAGATCATTACCGTTAATGATCAAGCTCCACGAATTAAATTCAGTTCATGTACGTTCATGCATGTTACGCCTTGGCTTCTGGTTCATTTTCAGCAGGAGACTCAGCTTCAATCTCAGGCTCCGCACGCTTCGCCTTCGGTTTAGCAAGCTTCTCCATCATTTTCCGTCCTGTCGGTGTTTGGGCAAGCCCACCTTGGGCCGTTTCACGGTGCCTGCTCGGCATCGCACTGCCCACTTCCAGCATGACATCAATGACTTCGTCAGAAGGAATGGCACTTCGTACCCCGGCCAGCGCCATGTCGGCCGCAGCCAACGCAGTTACGGCACCCAGTCCGTTACGCACGATGCACGGAATTTCCACGAGGCCTGCGACGGGATCGCAGATAAGGCCTAATGTATTTTTTAACGCGAGGCCAACCGCATGAACCACTTGCTCCGGCGTCCCTCCACGCAGCTCCACCATGGCTCCAGCGGCCATACCGATGGCAGAACCCACTTCAGCCTGACAGCCACCCTCGGCACCGGAGATAAATGAATTGTTGGCAATGACATAACCAATCGCTCCCGCACAGAACAGACCGTTCACCAGATGCTCGTCACTCCAGCCAAAACGCTCTTGGGAGCTTATAAACACACCCGGAATGATGCCGCAAGAACCGGCTGTTGGTGTGGCAACGATCCGGCCCATGGAGGCATTCACTTCCGATACACAAAGGGCATACGCCATGGCCAGTGCAGAAGCATCTCCAGAACAAGTCTCACCTTTACGAATGTACTCAGCCATTTTTTTGCCGTCTCCGCCAGTCAAACCGCTGCGTGATGTCGTATCTTCTGTCAGCCCTTTGTGTACAGCTTCCTTCATCACCTGATAGTAATCCGACATCTGCCGTACAACATCCGCTTCCGGGATATTCGTCTCCTGAACCTGCTCTTCGATCATCAGCTCGGCGATGGTTTTGGATTCTGCTGTACAGATGGTATTCAGTTCATGTAGATGTTTAAACCGCATCAGGCTCGACCCCTCTCTTCAAATCAATCACGCGAATGTCCAGCATATGATCCAGTGACCGCAGACGGTTCAACATCTCAGGATTCGGCACACCATCCATCTCCATCGCTGTTAATGCTTCACCATCCCGGGCTTTCCGATCCACTTGCATGTACCCGATGTTCACCCCGGACGAACTGATGGTGGAGGTTACGGAAGCGAGCACTCCTGCTTTGTCCGAATGGCGCAGTACAAGTGTGGGAAACTCTCCGCTGATCTGTACACGAAAATCATTCAATGCATGCACCGATACACTACCTCCGCCAATGGAAGCACCAATTAGTGAGCATTGACGGTCTCCATGCCACAGTTCAATCTTGACCGTATTCGGATGAGGAGCAGGCAGGCCGCTTGTAAAAAACTCTACCTCCATACCCACTTCCTCTGCATATTGTTCTGCATCCGGTATACGTGGATCATCAGTCACATAATCAAGCAGGCCACCGATTAACGCAAGATCCGTACCATGCCCCTGATACGTATCGGCGAACGAGCCATACAGTGTTAATCGAGCGCGTTCAGGCGTGCACCCCAGCCACTGACGGGCAATTCGCCCCAATCTTGCCGCTCCAGCCGTATGTGAACTTGATGGACCTGTCATGGACGGACCAATAATTGAAAAAACGTCTTTAAAACGCATCGCAAACCCTCCATTTATAATCGTCATTTTCATCCAGACGTACACCCATAATGTTCCTTTATTACTGAATGATGACATCAAAAAAGGACAGAAGAAGGCCCTAGGCCCTCTCTCTGTCCTCGATACCTGAGAGTTTCATGATAAGCAGCGCGGCGGATCGATGCAATCCCTGTATTCACAGGTGATGTCACCCTGCACACCGTGCTGTTTGACCATATACCCCTTGGGTGGCGCAGTTTCGCGCACTCTCCAGAGTTGCGTCCAACGATGGTACATTTACCTGAGAGATTAACCACTGCGCCGGGTGCGTAGCAGCTTGCTCCTTCGGTGCCCGACAGCTGCCATTTTACTCGACATGCCCAGGTCTCTCCCGCTCGCTATCATTCGCTGTATGGAACCATTCTGATCTTGTAACAGAACGATAATTGAAGTTTTTAATACTTTCTCATTAAGATTAATCGACCGGAAGATCAGTGTCAACAAACTTAACGATTTCTTTGTGAATATTTGCTTTTTTCCATTTTATACACTAAATAAATTAACGAACTGTAAACTTTCATCACATGAATGTGTTAATGCGTTTCATCTCGAAAGCGTATACATTGTTCATTTTCTATTAGTGACTATCAGTGTTTAATACTATTTATGTTATGTTCCACAGAACGGTTCGGGTATTCAGGTAACCTTTATTCTGTACTAGAATTGCCGTATTTCTGCCTGTCACCCCACCATCGCCTTGGGCTTCGATGGTTCATCGTAATACCTGCTTCGGGAAGGAAGCATACTCGTCACCCACAATCCCAACGCAGCCAGCAGCATAACCCCGGATACAACTGTATATACCATACGAAGTGACAACTGCTCGGCCACTACGCCTGCAATCAAAATGGAAGCCACCTGTAGCATACTTAACACTAGTCCAAGTACACTGCTCATTCGCCCCATCAGATCGACAGGGATATTATTTTGATAAAAGGTAACCAGGCCCGTATTCGCCAGTGCGGAGCACAGACCGAGCAGAATAAAGGCAACCGCCGCCAGCTCAAACGAGAATGAACGGGAGAACAGAAAATAACCCAGCGCGACCAGAAGTACACCGCCACCCATCATGTAACGGATCGGCAAATGTTTGGCGAACATCCAAACCAGCATGGAACCTGCCAAATAACCGATTCCGGTGATACTCATTAATGCTCCGTACTGTGATTCAGGCAGGTTCATCACCTGACGGATAAACACCACTTCCTGAGCATCCAGCGACATGCCGACCACCAGAATAATCTGGAACAGGGCATATATACCGACCACGTAGCCCGACTTTCGGCTGAAGCTCAGTACAGCTCTCCAATCCTGGGCAATCATCCGAGGTGTGAGTCTGCTTCCCGTCCCTATATTCTGTTCTCCAATGCCCAGTTTGGGAAGAAACATTAGAATCAACGCAGAAGCAGCAAAAGAAACCGCATTGGCATAAATGGCTGCCGCCGGAGATAAATAAATTAGCATCACTCCTGCAACTGCTGGGCCGGTAATAAATGCCCCTGAGCTGATCAGGGCTTGTAGGGAATTGAAGCGCTTGCGCCGTTCAGCAGGTACCAACCGGGTAATGTATACCTGAGAGGAAGGGACAAATATAGATGAAGACATGCTGATCAGAAACATCACTGCGTACATCATCCATAGGCTGGACATCAGTGGGAGCGCCGCCACCAACAATGCCCGTAGCATATCAGCACCAATCATCAGCTGTCGCTGATCATAACGATCAATCAGGCTGCCTGACCAAAACTTAGTGCACACCGAAGCAATCGGCGAGATAATCCACAACCCTGCGACTGCCGCTGGAGACTGTGTCATATTCAATACCATCAGGTTGATCGCCACAATATATATGAAATCACCCAGATTGGATATGCCCACTCCGCTAAGTAGCAATCCGGCATGCTTCCAGCCACCAGACTGCCCCTTCGATGCAACTCTCTTTGCACGAATGTTCTTCATAGCGCTACCCACCCACTAGAAATCACAAATTATAACTCATAGAAAATACTCTCGTTCTGCAGATATGGTCTACAAAATTTGCTGCATATAAGAGGCATCCGCTCTTTCATCCATTCGTACCTGGACTCATTCTCCATCTGAAATGCAAAATAGCCGAACGTAAAGATCAGCATGAATCCTTCCATTAACCGAATATCACGCTTCGTCAGTGGTCCTGTCTGCTCCGTATATCCCGATAGGAAGACATCCCGTTCCTCCCGATTGAAAATCGTAGCCGCACCTCCGGCATCAAAGAGATAGTAGCCATAACCGTATAAACAAAAATCAATCATAGATATACCCTGATCCGTCACTAGCAGATTGCCGCGGGTAATATCTCCGTGAATTACTCCCCATGTCTCGGCATTGTGCGGATACGTTTCGAGTTGCCCGTTAATGTTCTCAAACGTCTCACGAATCAGATCGAAATCTTCAGGAGTAAAGATACCACGTCTAACGCCTTCCTCCAATTGCTCCAACATGACCAGATTCTCTTTGATCGAGCCATAGGCTGGTCTTACTCCCATTTGCTCTAAGGCAGGGCTATCGTTATATATATCTGAGATGATCGCCTTATCAGCGTGCTGTTCACGGTCATTCGTCTGCTGCCCGCTTTCAGACTTCAGTGAACCCACCTGAGGCTCAGGAGCTCCCGTTGGTCGTCGTCCATATTGGTGCAACGTCTGCAACTGTACGCCCAAATCATGAATCTGCGCTGTTGTCAGACGTTCTCCCTGCTTAATATCCCTGCCCTCAATCCATTCCAGAACAGTACAACAGATCTCTTCTCCTGCTTCGTCCAACCAGACGGTGACCCACTCATCCGATGTATTGCGTACAGGAGTCTGCACCCGCAATGGTCTGGTAGCCCGTAATGTATAAAGTAGATTCATCTCTGCTTCAAGTGCAGGTCGTGTATGCTGGATGCCCGTCATGCTTGCAAAAGCGGCTTTATGTATACGCAATAGGTACTTCTCTCCGGTTGATTCATCAACCACCTGATACGTTAGATTTTCATTATGTCGGATAAAGGAAATTGCAGGCTTTTCTATGGAATAATGCGAGATAATTTCAGTTGCCATGGTGTCATGGGCAATCTTATGGGTAGTTATGATCCACATCTCCTTCTCTTATCAAATTAAAGGTGGTGCTCACAAATATCGTAGCATGATTGTTTTTATTTTGGCAAACTATTCCATATGTAGAATGATGTAAAAAAGCATAACCCCCGAACGACCTCGCCCGAGTGTTATGCTTCCTTCTATCTCTATAAATCTATCTCGATCTCATACTCCATCCAATTTAACAGTTAACCGAAACGTCCCATAATATATTCTTGAGTCAGACGATTGTCCGGGTTGGTGAAAATATGTTCCGTATCCCCGTGCTCAATCATGCTTCCCAGATAAAAATAAGCTGTATAATCCGAGATGCGTGCCGCCTGCTGCATATTATGGGTAACAATTACGATCCGCAGCTCCTTCTTGAGCTCCGAGATCAACTCCTCCACCTTACCCGTTGATACCGGGTCAAGCGCAGATGCCGGCTCATCGAGCAGCAAAATCTGCGGATCAACCGACAACGCGCGGGCGATACAGAGCCGCTGCTGTTGCCCACCCGAAAGGGCCAGGGCAGATTCATTCAGTCTGTCCTTCACTTCGTCCCAGAGCGCAGCGCGACGCAAGCTTTTTTCCACAATTTCATCCAGTGCCTTCTTGTTCTTAATACCGCGGTAGCGGGGGCCAAACGCGATATTGTTGTAGATAGACTTGTGGAAAGGGTTCGGCTTCTGCCACACCATGCCGATCTTCTGACGGAGTTTGATTACATCTGTGCCCGGCTCATTCAGATCATTGCCATCCATCCAGATATGTCCCTCGGTGCGGGAACCGGCAATCTCGTCGTTCATTCGGTTGAGCGACCGCAGGAACGTGGATTTACCACAGCCGGATGGTCCAATGAGTGCCGTTACACTGGCTTCGGGAAAAGTCAGGCTGATCTGCTTAACTGCCTGAAAATGCCCATAATATATGCTTAACTGTTCCGTACCAAAAGGTATGGCCATGTTGGTTCCTCCTTATTTCGAAGCTGTCATGCGGCGGTAAACCACCCGACCGATCCAGCGTGCACTGAGATTGAACGCCAGTACGAGAAGTACAAGCACGGCTGAAGCGCCAGCTGCTACTTCTTTGGAATCCGGGCCAATGCCTTCACTGTTTACTTTCCAGATGTGCACAGCTAACGTCTCTGCCGGACGCAATGGATTGATCGGCGATCTTGGACTCGTTGGATTCCAGTCCGTGAAGTCCAGCGGTGGACTACTCATACCTGCTGTGAACATCAGGGCTGCTGCTTCACCGAAGATCCGGCCCGATGCCAGGATCGTACCCGTGATTAAGCTTGGCAATGCCACAGGCAGCAGAATGGAGGTGATAATTTTCCATTTGGACAATCCGAGTGCAAGACCCGCTTCCTTCTGCTCTTTCGGAACGGCCCGGAACGCTTGCTCCGTTGTCCGCACCATGAGTGGAAGATTGAATATAGCCAAGGCCATGGCACCCGATAATAAGGAGAATCCAAGACCAAATGTATTAACAATTAACAAGAGTCCGAACAAACCAATAACGATAGATGGGAACGAGGATAACACTTCGACAACGAGTCGAATAAAACTTGTGATCCGGCCCGGCTTGGCGTACTCAGCCATATAAATACCGCCGCCCCATCCGAGCGGAATCGTAATAATCAAGGTCAGAACAAGCAGGAATATTGAGTTGAATAATTGCGGTCCAATCCCGCCTCCACCTTTGAGCAGCTGTGGTGCACTGGTCAGGAAGTGCCAGTTAATCTGCCCAATCCCACGTACCAGAATGAAGCCAAGCAAACCGAGCAAGAGAACAACAATGAACAGCGCCAGAACAACGATAACGGATGTGGCAACTTTATCTACCGTTTTAGCCTTCATTTTCATACCCGGTTCCTCCTTTCAAGCAGGCGAACCAGAATGACGAAGACAAAGGTCATCACCAGCAGGACAAGCGCCATACTCCACAGTGCATTATTATGAACAGATCCCATCGTGGTGTTACCCATACTCAGGGTGATTACACTCGTTAACGTTGAAGCCGATTCGAGCAGTGATGTCGGTACATGTGGTGCATTCCCGATGACCATCTGTACGGCAAGAGCTTCACCAAATGCGCGTGCCATACCAAGTACAATCCCTGTCAGCAAAGCTGGAAGAACCGTCGGGATAATGACACGGTAGATCGTTTGCCAGCGTGTTGCCCCCAGTGCGTAGGACGATTCACGCAGACCTTTCGGCAGTGCAGACAGTGCATCTGCCATAATACTTGTTACGGTAGGCAAAATCATAACAGACAGAACCAAACATCCGGCTGCAATCCCGACGCCGGCTCCGCCAAACATGCTGCGCAATAAAGGAACGATAACACTGAGACCGATAAACCCGTACACAACGGAAGGAATACCGGACAGCAGCTCAATCGCAGGTTGCAATATCTTTTTACCTTTACCTGGTACAATCTCGGTCATGAAGAGCGCTGCACACAAGCTAAGTGGACTTGCAATCAGAGCTGCAAGTAATGTTGTTATGAATGAACCGGTAATGAACGGCAACGCTCCATAGGCAGCAGGTTCTCCCGTTGGATTCCACGTTTTTCCGGTTAAAAATTCGCGCATACTCACGCCATCCTGGAAAAAGGTCGACAAGCCTTTGGACGCTACAAAATAAACGATGGAAAACATGACAACGATCAGGAAAACGACACAAATCGACGTATAGATCCGTCCCGTCCACTCTTCCCAATAATGCTTCTCTCTCAAGGGCCGGCGCGGTTTCAACTTGTTGTTCATTACCGTTCCCCCTTCGGTCTGTTCCATAACAACCATCCTTCTATAGTAGAATTCATGCAAAATATGGGATTAATCCAGAGCAAACCGCGCAAAGAGGCAGGACCTGGGTCCGCCTCTCTCGCTGTATGCGCAAGTTCAAAGATTATTGAGTCACAGTGCCTGCTGCGTCACGTTTTACTTTCATGCCGGATACCGGGATGTAACCAAGCTCCGTCACGTCGTTTTGTTGAATTTCGTCACTCAGGATGTAGTCGAGGAATGCTTTTGTTGCTGCATCCGGGTCACCTTTGGTGTACATGTGCTCGTAAGCCCATACCGGATAAGTTCCTGCTTCTACGTTTTCAACCGTTGCTTCTACACCTTCGTATTTCAAAACTTGCAGGCTGTCATCCAGGTAGGACAGAGCCAAGTAACCAATTGCGCCCGGCGTTTCAGCTACGAGCTTTTTAACTGTACCAGAGGAATCTTCCTGAATAGAACCTTGGATATCTTCCACTTTTGTTCCCAGTGCAAAGTTCTCGAATGTTGCACGAGTACCGGAGCTGCTAGGACGGTTTACGATAACGATGGCTTGATCTTTACCGCCAACATCTTTCCAGTTTGTGATTTTACCAGAGAAAATGTCGATCAGTTGTTGCTTCGTCAAATCTTGTACACCTGCATCTTTGTTGCTTACTGGAGCGATGGCTACAACAGCCACTTGGTGATCTTTCAGTTCGCTTACTTTTGCTGCGTCATCGATTTTCTCTTCTGCAAATACGTCAGAGTTACCGATTGTAGCTTGTCCTTCGGATACTTGTGTCAAACCAGTACCACTACCGCCGCCTTGCACTTGTACCATCACGTTCTTATATTCATCAACTGCCATAAATTTTTGTCCAGCTTGCTCTACCAGAGGTTGCAGTGCTGTTGATCCAACAGCGAGAATGTTACCACTAAGTTCAGTAGCAGTTTCTCCTGTGGAATTATTGCTTCCCTCTGTACCAGCGTCATTTTTCGATCCGCATGCTGCGAGTACCAGTACGAACGTTAAGGTCATCAAAATGAACGGCAACTTTTTAAACATGTTTTGTTTTCCTCCCCCAAATTAGTGACGGCGATTTGCTTTTATTTTTGTTCACCATCAACTCTTTATTCATTGTAGTTGCGTTATGTCATCTCAAAATCAATGTTTTGTAAACGCAATGTTAAAAATGTTTACTGTGGATTGAAATACATCTGTGACAAATTGCGCTGAAGTGGCCGCTCCGGGAACGGACGTTGTTTCAATCGCTGTTATCCCCGGATTTATATGATTTACTTTTCTCAAGGAATACATCCGGGGATAAAGGCGAACGCTTCGCTTTTACACAATCGTTCCGTTCCCTGCGCTGTGTCAGCGCTGGTTGTGTCTCAGGCATTTTAATCCTCAGACTGGGGATGGCAAAAAAGAAGGCCAGCACTGTAGAAGGCTGGCCATTGTGTACATAGAGAATTTGTTTCTTCTATAGAAGAATCAAAAAAACTGCTTCATAGCTGGTTGGTAGCACCAGCGCATGAGAGCAGCTTTTTACAATAAGTTGGATCATATGATGATTGCTAAAGTAAAATGCGATTTTACTAACTCAGAATCCATAACCATAATGCCAATCCGGCCAAGGTGATTAATAGTGTGGGAATGGTTAAGATTATGCCTGCCTTGAAATAATATCCCCATGTAATCTTTACACCTTTGCGGGACAGCACATGCAGCCACAGTAATGTGGCAAGTGAACCGATTGGCGTCATTTTGGGACCCAAGTCGGAACCGATCACATTGGCATAGATCAGCGCCTCACGCACAATACCTTCGGTGTGTGCACCCTGAATCGCCAATGCGTTAATTAACACGGTGGGCAGATTGTTCATTACGGATGACAATATCGCTGCGATCATGCCCATCCCCACTGAGGCAGCTAACAGACCATGGTCTGCGATGGCATCTAGCCAACGGCTCAAGTGATCGGTTAAACCGGCATTACGTAACCCATACACCACGATATACATGCCCACCGAGAACACGACAATGGACCATGGTGCTTCTTTAATCACGCGTTTCAGGTCCACAGCTTCGCTCTTTCTTGCCAATATGGCGAACAAAAGAGCTACGGCGCCGACGATAACCGATACGGGAATCGGCAAAAACTCACTGGAGGCATAGGCCACGAGCAGCAGCACCAGCATGAACCAGGCGATGCGGAACATCCGCGGATCACGAATAGCTTCCCGTGGATCACGTGCTGCAGAAATATCGTAGCGAAGCGGGATGCTTTTGCGATAAAACAAGAACAGCATCCCGGTACTCGCCACGATGGAAAAGAGATTAGGCACAATCATCCGCACCGCATATTCCACAAATGTAATACCGAAATAATCCGCAGATACGATATTCACCAGGTTGCTGACGACCAGCGGCAACGACGTTGTATCCGCGATAAATCCACTAGCCATAACAAAGGCAAGTACCATGCGCTCATCGAACTTCAATGCACGTACCATCGCGAGCACAATCGGGGTGAGGATTAGCGCTGCACCATCATTGGCGAAGAGCGCCGACACCGCCGCGCCGAGCAAAATGGAATAGATAAAGAGCCTACGTCCATTTCCTCCTGCCAACCTTGCCATATGAAGAGCGGCCCATTCGAAGAAACCTGTCTCATCGAGTATTAATGAAATCATGATAATGCCGACAAAAGCGAGCGTTGCATTCCATACAATGGATGCCACATCAGATGCATCGTTCAGACTGACGACACCACACATCAATGCTAGCAGAGCCCCACCCATGGCGGACCAACCAATACCTAATCCGCGTGGTTGCCAGATAACCAATGTGATGGTCAGGACAAAAATCAGAATTGCTACAAATGTCATAAAGCCTCCTGCGCCGCTGTATTCATCATGTTTTGGAGCATGATATGAGAATGGCCTGCCAGATATGATTACACTGCAATTATTGCGGATAAACCAGACGCTATAGTTATACAGGGCTGCAGGAGAAATGTCTATCTTTATTTCCTTCTAATTTCTATAGAAACTGAGATAAAAGATATCGCCTAATGGTCAGGACTTGTCCCCATCCTTCGGCGTGTCCTCCACCATTTTGAACATACCCAACAATCCTTGTAGTTGCTCCGCCATACTGTTCAGATGTGCTGAAGACGAAGCGATCTCCTCCACAGATGCCAGCTGTTCCTGTGAAGATGCCGAGACGGATTCCGTATTCGCAGCAGATTCTTGGGTCACAATCGAAATATCGTTCATTGCTTTGGCAACGTGGGAAGCACCATTCTCCAATTGCTTCGTTGTTTCGGACAAATCATCCAACGTATGAACAGCATCCTCTACAGCTTCCCGAATCTGTGCAAAGGATTGTCCGGACGTATTCACGGCCTGAATTCCGTCTCCAACCCGAGTCTGAGCTGCATTCATAGCGTTCAGGGCAGCATCCATATCCTGACGGATATTATGAACGAGTTGACCAATCTGCGCAGCCGAGCTTTCCGATTCCTCTGCGAGCTTCCGTACCTCTCCCGCTACAACTGCGAAGCCACGGCCAGCATCTCCCGCTCTTGCCGCTTCAATGGAAGCATTCAGAGCCAGCAGATTGGTCTGTTTCGAAATTGTGGCAATCACATCTACCATACTGCCGATCTCAACAGAGCGTACATTCAGTGACTGAACCACCGTCGCCAGCTGTTCCACCGTTTCTTGAATGCTATTCATCTGCTCTACTGCCTGACCTGCAGCCTCATTACCTGAATAAGCCGCTCCAGATGTATGCCGCATATTCGTTGTAATGGATTGCACTCGCTCAGACATCATGCGAACATCTTCCGCCATTTGGCTCATTTGTCCCGATCCATCCGTTACACTCTTCACTTGCTGCTCGGCACCCTCGGCAAGTTCCTGAATTGCCATCGTTGAATGCTCAATAGCTTTGGTTGTTTGATCCGCACTAGCGGACAATTCCTGTGAGGAGGCAGATACCTGCTCTGCTGTTTCCTGTACACCCAGAATCATCATGCGCAGATTGTCGACCATCCGTTCAAAGTACTTCGCCAGATCGCCTACCTCATCTTTGCGTCCTGTGTCCAATTTTACCGTCAGGTCGCCTTTACTTACGGATCTGGCGGATTCCTGCAGACGTTTAATCGGACGCAGCATCGAACGTGTAAACCAGATAATAAAGATCAGAGTAAGTAATGTGGCAGCCAGGATAACGATGAGTGTAGCCATCCGAATGTCTTTACTTGCATTGGATACTTCACTTTTGAACATTGTACCGCCAATTTTCCACCCGGTTTCCTCATTCGTAGAGAAAATCATGGTTTTGGGATCATCATTATAGATATAGCTGAACTCACCTTCCTTGCTCTCGAACATTGGATCCAGCGTTGTTGTTTGTTCTTGTGTACCAGCTTCCACGACTGGGGATACGATATAATTTTTGTCTGCATCCAAGATGACGACATACCCTTCCTTGCCAACCTTAATGGATGCCTGTTTTTGAAGCTCTGTTAGATCCATGGACAAACCAATAACACCCGATTGATCATCAAGCGTTTTGGAGACAAAAACAACTGCAATGCCATCCGTGTTCTTGGATACAGGTGAAACTACTGGAGTACCTGGCTTCTCCATTGCAAGTTTGTACCATTCTCGTTCCCGGGGATCATAAGGTGACCCTTGTGAACTTCCCGCAGATTCCTTACCACGGACCATGACTCCCTCTTTGGTCCCCACAAAGATATTTAAAGCATCCGGATGCAGTCCAAGATACTGTTTCAATTTCAGCTCAAGCTCAGGGCTTTCATTTTGTCCTTTAATCATGTCAGTTACAATCAAACTAGCAAAATAATTGATATCATGAACCTTCGCATCCACATGTGTCCCAATGATTGAATTCGTTGTGTCTACACTTTGTTTGGCACTGTCCATCAGTTGGTCTTCCACCGTATGATCAGCGATAATCAGCGTAACGATCCCAATGGTTAGACTCGGCAAGAGCAGAACCGCCAGGAAGGATACCAATAATTTGTTCCTTATGCTCCAGACGAAGCCTTTTTTCTTTTTGTTTTTCTTTTTCGGTTTATTATCTTTTGGCTTGGCTGGCTTGGTTGCTGCCTTAACTTGCTCATTCCCCCGAATGTTCCCCATTTTGCTTCTCCCCCTCCAAATAAAAATCTGCCCTTTTTCTTTTTTATGTAGGACCTCTCCAACCTAATTAAATAAGGTGTCACATAGACGCCCATCTAATCTAAAGGCCTATCCTATATATCGGTTGGATGAGCGTATTTATAAATTTACATAGCATGACAAACAAGCCACTCCGATCATGCGAAGTGACTTGTTGGTACATCCGTATTTTATTGTTTATGCAGATGTTTTTCCGTAGGGACCTTGTGGCGGATATGCGGTTGGCTTACCAAAATAATACCCTTGTGCCAAATCAATACCCACAGATCGACAGAAATCAAATTCCTCGATTCGTTCAATGCCTTCGGCAAGTACCCGCCCCTCAAATCGACGCGACATCTCAACAATATTGATAATTTGCTGCTGTTTGTTCAAATCATGATCACAATGATCAATGAGGCTCCGATCTATTTTGACAAAATCCGGCTTCAGCCGATTCATTACTTCGATCGTCGAGAATCCGGCCCCCACGTCATCCAAGGCAACCGACATTCCATGAGAACGATACACCTCAAAAATATGCTGCAAGATGGACATATGCTGAATCTGTTCCGTTTCCACCACTTCAAACACAAAATCCTTAGGGTCTAGCGAAAGGCGTTCAATCGTCTCAAATGTGTGCGTCAAGCAGTATTCGGGGTTATAGATGGAGGAAGGCAGGAAATTCACAAAACGTTTGACACCATGCGGTAAAAGAACGGCACTCGTCTCGATGGCAGCAACACGGGCTGTCCGATCCAGAAAAGAATGCAATCCGGTATCCCTTGCAACTTCAAATAATTCATATGCACTGAAGGGTCTACCCTGTTCAGCAGGACGAAGTAAAAATTCAAATCCGATAATCTGCTCCGATGCATCTACGATTGGCTGCATATGACTGCTGAATTGATGTTCCAGAATAACAGAAACCAGATCAGCATGTTTGAGGCGAGCTTCCTGCATGGATAGACTAATCCAGCTATCAGCATCGGCCTGGCCATACAGTGGAGTGACCTGAACCGTTAACATATCTGGCAGGGTCGCTTCAATCTTGAGAATATCCTCAATACAACGTTGTACAGATTCAAGATTCAAAAAATGCATCCAGATGAGTTCATCCGAATGTTCGATATGTCTTCCCTGCTTTTGCAGTGCTTCCAGCAAAGCGGGGGAGATGGGACGCATATACAGGGTACCTTGATCCTCTATAGGATGAATTGGACTGCAGCCACTGCAATTCATGTAGAACCCCCTTGCCAGTTTGTGATTCTATCTCATTAATGTTTACTGGTATATACCCAAAGTTTGTAAATATTATAGCATGGGTCTTGAAATTTATCTCTACTGTTTTGATGACTTCAACTATGACGGTTACTGATGAGTTAACGAATCAGCATAGCATGAAAAAGACCGACAGTCTGATGACTGTCGGTCTTCATTTACCGCTAATTAATCTTAAGAAGCGGGAATTACAATTTTCTGTCCAACTTTAAGATTGTGCACATTTGTAATTTTATTTACGGAAACCAGCTTGCGCCAGTCCACACCATATTTCAAGCCGATGCGGTAGAGGTTATCTCCTTTTTTCACCACATGAACCACTTTGCCGCCTGCTGGTTTCTCAGGTTGTGGCTTGGTTGTAGGTTTAGTTGGAGTTGGGTCTGGCTTCGTAGGCGTTGGAGCAGGTTCCACACCTGTTTCTGGAGTCGTTGTTGCTTCTCCTGTCAATTTCAAGCCATACTCAGCAAAACCGTCTTTGTTTGTCCCAATGAAGGACATCGCCGGGTTCGCTTCAACCAATGCTTTGGCATCTGGGGAAGACGCGAACACCACTTCAAGATCGTTAAGTGCAGCTGCTGTTACACCTGCAGAAGGCTTAATTGGTGCAAGCGACCAGTTGCCATCTGCTGCCGGGTTAATCGTTTTGTTCTCACGGATGTAATCAATGATCACTTGACGGTTCTCATCCGGTGCAGCCAAGACGATACGTTTACCGTCTGGGTTAGCCAGTTTGGACGAAGAAGCACGATAGTTATTCGTTGCCACGATGAATTTTTGTGCTGGATCAACCGGTTTACCATTGAAGCTCAGGTCTTTAATCCGGTTAGCTGATGCATTTACAATCGTTGCTTTGCCATCGTATTTCGCTGGTTGAGTTACATCAATTTGGTACGTAACACCATCGATAACGTCAAAGTTATACGTTGGGAAGTCCATATTGACCAATTGTTGCTGTCCACCTTTTGCCGGATCGATCTGGTTAAATTGACCAGCAGACCATTCCAACCATTCTTTCAGCTCAGCGCCATTCACCAATACGGCATGTACCGTATTTGGATACACGTACAAGTCAGCTACGTTTTTAATCGCAATGGTGCCTTTAGGGATATTCGTGTAATACGAAGCACCTGAACGTCCGCCTGCTTTGAACGGAGCGCCTGCAGACAATACAGGAATATCTTCGTATTCTGTTCCTTGCATATGTTTTTCAACATACCATTTCTGTGCATTGGTAACGATCTGAATGGATGGATCATCCTGAACCAGTGCAAAGAAGCTGTTGATTGGAGCTGTCGTTTCGCCGACTGGGCCACGCACATACTCAAGCGTACCTTCATGTTCGTCATGAACAGCATCAACGATCTCTTGATCAGCATCTACCAGAGCCTTTTTGTTGGCTGTGTCATAGATTGGGCGTGCCTCCACTTTGGAGTCTGCCACTTTCCATTTGCCGTCTACCAGTTCCAGATCCAGATCGATAATTCCAAGGTGGTCACCCCAGAAGCCTGGCTCTACAGCAGGAACGCCATTGATTGTACCTTTTTCAAGGTCTACACCTTTTTTACCGGCAAAATCAGCGCTCGGGAATACTTTGTGGGCATGTCCGAACAGAATGGCATTAATGCCTTCAACCTGGCTCAGATACAATACTGAGTTTTCCATCAGATCCGTTTGCGGAATATCTTCAAAACCGGAGTGAGGAATAGCTACAATAATGTCGGCACCTTCAGCCTTCATTTTAGGAATGAATTTTTTCGCAGTAGCGATAATGTCTTTGGCAATGACTTTGCCTTCCAGATTAGCGCTGTCCCACTGCATGACTTGTGGTGGTACAAATCCGATGACACCCACCTTGATGGTGTGCTCTTTGCCACTCTCATCGGTAACTTTTTTGTCTAAAATTTTATACGGGGTAAAATAGTTCTTGTCATTCGTCTCATCGTCGTCACCGTCATCTACATATACGTTGGCATTGATGTAAGGGAAGTTCGCACCTTCCAGCGTCATGTCAAGGAAATCCAAACCATAGTTAAACTCATGGTTACCGATGTTTCCTGCATCATAATCGAGCAGGTTCATCGCTTTATATACAGGGTGAGTCTCACCCTTTTTGAGTGGATCAATCTTCGCTACATAATCCCCGAGCGGGTTACCCTGGATCAGGTCACCGTTGTCGAACAGCAAGCTGTTCTTCGCTTCGTCACGGGCTTTTTTGATCAGCGTAGCTGTCTTCGCCAGACCATACTGGTCTGTCTCTTTGTCGGAATAGTAGTCATAGTTAATCAGGTTGTCGTGAATGTCCGTTGTTTCCATGATCCGCAATTTAACCTTGGTAGCGTCCGCAGCCGATACAGGTACCGGAAATACCGCAAGCACGTTTAATGCAACCAAAGCGGCAGTCAGGCTTGATAATACTTTTTTACTCTTTCTCAAAATAACCCCTCCCGGTTATGTACATTGAATCATGCATTAGTGAGCAAACGAATAAGCGCAGAAATGCGAAAGATCTCATGGGTTGTGCGTACTGATTTTCTGATCGTATGGTTCAGAATTCCAGGTTAGTTTATCTCACATGAACATCTATTCATATCTGTGCGTACCGTTTACATTCCAAATCATAACGCAATGTTCAGTCATTGAAAAGCATTATTTTTTACGTTATCCGCACATACCTACCCCAGTTTACAATAACATGCGTGATTTCGACATTTTTTGCATGTTTTTGGATGAAAATAGTTTACTCACGCTGTTAAAAACGTATATTACATGTGGCTTACATCTATATCCATATTAGCTGAATCGACCCGTATCAAAAAACCGTGAAGCCTTCTGGCGTTCACGGTTTGCTATGTCTTTTCCAAATAGTCGGCACGGCCTTCCACTTAGAAAAGGTGATTTTCAATATCTAAAATTATTGCTCCCACACCTGATGCTCATGATCTTTGCCGATGTATTCAATCCGTTTTGGGGTAATGTCCAGAATGACATAATTGGGATCGTTCGGGCCGTCAAACCAAGCTTTTAGTTCATCATTCCATACCTGTTCGCGTAAACCTTCATTTTTCGTCACTTCGCATGTTCCTTCAATCTCAACCACTTCCTTGGAGCCGCCCGCTTCATATCCTAGCAAAAGGCTGACGTTTGGATTATTCTCCAGCTCCTCTACCTTGTGCGTACGGCGGTTTGTCGCCAGATGAATGTTCATTCCATCGTTGAAAAGCGCCATATAGCGGGATTTCGGTTTACCGTTCTCCACCGTGGAGAAACTGCAAAAAGGGTTGTTTTCCAATGCTTTTACAATGTTTTGTTCCAATTCAGTCTGGTTCATGGGACATGCTCCTTTCGATTTGGGGGAATATTTGAAGAACGTTGTAGGCGACCGTTACGGGTACGGATCGTTCTTTCGATCGCTGTTGTCTCGCAGACGATTTACACTGACACTACGAAGACAGAACAACCTTCCAATCGCTGTTATCCCCAGATTTTTTGACTCCCTTTTCTCAAGGGAAAATCCGGTGATAAAGGCGAACGCTTCGCTTCTACAGAATCGATTCCGTCTCCTTCACTACGTCTACTGTTCTTTCAAATTGAGGAGTGGGTAAGCTAAAGTTCAAATCAAAACCTGTCGACGCCTCAACTTTGCAGGTTTTGTTTCCTTAGGTTTTTTATCCACTCCGCTGCCGTGTATAAGTACAGTCAGCTTACGTTAGGTGTAATAAGCCTGTACTTATAGTGTACCCACCTCATCTATGGTGAATCCATGAACCGGTTCGTAAACGTGACAGTTTTGGAAAAGTTATTTATAAAAATGTGTACATAAAGGAAGCATTTCGTGACCATATGGATTAATTTTTAATTCAAATCCCCAAGATAAATACGTGAAGACGCCTGATCCAGTAACAACTCACCAATTGTTTTCGGATATAGGCGAACCTTGGACAGCTCTTCAAGCGGAATCCATTCTACGGCTACCTGATGGTCGTCTGGGCTGGAGCCTTCAAAGATTGTAGCTTTCGCATCAATCAATCTGCATTCAAAATAAAATTCAACCTGGTGGACATCGGCATCCCACTCGGCAAATTCATGGTTTTTTCCGATATACTCCCGGATATGCAGCAATTCTCCCACGTCCACCGCCTGTCCAATCTCCTCCAGACATTCACGAGCAACGGCATCCTTGAGTTCTTCGCCTTTCTCCTGTCCTCCGCCGGGGAAAACATAAGCGTCACCATATTGATCCTCCAACCGGATCACCAGCAAACGTCCATCCTGTACAATGACAGCCTTTGCCGAATTACGTATCGGTTTCATGCTCTAATCTCACTCCTTACAAACTCGTATAGTTCGACCTCTGGCCCTCGGTTACCTTAGCAATCATCTAGTAACTCCAGGTGCAGAAAGGTTAATTCCATCAGATTCAAGCAACGTACGTATCTCTTGAGCAAATGCAAGGGCATGAGCTCCGTCGCCGTGGATGCAAATTGTCTCTGCCTTTATGGATACAGGTGTACCTTCCGTCGACACAACGATTCCCTCTTTCACCATGCGCAGCACTTGAACAAGAGCTTGTTCGGTCTGCTGAATGACAGCCCCGGGCTGACTGCGTGGGGTTAGAGTCCCATCCGGTCCGTAGGTTCGATCCGCAAAAACTTCACTGACACTGCGCAGTCCAATGCGATCCGCTGCCTGTATCAGCGCACTTCCGGCCAGGCCATAGAGGTACAGTTCCGGTTGCACCTTATAAAGCGCCTCGGCGATTCCCTCAGCGAGTTGATTATCTTCAGCAGCCATGTTATACAAGGCTCCATGAGGCTTCACATGATGCATACGCCCCCCGTATGAACGGACAAAAGCATCCAGCGCACCAATCTGATACACAACCATGTCATAGGCTTCCCGTGGTGTAATATCCATACGTCTTCTGCCAAAACCCTGCAAATCCGGCAGACCGGGATGGGCGCCGATGGCAACCTGATGCTCTAATGCTTGCTGTACGGTTTGCCGCATCGTTGCCGGGTCACCCGCATGAAATCCACAAGCGATGTTGGCTGAAGTGATTAGCGGCAGAATCGACTCATCCGACGCCATCCGGTACACCCCGTAACTTTCGCCAAGGTCACAGTTGATATCCACCGTGTTCATTGATGGTCCCCCATTTCTGCCAATCTCCTGCGAATCAGCTGATCGGTTAGTCGCCACTCCAACTCCTGTTCCAGGAATAGCTGCCGTGCTTCTTCATATGTAATCCGTTCAAAAGTAACCCGATCCCCTGGCTTTGCCTGTGCCAGTATCGGCAAATCTACTCGTGCCACCTGTGCGATCACAGGATAGCCCCCGATCGTCTGATGATCGGCCATCAATATGATGGGCTGACCATCTGCTGGCACCTGAACTGTACCATAGGTGACGGCTTCGGACAGCCGATCCATCGGTTGAACGAGTTCTAGCTTTGCACCCTCCAATCGATAACCCATCCGATCCGATTGAGGAGAGATCACATATCGTTCTTTATGGAATCGTTCCAGACTATCTTCATTAAACTCTGCGCTGTCTTTGCCCGGCATGACACGAATAACAGGTTCAGCATGGTAGGCGGGCCATTCCCTGCTGGACAAATACCAGGCAGGTGCATGCATCCGCCAGTTATTCTTTTCAGCTTCTACTATCAATCCATGCAACGCCGCTTGCGCTTCCCGAGAGGCTTCTCCCGCAGACAACCTGTCTCCCACCTTCAAGGCACGGCCTTCAAACCCACCAAAACCTGTCTTGAGATCCGTGCTTCTACTGCCCATGATCTCAGGTACAGCGATTCCACCAGCAATCGCCATATAAGACCGCAAACCGGAACGGCATCGTCCAAATCTCAGCACACTTCCAGCAAGCAACACGACCGGACGCCATAGTGGAACAGGCAGATCATCCACAGTTGCTGTCAGATCCGCACCACATAAAGAGATCAGCCGATTTTCATGGAAACGAAGCTCCGGTCCCGTAATCGTCATCTCCAGCACAGCAGCATCACGGGAATTCCCAACCAGTGCATTGGCTGCTCTGGCCGCAAAGGTATCCATAACCCCGCCCGGATGAATTCCATACCGGCGAAATCCCATTCTTCCTTCGTCCTGAACGGTGGATAACAAACCTGGGCGAATGACTTCAATACTCATCGCTCGCCCTCCTTTTGTTCCAGATACTCCTGAAGAGATATCGATGCAAAACGAACCCGATCCCCTGCTGCCAGCAGGCTTGGTAGATTTTCCATCGGACGAAATAGCGCCAGCGGTGTGCGGCCGATACATTGCCATCCGCCGGGAGTCGTCACCGGATAAACTCCCGTTTGTTTGCCACCAATGCCCACCGTTCCCGCCTCAACTCGAAGCCGAGGTGTAGGTCGTCTGGGCGTAGCGATCTTCTCCGATAATCCGCCCAAATAAGGAAAACCCGGCGCGAATCCGATCATGTGAACCAGGTAATCTCCGGATGTATGAATAGCTATGACCTCATCTGGCGTAAGCCCATGTTCAGTAGCGACATATTCCAGATCAGGACCCAATTCACCACCATAACATACGGGAATAATGATCGTTCTGGGTTCAGCCAGCGTTGCCTCTTGCATCTTGTTCAACTCATGAAGCAGCCTTCCGCATACCTCGTGGTACGGGGAAATCAACGGATCATAGAATAGCGTTACCGATGCAAACGAAGGTAACCACTCCAAGATGCCCGGTAGTTGGCTCTTTTCCAGCAAAGTACATACCGACATCACCCTCCGGTGCACCGCTTCGGATATCGCGTCCCCACAACGGATCATAACCCCTGTTTCGCCCAAAGTAGACAGCACATCCTCAGTCCATGAATACGACAGTTCAGTCATGCTATCACCCTCCTTCTCCACAAGTTTATAGTCCCTTGATCATTTTTTCTCCAAAGCCTGCAAAATAAGCGAACGAACAGCGGGAAAGGGCTCTGCTTCTTCTGTCCGCATGGCAAGATAGAGCGTCTGCAGAAAAACGCGCACATTCAAGCTCATCTGGCTGATCTCCAGAAGCGATTCCCCCTCCTTCTTATCGTTTGGATTCAGTGAATCGATCCAAGACGAAATATCGTTTTGCTCCAGCAGATTGCGACCAAGGATGGTGACCACTGCATGAGCAATCCGTTGATCCTCATCATGGATATAGACTACACTTGATTCGGTAATTTTCACAGTGAGCGCATGCAAAAGCTCCCGCAAGGCGGCCCGCTCCATATAAGGCGACTGTGCAAGATCTTCAACCGCATCTGCCGCGTGTGCCGGTGCGTGCGCCCAGCCCTTATCATCGGTATAGCCACGAACATCTTTTTCACGCTCCAGATACGTGGTCAACCGATGATGAATAACCTCTATATCTTCCTTTTTCAGAAAAGGCCACTGACGATCTACACTCAGAATTGGAGGCAGGAGCAGCACAGAGAAGGTTCGGGTAAACACACTGTCCGTGCCTTGTTCTCCAATACCATGAAAAAGATGCTGATCATCCAGCGCCATATGTAACAGCTGACTGAGCTGTTCTTCCGAAAATACACCCTGTCCAATCCAGGTCGCAAACGTAACATAGATCAATTCATCCCGCAGAACCGGGTCTGGACTGCCAATATGCTGCATCATATGCAGAGCCAGTTCGTAAGGATGTTCCACTTCATGTGCGTATAGGTTAGCCGACTGAATCTGCCGCAATTTCTGTTTTAATGCCAGAGCATCCATCGATCACAACTCCTTGGAGGAATTCAGATGCACGCTGCAATTGTATAGCTCGCATTGCCAAGAATTCGTTTCCCAAGAAATCCGGGTAATCGACGTGTTGGACAGCTTTGCGCTCACATCAAGTTCAGGCACCAGACCTCGCAGTGTATTACGGAGAATAGCGCCATGGCTGACAACGATCACTCTTCCATTGGGATGCTGTCGTACAATATCTTCTATCGCGGCACTGCCCCGAATCGTACCTGCATCCGCAAGTTCCCGGCCTAAATCCAGAGTGTTCCAATCCGCTCCCCATTGGGCAACTCGTTCAGCTTCGGTCGTACCCTCCACCTGCCCACCGCCCATTTCACGCAACCTCGGGTCCAAATGAATCTCCTGTATTCCTAAACGGTCGCCAATGATGCGAGCCGTCTCACTTGCACGCTCCAGGTCACTCGCATAGATGGCATCCCACGTTTCCTCACTCAGTCTCACAGCAAGCAATAGTGCCTGTTCTCTTCCTTCCTGATCCAGTGGATTATCCGTTTGTCCCTGTGAACGTTTTTCCTTATTCCATGCCGTGCTTCCATGGCGAATCAATGCGATCTTTGTCATTGCTGTTCCTCACCTTTACCTTTTTCTATGCGCAATTCATCATCTGTAAAATGTTTTCGTGCCTTCGGCTTGGCAAATTTGCCACCAATATATTGGCTAGAACCGTTTCTCGGAATGGAAAGACTGTTCCATTCGGTTTCTTTGAGCATTTTGGCTGCATAAATAATCTGTCCCACATGATAGGGGTAATGCGCCAATTGCCGGATAATTGCTTCCATGACGGTATGTCCTTCATTGCGAATATATATAATATGAGACAGTTGCTCCGGTGTAAAAGAACGAATGGCTCCAAGTAGACAGTTCCAGCCTTCCTCCCATTTGGCGAGCAGCTCTTCCCGAGTCGAAATATCATTCACAAATTCCGCATCACGTTCACGCCATGGCTTTTCTCCATCGGTTGTCAGTACATCCGTCCAACGGGACAGCATATTGCCCCATAGATGCTTCACAATAACTGCAATACTGTTGGCATCTTCATTCCAGGATTGAAATAGTTGCTCAGATTCCAGTTGCTCCATGGCCTTTTCACCAAGCTGTTTGTAATACAAAAATTGCTTCTCGGCTGTATCCAGAAATACCTGATTCATATCCACACGTTCACAACCCTTCGCAAAATGTCTTTATTCAGGAAAAGAAAACGTCCCGTCCTCATTCGGTTCAAAGGAAATGACTTTCCGTACAGCATCCAAATTAAGTTCACCATAAATATGTGGAAATAGTTCATTCAACTCATACAGGTCCTCATACACCAGTTCCGGCTTCAAGGCCCTCTCATCAATACCAATCAATAACAAATCCGTACGTCCTTGATAAAATTGAGCCGCTACCCATGGAATCTGTTCTTTAGTGGAACAATGAATGAAACCGTCCGTCTCCAGGCTATCCGGTGCATACACGCTCTGCTTGGATACCTGCTCCCATACCGCTTGGGAAATAATACTGTAGATCATTGTTCCGCCTCCTTCAATTTCTTCTATGTATCCTGTACGTCATTGGAAGTATTATAGATCATCCCGGATACGGGAGTACAATTTTTGATCTATAAACACACCTTTGATCTTCAACTGTTTACGCAGCAAACCTTCATACGACATGCCCACCTTCTCCATCACTCGTGCAGAGCCGATGTTGCCTGCATTGCATGTCCCCTCCAGCCGATTGCAGTCCAATTCCTGAAAACAATATTCAACAATCGGCTGCATCGCTTCTGCTGCGAGGCCTTTGCCCCAACAACTGCTGGCAATCGCGTACCCCAGTTCAGCACTTTGCATGGATTCATTCAGATGAAAAATGCCACCTCGCCCGATCAGCTTCCCCGTTTCCTTCAGAATAAAGGCCCATATATAGACCGTTTTCTTCTCATAATTATCTAACACTCTTTGAATATATTGAACGGAGTCATCCAACGTCTCATGACAGTTCCACAAACTTTGCTGACTCACTTTCGGATCGGAGGCAAACATAAAATAATCATCGAGGTCGTTGAGCGTAAGACGTCTCAGTACCAACCGATCTGTCTCAAATTCGGGTGATTCCGTAAAAAGCTTCTCTACATTCACTTAAGTCCCTCCCCATTATCAAGCCTTCTTATTTCTCAGGAAATAACGATCCATCCCATACACACACAGAATGCCAACAGCATACCTCAGCAGATCCATTACCAGAAATCCACGTCCCAAAATAAGCGCACCCAGCACCGTGGAACGCACTTCGTTCAACCAAGATATCTGAATCATTTGCGAACATTCAACGGCCCAGCTAAAAATCAGGCTCACGATCAGCGCCAACTCTTTGCTGCGATTAATCCAAATCATGCGTACCCCAAAATAGATCATCGCTGCCCACAAGGCATCACCGAAATGCTCATGCACAAAATCCGGTAAAAGTTCACCATAGTGTCTGGATGCCAACCCTGCCGCCATGGTTATGATCACTGCGATGAAATAAATCAGCCTCTCTTTGAAAAATGCCTTCATCATCGATCAAATGCCTTCATCAAGCACTTGTAAAATAAATTCCGTTTTGGCAGCGGTATACGCTTCTCTGTCATCCTTATTCTCATCAGCAAGTTTAGCTTTCAAAGCTGCGTAAACCTCTACCAGATCCGGACGCTGTCTCAGCACATCCCGGAACTGGATTTGACGATCCCAACGTTCCTGGCCTGGGCGCATCAGATGAAGATGTACAGCCCTCTTGCCATCCTTCACTCTGACCCAGAAACGTCTATATTCCCGACCATCCAGTTCAGGTGGAACGTAGTTCCAGCCTACCGGATTCAGCTGATCGGCAATCATGTCCATGTCCTCCCATGACTGCACCTCTCCCATCAAATCAATAATGGGCTTGGCGGGCAATCCTGGAATCGACGTGCTTCCGATATGTTCAAATCGATGAATATTGAGTTGCTGTAATAGTTCTCTGAGCTGGCGAATCTCTTCCTGAGCCTGTAGGCTCCACATAGGATTGGCCTCAACAATCTCTACCGATTCTGTCGCCCATGCAGGCCAATTTTCCGGTTGCAGTTGATCTGTCATTCGGATGCTTCCTCCTTTGCAGGATTGAATTTCAATCGGTATTGTTCCAGGTACTTGAGATGGGCTCGTTTCTTCGTGTCCTCCACTGTGGTAATCATCCCAAGTGTCAGTATCGAAAGTAGGGTCAGAAGAAGATACTTCATGTAAGCCAATCCACTGAGATTGGTATCTGAGCTTATAATTGAAGAATTCAGTTTTCATCACATCCAATTTTTTATACTTAAAAGGGGCGTATGTCTACGCCCCATCTGTTTCTGTTCACGATGATGAATTTATTTCATTTGATATACTTCATTCGTTGAAACTTTATTTTACCGTCACCGGTATAGTAACTTTTTTATTGCCCCACTTGGCGGTGATGGATGTTTTGCCTTTACCTACGGCCACAATCTTGCCGCCCGTTACTGTGGCTACACTTGGTTTGGTGCTGCTCCATACGGCACTGCTCGTTACAATCGTGGTTTTGCCTGTATCATACTGCGCCATCACACTCAGTGTTGTACTTGCCTGTGACGATAAAATGAGTGTTTTCTGGCCTGTGATCAGTTTTTTGAGCAAAGGAACAACGGTAACCTCTGCCTTTATTGTCTGATTTTGATAAGTTCCTGTCAAGGTGGCTTGTCCTTCCGTCAGTGTTTTGACTGTACCATTCTTGACGATGGCTACATTATTGTTGGAAGAGGTCCACGTTACCTGTTTCGAAAGATTAATTGTTTTCCCATTGGCATATGTACCGATTACCTTCAACGCTTTCGATTTCTTAATATTCAGCTGCATGACAGCAGGAGTTACTTCGACTTTGGTAATCTCGTCCGTGATCGCTACGGGAACTTTAACCGTCTCTGAGCCATATTTGCCTTGTAACAGAACTCTGCCAGGCGTGATTCCTTTGATTTCACCACTCTCCAGCACAGCGGAAGCACTCGATACCGTCCATACAATCTCAGATGTGACGTCTTCTTCCTTACCGTTTGCACGCACAATGCTTACTTTGGGCAGCGTACTTTCACTACCTTTGACAAAATTATAGGAACTTGGCGAAGCTTTGATGCTTTTAATTTTATCCTGAACCTTAACAAGCAATTGCGCTTTGGCGCCATCTACCTGTGCGTATATCGTCGCTTCTCCCGCTGCCACAGCCTTCACTTTGCCTTTAATAATGGTGGCAACAGCTTCGTTACTCGTGGACCATGTGACGCCTCCAGTAACATCCTGCTTATTATCAAACCCTTCAATAACCGCCATTACCTGAAGCGTAGTTGTCTGGGATACACTCATCTGTTGCGGACTACTGTTGGTAATCTCGATAGATGTCACGTCACCTGTGGCTGCTAGGGCAAACGAAGGAGCCAGTAATACCAATACTAAAATAAAGGCCAAACTGCCTCGTATTGCTAATTTCATTCCATTCATTGCAATCTTCATCTCCTGTAATCCAATATTTTACTTCTATTATATTATATCGGAAACTCATTACATAAAAGTGAATATCCCAAATAAGTAGAGGCATTCTGCATGTCATTAGGAAGTGACTGAAGAATGCCTCTTTATTCAGAAGAAGAACGGGATTGTAACAGGTTGCAATCCTATATAAATTAAACTATTCATTTACACAGAAACGGAGAGGACAGAAAAAACCTGGAAAAGCGAAGCGTTCGCCTTTATCACCGGATTTTCCCCTTGAGAAAAGGAAATTTTAAATATCTGGGGATAACAGCGATTGGAAGGTTATTCTGTCATCGGAGTGTTCAGTGTAAAATCTTTAGTTCTACTTATATAGTTTAATACAATAAACGTTTTGAGATAATCAGGATCGATACGATGAGCAAAAAGAACATGACCAGCAGCAGTTCGGGAAATCTTTTACTCATGTTCAGCTCTTTCTACCGAAGAAACCGTTGTATGAATAAGCTGCAGAACCTTGTCAACGGCGTTGTCCGTTCCACTCGCCCTCATATGACCCACCATATGATCTCTCTCCTTATATACAAGGTCAATATCTCGCAGGAATGTCTGAGAAGACAGCTCTTCTTCCTGGAGAACTCTTGCATAACCTCGCTCCTGAAAATACTTCGCGTTCAGCGTCTGTCCAACAAGAGATCCGCCGTTGGCATGGGGAATCAGGAGCATTGGCTTGCGCAGCAACAGCCACTCATGTATCGCATTAGAGCCAGCACGTGACACAACTATATCCGCCATAGCCATTAGATCCGCAAGTTCTTCATGCACGTATTCAAATGCCTTGTAGCCTGCAAAATGCGGGAAGGATGAGTTCAATTTACCTGTACCACATATATGAATGATTTGATACCGCTTGAGCAGCTCTGGCAGTGTTTCAAGTACCATTTGATTAAGCTTTTCCGAACCCTGACTGCCACCCATAATTAACAGAATAGGTCTGTCGGAGACAAATCGGCAAAAATGAATCCCCCGTGCTCGGCTGCCAAGCTTCAACTCCTCCCTGATTACAGGTCCCACGTACATCGTCTTGTCTGACGCCTTAGAGGAAGCGAATGTCGCTGTATCCATAAACGTAGTACACATCATTTGAGCGTATCGCCGTGACAGCCTGTTGGCCAGTCCCGGATGAAGATCCGGCTCCAGAATCAGCACCGGAACCCGATTCCACCCGGCACCCACTACAGCAGGAACAGCCACGAATCCCCCTAACGAAAAGCATACATGTGGTTTAATTCGTAAAATGAGCAGATAAGCCTGCAGCACTCCAAGTATAATTTTGAACACATCGGAAATATTCGCCCACGCCCAATATCTTCTCAGCTTGCCTGTTGCAACCGCATGATAATGAACAGCCGGGATTTTGCCGATTAATTGGCGCTCGATGCCATGCTTGGAACCGATATAATGAATTTCCCATTGCTCCTGAAGCAATCTGGAGATCAGAATAAGGTTAGCTGTTACATGACCGGCGGAGCCGCCTCCTGTAAATATGATCCTCCGCTTGAACACAGAAATCCCCCTCTCCACAGCATGTCGCGAACCTCTGCCTTGGTCATGATGACATCTTCCGAATGGTATCCTCTGCCAGGAAGAACAGATGTCTCACAACCCTCTTTATCCGTTAATTTGGTTGAAGATGAGGCGGTGACAACAAAGTACGACTTCTCCTCTTCCACTTCCTTAACGTTTTCCCAATCTGAAATCAGCGTTTCATAAAGCCGTTCTCCCGGACGGGCACCGATGAAATGTATCGGAACATGCTTTTGCCCAGCATCCTCTGCCAAAACCTGTGCGATATCCGTTATTTTGCAGGATGGCATTCGGGGTACAATAATCTCGCCGCCCTCGCATTGCTCCATGGCCGACAGGAGAATTTCCACGGCGTCTCCAAGGGGAAGAAAAAAACGTGTCATTCTGGAATCGGTAACGCTGAGTGGCTGCTTCAACTCAAGCTGGCGTTTGAATAACGGTACTACGCTGCCTGTGGATCCAAGAACATTCCCGCTTCGTACACAAGCAAAGCTTGTAGCGGAACGACTGTCAGCTAATAAGATCAATTTTTCCCCGATGGCTTTTGTCATCCCGTACATGCTGGAAGGATTCGCTGCTTTGTCCGTAGAGACGTATACCACCTTCCGCACGCCATTCTCGATTGCAGCATCAATGACGTTCTGCGTTCCGGTTATATTGGTTTTGACCGCACAATCCGGTTGGTCCTCACAGACCGGAACATGTTTAAGCGCCGCAAGATGAAAGACATAATCTACATCCTTACAGGCACCTGCCAGCTCCCATCGGTCTCTGATATCCCCCAGTACAAACTTCACTCTCGGGTCAGAGATGGTTTGTCTCATTTGAGCCTGAAGCGATTCATTTCGTGAGAAAATACGAACCTCTTTCGGCTCCTGAACGAGCAATTGTTTGACCAACTCTTCTCCCCATGAGCCTGTGCCTCCCGTTATTAAAAAGGTTTTATTGAACATCGGATATCCCTCCATGAATTAAGTTCTGATTTGGTGATAGGCCTATCCTAAGGCAATTGTGTTACATCAGTATGACAGGGGAACAATTGGCTTTCCCCAACATGAAAAAGGCTCTAATTCAGGTTGCTTCTCACACAAAAAAACCACCATTTGCATGGCGGCTCCTTCATTAACGTTGTATTAAAGGTAAAGAAAAATAAAACATAACTTCTCCATCGGCTACGCTAAGGCCATAGTCGGCATGGTGATTCTCCAGAATCGTCCGGGCAATAGACAAGCCCAGACCCGTCCCGCTAAACTTTTTGCTGCGCGAACTATCCATTACATAGAAAGGCTCCCAAACCTGATCCCACTGTTCATGCTCTTCCTTATCCGTTTCATTGGCGATACCGAAATGTGCCGCTTCCCCTTTCAGTTCAAGGGTAATGGTTATTCGGTCACCGCTTGTATATTTCACCGCGTTGGTCATCCAATTGTGGAGAACAGACTCCAGCTTCCGTCGATCAGCCAGCACCCATGTCTCGGCAGTCCATCGATCCTCCACCTCCACATGCAAGCCATGCTGCTGAAATACGGTTTCATAGGTATGAAGGGTCTCCTTGAGCAGTTGGCGAAGATCAACAGGTTCAAAATCATATACTTCGGCCTGCAGACGGGATAGCTCCAACAGACGGTCAATTAAACCAGCCAGCTCTTCGCTCTGTTGCTGAATTACTCCAGCATAGGTTCCGTCATCTAAGCCATCCTGAATACCAGAGGCATAAACTCGAATCAGGGAAAGCGGTGTTTTCAATTCATGCGAGATATCCGAGATGAACGTTCGCAGATTGGCGTTTCTTATTTCCAAAGAATGTTGCGCCTGCTGCAATTTGTCGCTCATCACATTGATGCTGCGTCCTAAAGACTCAATCTCATCACCTGTCTTTATATCAACTTTCGTAAACGATAAATTGGAAATGGCCTCAGCTGTTTCGCTTAGCTTCGCGAGCGGTTTAACAATCCGGGCAGTATACAACACGGAAAGCAGGATAAGCAACAGCAGCATGCCGAGCCATATATACGCGTTGAACTGATTAATAATTCGAATCGTCTCCGATGAATGGGAGATGGATTCGCCGACAGCAAACACGGAATCCCCCACCTTCACAAAGTTCACGAGAAAGCTTGATTTCAGCTTGGTCTGATCATAGAATTTATTAACCCTGGCACCCTCACGCAGCGTAGAGATACTCTCTTCTGTCAGCCAAAATTTACTAAGAGCAATTCCCTTGCGGTTATATTGAAATAACAATTGATCGTTAATATCATTCACACTATCCTTCAACGATGCATAAGCGATAGCGACCTCGTATTGCGTTTCAAGACTCTCAATCCGTGATAGCTGATCGCCATGTTCTGAAGCAGAGATTTCAGTCGTTAACTCGGCCAACTTCTGCTTTTTCTGATACAAAAAATAGCTAGGCAGGAAAAACGTATTGACGATAAAGGATAGGAAGAAGACAACACACAATGCACTGATTATGCGCACGAGCAGTTTACGGGTCAGTTTACTCATCTTGATCCTCTAGGCAATAGCCCATTCCCCGGTACGTTTTGATTGAATCTTCTCCAATTTTCTCACGCAGTCTGCGGATATGAGTGTCTACCGTACGCTCCTCGCCGAAGTAATCGAAACCCCACACCTGATCCAGCAATATTTTACGGGTTACGATCTGCCCCTTATTCATTCCCAGAACCTTCATTAATTCGAATTCCTTATGGGTAGCCCCTACATCCACTCCACGACGGTAAACCTTCTGGCCTTCCAGATCGACAGTCAGTTCTCCCACAATGATTTTGGAGGAAAGTTGCAGCAGCTTCTTTACACGCAATAGCAGGATACGCGAATCAAACGGCTTGCGCAGATAATCATCCGCCCCGGCCTTCAAGGCAAGAAATTCATCATCCGATTCCCCTTTGGCTGTCAGCAGCAGTACCTTCGCACGACTCGTACGCTTGATTTCCCGGCACACCTCAACACCGCTGCGTCCTGGCATCATCCAATCCAAAACCGCCAAATCGATTTGATTATTATAAAAGAGATTCAGGGCTGCTTCCCCATCCTCGGCTAAAAACACCTGAAAGCCCTCTTTAACGAAATAGGCTTTTAATATTTGCAGCATCAACGGCTCATCATCCGCGAGTAGCAGGTTCATATCTGCCCCTCCTTTCCAAACTGCATTCTACTATACAATCTGTACGTTACAGCTGTGTGACATACCCATCTGGTTTGGCCATTCCCCCCATTCCTGTACTGCGGTAACCGTACCATAAAAGCGCTGAACACTCTCCACTGGTCCCAACATCACAGGTAAAACAAAAAGGAACCCTCACAAGGGTTCCCTTTTTACTTCTCCACACAGCTTGTAATCCTTTTAAACCTCTTCATCCTGGTGCGGCAAAATCAAATATTCGGCACCGCCCATATAAGGCTGAAGTGCGGCTGGAATACGAATGCTCCCATCCGCCTGCTGATGATTCTCCAGCAATGGAATCAGAATGCGTGGTGAAGCCACAGCCGTATTGTTCAACGTATGGCAGTAGGCAAGCTTACCTTGGGCATCGCGACAACGAATATTCGAACGCCGAGCCTGGAAATCATGCAGATTCGACGACGAATGTGTCTCCCCGTACGCATTGCGGCTTGGCATCCAGGTTTCAATATCGTACTGTTTGTACGTTTTCTGCGACATATCCCCTGTACACACAGCCACAACACGATAAGGCAGTTCCAGCAATTGCAGTAACTCCTCGGCGTGTCCTGTAATTTCCTGCAGCATTCGCTCCGATTCTTCCGCATCCGGTGCACAGATAATGACTTGTTCCACTTTGGCAAATTGATGCACCCGGTACAATCCGCGTACATCCCGCCCGCCTGAGCCAACCTCACTGCGGAAACATGTCGATGTGGCTGCCAGCTTGATTGGCTCCTGCACATCCACAATCTCATCCGCATAATACGAAACCAGCGGCACTTCCGATGTTCCCACCAGCCACTTGTTCTCGCCTACTAATTCATAGACCTGATCCCGTCCTGTGGGGAAGAACCCCGTGTTCAAGAGTGTATTCTCCCTCACCATCAGAGGAACTTCCATTGGCGTAAATCCATGCTTCAGCAGCAGATCAAGCGCAAGTTGCTGTACAGCCCGGTGCAGGAGAAGCCCTGCTCCTTTGAGCACATAGCTTCGTGTTCCGCCGATTTTCACCCCACGGGGGATGTCGATTAGATCATGCCGTTCACCGAGTTCCACGTGATCCTTGGCCTCATAATCGAATACCGGCAGCTCACCCACACGTCTCAGCTCCACATTATCCTCATCCGATGCACCCACTGGCGTGTCTGGCGATACAACATTGGGTACCAACCATTGCAGCCTTGTCACTTCCTCTTGCATAACGGCAAGCTTGGCTTCAACTTGCTCTAACTGACCATTCAGCTGTTTCACCTGTTCCCTTAAACCCTCGGCCTGTTCACGCTCACCAGCTTGCATCAGTCTGCCGATATCTGCAGATAACGAATTACGAACTCTACGCCCTTCTTCCGTCTCCAGTAAAAGTGCTCTGCGCTCTTCGTCCCGTTCCAACAATTCACGAATACTGATATCCATTCTCTTGCCAACTGCCGCAGCTTGCACCTCTTCTGCATGCTCCCGAATCCACTTCATTTCCAACATGGTCACCGTCTCCTTTGGCTGTAAAAATACAAAGAGCGCCCTCATCCCTTGGGACGAGGAGCGCTCTGCTCGCGGTGCCACCCAACTTGCCAAACCAGAATATTCTGGTTCAGCCTCTTGGTCCGCGATAACGGGCGGTTCCGGTTAACTTGGGGAATAACGCTCCCCTGGCGAAAACGCCTCCGAGTTGGATGCTCTTCAACGGCATGGTCCGATCTGTAATTGTTGTTTTTCAGTATATACGAACTTTAGCCTCCATTGCAAGTTATCCGTGCACACCCTTACATGTCCTGTTATGATAGAGATTGTTTGTTTTTAGGAAATACTCCTGAATGGCAGACTTACTACATAACATAATATCTAGAAGGAGTTTTTCTTCATGAAAAAATTGCTTTGGATTGGATGCTTGTCCTATTTCCTCATCGGACTTGCCCACGTCGTTCTCGGCTCCATCCTGCCCGTTGCCCTTGAACATTATGGCAAGGATTATAGTCAGGGAGGCACACTGATATTTGCCCAATTTGCCGGGT
This sequence comes from Paenibacillus sp. ov031, assembly GCF_900143165.1. NCBI lineage: Bacteria > Bacillati > Bacillota > Bacilli > Caryophanales > Paenibacillaceae > Paenibacillus > Paenibacillus sp. ov031. Next base: position 281,145 of record NZ_FRDO01000005.1, read on the forward strand.
TCCTGGGTGGTGTACTTTTATCTCCGTGGTTGAATAAACGCTTTGGTAAACGAGGTGGCATATTAATTGCTACAGCTCTGCTCTGCATTGCAGAGTTATCCTATATGCTGCTGCCTCCTTGGGGCTGGATGTTCGTTATTGCACCTGCAGCTGGATTCGGATTCGGTATGATCGAGGCTGTCATCGGTACAATCATCATTGCTGCAATTAAAGATAATACGGCGGTTGCCATGAGCCGACTCGAAGTGTTATTTGGTATCGGCGCTATGGTCATGCCGCTCATTGCCAGCGGTCTGATTTCTGCCGGCTACTGGCGCATGTCGTTCCTCGTGGTTGCCGTCTGTGCAGCGATGACTTTTATCTTCTGGGCCAAAAGTTCATTCGGTGAGCTGGACAACGAGCTGAGTCGACGCAGCTCAGACCAGACTCCTGGACACACTCACGCTGCTGAATCGCCAAATGGAACGAATCCTTCAGACATTAAACCAACTCGTTCAACCTATCGCGGCCGTAATTTGGCTCTTCTGTCTTTATTTGTTGTATTTTTCTTTCTCTATGTCGGCACCGAAATGAGCCTTGCCAACTTCATGCCAGCCATTCTGATTGAGAAAATGAACATGAAGGAAGCAGGTGCTGCGCTTAGTGTTACCTGCTTCTGGATCGCCATGTCTGTTGGACGACTGTTTGCCGGATATATTGCGGAGAAATTCCAATATCGCGTCTACGTTCTGTACAGTTGTCTTGCAGCAGTTGTACTGCTGATGATCTTTCCTTTTACCAACCAGATCTGGTCGGCATTTCTGATCATCCTGTTGCTCGGGCTCGCACTATCGGGCGTGTTCTCCATTGCCCTCGTCTTCGCCAGCAAAATGCTGCCTGGAACAGAAGAATCAACGCCCAGCATCCTGATTGCATCAGGTGGTGTTGGTGGTGCCATTCTACCTTTGGTTACAGGCTGGAGTTTGGACCATCTGGAAGTTAACCAGTCGGCGTGGATGCTTGCCATTTTTGCAGTTGGTCTGCTGATTATCAGCGTGATCGCGTATCAATGGCAGCGCAGGCATACTGTGAGTTCAGCATCGTAATATCTACCGAACAGAAGATAAATTAAATTCAATGAATCATAGCTGGTAAAAAGATAGGCTTCGTAGCGTGAATGCTACGAGGTCTTTTTTGATTTGAAAATAACAATTACTTCTTTATCTTAGTTCAGTGGACGATTGCCCAGGAAATACTTTCAGATGCTCTAAATCGGAACTAACGTTATTTAGGTTGTGGGGACTACACTCCCTTTATCCTTAATGAATTTACCGAATACATATCGAACGAGTGGTCCCAGAATAATAATTTGGTAAGGAAGCGCCAGGCTAAAATTACGAGCAATCGTATGAAGATACGTACTTAGTACGGATGCTCCATTTAACTGATTCGCAAGATAAGCGGAAATCATTCCGTACAAGGACATAATCAGAACCATTCCAATGACCATGAAAAATGACATAGCGAGCACGCCTAGGATTTTGTTGGACTTGTCAAAAGGTAAGGAAAATGCAATTTTTCGCGCTACAGGTCCGACAATAAAGGACTCCACCAGAAATGCAATGACAAAGCACAATATGAACTGAAGCAATATTTCAAGCGCGGACATCTTGCTCAATAACCCATTGTGCCATAAATTGAAGGCCATCATGACGATGACCATTCCTGTGCACATCATCATTCCAAAAATAATCTGTTCTTTCTTCGTTGTTGGCAATTCTCTCATCCTCTCTGTTTACCTTCGTAATTATAGAGATGACGAACCCCTCCTCATAAGTGAACATTCTGTGAACAATTATAATTTTTCCAAATTAAAATCCTATTTGACAACCTCGTAGTACAGCCCTATGATATCCCTTAAAATGGTAGAAAAGATTCAATGCATATAAGGAGGATTTGGATTATGAGTTTTCAAAAGCGCATTGACCACGTCGGCATTGCCGTTCGTGATCTAGAGACCACGCTGCGTTTCTATACGGAGATTGTTGGTCTTGAATTGAAAGATCGGGTAACCCACACCAACGGTGTCATTCAGCTCGCCTTTCTCGGCTTCAACGGAAGCGATGAGACTGAGATTGAGTTGATTCAGGGATACAGCGACAAGCTGCCTTCCGAAGGTACGGTGCATCATTTTGCTATCCATGTCGATGACCTTGAGTCTGAGTACAACCGCATTAAGGCAACTGAGGCCGAGTTTATTGATGGAGAGATGATTACACTGCCTAACGGTTACCGTTATTTCTTCATCTATGGACCCGAGAAGGAATGGATTGAGTTCTTCCAGCGCTAAGAATTGGAGCTGATTTAATGAACATTTTAATTACCGGCGCAGCCGGAAAAATTGGACGTGACTTGTCCCAACACTTGTCAGAAGCATTTCACCTGCGACTAACGGATTTGAATATCGACAGACTGCATACGTATCAAGGGACAAGCCATGAGATCATGACACTTGATGTGACAGATCCCGAAGCCTGTCAGCACGCTTGCGAAGGCATGGATGTGGTTGTACATCTGGCGGGAGATCCTTCCCCGCATGCCGGATTCTATGAATCGTTGTTGGACATCAATATCAAAGGTACATTTAATGTATTCCGTGCAGCTAAGGACCAAGGTGTGCGGAGAGTCATTCTGGCAAGCAGTGCACAGACGATCGAGGGGTATCCCATTGATGCTCAAGTCTATCCGGACATGCCGACACGCCCACGGAATTTGTACGGAGTTAGCAAATGTTTTGGTGAATCGCTCGCTTCCTATTTTGCATATACCGAAGGTTTACAAAGTGTAGCAATACGTATAGGTGCATATGATGATTTCCAACCGGATGGACCCGCGCTGGAGGCAAGGGATATGAGCGCGTATATTAGTCCGGCTGACTTGTGTGATTTGATGTTCAAAGCAATTACAACTACAGATCTGGAGCCCTTCACCATACTGCATGGGATCTCGAATAATCGGTTTAAACGATTGAATCTGGAAACCACTCAGAAACAGGTAGGCTATGACCCGAAATCCGATGCTTTTGCACTCAGTCAGATTTCCTTATATGATTCGCCACGATAATTGTTGAAAATCACACATCTAGAGAGGTCGTTATACGCATGTATAATGGCCTCTTTGATTCATTCATACGTGCCCCTATCCAGTTCCTGACTGGACATGCGTGGGCCTCTGGCCTATAATTACACCTAGTAATGCCCGTAACTTCATAGTTTCCCAGGGGAGTCGGAATAGGCCGGCTGAGAGTGTATCCCACCAAGATACTGACCCTTAGACCTGATCTGGATCATGCCAGCGTAGGAATCGGAGTATATCGAATTGGCCCAGCCTCTTTGCTGAGTGCCACATCTCTAACGCCTGCACGCGTCCCGGATTAACGGGGCGCTTTTTTAATGTTCTTTTATATAGCCAGAGAGCTAAAAAAAGTGACGTCATCCGGATCATAGCTGGTATAAATCTGTCGATTTATGCAAGAAGCTTGGATATGAAGCCAAGGAGTACCCCGCGCCACTGGCCGGACAACATGAAGGAGAGAAATGAAGATGAGATGGCGTAAAATGATGGGCCTAATGCTCTTGTGCGTACTACTTGTGGCTGTGGCCGCATGTGGCGGCAAAGAAGCTGCACCTTCAGGAGAAAATGGCAGCAGCAACACCGAAAACAGCAATGAAGGTGACAACGCAGCCCTCAAGGATATTAAAGTGGTGCTGGACTGGACACCAAATACGAATCATACCGGCCTGTATGCGGCTGTAGATCAAGGTTTTTACAAAGCCGAAGGCTTAAATGTCGAGATTGTACAGCCAGGTGCCGGAGGCGCGGATACGATGGTAGCTTCGAACGAAGTGCCTTTTGGCGTAAGTTATCAGGAGAGTGTAACCCAGGCCCGCACACAGGGCGTACCGCTCGTGTCCATCGCTGCAGTCATTCAGCATAACACGTCCGGATTTGCCGCTCCGGTGGACCGGAACATCAAATCCCCCAAAGATTTTGAAGGTAAAACCTATGGTGGCTGGGGCTCCCCGGTGGAAGAAGCTGTGATGCAATCCATTATGGAAGGCGAAGGCGCCGATGTATCCAAAGTAAAAAATATTAGCATGGGCGATGCAGACTTCTTCACCGCTGTGAAACGCGATATCGACTTTGCCTGGATTTTCTACGCATGGACGGGTATCGAAGCCGAACTGCGCGGGGAACCGATCGACATGCTGTATGTGAAGGATTATTCCGATTCACTGGACTACTACACACCTGTACTCGTTACCAATGAAAAGACGATTCAGAACGATCCCGAGCTGGTTAAAGCGTTCTTGAAAGCGACTTCCGAAGGATATCAATATGCAATCGATCATCCTGAAGAAGCTTCCAACATTCTGATCAAGGCCGTACCGGATCTGGATAAGGATCTTGTACTCGCAAGCCAGAAGTGGCTGAGTCCAAAATATCAGGATGACGCACCACGCTGGGGTGAGCAAAAGCAGGAAGTATGGCAGAACTACACGGATTGGATGTTTAGCAAAAAACTGCTCGATGAGCAGGTAGATGTATCCAAAGCATATACAAACGAGTTCTTACCCCAATAAAATTATCCATATAAAACGAACTTAGTATTTACACGATGACGAAGAGGACAGAAATAACGTGAAAAAGCGAAGCGTTCGCCTTTATCACCGGATTTTCCCTTTGGAGAAGGGAATCAAAAAAATCTGGGGATAACAGCGATTGGAAGGTTATTCTGTCATCGAAGTGGCAAGTGTAACAGTCATTAGTTCATTTTATATATTTCGAAAGGAAAAGTGATCTCTCATGGCAAGCACACTACTTAGCATTCAAGTCATTCCCAAAACGCCAAATGGCGAAAATTCCTATCCTTACGTTGATCGTGCCATTGAAGTTATTCAGCAGTCCGGCTTGAAATATCAGGTTAATCCACTCGATACCACGATGGAGGGAGAACTAGAGGAACTGCTGGAGGTTGTCCGCAAAATGCACGAAGTTCTCGTGGAAGCTGGCAGCCCAAGCATCATCTCACAGATCAAAATCGCCCATAGCCCAAGTGGCTTCAGCATGGACACCCTGACGGAGAAATATCGCTAATGCATGCCTATTGGAAAAGCGTATGGCCGCCCTTTGTGGCGGTTATTCTCTTTATAGCGATATGGCAGGGAGCCGTCTCCCTGTTCCATATTGAGAAATGGATGCTGCCTGCGCCTTCGGACATCGCCCATGAAGCAGCCTCCCAGGCCGAGCGACTTGGCATGCATGCATCGGCAACAATCCAGCTGACATTAATAGGATTTGCAGCAGGTACGCTCGTGGGATTACTGATTGCGATGGTGCTGCATCTGATTCCATTTTTGAAATCTGCACTCTATCCATTACTTATTCTTAGTCAAAATATACCGACCATTGCGCTTGCTCCGCTCTTGCTGATCTGGTTCGGATTTGGGCTGCTGCCCAAACTGATTACCATCATCCTGGTCTGCTTCTTCCCGGTGGCTGTAGCTGCCATGGATGGGTTGACCCGCACCGATGCGGCGATGATGAACTATATGCGCATGGCTGGTGCAAAACGCGGCCAAATTTTCTGGAAGCTCGAACTTCCACATGCATTGCCCTCGGTGTTCTCGGGGATTAAAATTGCCGCTACGTACAGCGTCATGGGTGCGATTATCGCCGAATGGATCGGTGCAGATAAGGGCATCGGCTATTATATGATGCTGCAAAAATCAGCCTATCGGACGGATCGTCTTTTCGTGGCAATCATGATTATTGTGGCATTGAGTCTGCTGCTCTTCCTGCTCATTGCGCTACTGGAGAAGCTGCTCGTACGCTGGCGTCCACAAAAGCGATAACTTTGAAATATGCACCATATAAAGGTTAGGAAGTGATGACAAGATGACACCCGAACACAACGAGCGGGTAGCTGCGCCGGATGAAGGTAAAACCACTCCAACGAGTAGCGGAAGTCCTGAGTATGGAACCGTGGCCTTACCTGCACATCATTCATCACCAGCGTTGGAAGTATTAAACGTGAATGCTTCGTTCCGAGAGCGACGCAGCACATTGCCCGTTCTGGATGGTCTGTCCCTGACCGTGGAACAAGGAGAATTCGTAGCCATCGTGGGCCCTTCCGGCTGTGGCAAAAGCACCCTGTTTCACATCATCGGCGGTCTGCTGAAACCTCAGGAGGGCCAAATCCTGATGAATGGTCAGGATGTCACCGGACAACGCGGCAAGATTAGCTATATGCCGCAGCAGCCTGCCCTCTTCCCATGGCGTACCATTGAGGACAATGTGCTGCTTGCAGGTGAAGTGTCTGCGGATGCACCACCCCGAGCAGAGGCGCTTGCAGATGCCCGGAAGTGGCTGAGCAGTGTCGGACTGGCTGGGTTCGAACAAGCCTATCCGCATATGTTATCGGGCGGCATGCAGCAGCGGGTTGCCTTTCTGCGCGCCCTGCTCAGTCCGCAGGAGCTGATGCTGCTAGACGAGCCTTTTAGTGCGCTGGATGCACTGACCCGTAGCGACATGCAGCGCTGGCTGCTCGATATCTGGGAACAGAACCGCCGCTCGGTGCTGTTCATTACGCATAATATCGAGGAAGCATTATTGCTTGCGGACCGTATCTATGTTTTATCGAATCGGCCTGCGGCTGTACTTCACGAGGTCGATGTTCCCTTTGATCGTCCACGTCGCGAAGCGATCACGGAGGAATCTGCTTTTCTTGAACGGAAACGGCAGATTTCCCAGTGGATGAGAGAAGAACAGCAGAAAACCCGCCTATCTAAATAGTGCGGGTTTTTGAGTTATTTTTTCCCTAAAATGGGTGATCCAAGACAAACTACCCTGCGTATCATTGGTAAAAGACAAAAAGGAGGGGTCCATCCATGCAATCAACCGCTTTTGCACCCTTGATCGATGCACATCTTCACCTGGACAAATATACACCTGAAGAACAACGTGAGATGCTGCATTCCTTCCCATCCCAGCAGGTTGAGTCTGTCATCGCCGTTTCCATGAATCTGGCTTCTGCCCAGAGTAACCTAGAACTAGCTTCCCAATACCCTCGTACCGTATATCCGGCCTTTGGGTTCCATCCCGAGCAGCCCCTGCCGTCCCTGGCAGAGCAGGATCTATTTATCAAATGGATCGAAAAGCATATGGGACAAGCCACAGCGATTGGGGAAGTTGGATTGCCTTATTACAACCGACAGGAAGCCGAACAGGCAGGACAGTACTTTGATCAGAGCGGCTATATCGATCTGTTGGAGCGATTTATCCAGCTAGCGAAACGGCACGGTAAACCGATCGTACTGCACGCTGTATATGAGGATGCCGATATCGCCTGTGACCTGCTGGAGCAATATCATCATCGCCGGGCACATTTTCACTGGTTCAAAGGCTCCAAGCGGACCGTCCAGCGAATGGCTGACAACGGATACTTCGTCTCATTTACACCTGATATCATATACGAAGAGGAAATTCGCGAATTAGCTCGCCAGTATCCTTCCGAGCAGGTTATGGCAGAGACTGATGGACCTTGGCCTTTCGAGGGACCTTTCCAGGGAAGAATGACGCACCCTGCCATGACCAGACAGGTCATTCAAGCGTGGAGTGAAGTGACCGGTATGGGAACGGAGCGGGCTGCGCGTCTCTTTTATCAGAATACGAAACGCTTCTTCGATCTTCCTTAGGTCCGAATTGACATCCATTCTTGTGCTGGTTCCTCAACTAAATAGATATAGTATGCAAAAAAAGAAGTCAGTCGGCATCTGCCGAACTGACTTCTTTTGGATTTACACTTAACGTTTCAAGAATCCTTTGCCTTCGAGGAATGGCTTCATCTGTAGACGTACCGGTTCTGTGAGGCGTTTCGCCATCATTTCGGACCACGGTGTAGAACGTTCCCCTTGAGTGCGCTCCTTCATGTATGCAGCAGTCGTTTCGTCATAGCTCTCGACGCCTTTGAGGGTCTGCTCGGCGTTATAGCGGCCATGGTGTAAGACCGCATCCAGTGGTAGACGCGGACGAATACCCGTATCCTGATCAGCAACACCAATGCACATTCCATATACTGGATAGACGCCGTCGGGCAAGCCCAATACTTCGCTCACTTCCTCAATACGGTTGCGCAGCCCGCCAATATATACAATTCCGAAACCTAGTGACTCTGCTGCAAGCGCAGCATTTTGCGATGCGAGTGCAACATCAATTGTGGCCACCATAAAGTTCTCAGTGGAGTCCTCATAGGATTCCTTTTCAGGCAAATGACGCTTGGCAGCATCACTCAGGCGATAAAGGTCAGCACACCATACGAGAAACACAGGGCATTCATTGACGCAAGACTGATTGCCTGCCAATTCAGCCAATTTGTCCTTCTGCTCCTGTTCGGTAACAGCAATTATAGTATAGGCCTGCACACTACTTGAAGAGGAAGCCATCTGCCCGGCCGCCACGATTGCTGCCAGCTGCTCCTCACTTACAGGGTCTGGCTTGAATTTCCGCACAGAGCGGTGTTTCATCATCAATTCAATGGTTTCGTTCATTGCTATTCACTCCCAATCCTCGTAGTACGAATTCAATGGTTTGCTCAGCCAGCTCATCTGTGTTCATATCCTGATAATCAAAGCTAAACCGCGAATTCTTAGCCCGTTTGTGCGCCAAAGCCACACCCATGACCTGAAGCATCGCATAAGATACGGACTCGATCTGAAACACGCCCTGCTCCTTGCCTTCTTGCAGCAGTTCTCTCACTCTGGTCCAGACGGGGTCCAAAAAACGAAACACGGTAGCTGTGCGATGGGTACGCAGTGTAATTTCAAGCTGCACAATATCGCTCATCTCCCGGTCCGTCATCGTGAATTTTACGACTTCACCTATGATTCGTCGGATACCCTCCACGGGGGAGGACATGGACTCTTCAGCCAACTCGTTCATCATATGATCAGGAAAAAAGTGCTCAAATAATGCTTCGAACACCTTTTCTTTTCCACCAAAATGATACGAGACCAGCGATACATTCGCACCCGCCTCATCACAGATTTGACGAACACTTGTCCCGTCATACCCCTGCTGTGCAAAAAGCTTCTTGGCTGCAAGCAAAATCCTCGTTTTTATATCCAATTCCGGTTCCGTCATTCCGTCCGCTCCTCTTGTCCGTTCTATTCATTTGCTCCAGCTCACCGGGCTGCAGCGAGACTACTCTATCGTTTCATTATGAAAGTTTGTGCATCAAAGCGCAAGGTGTGCCGCCTGTGGTTCTGCAAAGCTAGCCACCTCAACCTACTATTAAACCAAGCACCCCGGTGAAAATCACCGGGGTGCTTGATCATATCCTATGAAGAACAACCATGATGACTGGAATATTAGCTGTTCATTTGAGCCGGGCTTGGTGCCCCAGCTGGCATAGGTTGTTTTTTCAACAACGTCACCACCAGGGAGAGGGCTACAGCAACCAGCAATACAATGGTAATTGAGCCAGCCGCGGATTGAACTCCAGGTCCACCCAGTTGAGCGCTCAGAACACCTTGAACGGCATATGTGGCAGGCAGATACTGACCAATACCACTGTAAAAGCTGTTCAGCAATTCACGTGGCACCATTGCACCGGAAGATACCAGTTGCAGCGACAGTGAAATGATGTTGAACAAACTTCCCGCTGGTCCAAAGCAGATCAGGAAGAACTGGGAGAAGAACATGAACGTGCAGAGGAACAACGCCTGGAACAACCAAAATGCGATAAATCCTTGCTCGATCTGTCCGCCCAGCGACACGATCAGTGATGATCCCAGCAGGGAAACCACAAGAGCAGACCCCAGATTAATGACTACTCTGGCGCCAAACAAAGTCCAGCGGGAGTGAGTAGCCGACAGCATACCCATCGCTGTCTGCAGGTTCATACCCATAATCATGGCTCCCACATAAGAAGCGAGTACCATCATCATCGGCACCATCTGATTGTTCATACCGTTAACCGGATTAATGGAAGTGGTTGTACCTTCCACTCGTGTAGTCAGGTTGGCAGCAGCTTCAGCTGCCTGATCTGCAGGCGCTCCAGAAGCCGTCAACACAGCTTGCACACCTTGAGCGGTTGCTTGCTTGTTAATCGTGTTCGTCACGCTCTGCGATACACCTTGCATCATGCTTTTTATCGTAACCGGGTTCGCCTCGTTAATGGTGTACTTGATTTCGGCAGTGGAACCGGCTGTCTGAATCAGCTCGTTAAACCCTGCAGGAATATTCAGCACCATATGAATCTTGCGATGATTTAACTGGTCAAGTGCTTCGGCAGCACTCAGATTAGTTACGGTATGAAAAGGAAGCGTCTCAGCCATACGATCTGCGATCCCCTTGGACTGCTCTCCATCCTCATTGACAACGGCAACCGTCAATTCATTCATCCGGTCATTCACTCCGGAATATGCTGTCATCCAGATCACGCTGAAGATCACTTGGAACATAAGTGCCGTCACGATCCCCACAATTACTGGCGGTTTTTTCAACAATATACGCAAAGCCTGCAACATAAATGATGTCCTCCATTACTCATTAGTTCGAATTTGATGTAAACGATTGTTTGAATCAAACAATCGTTTTAAATTTTAAGTCTATATGTCTATATTGTCAATCTATTTCTGAAAGGTTCAGAAAGATAAAGATGTGTTTCGCAAACAATGTATTCCATTTCATAAGAGGACATCACTTCACATGCTCACCTTCTAATAACAAGGTAAGGACCATTCCCTTAACATATCTCAGACATCTTTCCATAACAAAAAAAAGCACGGTCCGCCGCAGCGGACCGCACCCTATGCTTACTTTTGAGCATAATGCAAAGTTGAATCACGTCCCTCAATGGACATCAGTCATTGCTTTTCAGTTTCATCCGTTGCAGACGCAGCGAATTCAATACAACCGACACAGAGCTGAACGCCATGGCCGCACCTGCCAACCAAGGAGCTAGGAAGCCCACTGCTGCAATTGGAATCCCAATCACGTTATAGCCAAGTGCCCAGAACAGGTTCTGCTTGATATTGCCCATCGTGCGCCGGCTCATCTCGATTGCATCTGCAATACTGTTCAGATCGCCGCGCATTAGCGTAATATCCGCTGCTTCCATCGCTACATCGGTTCCGGTTCCGATGGCCATACCAATATCGGCTGTAGCAAGGGCCGGAGCATCGTTGATACCATCTCCAACCATCGCTACCTTGAGGCCACTCTCCTGAAGTTTTTTCACTTCTGCCGCTTTACCCTCTGGCAGTACCTCAGCCAGAACTTTATTAATTCCGGCTTGCTCCGCTACAGCGCGTGCTGTCCGCTCATTGTCTCCCGTAATCATGATGACATCAATTCCCATAGCATGAAGCCGCTGAATGGCTTCCCGTGAAGTTTCCTTGATGGTATCCGCCACCGCAACAACCCCAGCCCATTGACCGTCCACGGCGACCAGCATCGCTGTGCGTCCTTGTTCCTCAAGGTTATTCATCTGTTGCATCGTTTCCTCGGAGACATTCACCTTCGCATCCGTAAGCAGTCGGCGTGTCCCGACCAGGACCTCTTGTCCCTGAACCCGAGCTCGCACACCATATCCCGGTATGTTCTCGAATTGCTCTGACTGGACCAGTTCCAGACCTTTACCTCGGATTCCTTCTACAATCGCCTCAGCCAAAGGATGCTCCGAACTCTGCTCTGCTGCTCCCACCCGTTGCAGCAAGTCTGCTTCCGTCCATTCTGGAGCCGTCACCACATCCGTAAGCACGGGCTTGCCTTGGGTAACTGTACCTGTTTTGTCCAGTACAACGGTCTGGATCTGCTGTGCCGATTCCAGATGTTCGCCGCCTTTGAACAACACACCATATTCCGCCGCACGCCCTGATCCAGCCATAATGGACGTTGGGGTTGCGAGTCCAAGCGCACAAGGACAGGCAATGACAAGTACAGCAATCGCCTTCTCCAGCGAACCAGCAAAGTCACCGGGACTGGCGAAAAAATACCAGATCAGGAACGTGACTGCTGCGATGCCTACAACAATCGGAACAAAGATACCTGAGATCACATCGGCAATCCGCTGAATAGGGGCCTTGGAACCCTGCGCTTGTTCAACCACTTTAATAATTTGGGATAACGCCGTGTCCGAGCCCACGCGGGTCGCACGCAGTCTTAATACTCCATTTTTATTCAACGTAGCACCTGTAACGGCGTCCCCTGGTTTTTTATCCACGGGCAGGCTCTCTCCGCTTAACATGGATTCGTCGACAGAAGACTGCCCCTCCTCCACGACGCCATCGACAGGAATGCTATCTCCGGGTTTTACCAGAACGAGATCACCTACCGCGACATACGCAGACGGTACAATAACCTCCTGTCCATCACGAATCACTCTGGCTTCACGCGGAGCCAGTTCGATGAGGCTCTTGATTGCCTGAGAGGAACGCCCCTTGGCTACGGCCTCAAACCATTTTCCCAATAGGATCAACGTAATCAGAATTGCACTCGTCTCATAATAAAGCTCCACGGTTGGCATGGCTGCTGTAGCCATTCCCGTCCCACCATGATCCATCATGGTCGAAGCTGCATTGCCACTGGTCAGGGTCAGATACAGACTGTAGAAGAAAGCCGCACTTGTACCCAAAGCAACCAGTACATCCATATTGGCACTGCCATTACGGAGCGCTTTATAGGCTCCCACATAGAATTGCCATCCAATCACAAACTGTACTGGCGTTGCCAACACCAGTTGGAACCATGGGTTCATGAACAGATCCGGTACCCAGATCCACGAGGTAAATGAAAAGTGACCCACCATGGCCCAAAGCAGTGGCAAAGATAACAGGGCGGAGATCATCCATTTCCACTTTTTACGCTGTAATTCACGCTCACGCACTGATTGGGTATCTTCCTGTGTCTTCTGCAACTCTGCTCCATAACCGAGCTGTTTGATCTTCGCCGTAATATCGGTTGCCTTCAGTACTCCTGCTGCAAATTCCACATGTCCCGTTTCCAGCGCCAGGTTCACGTTTGCACGGGATACACCCGGCAACCGGGAAAGACCTTTTTCGATTCGAGTAGAACAAGCAGCACAGGTCATGCCTGTAATGTCCAAATCCACGGATTCCGTTACTGTACCATAGCCAAGGGCCTCCACCTTATCCCGCAAAGCATTGATGTTCGTTGTCTTCGGATCATAGGATACCGTTGCTTGTTCTATAGCGAGGTTAACATTCGCCTGATTGACCCCTTCCATTCGGGACAAACCCTTCTCAATCCGGGTAGAGCAGGCAGCACAGGTCATGCCTGTAATTTGCAGTGTTGTCTGCAATCCCGCTGCTTCCTGTGAAGGTACGGGTTCTGATGCTGTTGCGTTTTCCGTTGTTGATGACTTATCCATGTTGTTAGCTCCTTTCTCTATGAAATATCCCTACACATTCAATACCCCCAAGGGGTATATAAAAGACAGAAAATCAGGCTTAAACAATGAACTCATTTAATGGAAAAGACCTGTTGAATTCCTTTCCATGCAAAGGGAAGTTCAGTTTAAGCCTGCGATGATTAGACTACGTCATACCCTTGATCTTCGATGGCTGCCTTGATCTGATCCACATTGACTTTTTGCTCGTCATATTCAACTGCGACAGTTCCTGCTGCCAGATCAACCTGACCATTCGCTCCCGCATTCTTCACAGCTTCTTCAACCGATTTCACACAGTGATTGCAAGACATTCCTGTAACGTTCAACGTAATATTAGACATGGGTAGTTCCTCCTTAGATATATAAATGATGAGTTCATTCAAAAATAATTACTTCATTAACTTTCTTACCGTTACCAACAATTCATCCACAACCTCATGCTCTCCGGCCTGAATGCGCTCAACGATGCAGCTCTTCATGTGGCCTTCCAGCAATAGCTTGCCTACTGAATTAAGAGCGGACTGAGCAGCCGCGATCTGTGTCAGCACATCATCACAATAGGTATCCTTCTCGATCAATCCCTTGATCCCGCGAATCTGTCCTTCAACACGGTTCAAGCGAGAAATCAGGTTGCCCTTCATCTCTTGGGAGTGATGGCTCTTGCGCACATGCTTTCCATCACTGCCTGACGTATGACATGCATTGGCTTGCTGATCATCTGTCTGTGAGACTTCGTTCACCTCTGTTACGGATGACTCCAAAGGTTCCTTGGGATGGCTCTGATGTTCCATCGCGAACACCCCTTTTCTTTCGTTCTGTAATAAGAGTAACATACCCCATGGGGGTATGCAAGACTATTTCTTTATTTTACTCCAAATGGATGTATTCCATGCTTCCTACGACTGCACTAACGCACCAGACATCTCATCAGTCTTCGTACAGGCACATTATAGTATGTATTCCATTCTGCTGCTGCGTACAGCCAGACCCATCTGCTCATAGAAAGCTTGAGCACCAGTATTAAATGTAGACACGGTCAGTTCAACACTGTCGACCTGCATTTCTTTGCCAAGTTCGATTAACTCCTTCATCAACAGTTTGCCTGCCCCATGTCCACGATGTTTACTACCAACGATGATCTCATGGATATATAACATCTTTCGATCCTTTAACAAATCCACTTTCTGAATAACATTCAACTGTGCGCTCGCATATCCAACAATCTCACCCTGTTCCAGCAATTCCGCAACATAGAGATAACGATGATCCGTTTCCAGTAGTTCTTCATATTCCTTATGACTCATTCTCGTCTGCAGCTCTCTGTATACGTCTGGCCTGGCCTCCACATGCAAGTGATGCAGTTCATCCATTAATGCAGATACTCCCGTGTAATCTCCGATGACAGCCCTTCTAATGTTAATCTCACTCATCTTCACATTCTCCTCTCACAAACGTTTCCCATGATTATACAATAAGACATCAGGAAGATGATGCTCCGAAACATGCTTAACCATTCTGATATAAAAAAGCAGATACCTTAACGGTACCCGCTTCTTTTAAAGCTATATCTGGTTCCTCTTATTCTTTGGATGATTTACCTTCATCAAATGCTACAGGTGACGGTTTAGCAGACCATTCGTCCGCTTGCGGCTCAATATCCACACCGCTCAAAATTTTCTTTTTCTCCATCAAGGAATCCCCGTCTTCATCCAGTTTGTTGCGAATTGCCGCCTCATCCTGAGGTTGATTGTTCTGTGTCATGCTGGAGTCCTCCTCTTCGTAATCATGGTGATGTTCCTATATATAACTTACCCATTTTTTGCATTGTCATTCTGAATGTATACAAGGGTTCAACAACCACTTGAAGAAAGTTCTCCGTATAACTTTATATTTTCGCGACTTTACTGCCTTTCACTTTAACATTCACAAGCAGGATGCTGGCAATAATCATAACCAGACCTGCGATCAGATTGACCGTAACCGACTCTCCG
Source organism: Paenibacillus sp. ov031 (assembly GCF_900143165.1). NCBI lineage: Bacteria > Bacillati > Bacillota > Bacilli > Caryophanales > Paenibacillaceae > Paenibacillus > Paenibacillus sp. ov031. The sequence continues at coordinate 296,589 of NZ_FRDO01000005.1, forward strand.
AGGAACAGCACACTGCATAACAGGGCGATCAGCGGAATCAGGAACGTAAACGATCCTACTTTGCTGGCTTCGCCGGAGCTAACCAGTTTGAAGAACGCGAGCCAGCCCATTGCAATGACAAACACCGAAATAAACAGCGTATCCAGTATAAAAGGAAGCACCCACTGCACATCAGCCCAGCTCTCTGTGACCGTACCTGTCAACGTCAGAACAACTCCGCCGATCAAAATCGGAATGGCTGTCATCCAGATTCCATCGACCTTCATTGAATTTCGCTTCATATATACGGTCCCGATCGCCCAGCTAATTGCACTGAACAGCCCAAGCATAACCCCTTCAGGGGATACTTTGCCTGTCATGCCGCCAATACTGATCGTAGCCACCCCTGCAAAACCGATCACCAATCCGGCAATCTTCAGTCCATACATGGACTCACCCAGCCACAACCATGCCCCGATTCCGAGCAGCACAGGCTGTAGGAACACTATGGATGAAAATAATCCTGCTGGCACTTCCGTCAGCCCCACGGTCTGAAAACCGTAGAAGAAGATGATGTTAAGCACCGCAGATATGGCATAAATATGCCAGGTTTGCTTCAACCGCAGCGTTTTGTAGCGGGGAAAAGCATACAGCCCCAGCACCAGACCCCCAATTAACAGGCGCATGCCTGCGAATATGAGCGGCGGTGTGAAATTTAATGCGTATTTGGTCAGGGGCCAGTTTACTCCCCACATGAGTACCAGAAAAGCCAGGACCCAGCCTGCTTTTGCACGTGATAAAGCCATATGTTTATTCTCCTATCCGGCACACATCTACAGGCGCAGTTTAATCAATCGTACACATTATCCTGCGCTCTTTCTGTGCCTGCAAACCATTTGGAATCCGATCCAGATCCGTTTTACATCCGTTCTTTGATCGTTCCGTGTCTTCATGATACAATAATGATCGAAATAATTGAAATGCATGTTAATCATAAGGAGCATACCATATTTGTTATGAACAACTCACAGTTGCAGTTATTTGTGAAAATTGCGGAGACGGGAAGTTTCACCCGTGCAGGCCAGGAACTGAATATGACACAGCCCGCAGTCAGTCGGGCCATCTCTTCGCTAGAGAATGAACTGGATGTCACTCTAATCATACGGGATCGCAGGAACGGCATCGTGCTTACGGATGTGGGACAGCGAATTCTGGTTATTTTCCGCCGCATTTTACAGCAATTTGATAAGGTACAGCAGGTCGTTGCGGCCGAAAAAGGGTTGGAGATTGGTACGATTCGTATTGGCTCTTTCCCTATGTCATCCGCCCATCTGCTGCCAAAAATCATCCGCTCGATTCGGGACCGCTATCCTCAGATTCAGTTTGAGCTGCACGAGGGGAACATCCTTGAAATTCAGGAGTGGCTAAGCTCACGCGCCATTGATGTAGCTCTCATTATTGCCACAGATAAAGAACCAGTAGATGTGTCTTATGAGACGCTTCCACTCTATAGCGAGGAGATGCTCGCGGTGTTTCGGGACGATGAACCTTTTGCGAATCAGGAAATTCTGCCGGTACAAATGCTGGACAAACACCCCATGATTATTTGCAAAGGCGGCTATGAGGTACCGATTGTTGATCTATTCAATCGAGCAGATGCAGAATTACATTTCGGATTTGTCGTGTATAACGTAAACACTTGCCTTAGCATGATCGAGCAGGGACTCGGGACCGCCATGCTGCCTGCGATCTCACTATCCTGGCTGCCTCCGGGTGTCAAAGCACTCCCCACAGAGCCGAAAGCCTACCGCAATATCGAGATTGCCGTTCCTTCACTTGTCGATGCTTCTCCCGCATCCCGGTTATTTATTGAGACGGCACAGCAATTGTTCGGACAACGCTAACGAATCGATTGCACCTTCCAATCTAGCGCCAGTCGCTTCTATCTCAAACTCAAAAGGGCATCCCAAAGTCATGAATATGACCTTATGGGACGCCCTTTTATATTGTCCACCTCAGATGAACATCATTTACGCGTTTAGCTTTTTACCAGCAATAGTACTACAAAATACCCTGATGATCTCAGCTTTTACGCCTGATCCTGACGAGCCAGTGCAGCCAGTGCACGCAGTGCCGCTTCGATCTCCCGCTCAACTGCATCAGCTACCGCATTTGTATGCGGATCATACTCGGCTGCCAGGTCGCTGTCTGCGAAACCGTCGATAGCGACAATAGCTCCGGCACGAGCGCCGCGCAGTGTGCTGACGATGTAAAGTGCGGCAATTTCCATCTCAGCGGCAAGAGCACCCGCCTGCTTGTACTTGCGGTGAGGAATCTCTTCAACGCCTGTGAAGAATGCATCCAGCGTAACGGTAATGCCCACGCCAACTTTACCCGCACTTGAAGCTTTCGCTGCACTTGCATGCTCACGAGTTGCCTCGATTAACGCTTGTGTAACACCAAGGTCCGCTACCGCAGGGAAACCATCTGGTACCAGCTGACGTGTCAGCCCGTCCGTACGCACAGCGGCCGTGCTGACGATTACGCTGCCCGCTGGATAATCCGTTGTGTACGAGCCCGCTGTACCTACACGAATCAGGGTCGTTACCCCTGCCCGGATCAGTTCTTCGAAGCAGACAGCTGCTCCTGGTGAACCTACGCCATGGCTGACCACGGCCATTTGTACACCTTCATACAATCCTACAAACGTGCGATACTCCCGACTGAACGCCAGTTCTCTCGCCCGCTCCAGCTTGCGGGAAATTTTCTCCGCACGTGCCGGATCACCACAGACAATGGCATATGCAGGCATATCTTCGGAATGAATTTGCAAAATAGGCATCAACATCTTAATCAAACTCCTTCTTCGTCCATTCGTCTTCCGGAATCGGAATATCTTCACCAGAGAAGCGCTGCTCCTTGAACGGATCGGCAAAATGATGGAAACCATTGACTTCCCAGAAGCCATTGCGATCTTCTTTCATGAATTCCAGACCCCGTATCCACTTCGCACTCTTCCAGAAGTAGAGTTGTGGAACAACCAAGCGCAGCGGATAACCGTGCTTCGGTGTGAGCGGCTCACCGTTAAATTTAAAAGCAAGCAATACATCATCATGCATTAGTTCTTCGAACGGAACATTCGTTTCATAATCATGATCCGCGTGGATCATAACATATTTTGCTTCCGGTTTGACGCCAAGTAGCTTGATGAAATCCGAGAACCGTATGCCTTCCCATGGTGTATCAAACTTCGACCAGCGGGTAACACAATGAATATCGCTCACCGTGTTCACTTGAGGCATCCCCTGAAGCTCGGCGAAGGAGAACACCTTCTCCTCTTCAACTTCACCGAATACCTTCAAATCCCAGGTGGAAAGGTCGTATTCCGGCACTTCACCTTCATGCAGAATCGGGAATTTCTCGGTCAGTACCTGCCCCGGTGGCAGTCGGTCTCCGTGCTCAGCACCCGCTTTGGGTGCCGGGCTTTTCGTTTTTTTCAGACGTTCAGCCTTATTATGCAAGCGTGATTCCTCCTTCTTTATATGCTTCCAGCATAACATTCAGGATTTAACGCGAGCTTCCGCCCGCTTTCAGTGCGTCTTGTGCATAAGTACGGTCCTTGAAGAAGAACATCGCCACCAGTGTCACAATATACGGCAGCATCATGGTAAAGTGAGTTGGCAACGCGAAGCCCTGTAGTCGGATACTAAGAGCTTCCATGAACCCAAACAGCACACTGGACCCCATAACGCCGAGCGGATTCGCTTGACCCAACATGGTCGCTACCAATGCGATGAAGCCGCGACCTGCGGTCATGCCCTCGGTAAACATCGTAACCTGACCGAGCGATAACTGTGCACCCGCCAAGGCGCACAATACGCCGCACATCAGAACTGCACCATATTGAATACCGCGCACCTTGATGCCGATACTTTGTGCCGCTACCGGGTTCTCACCCACGGAACGAAGACGGAAACCGGAGACACTTTTGAACAGATAAAACTGCAAGGCAATTACGATAATAATCCCGAGATACACGAGCGGGCTATGCCCTGAGATAACATCGCCTACCCACGGAATGTCCTTAATAAGAGGAATGTCCCATTTGGGGAGTCCCACCATATCCTTGTCATAGTAAGCACCTTTTACATCAAAAATCGCCCGCAGCGCAAAAGTCGTCAGTCCTGTGGCCAGAAAGTTAAGCGAGATCCCGACCACAATGGCGTTGGCTTTCAGATTAATACTGATAAAGGCAAATAGCGCAGAGAACAACATGACGATCACAATAGAAAATATTACAGCCAACAGTACATTGCCGAACAGATAGTTACCGACAATAGCGGAGAAAGCACCGATCAGTACGAGTCCTTCCAGACCCACGTTGAACAGACCGACACGAGAGCATAAAGCCCCACCGAGCGCTGCAAGCAGGATCGGCGTCATAATCCGCAAGGTAGAGCCAAACATGGCTGCATCAAACAGTTGTTGCATTGGACTTTTTCTCCTTTCTCCGCTTCAGGAATGAATATCCGATCTGAGCCGATACAAATAACGTCAATACTGCTTGGATGACACTGCCGACTTCCAGCGGCACATCCGTATTCCGTTCCATCCCCATGGCACCTGTCTGCAACGCTGCAAGCAGGATTGCCGCCACAGCTGTTCCTAGCGGATGCGAGCGGGCAAGCAATGTCGCCATAATGCCGCTCCATGCATAACTTGCAGATGACAACGATCCATCAAGGAAACGATACTGTGTCCCTAGCACTTCCCCTGCACCCGCAAGACCTGCAAGTCCACCACTGATGATCATGGACAGCATCATCATGCGAATGCGTCGCACGCCACCATACGTTGCAAACGAAGGATTGCTTCCCAACATGCGAATCTCATAACCAGTTACCGTCTTGTGTGTGAACCAGTAGATGAGAATCGCCGCCACAATAGCAATGATGAATCCAGCATGCAGTCCCATACCCTGGAACAGCTTCGGCAGCCAGACACTCTGATCAATCATTGGCGTCTGGGCCATTGCCGCTGATCCTGTACGGTCTTTAAACGGGTAGGATACCATGTATCCTCCAAAATAAATCGCAATATAGTTGAGCAGCAGTGTTGTGATCAACAGATTCATGCCAAAGCGGGCATCCAGCCAACCTGCAAACAGCGACCAGACCCCACCGGCGATGATCCCCGCCACAATGGCTGCAATACAGACAAACCAGCCTGGACCCGGCAGGTAGAGCGCCGTCAGCGCTGCACTAAGTCCGCCCAGAACCATCTGTCCTTCTGCACCCATGTTGAAAAATCCGGCGCGGAATGCCAGTGCTACGCCCAGCCCCGCAAGAATAATGGGCGTCGAACGTGCCAGTGTGTTAGTGAAGAAGTAGAAGTTGCCGAAGGCCCCTTTCCACATCTCCGCATACGTATCCACCACGGAACCGCCAACGATCAGAATGGCTACAGCACCTGCCAGCAAACCGATGAATACGGCAAGCAGCGGCTGTATGAGTCCGCGAAGTGTTTCTTTTACCCGATTCATATCCGCTCTTTCCCTCCTGCCATCAACAAGCTGATCTGTTCTTCTGTTGCTTCATCTGCCTTCAGTTCCCCGGCAATTCCGCCTTCATACATGACAATGATTCGATCCGATAATTGCAAAATCTCGGACAATTCCGAGGAAACGAGCAGAATACCCGCACCCTCATTCCGTTTGCGCAGCAATTCAGCGTGGATGGTCTCCATCGCTCCGATGTCTACACCCCGCGTAGGTTCAGCCGCAATCAGAAACGGCGTATCCTGGGCAAACTCACGCGCAGCAATCAACTTCTGCAAGTTACCGCCAGATAGGAACTGCGCCTTCGTTTCCGCAGAACCGGTTTTGATGCTGAACTGCTTGATCCAGTTCTCCACCATGGTCCGTGCTGCCTTCGCTTTAATGATACCGCGTGATTGAAGCCGGTGATGGTGGCCCATCAGTCCATTTTCACGAACGCTCGCATCTTTCGCCGCTCCCCACATATAACGGTCTTCCGGGATATGGGCAAGTCCATGCTCCCTAATGCGCCGCACTGGCCAATTGGTTGTATCCTGCCCTGACAGTAGGACGCGGCCGCTATCTGCCTTGCGTAGTCCCGCAATGATCTGGATCAGTTCAGACTGGCCGTTGCCGGAAATACCCGCGATTCCAACGACCTCGCCTTTCCGAACTTGCAAATGGATATCCTTGAGTGCAGAACGGTCCTCTGCCCCTGACAAGTTTACCGCTTCCACCTGAAGCACAGCTTCTCCCGGAACGGATGGCTGCTTGTCCATGCGAACCAGCTCACGCCCTACCATCAGGCGGGACAGTTCCTCTACATTCGTGTCTTTTGCTTCCAATGTACCTGTCACCTGACCATCACGAAGAACCGTGATCCGGTCTGCCACATCCATAACTTCCTGCAGCTTGTGCGTGATCAATACAAAGGTTTTGCCCAACTTGGCAAGGGATTTCATATTCGCGAGTAGTTCTTTCACTTCCAGCGGTGTCAGTACCGCTGATGGTTCATCCAATATAATGATGTCCGCGCCCTGATGCAGCACCTTGAGAATTTCAACACGCTGCTGCATGCCCAGAGGGCATTCAAATACTTTTTTCCACGGATCAACTGGCATGCCATACGTTCTGCCCAATTCATTCACCTGGGCCGCCGCCTGTTTGCGATCAAATACCCCTGCCGCAGACGGTTCACGGCCAATCACGATGTTCTCGGCAACCGTAAAGGAAGGAAACAGCATGAAATGCTGATGCACCATGCCGATACCACTTGCCATGGCCTGAGACGGAGTTGCGAAGCTGACCTCGCGTCCACGAACTTTGATTGTGCCTGATGTCGGTTGCTCCATTCCATACAACATACGCATCAGGGTTGTCTTACCAGCGCCGTTCTCACCCACGAGGGCATGAATCTCTCCTTCTCGCAAATTAAAACGGATGTCCCGGTTAGCGGTGAAGCCGCCGTATTTCTTCGTAATCTGCTCCATCTCCAACAGCATATCTCGCGTTCTCTCCTCTCGGTCTTAAATAGCAGCAAAACCGGCTGCCTGATCGGGCAGCCGGCTGATCAACTCAATTACTCAATCCTATGAAACAAACAATACTACTGTTGCAATGGATCTTTCACAACGATTTTGCCGGATACGATATCATCCTTGATTGCTTTAACCTTGTCGATAACTTCTTGTCCAACAAAAGCATTCAATGGAGTTTCGCTATCACGTGTTACGTAAGTCAGGCCTACGCCATCTTCTTTCAAGCCATAGTTCACAGCGCCCGCCTTGAAGTTTCCTTCAACGAAGTCTTTCACCGTCTGGTAAGAAACTGTATCAGTCGACTTTAATTGAGATAATACGATATGTTCCGGATCTTCAACGGTACGGTCCGTATCCTGACCGGAAGTATAGAAGCCTTTTTCTTTCGCGGCTTCGAACACGCCCAGATCCCCTACAGCGGATGCTGCGGCAATGAAGTCAGCACCTTTGCCGAATTGTACCAACGCAAGCTCTTTGGCTTTGGCCGGGTCGTTAAATCCACCAACGTAGTTCACAAGGAATTCCGCTTTCGGGTTAACCGATTCCAGACCAGCTTTGAAACCTTCTGTATATTTCTTGATCAATGGAACGTCCATCGCGGCAATCATACCGACTTTGTCTGTTTTCGTAGACAGTCCGGCAGCTGCACCAAGCAGGTATGCTCCTTCATATTCATGGAAACCAACGCTACGTACGTTCGGTAGATCCACCGTTGTGTCTACAACGGCAAAGGACTTGTCCGGATTTTCGGCAGCCACTTTTTTCAGTGCATCTTCTGCCTGGAATGTCGCTGTAATGATCAGATCATAGTTCTCAGCAACTGCAGCACGCAGGTTTTGCTCAAATGCTGCCGGGTCAGTCGATTCAATCGTTTTGGTATCTACCTTGAATTCCTCGCCTGCTTTTTTGAAACCTTCATCCATCTGTACGAAGAACGGGTTTACCCCGATTTTTTCAGGAAGTACAAGCGCCATGCGCAGTGATTTTTCACTGTCGCCATCTTGGGCCGATTGTTCGTCTTTGGAAGCAGAATTTCCACAAGCCGCCAGCAATATAGCCAACATGATGATCGATAAGACGAACGATAAACCTCTTTTCATTTTGAAAATTCCCCTTTTCACTATTCTTTTTTTATAATCCTAGCGGATACTGTCGATCCTTGTCAATAAATCTTTGAGCGTATACACTAAATGGAATATAATAGTTGATTTGCCTTCGACAGAGCCTCCGAAGCCTCTCTATACCAAGGTTTTTTCCGTTGACATCCAGAGCTGCTCCATGCTAAAGTCAATCCAATTATTATATTCAGATAGGATTTGTCAGAATTATAACGCAATCTTATTTATTTTCCAACCCTATTTTGAGGAGGCTATTCATTTGAAAAAAATCACCCAGATCACACTGGCCGCTCTGCTCGCCGCTCCGGTTACACTCGGCAGCCTCAGCTTGCCCGCTTCGGTATCCGCAGCATCCGCCACTTCCGCTGGACAAACGACCTCACAGGCTGTTAAAGGACCCGTAGCACAAGCTCCTTCAGTTTATACCGAGAGTGCAGCTGATTACGCCCAATTCCTGCAAGCTAAATACAATATCCAATTGCCGAAACAGTTAACGAAGGGTGACTTCATCAAGGCGATTGCTACCATTCTTGAAGCCGATCAAGCTGCTCCTGCTACAGATGAAGCAAGTGACAGTTTAGTTAAGGCCCCATCCTTTACTGATCTGAAATCGAATGATTCAGCTTATAAAGCTGCCGTTTCCTTATATAACAATGGTATCCTATCCGGTTCGGAAGTTCGTGCCAATGACAAACTGAGCACTTATGCCGCTGTCTTCATCGCAGTCAAAGCAGCCGGATTCAAAGAGCTGGCCTATACATATCCTGAAGACAAAACAGCAAAGGCACTTGCAAAACTGGGCATTAGCCCAAGCCGCGTGCAGGGACAAGCCGCGCAGGAACTGGCCGCTGCCATCGATACAGGTCTGATCCCGGAAAGTCTGTACCCCGCTCTCCGTAAGGGTGGCGAAGCGAGTTCCGATTTTGCCAACATTTTGCTTGGACGGGTATTGACCAGTCAGGGTAAATATAAAAATGAAATTGGCCGTTCCGGCGACGCTGACATTTACTCCAAATTGTACGCTGCCTATCGCACTGCTGATTTAATAGAAGCACCGGATCTTCGGACCATTGTGGATCAAGCTCTGCGGAATGATCTCGTCACAGGTTACAATCTTAAGGATAGTCGCTTTAATTCCAACTTCATCGATGAACTGACTTTAACTTACGGACATGATGATATTAAACATGCGGTGCAGTTAATTGGACTGTTGCGCAGTGAAGGCATCGATGCTGATGTACAGTTCCAGCCGAAGACATCTGCCTTCATCTATTTGAAGGAATGGGGAGAGCCCAAAGAAACACCGGATTACAAAGTAACCCAGATCGAGAATGGCAACTACATCGCCTACGCCAAAGAATATGACATTCAGTTCGAGTTCAATAACACAGCGGACAAAGCCCGTTTCAACGACATTATATTGAAGTATGCAAAAAAGAATAGCGATGACACCTCTGCCTTAATCCATGCTTCCTGGTGGCAGCCGCTGTATTATTCACCGACTGCTCTGGCGGAATATCCGGTCATTGCTAACAATAAAATTTCACTTGGCAACTATTACGCACAATCCTTCTCCCTTAAGGAGAATTCCAAGGCAATTCAGGAAGGATTCCGTAAGCTCGCCCCTGATGCGGATATTTCCAGTTACACCTTCTGGGTTGACCACCCGTTCTTCAATTATCTCAACGGGGAATCGGAATAAATCGAACATATGCTAGGTGCATTAAAGCTCGCATTTTGACATAATATAAAGCCGTCTTTACCGAACTTTTCAATGGATTCGACCCATTGGTTCGTAAAGGCGGTTTTTTGTTTATTTTTTTTGCAAATTTCTTCTCAAAAAAATATTTTCCATTGAAGGATTTACCAGTAAAAGGTCGAATAACATAGATACACAAACACGCAATCACATTTACACATATCTGTAAGACAGGAGTTAATCATGGTATACGACGGCATTCTGCTAGGCTTGATCGTTGGACTGTTCCGGGGAGGATTTCGGTATGGTCTCCACCAGTTTGCAGCACTCAAGCTGCGAGGCGGATGGATATTCCCGCTGTTGCTGCTGGCCCAGTTCTTCATCTTTTTCTTGCAGGAAAGGCTTGAGTGGGTTGCATCCATCAACGGGTACCTGTTTGCTGCCGTTTATGTCACAGGTCTAGCATTTTTGTGGCTTAATCGACATTACAAAGGTTTTACGTTGATCTGGATCGGTGTCTTTCTCAATTTCATCGTCATGGCAGTGAACGGTGGGCGTATGCCGGTTTCCGTGGACGCCTCTGCTGTTCTTGGGCCCTATTATGTAGATATGCTGCGCGAAGGCGGGGCGGTATCAAAGCACTATATGATGGATGCTTCCACACATCTTTCATTCCTAGGTGATATCATCCCGCTGTCCAGCCCTTATCCGCGGACCCAGGTGATCAGCATCGGCGATGTGGTCATGAACATTGGCATATTCCTGTTTATCCAGTACATGATGGTGAATCGAACCGGAGAAGCTTTGCAGCCAGTGAGTTCCATCAGGCCTGAAGACATTCGGACAGACTCCAAGGAAGGGAGGTCTTTTCCATGAAAAAATTCGAAGGCATTAAATATTCCCGTCTCGTCATCAACGCAATCATCGTAGCTTCTGTCGTTGTTGCATTGACTTCGGGATACAAGCTGGGCGGCTAGTACATATACTTCGCCAACCAAGACAAACAGGCTGCCAGCGGCCTGTTTTTTCTTTCTGGATTTTTGGGAGGTAACTTGTTATGTTATACATCAATATAGTACAAGCCGATATATTCACATCAAGAGCAGACTAAACCAAGCAGGAGAATTTTTATGAACTTTATTCGTAACCTTATCCATAAAGCAGATCGGAGCAGCATGTATGTCGTCTTGCTTAGCTGCACCGGCATCGGTATTTTTCTGTATATGAACAAGTGGTCTTATCTCCATCTATCCTCTGACGAATGGGTAATGGTATACACGATGCTTGGTGCGGCGCTGATTTTGGATTATTTCACGTTTCAAATTCCGCCCAAAGGCAATCAGCAATCCATGGACTCTTCCGTGTACCTCGCCTCTATCTTCATGTTTGGTGGTGCATTCAGTCTGTCTGTACTGCTGCCTGTTTCCCTCATTCTGTTAATCAAGGATCGCAAACTCACCTGGTGGAAACATATCGTCAATTTCAGCATTTACAGCCTCATGATTGCTGGAGCGGCTTATGTATTTACTTGGACTGGAGGAATTCCGGGAGCACTGGATGGATATAACCTGCTGCCCTATTTTGCGGCACTTGCAGCCTACTTCATCATTAATACAATCACGCTTGGCCTGTTTTTTCATTTCTCAACAAAGGATGCATTACAGCAGATGAAGCGTGTGTTCGTTACCGAATCGCTGCTCGTCTATTTATGTACATTGATTTTGGCACTCGTGCTGACCATTCTCGTTGTGCATAACGGCGTTCTCGGTCTGCTGCTCTACCTCAGTCTTAGCATTCTGCTATCACATGCGTTCAAACAGCTGTTTGTGATGTATCAGAGTATTGAGGAAAAGGCGAATACGGATCAACGCACAGGTTTGTTTAACCACAGTCATTTTGAAAGTATGCTGGAGACCGAGCTTGGTAACGCCCGTTCTCAGGGAACCCCGCTTTCACTGGGACTCATCGATATTGATGATTTCAAAAAGTATAACGACCGCTTCGGTCATCTCCAGGGTGACAGCCTGCTGGCTCTTCTCGGAGATTTCCTCAGTCGGAAGACGGAAGGCACTTCGGTCACCGCCTTTCGTTATGGCGGAGAAGAGTTCACCCTGCTCATGCCGAGCATGGGTCTGGACGAGGCTTATGCTTTCATGAACAAGCTGCGCAAGCAGCTGAACGACACACCTTTTGAAGGGGTTGAAGTGTTTCCGCACGGTTGTCTCTCCTTCTCCGCAGGTGTTGCGCGTTATGAAGTCGATATGTACAACAAGTCACAACTTGTGGATCAGGCGGATAAAGCGCTGTATTATGCCAAAAAGCAAGGCAAAAACAATGTGCATCGCCACGGCAGCAATGATGGCATGGAGCAAGAGATTGATCTGGTCCAGGATGTGCGTGACATTGAGCAACAACTCAACTTGTTCAGGTATAAGGATATGGATACATTCAAACATTCCAAACGCGTATATAAGTATGCTCTCGATATAAGTGAGTTGCTGGAACTCGATAATGTGGAGAAGCGGAATTTTGTACTGGGCGCACTGATTCATGACATCGGAAAGCTCGAAATTCCATGGTCCATCTTGAATAAGAAAGAAAAGCTTACCGCTGAAGAATGGGAAACGATCAAGGGCCATGTCACCTGGGGCAAAAAAATGGCCATGACGAACGAGCGTTTTGCCGATCTCATTCCCTATATTGAATTGCATCATGAACGATATGACGGGGCAGGCTACCCTTATGGTCTGAAAGGCTGTGAGATTCCACGGTTGTGCCGGATGCTCACGGTGATTGATTCCTTTGACGCAATGACGACAGAGCGACCGTATCAGGAAACGAAAAATGTCGATGAAGCAATCAAGGAACTACAGATGTGCTCCGGTTCTCAGTTTGATCCCGAGCTAGCCGAGCTGTTCATCCGATATATTCAGAAACGAACGGTGCAGCAACAACTTGTGTAACACCCACAGAATTCCCCCTTACAAAGCCAAAAGCGCTACCCCCGGCCTAATCGGGGATAGCGCCATTTTCATGTTCATCATGGAATGAATCATGCACGAGATTACTTCATTCTTGTGCAGATTCTGCGTTATCGAGTGGTATTCATCTCATGTGAAGTCTGATGCAGCTCTTTAATCATCTGCTGCAAAAACATGTTATCCTGACGACTGATTCCGTGCTGATTGTCTTGAAGAAGCATTTGATGAATGTTCTTCTTGAGCAACTCGCTGCGACGTTCCAATACCTCTTGATTCATGTTGTTGCGTTCACTCCTTAACATCTTTTGTAATGAATTTCTGTTCTATATAAGTATAGAGGACCTTCTCCAATAGGGAAAATGGATACAGCCCCGCTCATCTGTACTCACCAAGGCTCACCCTGCGTGACATAATTTCACCCCATGTTGTTCTTAGATATCCTTCTAAATGCTCCCTTATCCACCCGAGGTTCCCCCGAAGAAAGCCAGACTAGGGTCTGAAGCAAGCATGCGTTATAATGGTGCCAGCCCTTGAAACGGATACATATAAATGGACCTTATCTCAAAGGAGTTCTGTATTCATGTCATACAAACAGATTAAATGGATGATTCTGCTGGTTCCCACATTCACGGTTGGTCTCTGGGAATACATCCGTCACCAATTCCTAATGCCCTACCTTTCCATGGATGCGGGCAACTGGCTTACCCCACTTATCCTGTACCTCATAAGTGTCACCTTGCTAAGTCGCTTATTTAAGATGCTGGAAAGTGCCAGGGCTGCTCTGGAGCAGGAGCGTGCTTCCAAAGTGGCACTCGAAGCTCGGGATCAACTAGCCCGCGAGCTTCACGATGGTATCTCGCAGTCTCTTTTTCTCCTGTCGGTAAAAACAGACAAGGCCGAGCGCAGTTTGGCTGGAAGTGGTCACGAGAATGAAATTCAGGAAATACGCAAAACCGTACATGAGGTCAACGCTTACGTACGGCAGGCCATCGCCCAGCTCCGCTACGTCCCTGGACAAGCGGCAGTACCGGAGGGAACTTCCCTGTTGTCACAGGTAGAATTACTTATAGAGGAGACGGTTCCTTCGGCGCGTCTGGAATGGGATCTCGACAGCACCTTCTTCTCCCCAAAGGAGCAGGTAGAGCTGCTCGCCTGCATTCGGGAAGCACTGCTTAATGTACGTAAACATGCCCGGGCCACAGATATTCGGGTGATTGCAGAAGGAACCCCTTTTGTCTGGTCCATCTTCGTTCAGGATAATGGTGTTGGTGTGAGCGGGGATCCACTGCATCTGAAGGATCGGTACGGCTTGCGAATTACGAAGGAACGTGCAGCTCAGATGGGCTGGTCTTTCGCTCTTGATTCAAGGCCAGGTTACACTCGAATAACCATTGGAAAGGGGCATGCTTAATATGGAACTTGTACGGGTATTGGTTGTCGATGATCACGCGCATGCGCGTGAGGCGATCTGCAGTATTTTATCCGAGGACAGCCTGTTTGAAGTTATTGGTACCGCTTCGACTGGACTAGAGGCGCTGGAGCTTACCGGGCAATGGATGCCCGATCTTATTCTGATGGACGTGCAGATGCCGGATATGGATGGGCTGGAAGCCACCCGCCAGATTAAACTGCGCTTTCCTTATGTCATTATCGTCATGGTTACTGTATCGGATGATGTCACGTACCTGTTCGAAGCGCTGAAGCAAGGGGCTCAAGGATATTTGCTCAAAAATCTATCTCCGTCCACTTGGCTTGAATACCTTCGCGCCATCGTCAGTGATGATGCACCCCTGAGCAAGGAACTTGCCTATCGAATCCTTCAGGAGTTCCCAGCACCTCGCACGGAAGATGTACCTGATAATCCGCTGACTACGCGGGAGCTTGAGATCCTGCAATGGGTATCTGCGGGATATACTAACCGTGAGATTGCCGACCAACTTGGCATTTCGGACCAAACAGTGAAGAATCATCTGAAGAATATTTTACAGAAACTGCATCTCGAAAATCGTGTGCAATTAACCCGCTATGCATTGGAAAGCGGACTCGCAGGCCGTAAGCTGCGTAAATAGCGGCACATTCATGTTTTTGTCACAATTCCATGGATCATTTCGTTTTTTTATAGCCCAATGTAGTCATACAGTGTTATTTTGGACAAAGTTATAATGGTATAGATTGTGCTCGGTTAACAAAGAATGACTTACAATTCTAGACCTAAGGGTGATGATTTTTTGATTTTGAGTAGGTTCACCATGAAATTGGGCAAACGGCACTGGGCACTTATGGTCGCCCTGATGTTATTGTGTTGCCTTGTTATGCCACAATGGGCATCCGCCCATGCTTATATTGTGCAGGCCTCACCAGGTGAAAATGAACTTGTTGCGACAGCACCTGAACGCCTGACTCTGGAGTTCAACGAGTCTTTACAGACGGCCTTTTTTGATATTAAAATCACCGGACCTGACGGAACACAGGCAGATGACGGCAATGTGCATGTCGACGAGAACCGTCCTCATATTCTGGAGACCGGACTGCGGACCGGACTTGGAAACGGAACCTACGCCGTGAATTGGAAGGCCGTGTCTGCTGATGGTCACCCCATTCAAGGGGCCTATGTGTTTCATATTGGGGAACCATCTGGCGCTCCTGCTGGTCTCGCTGATTTAACCTCAGGTTCAGGCCAGGTTGGCGGACCGTTAAAATGGATTTTGTCGCTGACAGACTGGATTCAATATCTGGGGTTGTCTGTGATTCTGGGCACACTTGCTTTCCTGCTGTTCCGAATTGCACCAGCTTCCATGGCGAGAGAACCACTGGAAGTGCCAAGGAGCTACAAGTTGTTATGGATCAGTTATGGCGCCGCTTCTGTTGCCGCTCTGATCAGTCTGCCCCTGAACACATTGTATGAATCAGGCGTCTCCATCGGGGAGTTCAGCTGGGCACTGATGGGCAGCGCACTCAAATTGACGTCATTTGGGCAGATCTGGATGGTACAGATGCTTATTGTGATGCTGCTGGCGGTTACCATCCTCTCCGGATATGACCGGGATCGCTCGCTGCGTATCCGTATCTGGTCATCATACGGATCACTGGTCCTCGTTCTTGGCTGGTTGTTTACCCATGCGATGACAGGACATCCGGCTGCAGCAGAACATCGCGCGCTCGCCATTGCAATGGACTTCGTTCATCTGATCGGAGCCGCTTTCTGGATCGGCGCTCTAACTGCCATGGCTGCCTGTCTGCCTCCGCTCGCGGATAAACTGCCTTCCACGGTGCGAGGTGAGGTCTACTGGACGGCGATCCGACGCTTTACAGCTTGGGGCATCGGCGCTGTTGCTGCTCTCGTCGCTACGGGGATATACAGCAGCCTGATCATTTTGCCTGCACCTATTCTTACGTCTTTGTTCACAACGGCGTATGGTATCGTGCTTATCGCTAAAGTTGTCTTGCTTGTGGCGATGCTTCTATTGGCCTGGCGTCATGCCAGAATGGCACGTGCAAGCAGCGGCAACCGACTGGCTGGCAGCCTGAAGGCCGAACTGATTGCTGGAGCCGTCGTGCTTGCGTTGGCCGCCGTGCTGACACACCTGTCTCCCGGACAACCGGCAGCCGCAGGACCCTATAAAGAAGTGCAGACCATGGACGACGGGACTACAATTACGCTTCAGGTAAGTCCCAATCGTACCGGAGAGAACCAGTTTAAGGTCGACGTGAAGAAACCGGACGGCAGTACAGTCAACGATCTGGAACAGATCACATTGTCACTGACCCACCTGGATATGGATATGGGCATTTACGAGATCACGATTCCGAAAAATGATACTGGCGTTTACGAAGCAGAAGAATATATCTCCATGCCAGGACGCTGGAACATCAAGGTTCATCTGCTAACCCGATCTCTGGATTCGCTGGATACCGAATTTGAGATTGACACCGCTAATCCGTAGGTATAAACCGATTAATGATTGGCCTTATATGTTCAACTAAACATTTACACAATAACGGAGAGGACAGAAAAAACCTGGAGAAGCGCAGCGTTCGCCTTTATCCCCGGATTTCCCCTTTGAAGAAGAGGATCAAAAAATCTGGGGATAACAGCGATCAGAAGGTTGTTCTGTCATTGTAGTGGCTAGTGTAAATATTCTTTAGTTGAGCTTATATATTAGAAGATTTGAGAGGGGTAAATTATTTTGAAGAAAACATCATGGACTTCCAAACTGACATCCAGCCTAACTGCTGGAGCCGCTGCGCTGATGCTGTTCGCGGGATTCGCCAGCGCACACGTTACCGTTAACCCAACCGTAGCACAAACAGGTGCATGGCAGACGTATAGCATCAAGATTCCATCCGAAAAAGAGCTGCCTACCACCAAAATCACGCTGAAAGTACCGCAAGGCGTTGCATTTAAGCAATACCAACCACTGTCAGGCTGGAAAATCACTACCGAAAAAAATGATTCCAATGAAGTAACATCAATCACTTGGGAAGTGGACGGAGATAACGAAGGAATTCTGGCTGGTCAATTCCAGCAATTCAACTTCGTAGCTCAGAATCCGGATGCCGAAACGGAAGTAGCTTGGGATGCGTTCCAGTATTATAGCGATGGCAGCATCGTGGAATGGACAGGCGGACCAAGTGACAGCAACCCGCACAGTATTACGGCAATCAGCCAAGATCCTGCTGCTGCAGGTAATGCTGCTGCAGGCGGAGGTCATGATAGTGCAGGCACAGCCGGCAATGCTGGCCATGATGATAAAGCAGCAACGGGCGATGATAAGAAGGCAAACGACGATACCACACTGGGTGACGCGTTAAACGACACCGTTACTGGTGAGCCAAACAACACGGATTCCGACCCAGGCACATTGAAGTTGCAACAGGCAACATTGATCGTATCCATTCTGGCGTTGATCCTGTCCTTCCTGGGTATCGCTCTGGCAACACGCCGCAAAAAACGTTAAGAGCTAACATAGAGTCTTGTATGTAGACTGAAAAAGAAAGGAGCCTTTGGCGAACGGGATCTTTCCCGATGTGCCGAGGCTCCTTTTTCTTATCTGTATGCATGAGCTAACTTCGATTTCAAACTTCCATGCTTAAGTTCACTGATTAAGAACAGCGTCCCTTACAACTTTTCCCCTATCGTCCCTGATCCGTCTGGATCATGATTTCAATATATTGCAGCAAGCTCTTCTTCTGTTGTTCAATCGACTGTATTCGTCCAGACAGACCCGCGAAAAACGCTTCGATCTGCTGCCTTGTATAATCGGCCGATTGTCCCTTCCAATCGTCGAGACGGTTGTATAGGCTTCTTGCCTCCTGCTCATCTGCCTGGAGACGGGCAAGCAGCTGGGTCAATTCTTTTTCAGCAATCCGAAGATCATTTAGCTCTACCAGCAATTGTCCGCTCACTCGTGTTCCCTCCCTTATGTAAGTTCCAATCGCCAGGCCCTTCACGCAAAATTCTATTTAAAACTGACCTGACTCTCATCCGCTTGACGGAATGCTTCCGCCTTCTCTTCGATAAAGTTCAAGAATTGACTCGTATGCTTCATATGCCATGTGCTCAATTCGTTAATAGACGCATCCAGATGAGTGACGATAGGCTCAAGTCTGCGACTACGGCTGGAATGCAGGTAATGCGCCATTCGGCTCCGTACCGTATTCAACTCTGCATTACACTGTTGTGCATTTTGCTTCCACCGGGCAGCGACACTTTTGAGTTCTTCGGGCGTTACCTGAATCAGGCCAGATGCTCCTGCTGCTGCGGCCATACCTCTTGCAAGGTTGCCTGCTTGCCCACCCAGGTTCCGCATGAATGCTGCGAGATCAGATAGGACATTGGATGGCTGACGTGGTGAATAACTGATTTGCTCGCCTGTAACCGGATCGTATAGATCGTTGGAAATATAGCCATTCTCGAATTTGTACTGTTTCAAACCGTGATACTCTTCACCACCAAAGGTGTTACTGATTTTATCGAACATGCCCATGTCATCATTCATATCCTTGTAGTTGGAATTGATGTAATACATGGAACCTACATGACGATCATATCCACCAAAAAATCCGCTGGTTACAAAATCTCCGGGATGTCCGTAGTTAATGATTTGGCTATCAAACCCACCCTCTTCAGCCTTTCGTTTTGCCTCTGGCGTGAGGCTGGAAATCACGGATGGCGCACTGAACGTCACCGCGGAAAGTCCCGTGTATGCGGCCGCATACTGGGCATTGCCCCCTCCAAGCGAATGCCCTGTCAGCGAAAAATCCAAATCCTTATATTTTTTCTGCATATCTTTGGCGTAATCTTCCGCTTCATACATTTGGTTGGGACCCAGCCCGATTGTCTTATCCAGCTTTTTGTCCAGTTCTCCCACAGCATTCTCGACTTTAGTGATTCCGGTCACATCTCTTACCTTCTGAATTCCATTAGCTAACCAATCTGGCGTAAGGTCAGTACTTTGTTCGATTTTTCTGCCAAGCTCAGGCAAACCGATTTGAGCATCCGCGTAATAATCAGGGGCGCTGCGATCCAATGATGCACTTCCCTCGGTGCCCCGATATGCGATAACCGCCTGTTTGGTCTCAGGATTGTAGAAGGTCACCGCATCAAAACCCGATTTTTTATTTCCATGAGTGTCCTCAAGAACTTGCCATCCGGGAAGATTGTCAAACTCAATACCTGATTTCAGATTCTCGTAAGCTAATTCAGACATCTTGTTGTATGTTTCATCATCAATTTTTGGTGATTTACTCACAACCGTTGCACCTCCAAGAAAATCAATCCTGAATTATGATTTATTTGTTAAACGGATCATACCCCTTAGCTATAATTGCTTCCTTAATTGCTGGACTCATGCCAAAGTTTTTGATTTTTTTATCCTCATAGTCGTACGAGATCGTAAATTCTTGCTCTTCATGTTCAACCACATGCCCTTCCATAGCAATAGAATCAAGCGCCATCTCAGGTAACAGCTCTTTATTTGTGATCACGACATCCAGTTCATATTTATCTTTCAGATATTTTACGGCTTCCGCTTCGGCTTCTTTAAAATAGGCCTGTTTTTCACTTTCCTTCATGTTCTGACACCCTCCCAAAATGAAAGTAGATAGTATGGTCAAAAAAAATATACATGCGAGTCGTCGCTTCAACCTCATATCAATCACCTTTTCTTTATCATTAAATATATTCGTATACCCACTCTTTTCTTCTGTTATCTGCATCATAGTACAAAATCAACATGATGACATCGGCTGTTGGCATCGTTTTTATGTAACTTTGTTCCTAAATGATTCCAATAGAGCATTCGGGTGTACATTACCCAATCCAACTGTTTTTGCATCATTTCTCTATTTATCATTTGCCCAGACAAAAAAAGAGCCTGCTCCAGAGAGCGGCCCTAATCTTGCCATTATCAATGAGTTATTCCAATACCATCCGCAGGGCGGTCAGTGCAATCCCGATTATAAATCCGGTAACGGCCCCGTTAATCCGAATCCACTGCAGATCCTGTCCTACCTTATCCTCAATCAAGGAGATCAGTGAGGCATTATCCATTTTGTCGACATTTTCGCGTACGAGGTTGCCGATTTTGGAATGGTTTTTCTCTAGCAGCGTCGTTACACCTTCCACAATCTTCGCATTCAATCCAGCCAATAAAGCATCGTCTGACCGCAAATCAGACAATACCCGCTCAATCGCGGGTAGAGCAAACGTCTCCACATACTGGCCATCTTCCATTGCAGCGAGCGCCTTTTCCCTCAATTCAGTGAGTTTGTTCAGCACGGTTTCCTCTGCGTTCCATCCATCCAGCATGTTGTTTTTCCAGCCGTTGACTCCATCCTGCACACTTTCACTCATCGCCAGCCGGATAGCCTGGGTTCGCAACAGATCTAGCACTTTGTAACGAAGAGCGCTACCCTCCCGCTTCATGTCCTCCACCCGGTCAAACAGATATCCTTGCAAAATACTGCCCAGACGCTCCTCGTTCAGATAACCCATGAACGCATTCATCGCAAATTGCATTAATCCGTTCATCTGGATACCACTGATTGCCTTTAGGCCGCTTTCACCCAAAAACATGATCGTCTCCGGCTTCACCAGCCATTCCTCTGCCTGCTTCAGACCATAGTCCAGTGCTTTGGCATCATAACCACGCTCACTCATCTGGATCGAAGCACGTTCCAGAATCGGACCCAGGTCGAAGGCTCCCGCCTGTGATTTGATCTCGCCCGCAACCAGTGGAGCAATCTGCTCCAACGGCAGGCCTGCAAGGATTCGTTTGCAGAGCGTATCGATCATGGTTTTGACTCCATCGTTGTGAAGTTCCCTTGTCATGGTATCCAGAACGATTTCTGCCGCCTTGAAGCCCGCAATTTTCTCGGTGATGCTATCCTTGTTCAGCAAGTTGTTTTCCACCGCGGAGACAAGGCCTTCAGTCAATTTGTCCCGATTCTTAGGCAGCAAAGCCGTATGGGGAATCGGAATACCCAGTGGATGACGGAACAACGCTGTTACGGCGAACCAATCCGCAAGTCCACCTACCAATCCCGCTTCAAATGACCCTACCAGCAGTTTGCCTACTACACCGCCTTGAAACGGCAATGATGCGGCAAATCCCGCTCCCATAATAACGAGAGACCAAGCTGCTGCTTTTTTGGTTTGTTTAGGTTTAGCCATTGTATTCTTACTCCTTTATCGTTAATCACACGGGTTCAATAACACCCAACTTTCCCGTGCTCTTCTGTTCTTCCTGTGATTGCTTCCATAGGAAAGCTTCGGTTTCCATATTTCGTATACTTCATCTTATCACCCGTAAGCGTCAAAACCAAACCTCTGGCTGGCGAAAAAGGATAAAAGAGGGGTTTTTCCTATCGAAATGGTCGTATTCTTTTCCATTACCAAAAAGGTTTTAGTATAATCAATACAGACGGCCCTCCATTTAGGATTGGCCGGCGGTCAGCAGGGTAATTACATAATGGAATAATGAATGAATCAGAGGAGGAATTTCGGACCATGAAACACGTGCAGGACACAACGACACTTTATAACGGAGTCAAAATGCCTTGGCTGGGTTTTGGTGTATTCAAAGTTAAAGATGGAGAAGAAGTGGTTGAAGCCGTCAAAACGGCTATCCAGGCAGGTTATCGCAGTATCGATACAGCGAAAGCGTATAACAACGAAACCGGTGTAGCTCAGGGTATTCGTGAATCCGGAATCGCCCGCGAGGATCTGTTCATTACCACCAAAGTGTGGAACGGGGACCAAGGCTACGAATCCACACTGGCGGCTTTTGAAGCAAGCATGGAACGACTCGAACTGGAATATCTGGACCTCTATCTGATCCACTGGCCTGTCAAAGGCAAGTATAAGGATACCTGGAGAGCGCTGGAGAAGCTGCATAAGGAAGGACGCATCCGCGCCATTGGGGTGAGTAACTTCCAGATTCACCATCTGGAGGACCTGATGACCGATGCCACCATTAAACCTGCTGTGAATCAGGTGGAACTGCATCCGCTATTGATTCAAACGGAGCTACGGGAGTATTGCAGCAAACATCAGATCCAGATTGAAGCCTGGTCTCCACTGGGTCAGGGACATCTGCTGGAGCATCCGCTTCTTCAGGACATCGCTGCCAAATACAGCAAGTCACCGGCACAGGTCATTCTGCGTTGGGATCTGCAAAATGGCATTGTGACCATACCTAAATCCGTTACACCACAGCGCATTCGCGATAATGCGGACCTGTATGATTTTGAGTTGACCACGGAAGAAATCGAGCGCATCAATCAATTGAACGAAAATAAGCGCTTTGGTTCCGATCCGGACAATTTTAACTTCTAACCTCAATATATAATCAAGCTAGAAAACATCAAAAAATCCCGATCTGGACGCACACGCACCTGGATCGGGATTTTGCTTATTCATTTATAGTTATATTAGCCTTTGGAAACCAGTTTGAAATCATCAAAATGGAAACCTGGTGCTACAACACACGTTACCAGTACAGGCTCATCACCCAGCGGACGTGCTGTTTGCCATACTCCGGCTGGAACGAGTACCTGCGGCGATTGCCCCGCAGCAATATCCATACCCAACACGAGCACTTCTTCATTTTCGGGGTTTTCCCCGTTGCCGCCCAATTTCAATTCTACTGGACTGCCGCTATGCCACAACCAAAGCTCATCGGACAAAACGGTATGCCATTCCGAGACTTCATGGGAGTGCAGCAGGAAGTACGTCGAACTTGCCGAGAATCGAGGGCCTGAGTATGTATCCGGCAGTACGGATTGTGGAATTTGGTACGATGCCTTCCATTCTTCCTTATACCAACCACCTTCAACGTGCGGCTGCATATTCAATGCAGCAACGAGTGGCGATAATTCATGTGTCGTCATATTCTGTTTCCTTCCTTCCAAATCGAATTGGAGACACCCCTATCCAGAGGTTAGTCTCACTCCCCCTACTGTAAAACATGAATAGACTTTTGTCACCTTTACAGCATATATAAGCTTGCCGAAAATCATTCCACCCGTATGCTATTCATTTCGTCTGGTCGGACCCCTATTCAAATGATAGCGTTTACAACAAACTGGATTTTCCGTTATGATATGGATATTAACCGTAAATCAGCTGGCGCAGAGGGGAGACGTGTTATGAGTGTTATAGAGGATCGGATTGGACCCAAATATCGAATTGGCGAGAGTTCATTCACCATTGAACACATGAGCAGACACGAAGGGAACGCCATGCCACAGCCTCACGCCCACCCTTTTTATGAACTG
Organism: Paenibacillus sp. ov031; assembly: GCF_900143165.1. NCBI lineage: Bacteria > Bacillati > Bacillota > Bacilli > Caryophanales > Paenibacillaceae > Paenibacillus > Paenibacillus sp. ov031. The sequence continues at coordinate 320,219 of NZ_FRDO01000005.1, forward strand.
TATTATCTGCTTGAAGGAGAACGCGTCTATTCCATGAATGGTCAGCTTCTTACCGCCCGCAAAGGTGATTTGATCCTGATCAATCCCCATGATGTACATACGACGTCCAAAGGAAGTATTCCCGGCTTTGAGCGAATCCTGATCGGATTCTCGCCTTCTTTTGCCACCGGGATGGAGCTTGGAATATGTGGTCTGCTTCCCTTCGATCGTTCAAGGCTGCTGCACTTTCCTGATGCGGAACAGCCCGAGATCGAACGAATGTTATGGCAGATGCTGCAAGAATGCAGGGAGCGCCGACCTCATTATGACATCGTGGTGAGAAGCCTGCTTGCCCAGATCCTGATTCAGATCCACCGGGTTGAAGAAGATACTCGGCAATCCTCTCCGGTCCCGCATCATCCCATGCAGGATAAGATCAGTGAGATCGTCACTTATGTAAACAATCATTATACCGAGCCCCTTACGTTGGAAGAGGCCGCAGCGCGATTTTATATCAGTCCATCCTATTTGAGCCGGATGTTCAGCCGTTTTACCGGATTTCGCTTCAGCGAATATTTACGTGTTACCCGGGTTCGGGAGGCACAGAGACGTTTACTCTCCACTCAGGAACGGGTGCAAATGATTGCGGAGAAGGTCGGATTTGAGCATACAGCCCATTTTAATAAAACGTTTAAACAGGTGACCGGGACCACGCCGCTTCGCTATCGCAAAGAACATCGATAGATCTTGGAAGCGCCTGGGGAAGCCGGACACCTGTCATATGACATCCTATCATGACACCGCGCGCCAGGAGATGCCCGCGGTGATATGCTAAGCGTATACTAAGTTGAACCCTTCTTACCTGCGGATAATTACACCACTTCTTACCTCAGGACCAATGGAGATTTGGCGTCCCTCTGTATCTGCATCACTTTCCCGGCATACGATTCCTGCCGATTCATGTCCTGTCACCATCAGAAGCCGACCGTCCGCGCCTACACCCTCAATCGCTTCCAGTTCCGCACCCTTACACTGATGCAAATGAATTAACGATCCATCGGTAATATGTGCGTTCATTTCGGCGATTCGCAGGTGCTTCGCATGAGCGCATTGCACCCCATTACGAGCCGTCACCGTATATCCCTGAATGACCAAACCATCCAGAGGCATTTCCGGCAGTCCACTCACCAATAACGCGGTTTCCGCTCCTGCACAGACCACATCCGATATCCGAATATCCCGGAACACCGGAGTCTCCTCACTGACCTCCTGAGTCAAGTCGCTACCACGAGCGGAACCCTCCTGATTGGCATAGAAAAAGGAAAACGAAATAGCTTCCATAATGATATCTTTCATATAAATGCGCTCCACCTGAATATCCTCAACGACCCCGCCGCGCCCACGCGCGCTTTTAAAGCGAAGCCCAATATCCGTTCCAATAAACGTACAGTCCGAGACCCGGACATGCCGCACACCACCAGACATTTCACTGCCAATAACAAAACCGCCATGACCGTGATACACGGTGCAATTGCGAATCGTAATATATTCCGAGGGCAGACCGAGTTCACGACCTTCTGCATCCTTGCCGGATTTCAGGCAGATCGCATCATCACCAACATCGAATACACTCTGCTCCACAACGACATGACGGCAGGATTCGATGTCCAGCCCATCACCATTCTGAGAAAACCATGGATTCCGCACACTCACGTTACGAATCGTGACATGCTCGGATGCCCAGGGGTGCAGATTCCATGCAGGCGAGTTCTGGAACGTCGGTCCGTCCAAAAGCACTCGTTTACATTGACGCAAGCTGACCATGTTAGGACGCAAAAAGTCTCTGACTTCGTCATAAGCAGCCACATCACACACTTGCTCCAGATGCAGACGATTCGCAATCGCACCGCCTTCAAGAGCAGAAGTCGAGGGCCACCAAATGGCTTCGTCTCCGCCAGTCTGCTCCACCACACCGCCCGAAGAAACCAGTCGATTCCACTGCGAGGCCGTCATCTTGGATCGTTTCACCGGACGCCATGCCTCTCCACCGCCATCCCAAATCCCCTCACCCGTGATCGCAATATCCTCCAACTGCTCACCATCAATAGGCGACTGACACCGCACTGCCTGCCAACCTTCGAAGCTGGACGCAATCAGGGGATATTGATCGAAATTACGGCTGAACGTAACCAGAGCACCCGCCTGAACATGAAGCTCAATTCGACTGCGGAGAACAATCGGACCCGTTAACCAAACACCCGCCGGAATGACAATTCGGCCACCGCCCGCTTCTGCACAAGCTGCTATAGCCAGTCGAAACATCTCGGTATTATCGGTCAAGCCATCCCCTACCGCACCATAATCCGTAATCTGAAAATCCCGTGCAGGGATGACAGGTAAACTCACTTCATAAGCTTTCGTATGGGATTCAACACCTTCTCCTGTACCCAGTGGGGAGTAATATGTATTCATCGTTCAGAACATCCTCTCTACCTATAATTGGATCGGACTGTTTTTAATATTGCATTACTTACTGGAAAGCGCATTCTCGCTCCATCATATCAATGCCATAGGGCATAAGGTTGAGCTTTTTTGCCATGTACGATTCAGAATTTGATGTTATTTGTTTTTATGATCAGAGTCATAAAGTAAACATCCCTTCCAGTATACTCTATACATCTATTCCAATGGTTGTAAAACAACTAGGAGAATGGATTCATTTTTCTGTCAGGATTCGTCACAAAGAGGCTAGCAATATAACAAATATATAACATAATTACTGGCTATAGCCCTATAAAACCCATTACTTATGTCATGTTTTATCACAAACCAATTGCCTTCAGCAGGATGAGTATGTATGATTAAATAACTAGTTTCAATTTATTCCTTATTATTCCTTTTACAAACAGACGTTGCAGAAAGGATGGGGTCTCTTGATTGAATTTAGGGGTGTTCAGAAGCATTTTGGCCATTTTCATGTCCTCAAAGATATTCATCTTCACATTGAAGAAGGAGAAGTCGTTGTCATTATCGGCCCTTCCGGCTCAGGCAAAAGTACATTGCTCCGCTGCATCAATCGTCTGGAGACGATTACCGAAGGTGAACTTGTCGTCAGTGGTGTCCCTTTACATCAGAAAAAGGTGGACATCAACCTCTTCCGCCGTGACATCGGCATGGTATTTCAACACTTCAATCTCTACCCTCACAAAAAAGTCATCGATAACATTACCCTTGCACCCATGAAGGTGCGTAAACAGCCCAAAGCACAGGCAGCCTCTACGGCGATGAAGTATTTGACCCGGGTTGGCATTGCCGACAAGGCAGACAGTTATCCTTCCCAGTTGTCCGGTGGACAACAGCAGCGAGTAGCCATTGCAAGAGGTCTTGCCATGGAGCCCAAAATCATGCTTTTTGACGAACCCACTTCTGCACTAGATCCCGAAATGATCGGGGAAGTTCTGGATGTCATGCGGTCTCTTGCACATAACGGGATGACAATGGTCGTTGTTACACATGAGATGGGATTCGCCCGCGAGGTCGCAGACCGAGTCATCTTTATGGATGAAGGCCGAATTGTGGAAGAAGCCTCCGCCGCTGAATTTTTCGACAACCCGAGAGAAGAACGGGCCAAGCAATTTCTGAGTCGTCTGATTCACCACTGAGAATAATCCATTTTGAAAGGGGTCTTTACCAAATGAAAAATGTATTAAAGTGGCCGTCGTTTATGCTTGTCTTGATTCTATCCCTTGTCTTGTCCGGTTGTAGCACTGGAGAGGAAAGTAGCAACAGCGGTGGTTCTGGTGGGAGTACCGAAGCCAAAGGCACAATTGAACAGATTAAAGAGCGTGGCAAGCTCATTGCCGGCGTGAAATACGACACCAAATTGTTCGGTTTGAAGGACCCCGCAAGTGGCGAAGTCGAAGGATTCGATATTGATATCGCCAAGGCACTCGCCAAACAGATTCTTGGAGACGAAACGAAGGTAGAACTGAAGGAAGTAACATCCAAAACGCGCATTCCGATGCTGCAAAACGGCGACATTGATCTCATCATCGCAACGATGACGATTACGGATGAACGCAAGGAACAGGTGGATTTCAGCGATGTCTATTTTGAAGCCGGGCAGTCCCTGCTTGTGAAAAACGACAGCGCAATTACAGGTCTCGAAAGTCTCAGCGGTGTGAAGGTACTTGCCGTCAAAGGCTCGACTTCTGCGCAAAACATTCGCGAAAAAGCCCCGGACGCCGAGGTGCTGGAATTCGATAACTATCAGGATGCCTTCACAGCCCTCAAAGCGGGTAAAGGCGAAGCTCTGACGACCGATAACATCATCCTGATCGGCATGCAGCAGACGGATAACAACTACAAGCTGGTTGGTGGCAATTTTACGAGTGAACCTTACGGCATAGCAATTCGTAAAGGCGACACAGCCTTCGTCGAAGAAGTAAACAGCCTGCTCAAAAACCTGAAGGACAGCGGTGAATATGATACGTTGCACGAAAAATGGCTGGGCAGCAAGCCAGAGTAACCCGATTAATGATGGTTAAGCGGCGACTTCGCCTGTGATATGCAATACATGAGCAGACGCAATCGCCGCTTCTACATCTGGAGAACGGAGGCTTCGCCTACATGGGCAAATTGGACTTCAGCGTACTGATCAAACATTCGGATCGATTTCTGGAAGGGTTCCTCAACACCATTCAGGTGAGCATCATGGCCTTGATTGGCAGCTTTATTCTGGGTGCAATCTTGGCTATCTTTCGGATATCCCCCATCAAACCGCTCAACTGGATCGGCACGGCTTTTGTGGAGTTTATCCGTAACATCCCGCTGCTGCTTGTCGTGTTCTTCTTCTATCTCGGATTGCCGGCACTCGGCATTTCACTGGATGGATTCATCTCGGGTACACTCGGTCTGACCATCTATACGGCTGCTTTCATTGCCGAAGCGATTCGAGCGGGTATTCAGACGGTCCCTCGCGGGCAGTTAGAGGCTGCGAGATCTTCCGGTCTGTCCTACGTACAGGCCATGAACCTGATCATTTTGCCACAAGCGATCAAGATTGTATTGCCGTCCCTTGGCAACCAGTTTATCAATCTGGTCAAAAACTCATCCATCCTTGCGGTCGTGGCTGGCATGGATCTGATGTATTTTGCCGATCTGATCAACTCGGATACGTTCCTGCCGCTCAGCGTCTACACCATTGTTGCACTGTTCTACCTGGTGTTGACTTTGCCGCTCAGCTTCCTGGTTCACTATATGGAACGCCGTTTTGGACAAAGTGATGCTGACGCCAGCCGTACCAAAGGCAAACCAAAAAAGACCAAACCAACGGGCCAGGTCACCATGTAAAACAGACATCCACTCTAAATCTTGTCCTACTCACAGAAGGAGGCCGATGATCCATGGACTTTAGCGGGGCCTACGCCTGGCCCAACCTTCGTTTCCTGCTGCACGGATTCCTGATCACTCTGCAAGTGGCAGGTTTGTCGATTATATTCAGCTTTGTACTCGGCACCGTGCTCGGTACCGTTCGATACACCCGAATTCCGGTCCTGTCTCAGATTGTAGCCGTCATTGTGGATACGATCCGCAATCTGCCGCTGCTGCTGATCATTTTCTTCATTCATATCGTACTTCCCCAGCTCGGGATCAAAATGTCCGTCTTCTGGTCCACGGTTGTTGGACTAAGTCTGTTTGAAGGCGCCATGATCGCAGAGATTGTCCGCAGCGGACTCAAATCGATCGAACGCGGACAGGTGGAAGCCGCCCGCTCCTCCGGCCTGAGCTATATGCAGACACTTGGCGGCATCATCATGCCCCAGGCTTTGCGGCGCATGTCGCCACCGATGGTGAGTCAGTTCATCTCTTTGCTGAAGGATACTTCACTAGCGATCATCATCTCCCTGCCGGAGCTGATGCACAATGTGCAGATCCTCGGGGGTCAAAGCTTCGATTACGTCATCCCTGCCCTGCTGCTCGCAGCCGTATTGTACTTCGTCATCAACTACACGTTGTCCATTGTGGCACGGCGGCTTGAAGCACGAATGACTTGATGATCTGATGACCGATGCTTCCATTACAACCCAAAGAAGACTCCAGCTCCACTTCAATAGTGGTTTTGGAGTCTTTTTTGGATTTCATGATAGTCTACTTGCACAGGAATCATTCCTCATATCGCTGCTCCGTTACGGCGTAGTTCCTTTTGCAGCACCGCTACCGGTAGCTCCAACGGATCTAGCTTCATCTGAACAGCTAAAGCAGCGGCTGTTCCCGCCGCCTGCCCCGTAGCCATGCAGCTTGGAGTCAGCCTTGTCGTTGCGTGGGCCTCATGTGTGGTGGAGATGCAACGTCCTGCCGCCAGCAGATTGCGAATATTTCGGGAAATCAGAGAGCGGTACGGAATATCGTATGCTCCGTCTCCTTCTATAAAAGCCGCTACGACGCCTTGACCGGAGGGATCATGAATATCAATCGGATAGCCACTTCTGGCGATTACATCGTCAAACTTTTTCCCTGCAACCACGTCGTCCTTGGTCAATGCATAGTGTCCGATGATTCGCCTGGATTCACGGATACCGATCTGCGGTGCTACCGCTGAGATCGAAGCCCGCTCGAATCCAGGCACGTCACGCTGCAGAAACTCAGCGATCATCAGCACCTGTTTCCTGCCTTCCTGTTCAGCAGAGGTCAGATCCTCTGCATCTGTAGCATCCAACCCCTGCACCCGGGTGCAGTTAATCAATACTTCATCTTCAGCCGGTCCGGTAAAAAACAATACCTGATCACGATTAATCGGTACACCTGCTTTTTTCCATTGGGAATAGAAGCCGCTCACCCCGGTTAACGGAATACTGTCCAGTTCGGAGAAAGGGGTTTTGGCATAGAAATCCTCCGGGTGCTCCTGCATGTATTGCTTCACTCGTCCAAGGTCCACACCACGCATTCGGAATTTCATGGTCATCGGCTGTGACTGGTGATCGCCATCTCGCCCCTTTGCAACAGAAGCGCCCGCAAGATACGCCGCATCCGCATCACCGCTGGCATCCACGAATACGTTCGCTTGGAGCTCCATTCGACCAGACTTGTTCGTCAGGCGTACCGCTTCTACCCGATCATCCACCATAACCACTTCATCCACGAAGCTGTGCAATAACAACCGGATACCCGCCTCCTGCAGCATCTCCGCCGCAACCACTTGATAGATCGCCGGATGATAGGGCGTAACGGTATGCACAAATCCAACCGTATCACGAAGATGCCCCGGAGAGCCGCCGCGCGCCTGCAGTCGGTCAACGATTTCCTGGGCGATACCCCGAATCACCTGTTCACCACTCTCCGTATGGAAGGTCATCCAAGGGTAGACCATGGCAGCAGTCGACATTCCACCAACGAACCCGTACCGCTCCACCAGCACTGTTCGAACACCTTGTCGTCCAGCAGCAATGGCTGCTGCTATTCCCGCCGGACCTCCTCCCACAATAACCACATCCGCTTCTTCCTTTTTCATACTCATACTTATCCGTTCACTCAAGTTATCACTCCTTCCGTTCTATTACATGGACTACTCTTTCAGTCCTGTCATAGCAACTCCCTCAATGAAGCGCCGTTGTGCCAGGAAAAAGACAATCAGAAGTGGCAGGGTCGCCATGACGGTGGCACTCATCAGATATTGCCAGGCTGTACCCACTTCATCCGTGAACAGGGATAACCCAAGCGGAAGCGTCATCAGTTCTCGCGAGTTAATGAAAATCAACGGATCGAAAAACTCATTCCAGATTGTCACAAAAGTAAAGATCGTCAGCGTAGCCATACCGGGCTTGGCAATTGGGAGCATAATTCGCGCATAGATCCGGAAGCGGTTGCAGCCGTCAATCATCGCCGCTTCCTCCAGCTCGGTGGGTACCGTAATGAAGAACTGCCGCATCACAAAGATGCCAAACACACCGCCCGCCCCAAAGATCGGCAATAAAATCAGCGGAAGATGTGTATCAATCCACCCCAGCTGCCGCATGAACAGAAACATCGGGATTGCCGTCACCTCATGGGGAATCATCATCGCACTCAGCAGGATGAGAAATACCACATTACGTCCCTTGAACGGAATTTTGGCAAATGCGTACCCAGCGAGAGATGCAAAGAACACCGTACCCAGCACAACCACAGCAGCAATATATACACTGTTAAAATAAAATCGATGAAACGGAATCAATCGAAAGACATCGATGTAGTTCTGAAATCGGAAGGTATCCGGTATCCACTGTGGTGGATAGGTAAATATGCTCTGAGGTTCCTTGAATGACGTCGATATCATCCAGATAAATGGAACAATCATGATCAGCGAGATCAGTGTCAGCAGCAAATACGTCCCAAGGGCACTCCATGTCTTACGAACCGAAGGATTAGGCATCGCCTTCATTGAACACCCACCTCTTTCGAAGCTGCCATTGCAGCAGCGTCAGAATTAGCACGATAAAAAACAGCACATAGGCAAGCGAAGAGGCGTAGCCGAACTGAAATAATTTGAATGCTTTTTCCCAGATGTAATAGACCAATACCTTCGTGCTGTTGCTCGGCCCTCCCTGTGTCATGACGTAGATCTGTCCAAACACCTTAAGCGAGCCAATCACGGTCATGACCATGGTTAGAAACACCGTTGGCGTAATCATGGGCAGCGTGACGTGAAAGAAAGTTCCCCTTCTGCCCGCGCCGTCCAGTGTTGCCGCTTCGTAAAGTGAACGCGGCACCTGCTGAATGGCTGCAATGAACAGCACCATATTCAGCCCCACATTTTTCAGTACACTCGTCACAATAACCGCAGGCATCGCCAGATCCTGATTGTAGAGCCAGGCCGGACCCTTGATGCCTATCATTAACAGAAGCTGATTGATCAGTCCCGACTCTGTCGCATACATCAGCTTCCATACGATGGACCATACAATCAGCGAGGTCATGACCGGAACGAAGATGGCTGTTCGAAAAATTCCGATACCGCGCAAACTTCTGGATAGCAGCAACGCGAGCAGTAGAGCGAGCACAATGTTAAGCGGCACAAGCCCCGCAGTGAAATAGACTGTATTGGCAAGCACCTTCCAGAACATGGCGTCTGTCATCACATTCCGGTAATTCTCCAGTCCAATAAAATGATGATCCCCCAGCAGCGGCCAGTCGGTCAGGCTCATGTATAGCGCCAAACCCATTGGAAACAGCAGCAGCAGGGTGAACCCGAGCACCATCGGTGATACAAACAGCCATCCCGCGATCTGGGCCTCTCTGGCGAGCGGACCTCTTCCTGTACGCTTGCGTGAATGGGTCACAGTCAGGCCCTCCCCTTTATCAAATTTCTTCCCTCTAGTCTGGACGGTTCAGATTGTCCACCGCATTACGGAAGGCGTTAACAGCCCTTCGCAACTGCTCCTCCGCTCTGCCTGTTACGACCGCTCCAAGCATGATCGCCTTGACCCCGGTATCGTGCAGCACCCGAACATCCTCCGGCACCAGCTTACGCTGAGAAGGAACCAATACCGGAATTTGCGCCTGTAAGACCAGACGGCGATACTTGAGCACGTCCGCAAAGCTTAGCGGTGTACCATATTCATTCCCAGGCACAATGGATGCCTCCAGGGCGGTGAAGCCGTAATGAGCCGCTGACGTTACGATTGAAGGTTCATATTCGTCGTTGATCGCAAACGTAGGGTCCAACCCCAGGTCATCCAGCATGAAGGATGGCAAGTGATGTGCATAGATGGAATAAAAGTCAAAACCCAGCCCGGAGAGACGCTCCACGTCCTCCCTCCGTGCTCCATCTATACTACCGGATGGTACGACCCCAAGCGGGCCGCCAAACTCGCTACGGATCGCCTGAAAAACTTCGGCATAGTTGTCCAGTGGACCAAAATGATTCCCGCTGGCGCGATGACCGACATTATAATGCACCTTCAGTGCATCAGCGCCCTCTTCAATTGCTGCCCGGGCCAAAGATAGATCGTTCTCGGGTAAGCTGACCACAAGTGACAGGGATTTCCGATCAAGCAATTCCTTGAATTTGCCCATCATGCTCACCTCCTGTTTCTATAAGATTATTTATTGTTGCAGCACGCTTTGGACCTCTTCCTGCATTTGCTTCAGATTATCCTCGGGTGTCGCTGAACGGGCGAACAGTCGGTCAAATCCCTGCAACACCGCATTGTCGATATCCTGCCAACGGATATGACCTGGAATCAAGCGCGCTTTTGGCATTTCATTAATCACCGCCTGCACAATATGCTCCTTGCTCGGATTATTGGGCTGATTAATGAACGCATCGGAGTTCAGCACAGAGGTACGCGGAGGCACAAAGTAGGTGGCCGTCTCCTGAATGCCCTGCTCGCTGGCAAAATACTTCAACAGCTTCTTGGTTTCCTCCGGATGTTTGCTGTCGTTGAACATGGCATATCCAGCCTGCCCCAGCATCGGTACGCTGCCCTGTGAACCGGAAGGCATGGGAGCGATACTCCACTCAAAATCCGTAATTTCTCTTGCTTTGGAAACATAGCTGTAGTTATCGAAGAACATGCCCACATTGCCAGCATCGAAACTGACCTGCTCGCCTGCTTTTGGATGCGATTCATCGGTGAACATCATGCGCTCCAGCAGTTCAAAGGTCTGTACGCCATAGGCATCGTTCCAGGTGAATTTCGTCATGCCTTCGTCGAACGGGCCGCTGCCATTGGACCAGGAATACGAGGAGAGCACAGCCCAGGTCTTCCAGTCGCGAAAAAAGTTAGCGCCATAGATCCGGTTGGTCGCCTCCTTGCTGGTGATCGCCTTAGCGGACTTCTCGAACTGTTCCCATGTCCATTGCCCTTGGCTGGCAAGTGTATTCGGGTCGGTCAGGCCTGCTTTGTCGAACAGCGTTTTATTGTAGAACATGACCACCGGAGGTGTAGAAAAAGGAAGCCCCAGCAGCTGATCTCCATCACGGAACAAATCCAATGTACTTGGTATATAATCATCCAGCTTGAACTGGGCATCATCCTTGAACTCGGATACATCAGCCAGGATGTGATTGGATTTGAATTGTGGCACCATCCGCTCCGATACCCATGCGATATCTGGGAGAGAGCCGCCAGCGGCAAGCACCGAAATTTTTTGCTGGTATTCTGCGAAAGGAACGGATTCCATCGTCACCTTGATGCCTGGATTTTCCTGCGTGAAGCTATCAATCAGCTTGTTGTATACATCCATATGTGCCTGATTGCCCCACATCATGAATTTCAGCTCAACCTCTCCATTCTCCCCGGCTGCTTGCCCAGGATCACTTCCGGAATTGGAGCTTGTGCACCCGATTGAAGCAATCATCATGAGTAAGAGTATCAATATCAGTCCTGCTTTTTTCATGAAAATCCCCCTTATGGACTTAGTGGTATACATGTGCAACCAAAGTATAACGAAGACATCGCCCGCTCATAAATCACGTCAATTACAGAAATGGTATGGTATTTCAAGAAATGCTGAATCGGTCACGATATTCCCCTGCTGTCCATCCCACCTGCTGCTTGAATACCAGCATGAAGTGCTTGGGACTCTGATGCCCGGATAACCTTGCAACATCATAGATTTTGAGCCCTGTGTTAACCAGCAGCCACTTGGCCCGTTCCATACGAGCCTCAGCGATGTATTCGGAGTAATTGGTTCCTGTTTCGTTCTTGAACAGTTGGCTTAGATAGGTGGGGTTCAGATGAACCAGAGCTGCTATGGTCTGAAGTCGCAGATCCCCATCGGGGTGCTGCTTGATGTGCTCCTTCACATCTCGGATAATCTTCCGCGTATCTCCGCCGGAGTGCTCTGCTTTCCCAGATGGCTCAGTGACTGGAAGGGTTGAAATGCCATACCTGCGATCCAGCAGCAATTGAATTTTTTGGATGCATAATGCCAGTTCATGTCGTTCAATCGGCTTCAGCAGATAGTTCAATACCCCGTATTCCATCGCCCTGCGTGCATATTCAAACTCTCCGTACCCGCTAATGATGATCATCAGCAGTTCAGGGTACATATCTCTTGCTTTGGATGCCAGTGTCAGCCCGTCCATTTCACGCATGCGAATATCCGTGATCAACACATCAGGTACTTCACATCTCAGAAAATCCAGTGCCTCGGCTCCGCTCGAAGCTTCACCTGTTACCTCGAACTGAGGAGCCGCCTGTACAATCAGCTCTCTCAGTCCCTGACGGATGACCGTCTCATCCTCCACAAGCAATACTTTATACATGCGCTTCATTCCCCTTTCGGTTGAAGTTGAATGGATATCGTCACCGCCAGGCCCTGCCCGGGACTGCCATCGACGCTCAGGCCGCTGCCTTCTCCATACATGAGGCGGAGCCTTTGAGAGATATTGTTAAGTCCCAGCCTGTCCCCGGCATGACAACGCAATGCCTCATTGGAAGGCTGCCGAGCAATGGATTCATTTAATTCATCAATCTCCGCCTGAGCCATGCCTTTGCCATTGTCACGCACAATAATCAGCAGCTCATCATCGAATTTCAATGCAGATACCCAGATCACCCCGCCATCCGCCTTCCCTTCAATGCCATGGTAGACAGCGTTCTCCACCAGCGGTTGCAATACCAGCTTAGGAATCAGACACTCTGTAATGGCTTCATCGATGTCATAGATTACCTCCAGCTTGCCGTCATAACGTACTTGTTGAATGCGTACATAGGATTGTACAAAAGCCAGTTCTTCCTGAAGCGGAACCCTCCGGTCCACCTTATCAATCGTATAACGCAGCAGCTTGCCAAGTGCCGTCACCATATCAGACACCTCAGCGTGCTTCTGGCGGACCGCCATCATGTTGATGGACTCCAATGTGTTGTATATAAAATGGGGATTAATCTGGCTCTGTAATGCTGACAACTCCGCCTCTCGCTCTTGAATGCCCAACAGAAATACCTCGTTGAATAGTCGATTGATCTCTTCCATCATTCGGTTAAAACCCCGGCTAATCTGTCCGAACTCATCATTGCTAAAGTGCACTACGCGCTGGCTAAAGTCTCCCTGCTCGACCCGAATCATATTGTGTTTCAATCGAATTAGCGGCCTCGTTATACGGTAGGATAAGAGAACAGCGAGAACTGCTACGGCCGCCATACACAACACAGCGAATCCAAACGTAAACGTGAGCATCTCGCCCGACTCCTTCTGAATAACGGCAATAGGTGTAAGGCTGATCACCGAAAGTCCTGAATAGCTGGAATGGTGCTGTACGTAGAGATAGGGCTTCCCCTCAAGGACAACCTTCTGGTTGCCTGCGTATCCTTGAAGCTGGCCATGTTTTAACAGTTGGTCGTATGCGGACAGACCTCCGGCTGAGGTGCGTTCGAACAGGAGACGCTGCGTGCTGTCGACAATCATCAGGCTCGCATTTTGCTCAAAATTCAGATTGGATAAGAGTTGGCCGAAGGCTTCCAGCCGGATGTCGATCAGAATGTAACCCAGTCGCTGGAGTGTACCCGGATCACGAATCTCACGGGCAACCGATATATACGGCTCTTCACGACTGCCCGTGTAATAGCTTGGTTCGTGTGGAGGAAGCAGACGCCATTCCCCTTCCGAGCCGTTAAGCTCTGCAAACCAGTCATCCTGCCTGCTGTCCCATACCGGATTCACTGCCAGCGAATCCAGATTGGAGAACAAAATGCCGCTGTTGCTGATCAGATGCATGCCACGGATTTCCGGTCGGTCATACGCTTGACCGGACGTGTAGAGCTTCATTTTCAGATAATCATCGGACCGCGCCCATGTACCCGATCCCATCGGAGCATTGTATTTGCCCAGAATGCCAAGCACCATCTGATCATAGAGCGGCAAGAGCGACAAACGTTCGAAGTCCTTGAGCAGCCGATTCAGATTAGTATTAATCTGGCGAACAATATCAATGGTGAACTGCTCCGTCTTGCGATCAATCGTCTGCGAGAAATGCAGGTAATTCACCACTCCCTGCAAGCTTAGCGGCAGCAAGGTCAACGCCAGGAACAACAGAAGCAGCTTGGTGCGCAGATTTATATTTCTTCCGAAATAACCTAGTACCTTGTCCATCATTCCGTTCATCCCTCCCTCTCCCGATCATTGTATGAGCCCCCTTCACAGATCAATCTGAATATAACTGGGGTCATCATATTCAGTTTTAATGATCGTTGGCTATCCTGCCAACCATGGGATTGGTACGGAATTTCAAGATTGAAGCGCAGGTTTCGACGAAACGCAAAAAAGCCGACTGTATGGCTACAGTCGACTACTCTTCTATTGCATAGAAAAACCGACTGCATTATGCAATCGGCTGTCTATTCATAAAGTGTTTATTATATTTGAAGCGATTATATTCATTAATTAACTCGTCCAATACCATCGATTGTTGAAGGACTTTGTAGTCTTGCATGCCATGATATTCCGCCAAACGACTTAACTCATGCCTGTTCTGTTCGATTTGGTCTCTAATCTGCTTCGGTTCTCTCACAGCATGCACCCCCTCTTTTTAAAACATTTTAGGATACATTGCCAAAAAATTCATATTTTATTCCTTTGCAAAATAAAATGTTTTCTTACATAACAATACTTTCATAACATAGCATTTTGCATTAATCCGTGAAAATCGTCACATCTACAGCATATAGATATATTCCACTCACAATAAACTACATATCGTACTCATGAGAAAATGGGAGTCCCTTTACGCAAAGACTAAAGACAGAAACACATTATAAATTATGTTCCAATCGTATGCTGTACTTTGCTCGCTCTGGAGCGGATTAGAATCCCTGCTACACGCACCAAAACCATAGCTGCGGTCATTAATATAAATGCAGGGCCGATATTCTGAAGATCCAATTGATGCTCATTTGCATACTGGTATGCTTGCTGCGGATGATGCGTAATCCATTCCACCGGAATGATGCGTAGCAGGAATGCCACCGCCCAGACAACCACACTACCTATCCCCACTCGGGTATACCACTTACCTGCCGTCGCATCGAATTCCATACGCGTTATTCCCAGCACAATCATTCCGAACAATGCCCCTACAATCACGGCCACCAACAAAAACAGCACATTATTGCCTGTAAGAGTCATGTCTTTAAGGAATTTGACTGCATAATAACCCATAATAACGAAAGGCAGCAATAAACGATAATAACGTACTGGCTTTCGTCCAATTGAAGTGAATACTAAAACCGCAAACATGATGATCATCTGAACCCACATGCTCGTCGTCATACGTTGTTCCCCCTGTAATTTGCTTGATTTGATGCTTTAAGCATAGCAGGGAGAACACCGCTCTAGCGTCCACAACTGGGTTGATAAGTAGGTCCACCTATAGGTGGATTACAGAGGAAGATAAGAGCGTTAACAAATTAGTGTTTCTCTCTTAGTCGAATATATTTATTAATCAGTTCATCCAGCACCATAGACTGCTTGAGAACTTTATCATCATGCATGCCATGTTTCTCCACCAACCGACGCAAATGTTGCCGATTCTGCTCGATTTGATCTTTGATCTGCTTGATTTCTCTCACAGCATGCACCCCTTTTTCAACCTATTTTAGGGTACATTTATCTAAAAATTCATAATGGAATGCTTTGCAAAATTTTTGTATTAGATCTTTTAGTAGAGGTCGTTATATTGAGCAAGATTAGATCTCAGTAGTTATACACTTTTAATTCTAATTCCAAAATTTTGTGAGCTCTGGCCTTCTATTAACCTATTGTATTGTTCTTCCTGTTGGTTCGTTACATGCCTTCTGAATTTACCATATAAATCAATAGATTTAATAGACATTAGGTCATCGTTACTTGATGATGAGAGTTCCAGGCTCGTGAGTAACGTGTCAATCCCCGTTGCGTATCTTTGTTGGTTGAGCCTGTACTTCGCTAACTCATAATAAAAACATATATATCTATAATTCAACATTTGCATATTGTACGTCCCTTTTAAATGTATATCCGTGTTGAATTGTTTAATATAAGGATCGAATCTATCCAATGCAGAATCAATATCCAGTGAGTGCCGGTTAGCTGCTTGCACAATATTCACGAATGCTATTAAAATCTCATGTGGATTAGCATCAAGGTAATTCAGATAAGGTTCAATAACCTCATGGTTCCCATTCATCAAATGGTATAAATACCGATTTCCCTCCGCCCATCCTTTGAAACGTTCTATTAATTCTTGCTCTTCTTCTGTTGGATTAGAGATTTCAATAACAGTCACGTAAACATCTGTATATTCCAGAGCTTTTTCATATTGCTTACGCGCTTCACAGACACTTGCCTTCAATAAATTCGCATATGCTTTATACGTAAATATGGGGTAAAAGGCGGTTCTTTTTCTATTTTTCCGTCTTCGAGATTGAAGTTCAAGTTGAAAATCAACTTTTCGTTCCAGTTCCTCTGCCAGATCATAAACCTTATCCCAGAGATGTATTGTACTATAAACATTCGCCAAGTCTTTAATAGCATCCAGTTGTATTTCTTCATCCAATTTCTCAATATAAGGTTCCAATTGGGCTGCTGCAGCCAGATTATCGAATTTACTCATTGTTTTATGAAGCAAAAAAATACGGTACTGGCATAACGCCAACCGTTCCGAGTGCTGATATTTCTCACCTGCGGCTACGCATCCATATAAAATAAGCGCCGCTTCATTCATTTCTTTGAAATATAGATTTTCTGCCATTTGAAACAGTTCTGAAATATAGGATCGATCATCTGTAACCTGATAGACTACCTTTTTAATACAGCCTAGCTTGTTAAGTTCAGCGCAGCGATACAGGAACGGTTCCAAACGCCTCCAATGAGGTGCGGCTTCCACAAAACATTCCACACTGTACATCTCGTAGAAGTATCCCTTCTCCAACCCCATACCAGATGTGATTTGATCCAACTGATTCATAGCTAGAGGTCTGCTGCCCTTGAGGATAGCACTTAATGTGCCAACGTTGACACCTGTGACATCTGAGAATTGCTGTAGTTTATATCCTCTTTCTCTTATGTGATTCTCTATATATGTGCGTATCGTAGGTGCAAGTTTCAATTCTCCCACCCCCATCAACCAAACTAACTTAAGATTCATCAATACTTAATAAATGTAATTTTAATCCTGAATTTTACAATGGTCAATCTGCGCAAAAAAGGCTTATTTCCGATCTCGGAAATAAACCATTTTAAAAGCTGATAATTCACTACTTAAATACTATAACGTACCACCACCATGTGTAGTGGTAAGCGATGTTACAAAAGGGATCCCATGATCAAATGAACCTAACTGGGTGACATTAACGACTAGCAAACTAAGCAAGATGAAATAAACGATTTTCTTTTTTATCATAATTACGCTCTACCTCCATCATTATCATTTTATACTGTTGTGCATGATCTGGAGTAGATATGTGTCTATATCTCTCATATAACGCTACACAATGTATAGTCTCTTTATGGTTATTAATTTTAACTGCTTCGTTCAAACAATATAAAAGTTGATTCATACCCTCAGAGTACTGACCACGATTGAGGTGATAAACACTTTGTCCAAATAAAAATGTGATATAGATATCCGACTTGACCTGATCGGTATAATCTTTTAATTGATCAATTTCCGAATAGATTTGGACACTAAATTTATGGAGTATTTCATTGATATCTTGGTCAAAATTATTAGCCACTTTCAAAATATTAGTCATAGCAGGAAGCACATCTGATTCGTTAATTTCAATAAAATCAACGTATGCTGGCAAAATACTCAGATCACCCATCATTAATTTATAGACATACGTGTTCGCTTCTGCCCAAAACTTAAACTTAGATATATATAACCGATCTTCTTCGTTAGAATTATGAATATCCACTACATCTGTATATACCCCTGTATAATAAAGCGCATCTTCATACTTTCCCTGCCCCTCACAAGCAGCAGATTTAAGTAGATTTGAGTATGCTATATATACAAATAATGGGTATGCGGTTAACCGCTCACTTTTATCCGTTTTTTTCTTTGTGTATAATTGTAAAATTTTAGTTTTCTGATCCAACTCATCAGAAAGGGAAAATAACTTGTCCCAATATCTCAAAGCCAAATATGTATTCGCCAGATCCTTGATCGCATCCAGTTGCCGCTCTTCATCCAGCCTATTAATATATGGCTCGAAGTGCACGGCTGCCCTGAGATTTTCATGCTGATCTTGACCCAGAGATAGTGTGAAAATACGATACTGACACAATGCGAGACGTTCCGAATGTTGGTACTTCTCACACTCCGCAACGCATTCATATAACATGCGGGCCGCTTTCTTTTGTCCTCGTTCAAGCATGCCTTCTGCCATCTCAAATAATTCGGAAATATAGGAGCGGTCATCCGTCACTTGCTGGATTACCCTCTGAATACATTCGAGCTTGTCCAGCTCGGCGCAACGTTGCAGAAAAGGTTCCAGTCTTCTCCAATGTGGTGCAGACTCCACAAAACACTCAGCGCCGTAAATTTCGTAGAAATGGCCTTCTTCCAGCTTCATGCCTTTGGTAATCAAATCCAGTTGAGCCATGGCGATTGGCCGCGTTCCTTTGATGATCGCACTTAACGTTCCAGCGTTCACACCCGATATATCGGCAAAGTATTGCAGAGTATAGCCCTGTTTCCTGATGTAGTCCTCAATAAAGGAGCGTATCGTAGTTGTAGGTTCCATGTCTCCCACCTCCACAATGAAAATCCATAAATTTGAATTTATATGATATGCACAATTTTAATCCTAAATTTTACAGCGGTCAATAAAAATCGTGGCAATTTCCTGCCCATTTGTCTAGGTTTGAGCGGCTTTAATCCGCCTTATAGAAAAAATCCATTAGAAGAATGCATGGCAACATGGTAAAGTTAGTTTTAGCTTGAATATCCTACTATTTCCATAGGATTAGACAACCCAGTGATTTTCCAATCCAATCCAAGGGGATGGTTAGATGAAATTTGCCTTATTTAGTCTCATGATGAATCTTCCAAATGCCGTAACTGGTGAATCACTAACAACACAACAGAAGTTCCACAATATTTTGGAACAAGCCAAGCTGGCCGAACGGCTGGGGTTCGATGCATATGGGATCGGTGAGCGGCATGGCGCACCTTTTCTGTCTTCCTCACCTCCCGTTGTGCTGACCGCCGTCGCTGCTGCGACTTCACGTATCCGGTTGCTAACAACGGTCACTGTTCTTAGTATACTTGATCCGGTACGGGTTGCCGAGGATTATGCCACGCTGGATCAATTATCGGGCGGACGGCTGGAGATGATCATCGGGAAAGGCAATGATCCTCGGCACTATCCCCTGTTTGGCATTAGCGAGGAGGAACAATGGGATTCACTCGGTGAACGCTACGAACTGCTGAAACGGCTGTGGACTGAAGAGAATGTAACCTGGCAGGGAACGTATCGCCCTCCCCTTCAAGAGGTTACTACTCAGCCGAGACCGCTTCAGCAATCCATTCCGATCTGGCATGGAAGCGCATCGAGCACCCGCTCTACCGAGCTTGCAGCTAAGTATGGCGAACCGATATTTAGCTCGAATTCCTTCCACCCGCAGGCAAAATACAAAGCGTTAATTGACCATTACCGGGAGCGTCTCGATTATTATGGTCATGATGCGAAACGAGCGGTGGTTGGCTCCGGGGCAGGCAGCCTATACCTCGCGAATACACGCGAAGAGGCGATCCGTCGTTATACGCCTTATTATGAGGCATTTCATGCTACGGCCGCTGCGCAGCACAACCAGTCACCCTTTAAGGACCTGGAGGATAACATTGCGCATGGTCCTGTACTGATTGGTAGTCCAGAGCAAGTCATTGAGAAGATCCTCAATTACCATGCCGCATATGGACATCAGGTACTGAGTATCAGCGTGGATGGACTCAGCCATGCAGAGCAGCTGGAGCAGGTAGAACGCTTTGCCCAGGATGTAGCGCCGGTGTTACGACGCGAAATACCCAGTTTCATATGGAACGAGCCCCCGCTCTTGAACGAGTCTCTTCCTTCTTCCACTTCGCATTCTCCTGATTCATGGCCCCCAGCCATCTCACCGATCTTCCAGGTATAGTTCTCAGTTCTCCACACAATCCCCATTCATCCACAAGCCTTTATGTATCCAGGGTGATTCTTAAGAATCGCCCTATCCCTCCCCCAAGATGTCTTTCTCTATGATCCAGATTTAATACCCTCAAACAAGGAGATCAACGAACGCTGCACGAATTCAGTATCTATCGCTTCGCCAGTCACCAGCATGCGATAGAACATCGCTCCATAGACGAGGTCTATGCACAGTCCGATGTCACAATCCTTTTTCAACTGTCCCCGTTCTATACCTTTTTCAAAAATCCCCCACGCTTCGCGCCGACGAGGCTGAATGTATCTGGTTCGGTATTCTGCTGCAAGCCCTGGATCAGACTGTCCCTCTCCGACAATCTGTGTGATCACTTTTCCTTCCCGGCTGCTCAAAAAAACAACCAGATTGCTCGCATGAATGCGCACATCCTCAAATACCGATCCTGTATCCGGTACAGGCAATCTTGCCTTTGCCGCAGACATGTACCCATCCATAATGACAGCACCTTTATTTGGCCACCATTTATATATCGTTGCTTTGCTCACCTTAGCACGTTCAGCAATTTTTTCGATCGTAATCGCTCCGAATCCGTGTTCCAGTAATAATTCATAGGAAGCTGCAAGAATCGCATTCTGGGTTTCCACATTGCGGGGACGCCCTCTTTTGGCTGTCATCATAAGCCCTCCTTGGTGTAACCAATGCATCTGTAATTCATAAAAACTATACGTTCATTATACTAAAACACCGATACATTAAACAATTTCGTTCTTACCTTACTTCGACATAAAAAAAGTTCCCACGCCTATTTACAATACTAAACGTTTAGTTTATTATATGCTTACGATTAGTAAACGCACCGTTTAGTAATTAACAATTTCAATACAAGTTCACTTTAATAAAAAATAATTTGAGAACATGTGGAGGGTGATACTCATGGATATGCAAACTGATGTGAAATCAAATTCAGTTTCCAGTTGGTTGATTTTACTTTTGGCTGCGGCGTGCGGGCTGATTGCGGCAAACCTGTATTATGCACAGACGGTTATAGGACCAATCGGCGTGACAACAGGGCTTTCCTCTGCTGCTGCGGGACTGATTGTGACGTTAACACAGATCGGTTATGTTATTGGCCTGCTGTTTATCGTTCCGCTCAGTGACATTCTGGAGAATAAGCGACTGGTAACTTTTTTCCTCATCATTCTAGTCGTTGCATTGATTGCCGCTGCCTTCTCTTCCCATGCCGTATTATTTCTGACTGCTTCCCTCGTCATCGGGATCAGTTCAGTCGTTGCGCAAATTCTGGTTCCCTACGCCACCTACCTCACTTCTGAGGAGCAACGCGGACGGGTTGTCGGCAACGTGATGAGTGGTCTACTGCTGGGCATCATGCTGGCTCGGCCAGTCGCAAGTTTTATTACAAGCCTGCTCGGCTGGCAAGCGGTCTTTGTCTTCTCGGCAATCATTATCGTATTGCTTACATTGCTCCTATCACGTGCACTTCCTGCACGTCAGCCACAACCTGCGATGAAGTACGGACAATTAATTCTGTCATTGGGCTCCCTGCTCAAAACATTTCCCATGCTCCGCCGCCGAGCCCTCTATCAGGCCAGCCTGTTTGGCGCTTTCAGCTTGTTCTGGACCACAGTTCCCTTGCAGCTCGCCAATGAGTATGGCATGTCCCAGCAAGGAATTGCCTGGTTTGCACTGGCTGGTGTTGGGGGTGCCATCGCAGCACCTATTGCCGGAAGATGGGCGGATAAAGGTTTAACCCGTATATTAACCGGACTCGCCATGGTCATCGCGGCTGCATCTTTTGGGCTTGCCTATCTGTTCCAGGGTCACTCTACCGCTACCCTTATTTTGCTTGTGGTCGTTGCCATCACGCTGGATATGGCGGTTTCGGGTAATTTGGTGCTGGGACAGCGCATTATCTATTCGTTGAGCGAAGCAAGAGGACGCGTAAACGGGATATTTATGTCGATCTTTTTTGTAGGGGGCGCAATTGGATCATCTCTTGGCAGCTGGTCCTACGCACATGGAGGTTGGAGTCTCACCACACTGATTGGTCTGTTGATGCCTCTACTGGCACTCGTATACTACTTAACGGAAAAGAAAGTTACCGTCGTCAGTAACCCGTAACCATCCTTCCATATGTAAACAAAACAAAGGGCAGAGTGATCTTGAGGATCAGCTTCTGCCCTTTTCTTGCTACATTCACACCAACACAGTCAAATGTGCATTGGCATCGTACTCGACCAACTGCTGCCCCGAACGCAATTTTTGCACCAGATCGGGATTGGCGATAAACGGTCTGCCGAACGCTGCCAAATCAATGCTCCGATCTTGCACTGCCTGCTCTGCGGTTGTTGCCTCAAGATCCCCTACGCCAATGATGATTCCATCCCACTGCTGGCGAATCGCTTCATGGAAATTGTGCTCCCCATCCCAGACTGTGGTGTATCGATCTGTTGAAGGATGCAAGATTGTAATACCTGTCTCGCGGAACAGATTCAGATAGGCGTTCAGCACTCCAGCCTTGTCTGACCAGACATAGGAAGGGTCATCATCTTTTTTCTCGGAAAATCGTACCGAGATGCGATCCACACTGATCTCTTTTTGGACTGCAATAATGATCTCCTTCAGAAAACGCAATCGTCCCTGGATATCGCCTCCGTATTCGTCTGTTCTGTGGTTCGTCTTCTCATTAATGAACTGGTCGATCAGATAACCATGTGCTGCATGCAGCTCAATTCCGTCGAATCCAGCCAGTACCGCATTGCGGGCAGCCGTTTGAAATTGTTGAATGCTATCCTTGATATCCTGCGCACTCATGGCTTGAGGTATCTGATATGACTTATGCAATTTATGAACTCTTCCTTGAGCCGGGATGCTTGAAGGTGCCAGTGGCAGGGTACCGATCAGATCGGAGTGAGACAGCCTGCCCACATGCCACAACTGAGCGATGATGGTTCCTCCGTGTTTATGGACGGCATTCGTTACCTTTTTCCATGAAGCGGTCTGTTCAGCCGTATATAATCCGGGGATACCGTAGGTTCCTTTGCCTGCCAGCGAGGGATTAATCCCCTCTGTAATGATCAACCCTACGCCATCCCTGGCACGTCGCTCGTAATACGCCACCATCTCTTCCGTCGCAGTCCCATCCTGATAATTGGCAAACCCTCGGGTAAGAGGTGCCATCACTAATCTGTTTCTCAAATGCCATTCGTTGATCGTCACCGGACTCAGTAATGTAGACATATTTCTCATCACAACTCCTTCTCCATTGTCAGCGTTTTGCATGATTCCATTGCTCTGTAAAAGCTGTTGATAACGATATTGTAAGCCGGCATATATATATCGTAAAATGATTGAAATATATAGTTGTATCTCTCATAGAGATACCTAACACTTCACTTTACTTCATTTCATTACAACTCAGGAGGCCAGAGCCATGGAACTCTCGGATATCGATATTATTCTCGCGGTGGCAAGGTCCGGCAAAATCTCACAGGCCGCCAAAGAATTGAATTATGCACAATCCAACGTCACCACACGCATCAAAAAACTGGAACAGGAATATCAGGTTCAGTTGTTTAACCGTTTTCCCAAAGGGGTGGTACTGACTTCCAAAGGAGAACAATTTATCCAGTATGCAACACGCATCCGTGACCTGTTAAACGATCTAGAGCAGGATATGACTGATCCCGGTGAGCCTTCAGGCACGTTAAAAATCGGGATTGTGGAGACGGCAGCATCCAGCCGGTTCATGGAGATTCTCAATGAATACCAAGTGACCTATCCCGAGGTCTCCATCTCGCTTGTGAATGCCACTTCACCCAAAGTGCTGCGCAAGAAAATACAGGAATACGAGATTGATGGTGCCTTTATTAGTGGTGCGTGTGTAAAAGAGGGTCTGAAAGTGGAATATGAAATGCAGGACACGGTGCATATCATCTCCAAAAGGATGGACGTTCCACCCGAAAGCCTGTGTCAGGTTTCGTGGGTCGTTTTCCCAAAAGGCTGCCCATACCGTGAAATTACGGAGGAATATTTGCAGGAAGAAGGTTTGTCTGCTCGCAATATGATTGAAGTCAGCACGATGGATAACCTGCTTAGCTGTGTGGAGTCGGGGATTGCTTTTACCATTATGCCTTGCAGCGTTATTCACAAGAAACCAGATGAGTTCTCTGTATTTGATCTGGCCGAACGATTCACACATACCACAACGACCTTTGTCCGGGGTGAAGATCGATACGTCAGCAGCGCGCTGGATCGATTTGTGAAGCTGCTGAATCAGAAGTGTATTACATTTTGAAATAACATTGCGTTGCTCTCGGGTTATAAGAATTTTTAATGTTAGCCGAGCCATACGATAAACGCCTTACAAGAAAATCTTTAAACTCAAAGAGAAGGCAGGCATCCATTGCACTGCACCTCCTCTCTAACAAATGGGGTGCAGTTCACCATGGGGATGCCTGCCTTTAGCTGTTTTACATTTTATTGTAATGTGAATCCTTTGAATTTACCCGCGCAGTCTGCGGGAACTCAGCGCGTGATGACCATTTTGCAGAAACGTGCTGCGTGTATTTTTCATCAGTTCAATGCGGCGTTCAGCCAGGCGATCCGCAGCAATATACGTTGCGATGCCTTCGGTCCGTGACGTGTCGAAGATTTTCTCCAGATTATTGTAGATCTCCCCAACCTTGCTCCACGCACGATCTGCGTTATAGCCGTTCAGCTCATCCGCAATATTAATTACGCCACCTGCATTGATCACGTAGTCTGGTGCGTATACGATCCCCATTTCATGCAGCTTGTCACCATGACGCGGCTCCAGCAGCTGGTTGTTGGCACAGCCTGCCACAACCTTGGCCTTAAGCTGCTTCAACGTATCATCATTAATTGTACCGCCCAATGCACATGGAGCATAAATATCACAATCCACTCCAGTAATGTCGGCAGGGTCCACCGCCTTTGCACCGAATTGATCCACAGCCTGCTTCACGGAATCCTTATGGATATCGGTAACGATCAGCTGCGCACCTTCTTCGTACAAATATTTGCACAGACGCATCGCCACGTTGCCCACACCTTGTACAGCCACGGTTTTGCCTTCCAGCAGATCCGTGCCGAATGCTTGCTTCGCTGCGGCCTTTATGCCCCGATATACACCCCAGGCTGTTGCCGGGGAAGGATTACCGGAGGAGCCGTAGCTTGGCGATATACCTGTGACATAGTCGGTTTCCTGATAGATCAGATTCATATCTTCTTCTGTCGTTCCCACATCCTCTGCGGTGACATAACGTCCGTTCAGTCCTTGAATGTATCGGCCAAAAGCCCGGAACATTGCTTCATTTTTGTCACGGCGCGGATCCCCGATAATTACAGCTTTGCCTCCGCCCAGATTCAGTCCGGATACAGCATGTTTATATGTCATTCCCCGCGCAAGGCGCAAGGCATCTTCAATGGCAGCTTCCTCCGAAGCATAGGTCCACATCCGTGTGCCTCCCAACGCTGGACCGAGTGTTGTATCGTGAATAGCAATAATTGCTTTTAAACCAGAGGCTCTATCCTGGCACAGTACCAGTTCCTCATAATCGTGATGTTCCATTGCATCAAACCAGCTCATGTGTTAACCGTCTCCTCCAACCATTTTTGCGATCAATTCGCCTTCTTCAGTTCGTCTTCCATCCTCTATTGTACCCATGATGATCAAGTTTGTGCAAAACCACATCACGATGTAACAAAAAGACCTTTCTCTCTTCACAGGGAAAAAGGTTCATTTACTCCAGCATGGAATCGGTAAAAAATCTAGCGACCAGTAATCATGGCAGGGTTTCAACCACGTTGATGGGATGCAGATCCCCTCCCACGGCGAATGAAGCTTGACCTGTCTCTTCCGAGACAACCAGCACAACCGCATCCGTCAGCTCACTTAATCCGAGAGCAGCCCTATGCCGTGTGCCAATTTTCCGTTCATGTGCAATGGCCTGTGACAAAGGTAATACATTGCCCGCGGATACAATCTGATTGCCCCGAATCAGCACCGCCCCATCATGCAGAGGTGCACCCGGTATAAACAGCGACTCCAGCAACGCATGCGTGACTCTGGCATCGACTGCAACCCCTGAGTGGATAATTGGTTCAAGCGGAACTTCCCGTTCAATTACAATGAGCGCACCATATCTGCGATCCGACAAATGCTGTACACTGGCAGTCAGTTCGGCAAATTTCTCCGTGAAGGGAGACAGATAACAATCCAGATAAAAGGAAGACGCCAGCACCTCGATCTGCTTGATCTCGGCCCGAATCTCCGCAAATTGGCCCAGCAGACACACACTGTCATGGTCAAAGGTGGATAACGTCTTGTTCATTCGATCTGCCACACGATGGAGGTCCCCTTTGAGTTTCTGCCTCATGGTCGAGCTGTCGCAGTCTGCTTGCCGATTCATCATGGTCTTCCTCCTCACCTTGGCATCTCACTCATCATTCATAATTACCCATACGTTTCCCTCTGCTCCGGGCATTTATGCAAAATAAAGCCTGTCCGCAATTGTGGCGAACAGGCCGATTTTCCGTATATTTTTCTTACTGCTTATCTTACTGCGCTTTGCCGTACGATCCTGCCTTAAACGTTGTAGGATCGTACCATTTGTAGCCTGCAGCCGGTGTAGCCCATGGTTCGGTTTGCGGCTCAGTGGAAGAAGCCGGAGCTTCAATAGCAAGCAGACTTGTCGGCGTATCCAATGTCAGTCCAGCGACCTGGGACAGACTTGTGTAACTTTCTTTCACTGCAAGCCATTTCACGGTATTCACGAGGAATACACCGTCATTCACTTCTTTAAAGCCATCATACGTTGTTTTGGCAGCGCCTGTTTCTTCACGTAGATATCTGGGAGTGGCATCCTCAACAGGTGAGGAGTCGCCGATAAATGCTGCTTTTCCTGCCCCGATCTTGGCGATCGCTGCGTAGGCTCCTTCAGCTCGTCCGCCGCCATTGTATACGCCCTGATCTACCGCGTTGCCCCATTTGGAAACCCCACTAGGTACATACACCAGACCTTTGGCTTTGTTCGGGTCAATAATGGCAAGTGTGGAACCAGCATGCATGGCCACTGCGTTCACGCCGGTTGTAATGCCGAACGACTGTGAAGGTGCGACGATATCCGTTGCATTAACATCTCCCAATGCATTGTAGCGGAAACGAATACCGAAGTTGGATGCCAACCAGTCCGAACTGGTCACGCCTTGCATAGCTGGAGATTCAGCTTCTGCTGACGACATGCCTTTGGCTGGATTCAAGAATGCACCACGGCGATAGCCGTTGAATACTTCGGAGGAATCCCAGCGGTTTTTGTTCCGGTCTGCGTTATAGTGGTCGGCAATGAAGAAGACACTGCCACCATTCTGTACATATTGCAGCAGTGCAGCCTGCTCTGTCGCTTTGAAAGGCACGTTCGCTTCGCCGATAACGAAGACATCATAATCTTTCAATTTATTAAAGGTGATGGCTTGCTCACCGAAGGTATACGGGATGCTGCGATCCAGCTGATCCACGGTAAAGCCTGCGTTTCGCAAACCATTCGCAAAGTCCGAAAATGCCCCATCAATAACCCAGTCCGCAGCCCCGGCTGTCTGAGCATGCGTGTTATCGAATAATACTTTCTTCCCTGTACCATCCGGCAGCGTTGTGCCTGGATCAGGATCAGGATTGGTTGTTCCAGAGGAGAGTGCGATTGAGGTAGGATTCTTAACTCCGGCAAAACTGTTGTATGCGCCAAGCGTTCCGGTTATGATAACCTTCTGCCCCACAAGATTCGGGTTGGTAGCCAGTCCATATTGCGAGCGGTACGACGCTGGAATCTGCACGTCGAGCAGTTTCGCGTTAGTCTTCTCTGTCGCTGAATCTGCAATCAAGAAGTTAAAATCATTGGCGTAAGGAGATGTAAACTTGGCTGTAAGCGAACCGGTGGCATGTCCAACAATATATCCTTCCACCGTTGCCGTTGCTCCGCCACTCTGGGCAGCGATGGCCTGCGATACCGTAATAGGTGCTGCAGCGGCCTGTACCGGACCTTGTGAACCAGGTTGAAGCAATGCCGTCGCCATCATGATGAAGATCAGGAATGCCCCGATCCAATGCTGCCATATCGCTTTCTTCATACTTGCCTTCTCCTCCTCGTAATTACCTGATAATGGGTTATCCACCTTTAATTTAATCGTTCATATGCTGAATTCCTCTTTCTTTTTGTAAAATGTTTGAAAAAAAATTTGGAAATTCCACCAATTGCCCATACTGTTTAACAAAAGTATCCCAAAGGAGACCTGTATGATGAAGTTTCTTTTTCTTCTGCTCCTGCTGATTGTTCCACTGATTATGGTTTTTGTTGCGCTTCGCTCTCCGATGGTGACCCGTGTTTTCCATGTACTTGCCCTGCTCTGCTTCTATAGTGCGGCGACTGTCATTGCCGGAGATGTGTACGCTACGAATGCCCATATGACAACGTTCACCACAGAAATTCACCATTTCCTGTTGAATGGATGGTTTCTTTATCCGTCTGCATACCTGGGTGTGTACGTTCCCTATGTGCTGTGGATGAGCCTTTTTTCGAAAAAAAGTTGAGTACATTCGAGCCTTGGCATTGCATTTTGACATCGTTCATTGCATAATGATAATATAACTGTGATAATGATTATCATTCTTGAGCTTGTCTCAAGTCTTCTGCCTACTGTACATGACTTAACGATTTTATAGATAAAGGGGAACGAACATCGAATGAATACAACTCTGCAAAAGGCTGATCTGCAGCTTGACGATTATTTGGATCTTCTGAACCTGGCAACCAACCTGGGTGACACGAAATGGCAAAAGGAAATTATTCGCAAGCTGGCTTATACTTATCCCGCAGTTGAATGTAAACAACCACAATAGCATGCCTTATACTTACATAGCTCGTAACCCATTCTTTACACGAATCGGTTATTGGGCTATTTTTGTTTTACTAGGAGGGGAATAGCTATGCAATTGGAGACCGAACGACTCATCATCCGGGATATTCTGGAGACAGACTGGGAAAGTATACATAGCTACACATCCATGACAGAAGTTACTCAGCATACGGCATGGGGACCGAATACAGAAGAAGATACGCGAGATTATGTGGAATTTGTGCTAAATTCACAGCAAACACAACCACGAGAGGGCTTCGAACTGGCGATATGCTTAAAAAATGAGGGCATCCTGATCGGCGGTGTTGGCCTTCACATAGAAAAGACGAACGCTGAAATCGGTTATGTGCTCAATCCCGTTTATCAGGGAAAAGGATACGCTGCCGAAGCAGCCCGAGCGATGCTTGGCTTTGGCTTCAATACACTTGGCGTACACCGTATTTATGCGAAATGCCGCCCGAACAACAGGGCTTCTGAGAAGGTTATGCAGAAGATTGGTATGCAGCGTGAAGGTCTGATGCGAGAGCATTGGTTTTACAAAGGGGAATATCATGATTCATGTCTATATTCGATTCTTGCAAAGGAATATATAGGTGAGTGAATACCATGGGTATAATGCAGGAGGGCGTTAACACGTCCTCTTTTGTATCATGGATTAGTTATCTTGGATGGGAGTCTTGAGATATAAGAAAACCACCTAATGATTAGTTGGCTAATACTGCTATCGTTTCCGGTTACTTTAATGACGCTTCTCTCTGCATGATTTCTTCTAAGATTTTTATACCTGTAGAGTCTATCATCGTTCCTTGTGAAGGCTCTTTTTTTGTAATCCATTTTATGATTTGAGCAAAATAATGATCCATAAGAGAATTTGAGAAAAAAGAATAATTGGATAGCAATACAACTCCTACACGGAGTTCCTTATTGAAAGCTAGATAACTATTAAAACCAGCTGAACCCCCGTTATGCCAGAGGATACCTTTATCTAGAAGATTATCCTCACCCCAGCCAAAATAACGGTTTGAATTTCCGATCGATATAGGGAGATGACTTTTTTGTAGTGTAGAGGCTATCGGATTATTATCATTTAGATTGGCTTGGACAAATAAACTCAAATCGCTAACAGATGACTTAATCCCCCCAGCTCCTACATGTATAGAAAGATCCCAATGAGGGACTCTTTTCCCAGATGAAGCATGTCCATTCAAAAACCTGCTATTCTGTTCTGCATCAAGCATAACGGCTGTCTCATTCATCTTTAATGGACTCGTTATATATTTTTTTAACAGTTCGTCATACGTACTTCCTGACACCTTACATAGTATGTATCCCAGTAAACCTACACCGATATTGGAATATCCAAACGAACCTATGCTATCCGTGTAATCAGCAGTAGATAAAAAAGCAGTTAAATCTTGCTCGGTATACATTGAATAAGGATTCGATCTTTTTTTAGCCAAATTGTGGTTGATTGCCAATATAGGTAATCCAGAGGTATGAGTAGCAAGGCTTCTCAAGGTAATCTTATTCAAATAATCGTTTTCAACGTTTTGCATGAACTTACCAACACTGTCATCCGAGGAAAGCAGTTTTTCTTGTTCCATTTCTAATAAAATTATGGATGTAAAAACTTTGGTTATGGAGCCGATCTCAAACAACTTATGCTCAGGAGGGATCACACTTTTCTTTTTATTATTATCAAATGAATAGTATTCAACATCTCTCTCCCTAACAATCCCGATAACAAGCTGTAAATGTTTCTTATCTTTTGTGTAATCTGAAACAAAACTTTGTAAATCCATCATGGTAAAATGTACTCCTTTTTTATGATTCTTTTATTACTTGAATGTTGAAATTACGTTGATCAACCTATTTTGAGCAAACCAAACTATGTATTCGTTTCCAATTCTTGATTTCCTGCCCGGATAACTGAACCCTCTAAACTTTTCGATTCAATACCACTGCTTCAAGCCGCTCATATCACGCCAAAAAGCTGACCCCGAGTAAATCGGACAT
This sequence comes from Paenibacillus sp. ov031, assembly GCF_900143165.1. Taxonomy (NCBI): domain Bacteria; kingdom Bacillati; phylum Bacillota; class Bacilli; order Caryophanales; family Paenibacillaceae; genus Paenibacillus; species Paenibacillus sp. ov031. Next base: position 351,272 of record NZ_FRDO01000005.1, read on the forward strand.
CAGCTTTTTTGAATTCTCCGTAACGACCCCAATCGCCATGGAAGGAAACAACCCTATTCAACTTGATTTCATTACAATCGGCACAGCTCTACCGGGCAGCTTGGAAATGTCGGACATCCGCACATGCAGCGCAAGGCTGCCAGATCACGAATCATCAGCTTTCCATCCATGGTGTCCAGCGTCCCCTGTTCTTTCCAGGCTCCCAACATGCGCGTTACACTCTCCCGCGTGGCACCAATCATTTCCGATAATTCGGTATGATTCAGCTTCATGTCGAGCACGATGCCATCCGGCGTAATTTTGCCATACGAGTTGCTGGCACGAATGAGCGTCGATGCGAGTGCACCTGCCTTGCCATAGAGCAAGAGGTCACGGAAACGCGACTGGGTGATACGCTGGGCGAGCGCCATCCATTGCAGGAATTTCAAGGCAAGGTCACCGTGTTTGCTGAGTACACTTTCCAAGTCGCTGAGCGAGATGATCCCCAGCTCCCCTTTGCCAGCCATCTCTGCACTGTAGCTATGAGTCAATCCGCCAATGCCGCCAAACTCTCCAATCAGATCCCCGGTTTGTTGAATCGATAAAATAATTTCTTTCCCATCCTCAGTCGACTTGGTCAGCTTCACTCTTCCCGAGCGAATGTAGTACAGGTATCCGGCTTCATCGCCTTCCAGAAAGAGACTGTACCCCGACTTTACCCGTTTTGGCTGCATCTTCGCCTCGATCAAGCCCCACTGTTCAGCTGTCACGAACGAAAGGATTCCACCTGTCTCCCGTGTCATCTTGCTCGCCTCCGTCTGTTCTTGTTGTGTCGCCTGGGTTGTTCTTTCTGTAAATACCGTACCCATTACCATCGTCCCCCTCGGTGTTTCCTTATGTATCCATCATACCGCGAATATAGCGTGGGGGTTATCGGGGGATTACCTGAACCTCACGGGGAAACTCCCTGAATTTTCTGTGAGATAAATCACACTTACGAGATCCCTTTACGACTCCGTAATCGAAAAAAGCCTTGCCATTCATGGCCTGAATGCCTGTCCATACACAGGATCAGCAAATTGCAGAACGGAAATAGGGGTTTTCCCTGAATTACAACACGGAAGAAAGGGGCTACAATAGAAACAACAGCGAAATACCCTTATTTTAAGATGTTCCCTGACCACAGGATAACGATATTGATTACACCGTAACGTACGGTATGATTCCAAAAAAGGAAGTGTCCTCTCATGCATGATGAACTGCCATCTGGCATTCAGGAGATGATCGACGGCCTGCGCCTGAGTACCTCCAGCGATTTTTGCGGACTGGCCTGTCTGTCCGGCACGATGCTGCGCTGGAAATATACATCCGGCGCCAGTAACGAACGTGTGAAACGCATGGAGATGCGTCCCGGACAAGATCTGGTTGGCACAGCGCTTCGAACTGGACGCACCGCTCTATCTGATGCACAATCCACCGGGGAGCATACACCCGGCCGTTGCCCGTTAATGCTTGCGGAGCGGTTGGTATGTGCCATAGCGGTGCCTGTGTTCCAGCAAGGAAGTGTTCCTGGCGCCGTGTTGCTCCTTGGCAGCAGATTACCCTGCACGTTCTCACCAGAGATGGTCCGTCAGACCGAGCAGGTCGCTATACAGCTGCAGCCAAAAGTGTACGGATAAAGATAGCTGTCTGTAATACGTTAAGAAGTCTTGTTATTTCCTTATAGGAAGTAACACGGACTTACAGAGAATCGAAGCCATTCAGAGATTAACCTCTGAATGGCTTTCTTTTTTGGTATGATAAAGAAAGAACTGTGGAACCGGACAGGAGGAAAATGATGTGATTCAATTATTAGTTGTCGACGATCATGTAGTTGTACGCTCCGGGCTGATCGCCCTGCTCGACGGAAAGAATGATATACATATTGTTGGAGATGCAGCCGATGGTGATGAAGCTATTGCCAAGGCACAAGAACTGAAGCCGGATGTGGTCTTAATGGATTTCAGCATGCCGCCAGGCAAAGACGGTCTGACCGCTACTGCTGAACTGAAGAAATTGATGCCGGATGTCTCCATTTTGATCCTGACCATGCATGACGATGAAGAATATCTGTTCCGCGCTATCCACGCGGGAGCATCCGGATATATTCTCAAGAGCGCACCGCATGAAGAATTGCTTGCCGCTATTCGTTCTGTAGCAGAGGGTAGCGCCTATCTGTACCCAAGTGCGACCAAGCGGCTGATGAGTGAATACCTGGACAAAGCAAAGCAGGAGAACGCTGGACCGTATGACACGTTATCCGAGCGGGAGAAAGAGATTTTGTCCTGGATTGCCAAGGGTTACGCCAACAAGGAAATCGCTGAACATCTGGTGATCAGTGTCAAAACGGTTGAATCCCACAAAAGCAATCTGATGGAGAAGCTCGGCCTTCGAACCAGACCGGAACTGGTGAAGTTTGCGATGAAAAAGGGGTTGCTGAACTTTGAGTAGCACACGTAAAAACAGACTTAGCGGATTTGCCGACCAGCCTGTGCGTCAGTTATTAGAGGAAATCGACAGTCACATTACAGATACTGAATTTCGCAGCAGACTGAAAGGTTCCCTGCATCAGCTCAGTGATCTGAAGTTTGCCTTGGATGAGTCGTCCATTGTAGCCCTCACGGACCGCAAAGGAAAGATCCAGTATGTAAACGACAAGTTCTGCGAAATTTCACAATATAATCGGGAAGAATTGATCGGCCAGGATCATCGGATCATTAATTCGGGTTATCACGGCAAGAATTTTATGAAAAACCTGTGGGAAACCATCTCTTCCGGACGAGTGTGGAACGGAGAGATTCGTAATCGTGCCAGGGATGGCAGCCATTATTGGGTGAATACAACGATTGTGCCTTTTCTCGATAACGATGGTGAGCCCTATCAGTATTTGGCTGTTCGCAGTGAGGTAACCAAGTTGAAGCGGGTCGAAGCTGAGATACAGACGATGATGACCCAGGTCATGAACATTCAGGAAGAGGAGCGGCGTCGCATCTCGCGTGAGCTGCATGACGGCATTGGACAGAGTCTCTTCTCTCTTGTTATTCAGATGGATCGTCTGTTGGTGGACCAACCTCAATCTGGTGTGGAAGCACTGCGAAAACAAGTTACGGGCATTATGGAGGATGTACGCGGCATGGCATGGGAGCTGAGACCCTCCGTACTGGATGACCTTGGTGTCGTTCCGGCCATTCGCACGTATATCGAGAACTATACCCGGCACTACGGGATTGAAGTGGAGCTGGAATGTAATCTGCGAAAACGGCTGGAGATGAACCGAGAGATCGCCATGTACCGCATTATCCAGGAGGCGTTAACCAATGTAGCCAAGTACGCCGATGTGTCAGAAGCACATGTGACGGTGGAAGATTCGGAAGAGGCAACCGTTGTGAGAATCGAGGACCAAGGCGCAGGGTTCAACAGTACGACGGCTGGTAACGGTGTTGGTCTATTTAGCATGGAGGAGCGAGCTCGTGGAGCCGGAGGTACACTTGTAGTATCTTCGGAGCCTGGCGAAGGAACTGTAGTTACCTTTTGTCTACCCAAAACTGTTCATTAAGTCACTTCAACCTGTACTTTATATAGAAGACTGTTTACGGATGTGCTCCGTGAACAGTCTCTTTTTCGATTCATGCCTGCATCCTGCTCCCATTCATCATCTCTGATTGGTAAAAATGACAAAATGAAAGCTTTGAATCGGATAAATTCAACATTTACAATAAATATATTGACTCCAATTACGATTCGTCATTAAAATATGAATGCTGCATACAAATTGTACGTAGATTCTATCATAATTTTTTATTCTATATAGTTAAAAAAAAAGGATGGTCAATCATGTCAGAGAAACGCTCCTCCAAAGGGGGAGAAATCCCGCAAATGCACAATCTGGATGCAATCGATCGTAAAATCATTGCCGCTCTTCACCAAAATAGCCGGATATCCTACACCGATCTGGGTGCACAGATCGGTTTGTCCCGTGTGGCCGTTCAGGCCCGCATTAATGCCTTATCCGAAAAGGGAATCATTGAACGCTTCACCGTGGTTATCAATCCGGGCAAAGTTGGACTTCAGGTCTCTGCCTTTTTCAATGTCGATGTAGAACCGCTATTCCTGGATGAAGTGGCCGCGAAACTGGACGAAGAACCCGCAGTAACCAGCCTCTATCATATGACAGGCCCGAGTACCCTGCACATGCATGGTATTTTTGCAGATATGGAAGAGATGGAGCAGTTCCTGCTGGAGAAGCTCTACAAGATGCCAGGCATCGTCAAGGTAGAATCACAGCTGTTGTTAAAACGATATAAAAGCCGAATGGGCATGAGACTCTAGGAGGAAATCAGCATGAGTTGGAAAGATTACAACGGTCTCGTCATTGGGATGGTACGAACCGGAATTTTGGGATATGGCGGCGGCCCCTCGGTTATTCCACTGATCCGTTATGAAGCCGTTACCCGCTATAAGTGGGTGAGCGATGATGAGTTTGGCGAGATTTTGGCCATTGCCAACGCTCTGCCTGGTCCCATTGCTACCAAGATGGCCGCGTATCTCGGGTATAAAACGAAGGGCGTGCTGGGTGCTATTGTGTCCGTCCTGGCCCATATTTTGCCGACGAGCATCGCCATCATTGCGCTGCTTGGTTCCATGTACGCGCTGCGCGAATCGAAAATCGTAGCAGGCATGGTCGCAGCTGTTCGCCCGGTCATTTTTGTCATGCTCGGCATGATGGCATACGAATTCGCCAAGAAAGCATGGAAGGGACTCGGTACAACCTTTGCCGCCCTGTTCGGTGTCCTTGCCTTTGTACTGCTGCAGCTGCTGGATATTCACCCCGGTATTGTGATTGCCGTCTTTCTCGGATATGGCGTCTTCCATCTGGATGTGGTCCAGCGTTTCAAATCCAAACGCGATTCCGACAAGGGGGTGTCCTAAGCGATGCTTCAGACATGGTGGGAATTGTTTTGGGGATTTTTTGTAGCCAATATCTTGGGATACGGGGGCGGCCCTGCCTCCATTCCATTAATGCAGGAGGAAGTCGTCAACCACTACAAGTGGATGACCACCGAGCAATTCGGTGATGTACTGGCCATCGGCAATGCTCTTCCCGGTCCAATCGCGACCAAAATTGCCGCATTTGTCGGTTATCAGGTAGCTGGCTGGTTTGGCGCATTCATCGCCAGTTTTGCCACGGTTGTACCTTCGGCTGTCGCGTTAATTCTGCTGCTTCGTTTACTGAACAAGCATCGTACTTCACCAAAGGTGAAAGGGATGACGTTGCTCGTACAACCGGTTATTGCTGTACTTATGATCTTACTTACATGGGAATTCGGTCAGGTATCCACCAATTCCATCGGCATTTGGCAGACACTGATCATTGCAGGGATCGCGCTTTGGGTCATGACCAAGACCAAGCTGCATCCAGCCATCCTCATCGTTATTGCTTTCGCATATGGAGCGCTGGTTCTGTCTCATACGATGTAATTCATTGATTATTTAGATTCGGGGAACGTCTTGGAACAATGTGTTTTTATATCCAATATGGATATATGCACAAGTGCCGGGGCGTTTCTTTTTTTATATTGTTAGTTCGTTTGTATTTTTCCCATAAAAAAAACGGTGATGCCAGCATTTAAGCTGTCATCACCGCACATAGAATTACTTGTTTTACCTTCGTACTTGAAGATATTATTTCGCTTCAACGACTACAGTTACTTTGGTTTTCACACCTGCATAAGTTACAGTAATGGTTGCCTTACCCTTGCCATTGGCCTGAATGATACCATCTTTCACCGATGCTGTTGCAATACGGGAAGATTTCCAAAGTGCCGGCTTGGATACGTTCGCTTCGCTGCCATCGGCATACGTTGCTGTAGCAACCAGAGTTGCTTTGTCACCAGGCTTCATGGTCAGGGTTACTTTATCGGTTTGCAAATATTTCAGTGTATCTACATCGACTGCAATGGTTACCGTCTTGCTGCCGTACTTCGCTGTAATTTTTGCTTTACCTGAACCTGTCGCTTTTACTTTACCTTTGGTTACCTGAGCTACTTTGTAGCTGTTGGTTTTCCATTCCGCTTTGTCCGTGACATCACGCTCACTGCCATCGCTCAGATATGCGGTAACCGTAAGATCTACGGAATCACCGGTTTTCAGGGAAAGAGCCGGTTCGGATGCTTCAATGCGTGAAATAACGTCCACTTCAACCTGAATGGTCACTTTGTTGGAACCATATTCAGCCGTGATATTGGCTTTACCGCTGCTGTTGGCAGTGATAACCCCTTTTTTCACGTCGGCTACGCGGGAGTTGCTTGATTTCCATGTTGCATCAGATGAAACATCCTTGGTCAAGCCATCTTCATCCGTAGCTGTGAGTACGATTTGCTGTGTTTCCTTGGAGGACAACACCACAAAGTTCACATCTGCCTCCAGCCCGCTAGCCATACCTACTTCAACAGGCAGAGTTAACGTTTTACCTTCAATTTTGGCTGTGATGGTTACTTTACCTGTTGCAATACCTGTCACGACACCTTTGCTGTCCACTTCAGCGAGTTTCTCACTGCTGCTGCTCCAATCCGCATCTTCGGACACATCTTTGGATGTATCACCGTATACGGCCAATACTTTCACAGACAATGTACCACCAACGGCTACAGAACCTTTTTTCTTGTCCATTTCATACTTGTCCGGAACATCTACATTCACTGTAAATTTAACGGTTTTGCCGCCGTATGCCGCAGTGATGGTTGCATTTCCCGATTTATAGGCGATCAGCTCGCCGCCAGACACATATACAACATCCGCATTGCTGGATGTCCAAGTTGCTTTGGAAGTTACGTCTTCCGTACTTGCATCAATATATTCTGCATTGGCTACCAGTTTCTTGGTTTTGTTATCACCTGTAACGCTCATAGCCAGTTTATCTTCGACACCCGCAATATCCAGATATCTTGCTGTATCAACGTCAACCGTGATTTCCACTGTTTTGCCGCTATACGTTGCTTTGATTGTCGTAGAACCCGCACCAATCGCTGTAACTTGTCCCTTAAATACCGTCGCTACCTTATCGTTGCTGGATGTCCATGTTGCTTGATCCGTTACATTCACATCAGCACTGCTCGGGTAAGAGGCAGTCAATACTACATTTGCCGTTTTATTGGACTCGCTCAAACGGAAGAAAATGCTCTGTTTCTCCACACTCAGTTTGCTTGTCAGATCAACATCCACATCTACGGATACGGATTTCGTTCCGTATTTGGCTGTAATCTTAGCAGAACCTGCGGAGTATCCTGTAATTTCACCTTTTAATACATCTGCTACTTTTTCATTACTTGACGTCCACTCTGCCAGATCCGTTACATCTTTGGTTGTGCCATCTGGATAGGTGGCTGTCAATTTTACAGTTTCGCTTTTGTTCAAGAGCAGATTGACCTGCTTCTTGTCCACATCCACACGTTTAACAACCTCAACATTAACATCCACAGTCACGCTTTGACTGCCGACTTTACCTGTGATGACAGCTGTACCGGCGCTTTGTCCAGTAACTTTACCATTCACAACCGTTGCCACTTTCTCGTCATCGGATGACCATTCAGCTACTTTGGATGCATCTGCATTCGTCGTATTATCACTGTAAGTTGCTGTCAAAATAATGTCTTTGCTATCCCCTGTGCGCAAGTCCAGGGACTGCACGTTTTTGGAAAGGGCTTTAACCTTTTTGGTTACATTCACCTGAACCGTTTGACTCTGAGACAGATACGACGTTGTAATGGTTGCCGTACCTTCCTTTTTGGCAGTAATGGCACCATTATATACAGTCGCTATCGAAGTATCACTGCTACTCCAGGAAGAACTGATGGTTACGTTAGCCGATGTATTGTCGGTATATACTCCTGTCACCGTAACCGAACTGGAATCACCCACTTCGAGCGACAGCTCATTTTTGGAAACTACAATTTTGGACAGTTCTTTATCTGCCGCAGCGGCCAAGCCTACGTTGGAAATACTCAGCACCAATACCAGCATCATCACCATGTACTTGGTCAATCTTGGCTTTAACATCATTTCCCCCCGATTCTTTTCATTTTGTTCCTTAGTTTAATGTCGGCAAGTTCTTTCCAGATGTTTAGACTTTCAGGGAATTTTCAGGGGATTTCGTGGAATTCATTCATCCGAACTATCGATTTCCAAATGATTCATACCTGCAAATATTACGCATAACCTATGTATAGTCACTATTTTGAATTCATTTATATGATCGGGGGAGAAACATGAGTCAGCCTTTTGACTACAAAGGATATTGGGAACAAACGTATAGCTCAGGCGAGACATCCGGAAGGGGTTCGTATGGCGTACTGGCTGAATTCAAGGCAGAGGTCGTAAATGGACTGATTCAGCGTGAGGGTATTTCCAGCGTCATTGAATTTGGATGCGGGGATGGCAATCAACTGCAATATATGAATTATAATACGTATCTAGGTATCGATGTAGCCGGCTCGTCGGTGCGTCTATGCGCCTCCAAGTTTGCTAACGATACCTCCAAGAGTTTCATGTTATATACACCAGGTCTGTGGATTAACCGCGGTTTCCTTCAAGCTGATCTCACCGTGTGTCTGGATGTGCTCTATCATATTACGGATGAAACGGATTTTCGCAATACACTCTACGACATTCTGCACTCTTCGTCAGGGTGGGTTGTGTTGTACACTCGTTTGAAAGAAAACGGTAATCCAGGAGTTAGCACCATTCAGGACCGAAATATTTTTGACTATCTGTTCGACTATCCCGAATTCAAAGTACATGAAATTATTCCTCAGCGATATCCCGACCAGTCCTCGGCCGACTTTGTCATCTTAAGACGCACACCCGGCATCGAAAATAAATCGGTCTGAGACCAAGGGTGTGCTCCGCCTCCAAGACAGGAATACCCTTTCCCACTAGGAGGCAGGCACACTCGAACGGCTGTATGGTGGGTCGCCTACTCATGCAACTCACGCATACTCGCCGCTTGAAGTGTGACATTCCTGATTCCCTGATTCTCGTTTCTCTAAAATAAACCCGGGCGGCCACGCAGCTTCGCCAGCGCCTCCATATAGAAATAATCGCCGTATATAATCGGCACATTCAAGCCACGACCCTCTGGATAATGCACCGTGCCCTGCATGATTAGACCTTCTTCCGCTGCCGTCTCACCGGAGCTGTAGTTCTCATGCAGCCCGCGGAGGATACGCTCTGCCGCGGCTGCATATTCCTCGCCGCGCGGCGACAGCTTCGCCAGCTCCAACAGGCCGCTTGCGGCAATCGCCGAAGCGGACGAGTCCCACGCCACCTGATGCTCGGCAGGTGCGCGGAAATCCCACACCGGCACGATCTCTTCGCCAAGCATGGCGAGGAAGAAATCGGCCGCCCGCTCCGCTGTCTCCAGATAGCGGGCTTCGCCCGTATACCGGAAAGACAGCGCAAACCCGTGCAACGCCCAGGCGGTACCCCGCGCCCAGGCCGAACCTGGCGCATGGCCCTGCCCGCCATGCTCCTGCAGCTTCTGCCCCGTGAGTGGATCGAACTCCACCACATGGCAGATGGACCCGTCAGCGCGGACGAATTCGCGCGCCACGGTGTCCGCATGCGCTTCCGCCAGGCAGCGGAAGCGCGGGTCGCCGCTCTGCTCGGAAGCCCAGTAGAGCAGCGGCAGGTTCATCATGCTGTCAATGATGGCTACGCCGCGCGTATCCATGGTTGACGAGCTGAAGTTCCAGGCGCGGATGAATTCACCGCGCACGTTAAAGCGGGCAGCGAGCAGATTGGCGGCGAGCATTCCCCGCCGCCGGCCATCTGCGCTGCCGGTCTGGCGGTAGTTGGCTACGCCACTAAGCAGCCAGATGAACCCGAGATCGTGATCCACCGATTCGGGATCACGCAGACAACCTTCCAATTGCCGCTCACAACTTTCGGCAATGCGGGACAACGGAGCGAAAGCTTCGTTGTCCCGCGACTCGCCATAGACAAGCCATAACAGCCCCGGCCAGAAGCCGGCGGTCCACCATTCGGGATCATTCCGGTCATATATGCCCTGCGGGGCGGTGTGCGGAAATGTATCCTTGATGCGCTTCGCGTTGCGAATCGTTTTGGCCGCTCCTTGCCGCCATGCTTCCTCCAGCCATTTTACTGATGTTGATGTATTCATAAACCTATCCCTCCTCTAATTGATACCCAATCTGATCGTAAACGTTATACTTCGCACGCCGCTCACTTCCATCCGCGCTTCCTTCAGCAGCCCATTGCGGAATGCCACCGGCTGTTGCTTGAGCTGAATAATGGCTCCTTCATCCAGCACGGTGGATTCCACATAAGCTCCCCGGTACTCGCTGCGCACAGCCTGCTTGGAATGAGTGATGACAGCCTGCTCGCGGCCGTCACTGAACATCAATGGAATGAGTGCTCCGACAGCCTCAAGCTCACCGTCGAATTCATATGTCACAGTAAGTAAATCAACCTGCTGTACATAACGGGTGCGCAGTGAATCGAGCCCGATTAGTGGGCCGAGCCATGTCACTGTAAATGCATTGGCCTGTTCCTGATGCTTCCCATCATCTTCCTCTGGGGAAGCTGAATCATCTCGGACCTCTCGATCTACCGTTTCAAGCAAAATCGAACCTCCGCCATCGGCAGGATTAATCCCGGCATCCCGGTCATAATCAGCACCTGACGGAATGCCCTCGGCAAGACTGTGCCAGTTCCCATCTGCCGTCTTCCAGACAGGACAATAGCTCAGCGGACTAACTTCCCCTTCCGCAAACTCTGTGAATCCAGATTGCGCATGTCCAGCAGCGGATGGACCGATCAGCCCTGACAATCCCGCCTGTTGTATGCGCACGAGACCGGGAACCGTGTATGGATCATTCATAGCTGTATGCAGAATCATTTGTTGACCTGGTACCGAGGCAATGATCGTTTCAAACCATCCATCGGTCTGCAACACCCGGTTGCCTAACTCGGAAGGAAGGTATATTTCCGTTACATCTTCACCAGGATCGCTAAGGCAGGCATGGGCCAGCGCTGCTGCCGTCCACAGATTATAACCCGTATGATTCGTATAGATTTCGTAGCCATGACGTGCATCAGGCGCATACTCGTTCCGAACAATTTTCAGACGCCCATCTTCCATCTTCCAGCGCTCCACAGCTTCGAAACACCGATTGGCCGCACGAGCGAACGCTCCAGCCATCACCCGATCTCCAGTCTGTAAGGCCTGTGTTGCATGGACAGAACATACGTAGGCTGCAGCCGCTTCATTCCATTGATGTTGGGAGCTGCGTCCACGCGGAGGAATCTCCCCCAGCGGTGACAGTGTAAGCAGGGTACTGAATGCACCATGACGTAATTGTTCCTTTAACTCACCAGCGCAGGCCCCCTCATAACCCGCTTCAAGCATGACATCCAGATGATAGCGCGTTGCAATATCATAGGAAAATGGACAATTGGGTCGGTCCAGCGGCCCGTCCTGATATAGTCCAAGCGCCGTAAATCGTGGCAGATGATACAGATTCAGATAACGATCCATCCAATCCGTACCCTCACTGGCGAGATGTTCCCTCAAGCGCAGATATTCTCCCGAGATCATGATGGCGTTCCAGTTAATCATGCGATTGGGATTGTTCATTTTTCTCATTGTAAAAACATAATCTTGTTCTGGCTGTATCTTCTTAAGAGCCTCTGCCCAGACCTTTGCTTGCTCAGGCATATGCGGCTTCAACAGGATGTAAGCTCTCATCATCAACACAGGGAAAAAGTCCGGGTGATGATCCGGTGCACAACCCTTCACAACAACATCGATGCTGTGTGACAGGGCCGATGCGGCCGAAGCAAGCAGGTCCATATGTCCCGCTTGAACAAGAACCGATGCAGCCATTGCATATGCTGGTGTGGAATAATATCGTTCGGCCTCCGAGAACGGATCAATAATGGCGCCACTACTGTCCTGGTAAGGTGTATAAGCCCGAACAACACTCTCCACAAGGGCCAATTTGCGAGCCTGATTCCAACCATCTGATGGGGCAGGCCTCGCCTTTTCCGCCAGTGTACGATAATTTTCGAGAGCATCTCTCCATGGATACGTTGATGCGGCTGTATACTTACTCACGTATGCTCACCTCCATCTTTCACTTTGGTTCAATCGTGAATTTCAGCTCACACATCGTCTCCAGCAGATCGGTTTCATCACTTCCCGCACTGGAGTTATCCGACTGCTCTCGCCATTCAAGTGATGTCCGATAGAATGTAACTGGCACATTGTAATGATCAACCGTATTAATGATCTCTATGTCAGCCTGCCATTGGTTTGCATCATACGTCATACAGACCGTTGCTCGTTCGCCATGCCATTGAATCTGCCCCTCATGTACGATCTCAGGTACCTTTCTGCTCATAAACCGCTCCGTCACATTCGACCGATTCAATTCGCCCACCGAATTTAACGTGCTTGATGAAGACGCCACTCTGTTTTTCCATTGAAATCGATCCTTCAGACGCAGTTCTGCTACGCTCCCGGCATCATTAGCAGAACCGCTCCAATGCAGCTGGCGTGTATAACGAGCGAGCGAAGTTGCTTCAGGATAAGCTGCTGTCAGTTCCAAGCAGGCATCCAGTGTACGGTCATCGTCCGAAACCGTCGCCTCAAGAATCTGTGCTTGCGCCTCGCGCCCTGAGCTCTGCTCCTTCCCCTCAATCCGCGGCACGCTATGCCCGGCCGAACTAATGTGGAACAACCGCTCTCTGCCCGGAGCAAAATAGGCTTGTGTATACAGCCCTGCTCCCGGATCACAAAGAATGTTTTCGCCACCACAATGAATCATAAATTGCCCCAGATCATTATGGTTATGGGGTTCATCGTTATGCCCGGCCTTGACGGAAAAAGCAACAGCGAGAGGTTTATCTCCGGTAAGTTCAGCGCTTGGAGAATCAAGTGCTCCCTTCGCAATCATCCAGCCCAAATCTTCCAAAATGATCACTCGTTCCGCCGGAACAGCCCCCTTTTCTTGCAGGTACATTGCCGGACTGCTCCACATCACGTTGCGCAGCAGGTGAGCCCAACGATGACAGGGATCATCGGTAAACAAAGGAATATGAAACGGCAGATCGATCTGTATACCGAAACGAGATGCCAGAAGTGAAAGCAAGCCCGAAGGAATCTCTTGCTGCTCCGCACTATCCGAATAATTCACGAAGGTTCCCCCCGACAGATGAACCCGCAGTGGGAAGGCTGCTATCGCCGCTATCTTTGAACCATTCAGCAGATCCAACTCACCTTTACTGTATTCGCGTAGCATGTCGGCATAATAGACGAAATAGCCGAACCCATACACCCAGTAACCAATGCCTTCTGCACAGCCACCATCCATGCCATATCCACTCAGAAATGCCTGCATGGATCGAATCGCCTGACCAACCGATTCCGTCAGAATCGCTTCTTCCTCCAGCAGTAATAGTCCAGCCATGCCACAGCATCCGCTGCACACAGCAGACCAGTTATGCTCTGCATCTTGCCAGTGATAGGTACGTTGTTCCCGATAGAGCGGTGTGAAGATGCGCCGCTCGGCCTCAGCCCTAATCCGCTGGATGATACGTGCGTCCAATCGATCCGCGTGAATCGTCACGATTTCGGCCAGCATATGTACCGTCTCCGCGGCAAACAGATCAATATTACCGTTGACCTGTTCCACTCCCCCTGAACCCAAATGTGCAGGCAAACACCATGTATACTCACCACACACATCCCACAACATATCTTCCAATGTCTCTATCCATCTCGGCGCATTCGAATCCACTGCAAGCAGCGCTATTGCCGCCAGACGTCCCCTGCGTTCAAAGTACGCATCCTCATACAACTTTCGTTCCCCTATATCCCCAAACTTCCGATAAAGACCGAATGACAGCGAAGGCAAGCTTTCGTTCAGAGCACGTTCCCCATAGCTGCTCAGATCTGTGTAAAAAGAAGCTAGCTCTGGTTGCAATAATGCCTTTCCAATGGCATTGATAGAGCAGATTGAGGGTGCTGCTGAAGCAAGCAGAAGCTGCTGACTCCTATTTCTGTCTCGTACCATCCGATGTACTGCCTGCTGAATGACCGTAGAATCCGGGATGCAGATGGAGCTGACTTTACTTTGATTGGTGTTTTCCATTGAATTCACCCTAATCTATATGGAATACGAAACCTTCATTATATGTAACCGATTTCATTTTACCGGATAATGCTGTACATTTGAAGAGTTATCCATCATATCCAACCAAATTAACCACAGAATTCCTGTCCCAATATAAAAAAACGAAGAACCCCTCTGGGTTCCTCGTTGCATTCAGCTTTTTAGCTCAAACTGGATATTTCTAATTCTATTTACCAATCGCAAGTGGAGAACTCTGTACAACGGACAGCCATTGACGGGCAATCAGCTCATGACCCGCTGCGGTTGGATGCACACCATCCCATAACCAGTAGGCTGCGTCAGCTTGTTCGAGAGCATCGTTGAACGTTTGCTGCAAAGGTACCCAGACCGCCCCGAACTCACTTGCGAGTTCACGGACCAGATTTTGATACTGCCCGATACGCGCCTGCCAAGTATCCCAAAGCTCCACTGTAGCTCCCGTTTTAAGAATGAACGGCTCCATTAAAATCAGCCCGGTATTCGGCATTACTTCCCGTGTTTCCTCCAGCAAATGACGATATGCACGTCCAAGACGATCCGTCACTCCACTAGGTTCGCCATTCATGGTACGCCATGCATCATTAACACCAATTAGAATGCTAATCAGATCCGGCTTCAAACTAAAAGTATCCTCGTTCCAACGTGCATAAAGATCAGAAGCGCGGTCCCCGCTAATTCCTCTGTTGTAGAACGTTGGCTGTTTGGCTGCCAGTTCCACACCCAGTTTGCTTGAGATCAAATACGCATAGCCATGCCCGAGAAAATGATTCGGATCGTCATTGCGCGATCTTCCGCCGTCTGTAATGGAATCTCCCTGAAAAAGTATAACGGATGAATGTGTACTCATAATCGAAACCGTTCCTTCCTGTATGTAAAATGAAAACCTCAACCCTGCAGTCTCCATTTTATCCCTTTCGGACGCAATAGAAAATAGCGTTTTCAGAACGATACTTTTCAGTTAACTCTCCGCATTGTACTTCCTACAAAGTCACCCGTAGTTCTCCACGTCTTGAGACATTGCAGGTCTTTAAGATTTCAGGATTTCAGGATTTCGGGTCCTTCGCGACATATCCTCCGCCCTGATATTCCGTCTCATCCTGCTTATCCGGCGTTCCCTTACGTTTCGCTTCTTCCCATAGCTCTGCTGCATCGTCCTCCGGGCGGTACCCAATCATCTGTTCCAGATATCCAATATCATAATAATTGTCCGTATTCGCTGAAGTTCCATATAGATTAACGTATTTCATGCTCGAATCCGCCTCAATGCAGCATTCGGCAAGCTGTACCATATCTCTTGGTGATATCCAAATGTGTGCGGAACGCTCAGAATGCGGATGTGCATCGCCCGAGAAGTTGCCAATTCGAATATTGAATGACGACAAATCATATTTATCCACGTAATATCTGCCAAGCAGCTCTATATAACATTTACTGAGCCCATAGAAACTATCTGGACGATATGGATCATCCACTTCGATATCCTCACCTGTTGGATAAAATCCTGTCGCATGATTTGAACTCGCAAAAATAACCCGCTGTACACCGTTCAACCGTGCAGCTTCATACACATGGTAGGCCCCTGTAACGTTGATTGGCAGGACTTTGCCCAGAAAGTCTTCTTCATCCTTGGCCCATGCAATATGCAGCACCGTCTGAACACCCTGCATCAGCTCTTTCAGTCGTTCTCCGTCGGTCACATCCATCGCTACAATGCCTGCTTGAGGATCATCATGAAGATCGGCAGCCACGATGTCATACTTGCCCTTTTCCCTCAGCCCCTCCAGCAGGCTGCGACCAATGACTCCCGCTGCTCCCGTAATCAATATTCTGTGCTTCGAGTTGCTCATGGATTTAGCTCCCTTCGCTCTATTACGATCCTATAGAACATTATTAACCGTTAGAGCGAAGGATTTACCTGATCCAATAAAGGCCCCGTATATTATCCCATCAAGTACCGCAAAATCATCATTGCAACAATACCGACAAGTACGGTTCCGAGCAGACTTCGTGTCCAGATGGCTACAGCAATCGTAGGCAGTGCTGCCCACAAAGCTGGATTATGTGTAATCGGCAACAACTGGTTGTCCGCCATAAACAGTTCCTGACCAATCAGTGCCGCCATGACCGCCACGGGTACATATTCAAGCCAGCGTAACAGCCACATCGGAATCTGTATTTTACTGAACAGCATGAGCGGCAATACGCGCGGGATGAACGTTAACAAAGCCGAACCCATTATAATCCAGAATACATCCCATCTTACTTCCATCGTTCCATCACTACTCCCATCGTTGCCGCAATGACCGCAGCCACAATGACACTCATGCTGCCAAGTGAAGCCATGCTGGCGAAGATTACACAGACAACGGCGATGATCGCCACATTGATGTGTAATTTTTTATTTTTGCGCTGCATCAGCTGAAGCACTACCAGACCTATAAACATTGCAGGCAGGGCAAAATCAAGTCCAAGCCGCTCGGGATTGGTTATCCAGCGTCCAAAGTAAGCCCCCGCCATATTCGCCACAAACCAATTCAGGTATGCTGTAATGTTCAGACCGTGCATCCAGCGCTCACTCAACGTTTTCCGGCCAATCGCTCGCGTCATCGCCACGCCAAAGGACTCGTCGGTAAGCAGCGAGCCGATCCACATATTTTTAAGCGGCGTCAGATGACGAAAGTACGGTGATACGGCTGCACTCAGCAGCAGATGGCGAAGATTCACGAAGAATATGGTGAAAATGATAGCAGTCGCTGAACCACTCGAGGCAAGCATGCCTGCGGCAATAAACTGAGCCGATCCAGCGTATACAATCAGACTGAGCAGAGCCGTTTCCGCCAAACTTAAGCCTGCCGTCATTTCAATGACACCCGCTGCAAACCCAATACTTAAATATCCAAGCAGTGTTGGAATACAGTCCTTAACCCCTTGCATAAATGTAGCATCATCCAGCACCTCTTCGGTATTTGCGGGCCCGGATGTCAGTGGTATGGATTTATCCAAATCTGGTTCATCCTCTCTCCATGTCATCCACATCATGTAGATTACTTTTAATTTAGAAATATACCACAGGATGAGACATTCAGGGAAAGACAGATTCACTTTTACAGAACAGATCCGTTCCGAGCGTTCATAAACCGTTGATTAACGATAAATCACCAACGAGAAAAAGACTGAAGGGTTTCACCCCCACAGTCTCCTTCTAGAAATGCTATTGAACTATAACTTGAATTTCTCAATCAGGCTTTGCAGATCTTCAGCCATGCGAGACAATGCCGCAGAAGAAGCTGCAACCTCTTCCATCGTAGCCAGCTGCTCCTGCGCAGCAGCTGAACCATCTTCGGTTCCTGAGGCAATTTGATTGGATAATTCAATGGTATCATTCACTTCCTTGGACACATGACTCATGCCTCCATCAATCTGACGGGAAGCTGCCGACACTTCTCCAGCTTGTGCAGCAACCAACTGCACGGCGCTACGGATATTTTGGAAGGCCTCTCCCGCCTCCGTAATCATTTGCGTACCTTTAATCATGCCTTCTCCTGTACGGGCAAAGGTAGACTGTACCGCATTCGTTTTCTCTTGCATCTCACGCATAAGTTCATTAATACGTTCAGCTGCACTGCCCGAATTGTTGGCTAGCGATTTTACTTCATTGGCAACGACAGCAAAGCCTCGACCTTGTTCACCTGCTCTTGAAGCTTCAATGGATGCGTTCAAGGCAAGGATATTGGTCTGTTTGGCGATGTTGGTAATCTCGGCCACAATCTCAACAATCTCTTCATTTTTCGCTCGAAGATCCTGAATGACAGCAGCCATGGCCTCACTCTCATTATTCACCTTCTGAATATGAGCAACCGCCTCTTCCACCGTAACCATACCCGCTTCGGACTTGGAAGATGCTTCTACAGCTATACGAGCCGTGTCTTCAGCACTCGATGAGATTTCTTTGACACCTATAGACATTTCACCGACGAGTTGGCCCGTTGCAGCAAGGCTGGCGTTTTGTTTGTTCGTTCCTGCCGCTGCATCCTGCATCAATTCGGCAACCTGTTCCGTTGCTCTGGATGTCTGTTCAGAACTCGCCATCAGCTCCTCAGAGGATGCCGCTAGCTGGCTTGATGTATCATGCACTTCGCCAAGAACGTTACGTAGCGAAGATGTCATGGTATCGAAGCTTGCCCCGAGTTGTCCAAACTCGTCACGGCGCTGTAAACCTACACGAACTGTCAGATCACCCGCGCTTACTTTGGATGCTGCTTGCGTTAGTTGCAACAATGGACGGTGAATACTGCGAATAATGAACACAAGCAGAATAATACCAATGATCAACGAGGTCCCTACCAGAGTGTAGGCACGAATCAAGATCGGTCTTACCGCATCTGCTGCTTCAGAAGGAACCATCTCACCGACAATTTTCCAGCCTGTTTCTGGATTCGTATAGAATACGGCTTCCAATTCTTGTCCATCATACGTGTACTTTACAGTTCCTTGATCTTTTTTATACATCTCATTAATGTAGCTCTCATTGGACTGCACACCGGATTCGATATTGTAATGAAACAGGAACTTCCCGCCGTTATCCAGCATATACAGTTTTCCCTTTTCACCAATATGTATCTTATCAACGGAATCTTTCAAATAATTGAGACTTACATTGGCTCCAATTACCCCTTTACCATCGGCTAGCTTGGCAGCTGCGGTGACAACCCATTCACCCGTGGTTACCGACTGGAACGTGTCCGAGATAATTGGTTCATCCTGTGACATACCCATCGTATACCAGCTGCGTTCCCGTGGATCGTAGATTTGTTGTCCGGGGTCAGGGGATTTCATCCAGCTGCCATCTTCAGCACCTGCTGTTATTACACCCAATTCTTTGTGAGCTTTGGACATACGATCCATTTGTCTCTGAACAGCTGGTGATTTATTGATAATATCTGTTGAAGTAATACCCGCTGCAAACTGCGCTGCGTTATCCTTCTCCATATCCAGCATTTGAGTAATCTGCAGACTGAGCATTTCCGTTTTGGCCTGTGCAGAAAGAATGATTTCTTCCCTGACCTGGTCTGCTGCTTTTAAATAAGACAACCATCCCACGCTAATGCTCGGTACAATCAAGAACAAGAGCAACGAAGCGATCAGACGTTTCTTAACCGTTAATGTAAACCAATTGCGAATCCTTTTCTTCATTTAAATATCCCCCATCATCATCTTCACCCCTTTTTTATCGGACAAACGTAGTAAAAATATTATGTATGGATACTAAAATGAATCGAAATTGCATTATTTTTGTTAGGGAAATAGAAAATGATGCTCACGCCTCGTTTTGACCCTCTCTGCGAGATCGTTTACAATATCTCATAAGCTGGTTATCCATGAAACGATTGGAAGGAGAGGATTCGAATCTTACGCAAGTCACATGTGCAACAACCTGTTACCAGATTATATTCATCCATGTTACGTATTCTGTTAGCCCTCATCCTTTGTGCAGGCCCTATTATGGGACAAGCCAGTTTCACGGCATCCGCGGCACAAGAGACGCAAACAGTTCACATTGAAGTGAATGGTCAAGAGCAATCGTGGAAAAATGCACCCCTTGTATACAAAGGTACAACGTATGTTCCATTGCGAGATGTGGTTACCTCTGTAAATGGCACCTTGAAGTGGGAAGCTCGTACCAAAACGGCTACGATTACCGTTGGTCGAGACAAGCTCGTTCACCAAGCTGGCAGTGACTTCATTCAAGTTAATCACGTTCGCCTGTCCTCCGGTGTGCAATCCCGCACCATTAACGGCACCCTGATGTTACCTGTCCGCGCGCTTGCCAATGCTCTCAAGGCAGATATTAAAGTTCAACGTACAGCCTCAGGGCAGATGAGTGTTAATATCCAGACGGACAAAGTGAGCCTATTAAATAGTCAAGTCGCTAGTGTAGACAGCTATTTGCGCGAAATTGATTTTCCAGGCATGGCTCTGATTGCCCGCAATGGCGAAGTGCTGCTTCGCCAAGGCTACGGACTAGCGGATGAACAGACGCTGAATCGTCCAGATCAGAAGACCAGAATTGCCTCTCTGAGCAAATCCTTCACCGCAGCCTCCATTCTCAGCTTGGTGGAAAAAGGGAAGCTCGATGTGCAAGATCCAATATCCAAGTACATCTCCGGTATACCAAAGGGAGATCAGATCACGCTCCATATGCTGTTATCCCAAACTTCAGGTATTCCATCCGCCTTTGGCCGGGGTGAAGGCACTTCATTGGAAGAAACGGTAGAGGAAATCCGGCACAAAACATTAAAATTCGAACCGGGTAGTGCCTATTTATACAGTAACAGTGGTTATGTTCTGCTGGCCTATGTTATTGAACAGGTATCTGGCATGAGTTATGCCGATTATGTAGAACAGACCATTCTGAAGCCACTCGGCATGAAGAACTCCGGAGAAGCTTCACGCAAGGTCCATACGACCAGCGGGTTTGTTTCGGAGAATAAGCAGTGGGTACCTGCCCCTTATTATGTTTCACAATCAGGTTCAGGGACGATCTACTCCACGGTGGATGATTTGCTGAAGTGGGATCGGGCACTGTACACGGACAAAATTCTAAGCCAGGATACGATTGAACAGATGTATGAGCCGTATTCGGATAAAAATTATGGCTACGCCTGGATTCTTAAGGAAAGCGATCAGAATCGTACCGTGTTCCATAACGGTAGCGGCGGTGGTTTTGCCACAGCGTTCTCACGCAATTTAACAGATGATGTTACCATTATTCTGCTCGGCAATCATGCGGGCATGGATATGACTTCGCTTATGGATAAAGTCGAGGCTAAGACAGCTCAGGCACTGAATCTGCAATAATTTTGCAATTATCCATTAGATATAGCAGAAGGGACGGTCCATTATAGGATCGTCCCTTCTGCTATATTGGTCTTCATATTCCGAATCAAACTTTCGCTTCGTTCGTCATTTAACGCCTGTCTACTTAATGGATACAGGAAGTTTCCCGGCAAAAGGAATATGCCCCATCAGCGCCCGAGCGGCGCTATCCATGGCAAGCGGCCTACTCTCGTAAGCTGCCACATACACCTGAACCTCCGGGATTGCAAGCAGATCATAGGGACTGCGGAGCGCCACAACAGCGAGCGGTTTGCCCAATTGCTGCAGCCAGCCGATCAACCTGAACTGCGGATCACCAGAGGCACTGCCTGCATTATACGTCCCCACCACAATCTGGCGAACGTCATCCTCTTCGGCAGCTTGAAGCAGACGGGCAGAACGAATGGCAACCTCCTCTGGCGTGACTGTTACTTCGAACACATCCAGACCGCAGTGCGACAAAGCCGAACCTAGAGTAACCGCCTGAGTCAGCTGTTCGTCGGCAATCGTTGTCACAGATGTAGCAACCGTTATGACCAGTGTACGTTCCGGCTTCAAAGGCAGCATGTTCAGTTGGTCACGCACCAGCGTGATGCTGTTCTCACTGATTCGTCGAGCCACCTCTTGGTGTAACGGTTGGTTGCGCTCTTGGAGCTTCGATGAAGCTGAATCGGTTAATACCTCAGCGGAGAGTGAAGTCGACACAGAATCGTGTACTTCATCATTACCTGTGCCTGTGCCCGTTCCCTTCTCCATCAGGCCTCGTTTGGCCTTGTACTTCAGCAACCGGGTTACAGATTCGTCTATGCGGGCCTCGCTGATTCGCCCGCTCTGCACGGCTGCCAGCAGCGCTTCAAACGCCCCTGCCTGAAGATGAGCTGTGTGGCTGATCAACACCAGATCTGCGCCGGCCTCTACCGCCATCACAGCTGCATCGACAGTGCCATAGTTGGCGGCAATCGCGTCCATCTCCATACAATCCGTTACAATCATGCCGTCATATCCCAGTTCCTGACGAAGCAATCCACTTAACACGGCTCGCGATAGTGTCACAGGTAGACGCTCCGGTTCCAGAGCCGGAAAATAAATATGTGCCGACATCATCGCATCAACACCTGCCGCTATGGCAGCCCGGAACGGAATCAGCTCCACACGGTCTACCCGTTCCCGATCATGGGTGATGACCGGGAGATCCAGGTGCGAATCGGTATCCGTATCCCCGTGTCCCGGGAAATGTTTAGCTGTCGCTGAAATGCCAGCATCTTGGACTCCCGCAATGCTCCTGGCCCCATACGCTGCCACGGACTGCGGTGATTCCCCAAATGAACGCACACCAATTACCGGATTGGCGGCGTTATTATTTACATCAAGAACCGGAGCAAAGTTCATGTTAATTCCCATCGATCTAAGCTCCACCCCACTGATATAGGCTGCCTGGTATGCATCCTCGATGGAACCTGCTGCCGCAATCGCCATCTGTCCCGGCATCAGGGTGATCCCTTCGGTAATCCGGGCCACCATACCGCCCTCCTGATCAATGGATATCCAAAGCGGTACATTACCGCTATCGACAGCAATCCGTTGCAGCCCCGACGATAACCGCTCTACCTGCTCCGGCGACTCGACGTTGCGCGCAAAATAGATTACGCCGCCAATGGGATACTTTCGCAGAAAAGCATCCACATCACCGGTAGCCTCAGTGCCATGAAATCCACAAAGCAGCATTTGTCCAATTTTCTCACGCAGGGTCATCTGTTTCAGCTTCACCGGGTATATCTCTTTTGGCTCACTCATTCCATGCCTCCTCCCCATGACAAACATCATCCGTACATTACGTGACATTCTATTGATGAATTCCATACTTTATGGGTATAGCAAAAACGGCTTACGCCGTTCCTTCCATTCCTTTGCCTCTGCATTCCATGCTTCCATCAAGCGTACTAACTCTTCACGGTCATGAATGACATCCCTGACTTTCCTGCCTCCGGTCAACAGATCAATAAAATAACGGGAACCCGGCTGTGGCGGCTCCAACCAGCGAAATTGCTCCGGATAGAGCGATGCCAGTTCATGCAAAAGCACCAGACCTGTATCTACCGCCCGGAATGCCCTGCTATCTGTCACGAAAATCCTCACACCTCCGCACAGCTCACCTGCATGTTTGGAGAAGCTTGGCGACATGTACACCGGATGCACATGCACCCCCTCCATTTTATGTTCCCGAAAGCGTTCCGCCAGTCGTTCACCCTCAATCCAGGGGGCTCCAATCCACTCAAATGGGCGAGTCGTGCCCCTGCCCTCTGATACATTGGTGCCTTCGAACAGGCAAGTACCCGCATACACCCGCACACTGTCCAGCGTGGGCATATTGGGAGAGGGCAGCATCCAAGGAAGCTCACAATTCGTAAACTCCATGGAGCGCCGCCATCCTTCCATTGCTATCACATCCAGTTCGCAGGGCACCTCCATCTCACTGTTGACCAACAGAGCCAATTCACCGACCGTCAGTCCGGTGCGGACAGGAACACGCCAAGCGCCAACGAGTGATTCATACCCCGCGCTTAGCAGGCCGCCTTCCACACTATCCCCGCCCAGCGGATTGGGACGGTCCAGCACCAACAAGCGTTTGCCTGCTTCGGCACAGGCCTCCATCATGTGGAACAGAGTGGATGCATACGTGTAATAACGAACGCCCACATCCTGGATATCAAACAGCACCGTATCCACCTCAGCCAGCATCGCAGGCGTAGGCTTCTTGTGTTCCCCATAAAGGCTGAACACAGGGATGCCCAGACATGGGTGCACCGTATCCCCGAATCGAACACCAGCTTGAAGCTCACCATCCAGCCCGTGCTCACACGCATAAAGCGCTGTAAGCTTGGCATCTGCCAACCCGGCACAAACATCCACCGTAGAGACAAAGTCGGCCGTAATACCAGTGGAGTTCGTCATCAGGCCAATACGCGTATCCGTTAACCATGGGTGGGAGAATCCTCCCGACAGAAGATCAACTCCAGTTCTTACAACCATCACACATTCCCCTGGCTTATCCACCCCGTATGTTGGTGGTCATTGCCGCCAGATGTGACAGGTTCCTCTTCCGGTTCAAGCACATTAAGGGCGACCTTATGCTGATAGATGGCAAACATGCCCGCGAACAGCGCTCCGAAGCCAACAACCGTCAGCATTAGCAAAGCCGTCAGACACAGCGCCTGAAAACAGGCTCCCATCGTGTACCCCGGATGACGGAAGAATAGCTTCACACTTTCCCCCATCGCCTGAATGATGCCCATGTTTTTTTGCAAAACAAGCTGCCAGGTATAGAATTGCGACATCAGCGCCATGAGGACGAAGAACGTTTGGAACATGCTCACCGCTGTGCCTGTAATCCCGCCCTGTCCGCCGTAATACCACCAGGTTGACCAGAGAATGAAGCCAAGCACGGCGAAAAGCACACCTACTGCCCCTCCCGGGATGAATCCCTTCATCGTTCCGTTCCAGATATCCTTAAGACCATTGCGGCGTTCCTTGCGTTCCAGCCTGTGATGCACGGCATAACTGACACCGAACAGGATTGGCATATAAATCACGGCCAAAAGCAGCACCGCGATTGGCAGCGGAGCAAACATCAGAATGGGTACCAGCACGATGGAGCTGACAACACTGTACAGGGCCACCGGAATAATATCCCGATAGATTTCCGCCCCCGACTTGACCAACACTTCACTCAGCTTACGCATCCCCACACTCCCTTTCTTGCAGCTCGTTTCTTATTCCCGTCCAATCGCCAGTTCCGTCTCTGGGTCAAAAAAGTGCGCCTTACGCAGGTCCAGTACAAAATTCTTGTCCATTCCTACATAAGCATGTGTTTCCGGGTGAACCTTGGCCGTAACGGTACGGGCACCCGAATGGAAATACACTAGATTCTCGGAGCCCAGATGCTCTACAACCTGAACCCGCGCCTGCAGCATATGATCTGTCGGGATATTCGGAGCGACATCGTCACCAAAAATATGCTCTGGACGCAGACCCATAATCACCGGTTTGCCTTGATAGCTCTGAAGACGAGCGAGTACATCTTCTGGCAAGGTGAATGATGCTCCGTCCACAACAACCTGCGTGCCTTCAATCCGGGCATCAATGAAATTCATTGCCGGGGAACCGATAAATCCGGCAACAAACATATTACGCGGACTCGCATACAATTCTTTCGGTGAAGCCACCTGCTGGATATCTCCATGATTCATGACCACGATTCGCTCCCCAAGTGTCATGGCCTCCACCTGGTCATGCGTGACATATACAATTGTGGCACCGAGCCGCTTATGCAGTTCGCCCAATTCCACCCGCATCTGTACCCGCAGCTTCGCATCCAGATTGGATAGCGGCTCATCGAACAGAAACACCTGCGGATCACGGACGATCGCACGCCCTACCGCCACACGCTGGCGCTGACCACCGGACAGCTCGCGCGGTTTGCGCTCCAGCATCGCCTCCAGCCCCAGAATGGCGGCCGCATTCTGTACCTGTTCATCAATATAGGATTTTGGTTTCTTGAGATTTTTCAGACCAAAGGACAGATTTTCACGTATCGTCATATGCGGATAAAGTGCATAATCCTGAAATACCATCGCGATATCGCGATCCTTCGGATGCAGGTCGTTCACGACCCGTTCCCCGATGACAATATCGCCACTCGTCTGTTTTTCCAGTCCCGCAATCATCCGCAGTGATGTCGTCTTGCCACAGCCCGAAGGACCCACAAAAACCACGAATTCCTTATCCTCTATAACAAAGTCCGAGCCGGCCACAGCCGTGAACGTTCCTTTATGATCGTCTTTGAATTCTTTGCGCACTTGGCGAAACTCCACGCGTGCCATAGGTAGATCCCCCTTTACGTTGTCGCTTGTCCTGAACTAACAGTTCACCTTAACCTTTTACTGCACCGATCGTAATGCCCTGTAGGAAATAACGTTGCAGTGAGAAAAACAGAATGATCATCGGCAGCGCACCAATTGTTGCCCCTGCCATCATTGCGCCGAAATCCGTTGATTCGGCAAATACGAACGAAGCCAGCCCCACCTGAACGGTGCGCATCTCGTTGGAGTTAGTGATCAGGAATGGCCAGAAAAATTCATTCCACGAAGCTACAAACGTGAAAATCGCCAGCACCGCGATCCCTGGCTTCGCCATCGGCAGAATCACTTTCCAGAAGATGCCGAACTCACTGCATGCATCAATACGTGCCGCATGAATCAGCGATGTGGGCAGCGTTGACATGAACTGTTTCATCAAGAAAATGTTGCCCACACTGACCGCAGCAGGCAGAATAATGGCCGTATACGTATCCCCCAGGTCAAACACGTTGACCATCAGAATATACAAGGGAATCAGGGTCACCTGTGCCGGAATCATCATCGTCCCCAGCAAGGTCCAGAATACCGCCTGACTTCCCGGGAATTTCAGTTTGGCGAACGCATATCCCGCCAGGGAGGCGAAGAACACATTCGTCACGGTTAGAATGACCGAGATGAGCAGCGAGTTGTACAGCCAGCGCCAGGCATCAGTTTTGGCAAAAAAGCGCTCATATGGTGATAACGACAGCTGCTCCGGGATCATCTGCGGTTTGAAGGAAGCCGACATCGCACTATCCTGCACCGAACCGACTAGCATCCAGTACATCGGAATGACCGTCACCAGTGCCCAAACCACCAGCAGAATGGATGCAACGACAAGCAGTGTCTTTTTCTGTGTTGATTTCATGGATTTCATTCACCCCCGGATGCTTAATGCAACATGCTCTAATAGTCCGTGTTTTGAACTACCTCTAATACTCAATATCGCTGGAGAAATATTTGAACTGGATGACGGAGATAACAATGATGATAATCGCCAGTACGAACGACTGTGCAGAAGCCAATCCGAACTCATAGAACTTGAATGCCGTCTCATAGATCAGATAAGCGATCGTTGTTGTCGCAAAGTTCGGTCCACCCTGTGTCATCAGATATACCGATATGAACACCTGGAAAGACGTGATCACACCTGTCACGAGCAGATACAACGTCGTTGGTTTGAGGAGCGGCCATGTAATCTTGCTGAACTGGGTCCAGCCGCTGGCATGATCAATATCCGCCGCTTCGTACAGCGATTTCGGAATACCGCCCATGGCTGCCAGATACAGAATAATGCCCGCTCCGTGCGATCCGAGCCAGTTCATCAGAATGAGTGAAAAGAGTGCCGTTCCCGATTGGCCCAGCCAGATCACCGGATCAAGGCCTAACAGGCTGAGGAAGCGGTTCAGCAGTCCAGAATCTGTCGGGTCAAAGATCGCCAGCCATACGATGGAGATGGTTACTCCGGATGCTACCGCAGGCAGGTACAATGTTGCTTTGAAGAACGTCTGCCACTTGCTTTTCATCTGGTAGATGAAGTAGGACAGTACAAATGTAATGAGAATATTGACCGGTACCGTACCTACAGTAAAGATGAGTGTATTTTTAATCGACTTCCAGAACGTCTCATCTTTCACCAGTCGCTCGTAGTTATCCAATCCAACCCACGTCGAGTTCATAATGTTGTATTTCTGGAAGCTCATCACGAGAGCCGTCAGAACGGGATACAGTGTGAAAATGAGAAACAGCAGGACAGGCGCCAAAATAAACAAATACGCCCACCCGTAGTCTCGCCAAAACCGGGCAACCCGGGAAGTCCGGGGCACAGACGGTTTTGGCGCAAGGGCGGTCTGCATGGCGAATCCTCCTCTCCTAATCAGTGTAGTTTTGCGTTATGTTGTATGGTCCGAGTTATTGTCCAAACATCTGCTGGCCTTTGTTCTTGAAGTCTTCTGCGATCTGCTCCGGTGTCTTCTCACCCGAGAACAGCGCCTGAATGTTAGGCTTCACAACTTGTTCCTTGAATTGTTTTTGCTGTGATGCTTTGTCGATATCCAGTTCCAGTACAACCGGCATAGCGATATTCTCTGCCATGACTTTTGCAGCAGCCAGATTATCCGGTTGACCAAGTTCTTTTCCTTTAAACAGATCCACCTGGGATTGTCTTACGAATGGAAGCGCCAGTTCATTGGCCGAGTTCCCTGCTTTGGCACCACTGAGTGCCTCCATAACCAGGAACGTATTTTTAGCATGCTGTTCACCTTTGTCCTTCTTCTGTTTGAAGGCTACATACCCTTCGCCACCCATCGTTGTTGCCGCAGGTTGATCATCATTATGCGGTACAGGCA
This sequence comes from Paenibacillus sp. ov031, assembly GCF_900143165.1. Taxonomy (NCBI): domain Bacteria; kingdom Bacillati; phylum Bacillota; class Bacilli; order Caryophanales; family Paenibacillaceae; genus Paenibacillus; species Paenibacillus sp. ov031. The sequence goes on from NZ_FRDO01000005.1 coordinate 379,601, forward strand.
GCAGGACAAAATCAATTTTCTCCCCTTGTACCTTGCCGTCATCAATATCCTTGTTGCGGTTCTGAATCATCACATCATAATAAGGAATCGCTTTGGAGATGATCGCCGTTTCACCCGCGTAGAACATATCCGTCCGTTTTGCTGGAGCAAGAGCAGCCGTTTCCTTCGGCATATAACCTTGATCCATCAGATTTTTGATAAAAGAGAGAGTATCCAGAATGCGGCCATCATTCCATTGGAATGTGCCAGCTTTATCGAGAACGTCAATCATGCCGTTGTTTCGGGACAACATTTCAATGAAATCAAGCGAGGTTCCGTCGGTAACCAGTGCATATTGTTTAGCCCCACCATCCAGCGTTTTGGTCAGCTTGGCTGCGGCAGCGTTGAATTCGGACCAGGTCCAACCATTTTGCTGAATGGATTTCCAGTCAATACCCGCTTCCTCGAGAATGCGTTTGTTGCCACCCCATGCCCATTGGAATTGATACAACGGCATTCCGTACTGTTTCCCTTGGATCTGGCCTAATTCAAGCGTACCTGGCAGATAGTCATCCTTGATCTCAGGTGTCAGGTAGTTGTCCAGCTCAAGTGCCAATCCCGTATTCACATATGTGCCATCTACACTATGAAAGTAAAGATCCGGCGGGTTGCCCGCGTTCAGAGCGACATCGAATTTTTTGGGCCCTTCCGCCCAGGAGAGCATTTCCGTCTTCACGGTAATGTTCGGGTGTTCTTTATTGAAATCAACGATCAGATCCTTCAGTTCATCTTCATATGTCCCATGTACTGGATAAGTCCATACGGTCACCGTATCTTCTGCATTGGGATCATCTGAAGCAGCGCCCCCGCTATTCCCGCAGGCAGTAACCCAGACCATCATCAACAACATTGCCCATACCAGACCCTTCTTTTTCATCCCTTCATCTCCTTCGCGTGTCGTCTCCCGATAATTGCATTGCCTAACCATGCTACCCCTTTTGAAATCATCCATCCTTAAACGACTTAACAGATTATTGAGCGTGGCAGTAAGGAAAATGCACCTCCCTTATGGATTAGACCTGAACGTACGCAGGATTAATCTCTTAAATGCAATATTAACGTCAACTTAGTTAACATTAACAGTATTAATTCCTTCCAAAATTGTAGATTGAGTTCATTATATGAGCTATGAAATAAAAATTCAACATTATTTTTTATTATAAAATTTAATTTTACTTTTTCATTTTATGCCTCTATACTATGTAAAAAGAAAACTCAAGCAATCGAGGTGAGCCACTTTGCGAGTATATGTAGGCGTAGATGGAGGCGGTACCAATACTGATGCAGCAATCATTTCTGAGTTTGGCGAAATTCTCGCCCGGCTCAGCGGCGGTCCCACAAATCCTCACAGCGTACCACTGGAACAGGCCCTTTCCGAACTGCAACGAGTGCTGGAACAGCTATTTAATCTAAAAAGTGATTTATCGACAAATTGTGAAGGTATATGCCTCGGCATGTCAGGTGTAGATACGATCCAAGAACGGCAACTTATAGCCGACGCAGTTAATAACTATATGAAGAGTCGGAATCGACAGGGATCAGAAGGGTGTCCAGTCTGGGTTGTATCCGAAGGAGAGATTGCTCTGATGGCCTCTCTCGGACATACTCACGGTGTATTGTGCATCTCTGGAACAGGATCCATCGTGTACGGATTTACGCTGGAAGGAGAGCGATACCGTGCAGGAGGCTGGGGTCATCTGCTCGGAGATGAGGGGAGCGGCTATCGTATTGGGCAGCGTGCACTCCAAGTGGTAATGCAGAGCTATGACGGTGTTCTTCCTCCAACCCGTTTAACCCCGCTTCTTCTAAGGAAACTGAACCTTCGGGATATATCGGAGTTAAAGGCACGGGTGTACCAGACGGATTGGGGCAAAACCGAGACCGCATCCATCGCCCGTCTGGCTATAGAGGCTGCTGAATCCGGGGATGAGGCCGCCCGGGCACTGATCATCGATGAGGCCGCACAATTGGCGGATACCGCCAAGGCGCTGATTGCCCGTCATCCCGAATTTGCATCCACTCAGGTTGTCCTGTCTGGATCATTGTTTCGATACGCTGCACTTTTCCGAACTACATTTATCCAGAAGTTATCGGGATATTATGAAGAGTTGGACTTTGTATATCGTGAAGATGCCCCTGCTCCAGCGATTGGTGCAGCACAACTGGCAAGAAGACGCTGTTCCTTGAATGAATCATTTTAAAAGAGAGAAGGAGGCCATACGGATGAATCACATGCTGAACTCACTACTAACGGAACAACCCAATCCACTAACGGATCATATAGATGAATTGCCTTCGGCAGAAATTATGGAGCTAATTAATAAGGAAGATCAACGGATTGCGGAGCTCATTCAGCCCCTGATTCCGGTCATTGCTCAAGCGGCGGACCTGATTTTGAAGGCCTTTCAATCTGGCGGCAGGCTATTTTATGTAGGTGCAGGTACCAGTGGACGATTGGGAATACTTGACGCTTCGGAATGCCCTCCTACTTACGGAACCCCTCCCTCCATGGTGCAGGGTATTATTGCAGGAGGATTCAGGGCAGTGAAGGACCCGGTTGAAGGTGCTGAGGATAGCGAGGAATTGGGAGCCGCAGACCTTGATGAACATAGAATAGACGAAAACGATGTCGTGGTTGGCATTGCAGCCAGTGGCCGGACGCCGTATGTGCTGGGTGCGATGAGACACGCCAAAGAGATCGGAGCTACTGTGATCAGCCTGAGTAACAACGCAGGTACGCCGATGACCCTTTTGGCTGATGTGAGCATCGAGGCTGTTGTCGGCCCGGAGGTTGTCATGGGTTCAACACGTATGAAGGCAGGCAGCGCCCAGAAAATGATTCTGAACATGCTCACCACTACCGCCATGATTCGTCTGGGCAAGGTTTACCGTAATTTCATGGTCGATCTGAACCCTTCGAACGAAAAGCTTGTCCATCGGGCCAAACGCATGATTCATCTGGCAACCGGAGCGAACGAAGCGGACATTGAACAGGCTTTTGCCGGTGCAGACGGTCATGTAAAAACGGCAATCGTCATGCTGATGGCAGGGGTGGACGCCGTGGAAGCTCAGCGAAGACTGGATCTGGCTGACGGATTTGTCCGCGCCGCCATTGTGGGTCCTTCCTGAGCCGTACAGAAGTATTCCTAGAGGTTGAAAGAGAAGAGCCCGACATTAGTCTGGGCTCTTTTTTTAATTTTTTTATACTAATAGCGAATATAATCCGTCAAAAAAATCCCCTTCTGTATAAACAGAAAGGGATTCATATGCTTCTACTTCACTTATGCTCCAGAATAGCCTGCCGGCTCTTCTCCAAATATTCCACCGACTGGTTGTAGTCGCGGCTGGCAATCGCCAGATACAAAATGTCGATCACGTTCAGCTGTGCGATGCGTGACGAAGTTGCTCCGCTCCGGATATCGCTTTCGGTGGAAGTAATCATCAGGGGTACATCCGCCAAACTGCTGAGCGTATTGCTCCCCCACTTGGTAATGCTAATCGTTGCAGCGCCGCCTTCACGAGCATGCTTCAGACAGGAGATCACGTTCGAAGTCTCCCCTGAATACGAGATACATACCACCGCATCATCTTCGCGAAGCGTCGTTGCGGACGAAATCTGCATATGCGGATCGGCGAACGAAAAGCTTGTGCGATTGATTCGCATGAACTTGTAGTGTGCATCCAGCGCAATCAGGTTGGAGGCCCCCACCCCGTAGAAAAAGATCCGGTTCGCCCGATGAAGAACATCCACTGCCCGCTCCACCAGACGCGGGTCCAAAATATGAACGGTATCCTTCACCGACTGAATATTGTTTGCGGACACATGCTGAATAATGCTCTCCATGGAGTCCTGGGGACGAATCTCCGTATATTGGTATTGCTCACCTGTCTGCAAATCTCCGGCAATCTTCAGCTTCAGCTCCTGGAAACCCGTTACACCCAGTGATTTGCAGAGACGGATAATGGCAGCCGGGCTGCCACCGCTCCGTTCAGACAGCTGTGCCACCGAGGACTGAACCGTCTCTTGGGGATGATCGAGAATGTAAGCACCGATCTTCCGTTCCGACGGAGTCAAATCATCCATTAATGCGCGTAAACGTACAAGTCCACCTTTCATGCCTTCCATCCGCTCCTCCTTTCCGTACTGCCTTCATGTACAAGCATTTTATCCTATAATTCCAATAGAGTCTAATTGATTAAACGCCCTTGCTTATTCAACTCATTCAAAAGCCATGCTGCACTACAGTGTCAGGTTGCCCGATATTACGGCGTGTTTCGCGCCGGTTACTGCCGGGAGCGTGTTGGTTCTACCCATGAGTGCCTCATGGCCAAGGAGGGCAAATCCAATCGCTTCACGGGCATCATCTGGTATACCATAGTCCGCTGTTCGCTCCAAACGGATACCTTCCGGGAGTCTCTGACGGATCATCTCCATTAACGTGGCATTGGAAGTGCCACCACCGCAGGCGAGCATGGCCGATATGTGCACCTTGGGCAGGATAAAATCCTTCACTGCACGCACGATCGTCTCCGCGGTCAGACAAGTGGCGGTAGCCAGCGTATCCTCCAGGGATAAAGAACGCGCAGCAGCCATCTCCATCAAGCGTGCTGCATATGCTGCACCGTACACTTCACGTCCAGTACTCTTGGGAGGCAGCCTTTTGAAATAGGTATCGTCCAAACACAGATCCACCAGATCCTGATCAAACTTTCCCTGTGCGGCGATGCTTCCATTTGGATCATAGTGCTGCCGCCCACCAGTTGCCTGGCGTACGATCGCGTCCATCACCATATTGCCAGGTCCCGTATCAAAAGCCGAAATGCCTTCATTAGAAGACGCTGATGGAAGCACGGTAACGTTGCCAATACCGCCGATATTTTGCACCAGTCGTCCTTCCTCCGGGCTGCGGAACATCAACGCATCGGCGTAAGGGGTAAGGGGCGCCCCCTCCCCGCCAGCCGCCATATCCCGTGCCCGCAAATTGCCGATCACTGGCAGGCCCGTTCGTTCACGTACAACGGCGCTTTCGCCAATCTGCAACGTGGACACCACTGGAAGACTCTCGCCTGCTGGCCCTGGAAAAGCCGAAGCTACAGGTGCGTGCCATACGGTCTGTCCGTGCATGCTTATCGCATCCACCTGCCCGGATGAGATTCCTGAGGATCGAATAAGCTCTCTGACACTCTGAGCATACCACTCCGATACGCCAAAATGTGCAGCCGTCAGCTCATCCACACGTGCCGTCTCCGGTGAACATAGTCGAATCAGCACTTCTCTCAATTCATTGGAGTAAGGTACGCAGACGAAGTCAACCAGATCGATCTTTTGCAATGCCCCGCTGTCATCTGTCAGAATACGCACCAATGCCGCATCCGTCCCGTCGAGGGACGTGCCTGACATCAGTCCAATGATGTAATGCTCCCGTTTCAAGCGATATTGCTCCCACATCGGATAGCTGCCTGTATCCATCCATTCACAACCTCCCGCCAGACCCGATGAACACGTCATCCTGCCATAATTTCACCCAGTATATGATATAAAATTTCACAAGTCAAATATTTTATGAAATTTAATTACACTCTTCCAACCATAGCGACTCTTTGTCCGAAATGAAATGCTCACAAGATGCTTCTATAAATAAAAATAGATAAATAACGATCAAAAAAGAAACATTTTTACAATTTTACCGTTTATATAACGAAGGTATATTTTGGAATCGATATGTTGAGGGTTATAAACTGTCTCTAGCGGAAGGAGATACCAAGATGAACAACGCTGCTATTTGGTTTTCAACTGTGTTATTACTGGGGGGATTGACGACTACATCGTCATCTATTGTTGGTGCCAAACCAGCTGCACCAGAACAAATTTCACAACGTTCCGTTAATGCGCCTTCTGTAACTCCTTCCATCTATTCAAGCGTCACACCTTTTAAAAAGAGCAACAGTACCAACAAAATCATCTTGAAGGGAGGAAATATTACTTTAACCGCTACTACAGTGAAGTTGGAAGGTATGCCCACATTTGAACAAAACGTAATTCAATCCATTGTCGTCACCAAGGGGAGCCAGAAATATACGATTGAAACGAGTGACTTGGAGGACAATTGGCTCGATATCACAAGTGTTGTTGCCTCTAACTCCAATACATGGCTTGCTATACACGCAGAACGTAGCTCAGGAAACACTCTGATGCTGCTTAACCTTCAAACGGGTGAAGTGACGGAATTAAATGACCGATTGAAAAAAGCAGGCAAGAAAAACATAGAAACGATTGCCGACTATAACTGGGCACCCAACGAAGATCAGATAGCCTTCTCTTACGGAGATCCCTCCAAAAGCTCAATAGCCATCTACAATGTTCAGAAAGAAAGCTTTGTATACCTACCAAGGGCAACCAATTATATTAGTACCAATCTGATTTTGTGGCAAAAAAACGGAAAAATACTAGATTACATCAGTGAGTATCCGTCTGATCAAATGATACTTTATAGGTATAGCATGGAGAGTAACAAGGTGAAGCCTGTTAAGAAAATCAGCCGTAATGAGTTTGCCGAATGGTTTAAGCTGGATAAGTATTCCATACAGTAACGATCTAAATAGTAGAGGTGCATAATGAAAAAATCGATTTTACTCCTGTTTTTGAGTCTGTTCTTGCTGGTTGTACTCCCTCATCAGGGAAATGCGGCTGCAAGCACGTCGAAAATCTTCTTGGACGGCGAGGAATTAATCCTCCCAAGTGACGTTCAGGTGACCATCGTGAATAAGAATGTTATGATTCCGATTCGTGTCGTTGCCGAAAATTTGAAATTCAAAGTGGATTGGAATCAAAATACACGTAATGTAAAGATCCAGCAAAATGACAAGACGATTTCTTTAACCGTTGATCAAAAGCAAGCCATGGTCGCTGACAAGCAAGTTACCCTGAACACAGCTCCACTCATTTTAAATAACACCATGGTGGTACCCATTCGATTTGTCAGTGAACAAATGGGACTCAACGTGAAATGGAACAACAAGGAGAAGATTGTATACTTAATCAACACCGCCACCAGTAAAGAGCCCAATGTTGAGCCGGGCAACGGTTCAGGAAACGGTAGCCCAGCATCGCTAACACATGTTACCGATATCCAATTTGCCAACAATCAGCTCGTCGTGTCTATGGATGGTGAATCCAAACCAGTGATGACGACTTTGAAGAATCCCGATCGTCTGGTCGTGGATCTGCCCGGAGCAGTGTTTGGTGATCTATCGCAACCTTTGAATCACAACATGAATGGTAAATTGGATGTGGACGCATACCCCAATGTAACGGAAGTTAGATATTCTCTTTTTAAACAAGACCCTGGTCAAGTTCGAATTGTCGTTGAATTGAATCAGGTGAAGGATGTACAGTACAGCCAGAACATCATTGCCGATAAACTAATTATCGATCTAAATGTTTCGGGAGATAACGTCACATCCGTTCCTGTAACTCCTGTAGGCGATTCAGGACGCAAGGTTGTTGTCATCGATCCAGGCCATGGGGGTAAAGATCCAGGTTCAACCAGCATCACCAACAAACCCGAGAAAGAATATAATCTGGCATTGGCTCTCAAAGTACAAGCACTGCTTCTCAATGAGCCGGATATCGAATTAGTGATGACTCGTGACGGTGATACTTACCCCACTCGCCCGGAGCGTGTTCGGCTCGCTAATCAATTAAACGCGGATGTTTTTGTATCTATCCATGGCAATAATGTGGAGTCCTCACCCCAGGCGACAGGTACAGAGACGTTCTACTATCAACGCAGCAGCAGCAAGGAATTAGCCAATATCATTCATCAACGTTTGGTTAAAGCCATGGGGCTCAAAGACCGTGGTGTGAAAAATGGCAACTTGGAAGTGATCAGAGATACGACCATGGCTGCAGTACTTTTGGAAGTGGGATTCCTGAGTAATGTTATAGATGAAGAACTGATGTCGTCCGATGTCGTTCAGATGAAAGCCGCGCAAGCGATAGCAGATGGAATTAAGGAATATCTGGGTATAAATTAAATAATAAAACATAATGAAAATATGCTGGAGGATGTGATCCATTGAAAACGAAATTGGGATGTGCACTCGTCTTATCCTTCTTAATGATAGTTGGCATTGGTTGTGCTCAGAAGCCAGTCAGTGAATCCGGATCGGCCGAACCTGCTGTTCAGGGAGGACAGTCACCAAACCCATCCGAAACAGAGGTGGATCTGGGCTCAATGAACACAAAAGCGGTTGATGTGTATTTCGCAGATGCCCAGGTACTGGAACTTGAGAAAAAAGAGCAGGAAATTGAATACAAGGACGATTCCGAGAAATACAAAAAAACATTTGAAGCTTTACAAAAAAATACCGATTCGGAGCTCGTATCCCTCTGGGAAAAAGTCGAATTGCTCTCCCTACAGTACGGTGAGGGCAAAGTCACTTTGGATGTTCATATTCCGGATGAGGCCAAATTGGGAACCAGTGGCGAGCTGCTTGCATTGGATGCACTGACCCAGACGATGTTTCAATACGATGAAGTAGAAAGTATCGATATCCTGGTGGACGGTGAAGCCCTCGATAGCTTGATGGGCCATTCAGAGCTGGAGCATCCTATTCAGCGCGAGCCCTAATCTAATTTTAAAAGACAGCGGATGATTTCCAGATGATTCTCCCCTTGAATCATCTCCCATGCATGATGAGAAGCATAACTTCTCATCATGCTTTTTTTTATTAAAAATCCACATTCAAAAAGACGTCCCCAGGGACGCCCTACATAGATCCAATCTTTATCCAATTCAACTTACAGATACAGCTCATCTCCAGGAGATAGCGAATGCAAAATCCCTTTCCCCGAGACCGATTTTTCGCTGAGTAAGCCTTCTCTCAGTTTATCCGTCTCTGCCCGGTCCGCATGCACAAGCACCGTATGCCTCGCAGGAACCTGATGCAGCATTCTCTCGACATCCTTCCAACCCTGATGCACCTTATAACGAATTTTCCGTACCTCGCACGCTCCGTGTTTTGCAGGATTCTGCAACAGCCTGTAAGCATAGGTGCCGGCAGAGACATGCCCAGTGAGCAGTACCAGATTATGTTCATCGTCCGCAAACTGGCTATAGTACCAGCGAGCAAGAGAGGACTGCATCATTCCGTCCGGAATGAACCACAAAGAGGCAGCATGTTGATGCAGTAGCCGCTCTCGATTTTCCTTTGTTACAGGCATTTCCCAACCATAACCCCTCAAAAAACGCTCAATTGCTTCCTTTACAGAGCCCGATATGTGTTCTTCCTCTTCCTTTAGCCAATATGGAGCACGTAAAAGCTGCTTCAGACCGTCCACCAGCCCTTGTTCCACTACAATTGGAACGTCCGGGAACTGCTGCTGTGCCCACAGCATGATTTCCTGACCACGACCCACTGAGGGCATAGGCATTAGCACCTTCCCACCCCGGGCAATGGTCTCATGAATGGCCTGCTCCAGCTGTTCCAGCTTGTTGGCCTGCGTATCGCGATCTGTTCCATAGGCAGCATCCATAATCACCAAATCGAGCAGGCCGGATGAAGATGCTTGGTTCATTTCGACTTCCTTGGATACGGCATAGGAATCCCCTTGCTCCACAGTTCTCCCTGCTGATACATGGGATCGTAATACCCCTTCGGATGCAGCAAAGGGGAGAGTCTGCGACGCGGATGGCTCTCCTGCCAAGACATGCCCACCATTCACGGCGGTTCGTATATCCGTTTTCCAACGTTGACTAACCGAAGTATCGAATCCACGCTTGTTACGTGGTACCCTTGCCTGCCAGAATACATCCGCTGGACAATCCTCCTGCAAAAGCATGGATTCGGAGGTGTAATCACCGGAATAGAATATCCGCTTATCCTCCATTTCCAGTCCGAACCATACCGATCCTGCAAGGTGTCCACTGCGCCCCCACACCACCGAGACGCCAGGGGCCATTTCAAACCAGATTCCACCCTCGGCTTCATCCTCCAGAAATCGGTAGCGAATCAGTTGTTCATCGCCTTCTTCGTATGGGAGGGTGTGTCCTGCCCGCTCCATATTTCTTCGCCAAGCTCTGAAGTAGGTGTCCAGTTGCTCTCTGGTTTCCCGCGTCGTCCATACTTCACCCTGATACCCCATCTTATAAAGCAATGGAATAGCGACAGAATGATCCTCATGGGCGTGAGACAACAAAACCATATCCAGCTCTTTAACGATTTCCGATTCAATCAACGGATACTCGCCGGCTCCTTCTTTTTTCACGCCACAATCCAGCAAAAGTTGAACCCGGCTCCCTCTCAGGAGATAGGCAGAGCGCCCGTGTTCCCCGGCGCCGCCCCATACCTTCAGTTTGATCATGATGCATTCCACTTTCTCTTCGAATTCAGAACTTCAATGCCGAGCAACATCAGTACCGTCATAACGACAGTAACCACGGCCATCGCCATTCCCAATGAAACCTGACCTTGTTCAAATTGAGCAAAAATATACGTAGCCGATGTCTGCATCGATGGAGGCAAAATCAACAGTGATCCCACCAGCTCCCGCGTGGCAATGGTGAATGTCATCATCCACCCGGCCAACATACCGGGAATGATCAGTGGTAGAAGAATGCGCCGCAGAATATACAACGGTCTTCCGCCAAAGACCTGACCCGCCTGGAACAACGTACCGTCTATCTGGGTGAAGCTTGATTTGACATACTGCACCGTGTACGGCAGGAAGAGCACCACATACGTCAGAACAACCATTCCGTACGAGTTGTACAGGGTGAACGGCATCCATGGTGAATTCCAGAACAGGATGAGACCCACCACCATGACAATGCCAGGTACCGTATTCGGCAGCAGACTGAACAGGTCAATGACACGCTGCATAAAGGAAGACGATTTACCAATCGTCAATGCAAAACCTGTACCGATAATAACCGCAACCGTTGAAGCTGCTAGTGACAGCCCTAGACTGTTCCCGATTGCTTTCATACTGACCGATCCCCAGGACAACAATTCCCGGTAATGATCCAGCGTCAGATTGTCGAAGGACAATCCTGCGCCGCGCAGCTTCATAGTCGATGCAGCAATAATGGAGAAATACGGAATGCCCACCGACAGAATCAGCAGCAACGCGAGATACAACCCACACAACCAACCCGCTCCGCCGCGTAGGGAGTATCGTTTGGATCGCTGCCCTTTGCCCCCTACCAGACGGTACGTGAACTTCCGACTCATGGCAGACTGCATGTACCACATCACCAGACAGACCGACAGCAGCACCGATGCAAGCGAGGTTGCCTTGCCAAAATCAATCGGCCAACTGGAGATATACTTGTGAATCTCAGATGTCATGACATAATAACCGATACGGCGCCCGAAGGTGGCCGGTGTTCCGAATTCCGCAATCGTTTTGACAAAGACGAGCATGATCCCCATGCCATAGGAAGACAACAGCAGTGGCAAAATAATGCGTCTGAATCGGTATCCCGCACGTCCCCCGTGCACCGCTCCCGCTTCTTCTAGGTTGCCTCCAATGCGAATGATGGCATCCCGAAGCAACAGATATAGGAAAGGGAACAGATGTAGGCTCATAATGAGCACCATGCCCCAGAAGCTGAAGAACAACTCACTCCAGCTCGCAGCGGAGGGCACCCATTGCTGCAGGTATCCCCCTTTTTGCATAAACAGAATCCAGCCCATGGAGCCGATATACGGCGGGGTCATGAACGGAATCATCAGGATTACGTCCACCCAGCGATGCTGACCCATGCGGGTCTTCGCCATCATCCAGGCCAGTGGCAATGCCAGCAGCGTTGTTACAGCTACCACGCAGATCCCCAGCCAGACGGAATTCAGCAGCACCCCGGATAAATGCTGTCCGGTAATGGTCCGAATCGGAGCCATCCAATCCCACTGCCCGTCTGGATACACACTTTCCCAGAAAATCAGCAAGAGCGGTACACCAATGCTTATCGTCAGCAGAAAGAGGGCCAGAATCACGCCCACTCTCCGAAAAATACGGTTGTTGTCTATTACACCAGGTTTCACTACGATTTCACCTCACATGACTTCCACAAAACAATCGTCTCTTCACTCTAGTTGCTCTAGTTACTCAATCGTTAGGTCATAACACTATGCTTATTTAAAAGTCTCGGAGAAACGTGCCGCTGTCTCATCTCCGTGTTCACTCATCCAGTTCCAATCCACTTTAAGCTGCGGGATATCTTTCAGATTTGCCCGGTTAGTCGCCTCGATGTCTTCACGACCCGGAATCAGGTAAGCATCTGCAACGAGCTTTTGTGCCTCATCAGACAACAGGTAGTCGATAAACGCCTTTGCATTCTCCACATTCTGACTCGATTTCAGAATCGCTGCCGGTCTTGGACTGATTACAGTCCCTTCCTCTGGATATACGATGTCCAGCGGTTCACCTTTGGCTTTGGAGGAATACGCCATGTAGTCCACACCTGCTGCTACGATGCTCTTCGCTCCAGTAATAACCGGGTCAAGTGCTTCCTGATTCGCTCCTGCCATCGCAACACCATTCGCTTTGTAGCTTTCCAGCAAGTCCCAGCCCTTATCTCCATTCACACTCAGGTATCCCGTAATGAAGTCCAGTGCAGAACCGGACAGTGTAGGATCAGGAATGTTCACAACATCTTTCCAGGCAGGTGTTGCCAGCTCAGACCAACTGCTTGGTGGCGTGGACACCAGCTTCGTATTGTAGACAATTCCAAGTGCCGAAGCACTGGAGCTAAAATAGTTGCCGTCGGCATCCGACCAGTCCTTGTTCAGCTTGTCTGCATTCTCCGCATCAGGATATGGGAGTGTCAGACCATCTGCTTTCAGTGCTTGTGCCGAAGGCAGGGAGGCCAGGATAACCACGTCCGCTACCGGATTAGATTTTTCAGCTTCCATGCGAGCCAGAATTTTACCTGTCGTACCCTGGAACATCTCCACTTCAATGCCCGTCTTGGCTGTAAATCCGCTGATGATGTTATCCGCCAGCTTCTGAGGTCCTGCACTGTACAATACCAGCTTACCGCCAGCTGGTTTTGTTGTTTCCGCCGATGCAGTAGCCGTACTGCCTTCCCCAGCAGCTTGACCCGCATTCCCGGTAGTTGAATTACCTGTGCTACATCCGAACAAACTGATACTCATTACCGCTGATAATAATAGCATTGCACTTCTTTTCCGTGTTTTCATACCCAACATTTTCATTCCATCTCCCTTGGTTTCTGATTATATTAGTATTCAAGTTTCTGCAAACTCACGCTGTATGCTCATCATGATCAGTTGGCTGCTGCGATGAACTCTCTAGGCTTCACATTCGGAGTGTCTTGTCCGTTCATTCGGCAAATCCGCTCCGGGGCTACATATAGCTGAACCTTCTCTCCTACGCGTACTCTTCGATCCAGATAGGCTGTCCATACACCCAGTCCCTCCATCTGCACCCGAATTTCATAACGCTCTCCTACATAACTGACACTGAGCACTATCGCCTGATAACACAGATCGTCATGACCTGTTTTGCTCCAGGAGACATGTTCCGGTCTCACCATGGACTGATTAGGCGTAAGCCAGTTAGACTTTCCGATAAACGAAGCAACAAAAGGATCGCTTGGCGATGCGTAGATCGTTTCCGGGGTTCCCTTTTGCAATATGCGCCCCTTCTCCATCACCACAATCTCATCGGACATCGACATCGCCTCAACCTGATCATGGGTGACGTACAGCGCTGTCAATCCCATATCCCGTACCAATGACATCATCTCAATTCGCATCTCTTCCCGCAGCACGGCATCCAGTGCACTTAGTGGCTCATCGAACAGGATAATCCCGGGTCTTACTGCTACCGCTCTGGCAAAAGCAACCCGTTGCTGCTGTCCTCCCGACAGCTGATGAGGATAACGATCCTCCATGCCTTGCAGGCGAACCATGCTTAGTGCTTCGGTCACCTTCTGGCGCAGATCCAATTTTTGCTTTCCGGCTTTCAAGCCGAACGCCACATTTTCGTATACAGTCATATGCGGCCATAATGCAAAATCCTGAAACACCATGCCCAGATTACGCTTATGTGTCGGTACATCTATTCGCTTCGTCGCCGAGTAGAAACTCTTGCCATCCGCGACGATTTCTCCCGCATCCGGTTGCTCCAGCCCCGCCAGCATGCGCAGCAACGTCGTTTTACCACAGCCGGATGGGCCGAGCAGCGTCGTAAACTGTCCATGCTGAAGTGTTAAATCCGTGGGCAGCAGCGCGGGAGTGCGATTGAATGATTTTTGAATTCCCCTAATTTCCATTTTCATAAGCATCCCTGCCTGTCTTCTTGTACTGTTCTCAGTCTAACGTCCGCTTTCGCGAGTTGTATGTTAGAAATGTAAAATTGGAATTAACTTTTTAGATGAATTCTGTTGATCTTCATAGATTAAATCTATATAAGGTGATTAAAAGTTACCTGAGAGGAGTGTTGAGTTCGTTGAACCTGATTAAACTGCAAATTGTTGAACTCATTGATAAGCATCATCATATGACCAGCGTGGCCGAACTTCTAGGTATCAAGCAGCCTACTGTTACCTTTCATATGAAGTCTCTGGAGGAAGAGATGGGGGTGCGATTATTCGAATCGCGTAGTGGAAAGACATTTCTAACCGAAGCTGGACAAGCCCTTTTACACTATTCCGTCAAAATCAATGCCCTGACCCAGGAGGCGCGCAGAGTAGTACAGGAATATGACAGCCTCTATCGGGGCACCCTGCACATTGGAGCGAGCTATGTACCAGCCACGTATCTGCTGCCACCTATTTTGAATACATTTTCTCAGGAATTCCCCGGTATTCGAATTATGTTATCGGTCAAACCTTCACCCGTTATCCGCGAAATGTTGATCCGTCACCAGATTGATCTGGGTGTAATCTCTTCCGAACCGTTTGTAGGGCCGGTGCTGCAAGCAGAGACGTTGTGTGAAGACGATCTGGTATTAATCTGCTCACCACAGCATGCCTTGGCTCAGAGGGATGTGCTGAAACCTGAGCATATGGCACAGGTTCCTTTTGCACTGCATGGGGATGAATCCAGCACTCGCCGTTTAACCAACCAATGGCTGGAGCAACATGATATTCGTCTGCGGAGCACCGTTGAGATGGACTCTCTGGAAGCGATCAAGCAGTTGGTTCTACTCGGCGGTCATATCTCGTTCATGTCACGAATGGCCGTACAGTGGGAAGAGCAGCATAGACTCATCAAGGTCCTCCCCATTCCGGGGGAGCAGGCTCCGCGGCATATTTACACCGTCCACAACAAAGATCGTCATCCTTCCGTCCAGGTCAACCGCTTCAAGGAAGTACTGCGGGACATGAGCCACAGCATCTCTCTTTTTAATTCATGATCCCGCTATCCCATATAAACTATCGCTTGGCATTCATCAAATCTATGCAGGGTTAACGCAACGAGCCCTTCCATTTAATCGCTTTCACATACTCGGACGATAAAGTGGGTCTGTACGTTAATCCAGCCTAGGGAGTGATTGGTTTTGAAAAAATGGAAAAAGGTAACCGCCTCATTCATGCTGAGCATCGTGACATTGGGAAGTGGACTGACGTTTCTGGAAGCACCACAGGCCTCAGCAGCAGCCAACGCCGTTCCTGCTTATGAAGTGAAGTTCCTGGCTAAGCCGGAGCTGGTTTTGAACACAGATGGCACACCACGCAGTGAAGTCATTCAGACACTTGGCTTGAACTCCACAGCAAGAAACATTAGTGCAGAGTATTTCGACACTAACGCACTCAATCTAAATCAAGCAGGATGGGATGTCCGTTTTCGGAAGAAGGATGACAAGAACAATTATGAACTGACTTATAAAAAGCGCTATCCTGTCATCAATGGTGATGTTAATGCGGCGTTGACTCTGGCTAACCAAGAGGGATTTAATGCGTCAGATGATAACTACGAGGCTGAAATTGACTGGGGATATGGCAAACAAACATTAAGCTTCTCCAACACGAAAAAGGTGGATACCAACGCTACAGGCGTACAACTTCCATCACAGCAGGAAGCCTTGAGCATGTTATTGGACAAGCTGCCTGGCAAATTAAAAAACTGGTCCTCCTCCAACTGGGGTAAACAACAACTCACGGCATCCCGTGCCTACGGCCCGGTAACGTTCCAACGTTATGAAGGTACATGGAATGGACAGGAACTCACCCTTGAAGTATGGCCAATTCGCAACGCAGCAGGCACAGGTGTAGAGAATATCGTTGAGATCTCTTTCAAAACAGCAGATTCTACAGCTGTTTCTGGACTGCGTACTCAACTGATGCAAGTCCTAGCAAACAAAAACTGGCTCATTCCTGCCGATGGCCTGAAAACTCAGCTCATCTTGGAAAGATACTAATTGGTTGTTGCTGCCCATACCGTATAAGTCTAAGTATGGTATCTAGCGGTTTAAAGGCAACGGGGAAAATGGGCATGTCTATGTTCTTAATGAAACGAAACGAATCATGGTCTTTCCCCTTCCTATACCCTATCGCTTAAACATACAATGATATGTTTGGTTTATCTGCCCATTCAAGCCTACATCCATTTTCATCCAAAACAAAAGGAGATCAACAGGAACATTCTGTTGATCTCCTTTATTTAATATTCCTTACAGTTAATATATTTTAAAGTTCTGGGCTGTTTCGATACCAAGTGCACTCTGGATAAACGTATTGGCGACCCGCTCCACAGGAACCGGATTAAATCCAATAAACACACCCTTATATTTCTCTGCGGATTCAACAAACAGGTTAGGACTAACCGAATTCAGACGTATACCTCGCGGCAACTCATACGCTGCTGCTTTGGCAAACGAATCAATTGCACCGTTGACCATAGCACTGGATGCGCCCTTCAGAATGGGATGGTCCTGTATAATGCCGCTGACCAGCGTAAAGCTTCCCTTATCGTTGATGTAGTGCTGCCCAATCAAGACGATGTTCACTTGACCGAGTAATTTCCCCTGCACACTAATCATGTTGTTCTCAGGAGTCAGCTCCTCCAACTTCGCATAATGGGTCTGGCCTGCTGCAACAATGACATAATCAATATTAGTTACCGTTTCAAAGAGGGATGTAATACTCTCTGTCGAGGTCATATCCACCTGGTAGTCCCCGGATTGCCTGCCGGCTGTAATTACCTCAACGGAATACTCCTGAAGCTTCGCAACAACAGCTTTGCCTAATGTTCCATTTCCTCCAATAACGAGAGCCCTTTTCATAATACGCCTCCTTTTTTCAGTGAAAGCATGATATTCTACATTCATTGATCTCTTCATTTAAACAAAGATCACTCGCATAATCAAACCTACTTCACAATTAAGCCTAATAATCCAACAAAAGAGGCGGCCTGAGCATCTGAGATGATACATCCGTCCAGGTCCTCAATATCCACGTGTAACCTTTCAAAGCTACAGTCACTAAGGTCCACTCCCTTAAGCTTAACCCCAGACAAAAGAGCTTGATCTATATTGCATTCAGAAAACTCCAGGTTTTGAGCTGTAGCTTGAAAGAAATCGCCACTAACCAGAGAACATTCCGTGTACTTCACCTGTTTAAACTTGGAAAATCGAAATAAAGAAAGGTCAGCTACACAGCCCTGAAAGCTTACATTTTGGAGCCTGCTATTTGCAAAATTGGTACCAAGCAATTTACAGTTTCTAAATTCTGTCCGGTGGAGGAAAGAACCGTTAAAGTCCATATTGGACAGATCACATTTATCAAAAATCACATCAGTAAGCTCAACTTCGGGGAGAGAGGACTGGCTGAAGATCACGTTCTCAAAGACCACTATATCGAATGAAACCCTGCTGGCGCTCTGATTCTCAATAGAGATATTGGTAAATCGTCCATGTTTGATTTCTTCTTTACTCTCCCATGCTTCTAAAGTTAACGATAAGTCCTCGAGTTCCAGGGGAATCTTTGGCGTTTCTATTTTATTTTTCATAAGTCCTCCCACTATTTTCTTATTTAAGATTACTATATCAAAAAGAGCCCCTGCACTAAGCAAGAGCTCTCTTTGATGTTACCATGAAGCGGGTGATGGGAATCGAACCCACGCTATTAGCTTGGAAGGCTAAAGTTCTACCATTGAACTACACCCGCATATAAAATCGGGATGACACGATTTGAACATGCGACCCCCTGGTCCCAAACCAGGTGCTCTACCAAGCTGAGCTACATCCCGATACTTATGAAAATAATGGCGCGCCCTGAGAGATTCGAACTCCCGGCCTTTTGATTCGTAGTCAAACGCTCTATCCAGCTGAGCTAAGGGCGCAAATATTGGAGCGGAAGACGGGAATCGAACCCGCGACCCTCGCCTTGGCAAGGCGATGCTCTACCGCTGAGCCACTTCCGCAAAATATATGGTGCGATATAAAAATGGCGGAACCGACGGGATTCGAACCCGCGATCTCCTGCGTGACAGGCAGGCATGTTAGGCCAACTACACCACGGTTCCAGATCACTTTCTTGAAAGAAAGTATAATTGCGGGGGCAGGATTTGAACCTGCGGCCTTCGGGTTATGAGCCCGACGAGCTACCGGGCTGCTCCACCCCGCGTCGTTATTCAGAAATCTATATGGTGGAGGCTGAGGGGATCGAACCCCCGACCCTCTGCTTGTAAGGCAGATGCTCTCCCAGCTGAGCTAAGCCTCCATGTAAATATGACCCGTAGGGGATTCGAACCCCTGTTACCTCCGTGAAAGGGAGGTGTCTTAACCCCTTGACCAACGGGCCACAGTAACAAAATTCTATCTGGCGGAGAGAGAGGGATTCGAACCCTCGAGACGCTTTTGGCGCCTACACGATTTCCAATCGTGCTCCTTCGACCAACTCGGACACCTCTCCTGAATGGCTCCCCGAACAGGGCTCGAACCTGTGACAACTCGATTAACAGTCGAGTGCTCTACCAACTGAGCTATCAGGGAATGGTGGAGCCAAGCGGGATCGAACCGCTGACCTCCTGCTTGCAAGGCAGGCGCTCTCCCAGCTGAGCTATGGCCCCATACACTGTGGTTTAAAACTTAAATGGTGGGCCCTGGTGGACTCGAACCACCGGCCTCACCCTTATCAGAGGTGCGCTCTAACCAACTGAGCTAAGGGCCCCAATATATTTCCCTTTTCCTTACGAGGGGGGCAAAAAAAATACCCCAAAGGGAATTCGCTTGGCGGCGTCCTACTCTCCCAGGACCCTGCGGTCCAAGTACCATCGGCGCTAGAGGGCTTAACGGTCGTGTTCGGGATGGGTACGTGTGGAACCCCTCCGCCATCGCCACCAAACGC
>NZ_FRDO01000016.1:0-14893 GCF_900143165.1 Paenibacillus sp. ov031
GTTCCGGTTGCCCCTGTCGCACCAGTTACCCCAGTAAGCCCTGTTGCACCTGTGGCGCCGGTTATTCCCGTTCCGGTTGATCCTGTCGTACCGGTAACCCCAGTTAAGCCCGTTGCACCAGTAGCTCCAGTCGTTCCTGTTCCCGTTGCTCCTGTCACGCCAGTTACTCCTGTAAGACCCGTTGCACCTGTGTCCCCGGTTGTTCCAGTTCCGGTTGCGCCGGTCGCACCGGTTACCCCAGTAAGACCCGTTGCACCAGTGGCTCCTGTCGTTCCTGTTCCCGTTGCGCCGGTTGCACCAGTTACCCCATCAAGCCCCGTTACTCCGGTAGCCCCGGTTGTTCCCGTTCCGGTGGCACCTGTTAATCCTGTAGCACCAGTCGTTCCTGTTGTTCCAGTTCCGGTTGCTCCCGTCGCACCAGTTATACCCGTAGATCCCGTTGCACCAGTAGTTCCAGTAGTTCCCGTTCCTGTTACTCCTGTCACACCAGTTACGCCCGTAGATCCTGTTACCCCAGTTAAGCCCGTTACACCTGTGGTTCCGGTTGCACCGGTAGTCCCCATCTCTCCCATGGATCCTGTTGCTCCCGTTATTCCAGGATCGCCCGTGGCTCCTGTTATACCTGTGGTTCCAGTCGTTCCGGTAGCCCCAGTCACACCTGTATTACCTGTAACACCTGTATTACCTGTAACACCTGTCATTCCAGTGCTACCTGTGGTTCCAGTTACACCTGTTGTGCCCATTGCTCCAACGGCTCCAGTTGCTCCCGTCAAACCTGTGGTTCCTGTGGCTCCTGTTTCACCAGGATCACCCGTTGCCCCAGTTATCCCTGTCGTGCCAGTCACTCCAGTGCTACCTGTAGTTCCCATTCCAGTTGCGCCGGTTACACCTGTTATGCCCATTGCTCCCACGGCTCCGGTAGCTCCGGTCGAACCTGTAACGCCTGTTATTCCGGTCACTCCAGGATCACCCGTCGCTCCTGTTACCCCTGTCGAGCCTGTTGCGCCTGTCGCTCCTGGATCACCAGTAATTCCCGTGGCACCTGTTACACCTGTTATCCCTGTAGTTCCGGTTGATCCAGTCGCCCCCGTAATTCCTGTAACGCCTGGATCACCAGTTGTACCTGTAAGTCCTCGGACTCCGGTTGATCCCGTTATTCCTATCGAGCCAGTAGCTCCCGTATTCCCCATCCTACCTACTATTCCCATTGCTCCTGTGATTCCCGTAGCCCCGGTTACACCTGTCTTTCCTTGAAACCCTCTATATCCCCTCGGTCCACGTAACACAGGACATCTGGATCTGACAGCTCTTTTCTTTTTAAGCGCAAGCTTCTTTTTGGATTTACATTTTACTTTTCTTTTAATAGAAACACGAGTGCCTGCTTTTTTTAATTTGCGTTTGGTTGTACTGATTGAGGACATTTTGCGCTCCTTTTTGGACATATAGCTCACAAGAAAATCCCCCCTCCTTGTACACCGTATCTATTCTCCGCTTTTGCAATACTACACTCTATGTCTAGGACAGGTTTTGTGCACCGCCCATTAATGAAGTCATATCAGCATTTAGCATTTTGGTTTAGGTCGTAAGCATTAACCGATTCATAACGCAATTTAATTATTGATTGATCAATTACAAATCGACATAACACATTTATTTCTTTTGCAGCTCACCTATCGTCTGTGTAATCCCTTCTTCAAAAGAAGTCATCTTCACCGGCCCAACCTTGGCCTCGTATTTCTTTTTACTCAACACCAGCGATTCTTCTGTCAAATATAACATTTCAACAATTTCTTTCATTACCGGTACGGCCAATCCAAGCAGTGAAAGCCCTGTTTTGCCGAGGGCTATGACCGGTTTCGCTTTACCCGCCGCCTGTTGTGCAATACGTACGATTTCCTTACCAGATATTATCCCAGCACCAGGGATATTCCAGTTCTGCCGATAGGCATCATCTCTGCTCGCCAACTCCACAACCATGACCGCTGCATCTGGCAAATAGATATATTCTCGTGGCATTTTCATAGTTCCGATAAAAAAAGTCATTTTCCCTTCCGCTATTGCTTCAAGCGTAGACCCCAGGTAAGAAGCCTGATTGGCAGTAGGACCATAATAATCAGGCAAGCGAACAATCATCACTTGCGCTTTGCACCATTTGCTGCTAAATAACATCTGCTCAAAGGCAAGCCGAGTCTTTCCTTTTCGAGTATGCGGCTGCTTTGGATGTTCTTCAGTCACTTCTTTCATTTGTCTTCTGCCATACGGATAAATCCCGTCAATGACGACCACCTTTAGGCCCAATTGTTCTGCCGCCTCCATAACGGATTCACCCAGAGGAATCAGCTTGCTCTCCATTTCGTTATAAGGTACATTCGCGCAATGAAACATTACATCGGCTTCTAGTGAAGCAGCTATAATATCATCGAATCGGAATGCATCTCCAACAGCGATCTGTAGATGATCAGGCGAACCCAGTTTTACCGCAAGTTGCTCCAGTTTTTGACGTGAGCGACCAAAAATGATTGTAGAAATACCACGTTTAATCAATTCCTCTGTAATCGCTGCGCCCGTTCCACCTGTTGCCCCAACCACGATTGCTCTTTTCATTACATCTCAACCTCTTTCTCTCAATTAGTTATTGATCAATTACTTACTTCAACACAATATAACGTATATTTAGTGATTGATCAATAACTAAAATACAAAAAGGGACTCTTCCCTTTCTATCTATCCATAAGCTCTGGCATATCCAGTGCGGTTGATATATTACATAACATCCCGATTGCCAAGAATATCAACGTTCTTTGCTTTGGATTGGCACTGCCTGCGGCTGTAAAAGCTTCCAATACCATATCTCGCACCTCTGCGAATCCTTTTTGCATCGCTTGACGGATGACTTCTTCCTGAACCGTCTGCGCCTGCATTTGCAGCAAAATTTCGTTCTTGTGAGATTTAAGAATCTCTTCATAGGCTTCTGTTAACTCGTTCTCCAACTGATCTGGAGTAGCTGTCTCCACCACCGCTCGGAATGAATCAATCACTCGCGTCCAGGATACCTCAAGTGCTGTTAACAGCAAAGCTTCTTTGCTTTTAAAAAAACGAAAGATATACGGTTGCGAAATATTTGCTCTTTCTGCTACCTGAGCTGTGGTCGCCCGAAAATAGCCAATTTCAGCAAACACCTCAATCGCTGCGGATATGATATCACTACGTCGATTAACCGATACCGCTGCATTTTTAGCCATGTTATCACACCTCCATTACATAGTAATTAATTGATCAATAGCTTGAAGTATATAGGAAAGTCTAATGCATTGCAAAGAGACTCATCCCTCCAATCTAAGCACAGCTTAGAAGCTCTCTATTGTTTAAACATTTCTGTGACGTCAATTTCATCCGTATGTATATCGCCTCATTACAGTTTATAATTATTCTCAACCACAATATAAATCGATATAAAGTTACTTGAATGGATAACCTACACCTACGGAACCAAGAAGAATATCGCTTTGGAATAGATGGATTTATCTTCTCATGACTACCCTGTTGCAAAATCAAAACACCCATGATATATTAATTGAGCCATCAATGATTGATGCATCAAATATTGATACGTCAAAGATTAACTTAGCAGATATTACTGACTAAGCAATGGCACTTTATAATGGCAACTTTATGTATTCTGTTCACATAAGCCGTTGTTCATGGTCGAGATTCACCCGGGAGGTCTAGTCATGACACGTGTGTTTTCCAAGGAGGAGCAGATCATCAATCTGCTCAACGGGCTGGGTAACAAGATCAGCCCCAAGTTCGAACGCTGTACGGGCATCAGCTCATCACGCTTTGAGATTTTGCATGAGTTGGACCAGGTGGACGAGATTAATCAGTCCATGTTGCAAAAAATCATTAATATCGACAGTGCGGCGATCACTCGCCATCTGAAGCAGCTTGAAGCCGATTCGATGGTCACCAGACGTAAAAATCCGGAAGACAACCGCGTTACCTTTGTCCGCCTTACGGATGAAGGACGGAAGCAAATCGAAGGTTATAAAGTTGAGAAAACCAATTTTATCAATCAGATTCTACAGGATTTTAGTGAAGAAGAAGTTCATCTGCTTGCTGATTTCCTGGAACGAATGCAAAACAATTTCTAAACCCATATATAGAGGAGAGAACCATACATGAGTACATTCCAAAGCACTTTTCAAAAGACAAATGATTTTAATGAAATTACTTACGGCCGCCGGTCTGTAAAACTATATGATCCTGAAGTCAAAATCAGCCGTGAAGAAATGACAGAAATTCTGTCAGAAGCTTCTCGCGCTCCATCTTCCATCAATTTGCAGCCTTGGCGTTTTCTCGTTGTAGATACGGCTGAAGGCAAAGAAAAGCTTGCTCCTCTCGCGAAATTCAACCAAAATCAGGTTTTGACTTCCGCGGCAGTTGTTGGTGTATTTATTGATATGAACAATGTCGAGTACATGGACGAAATTTTTGGTAAAGCTGTCGAGCTCGGTTATATGCCACAGGAAGTCAAGGAAATGCAACTCAAAACTGTAATGCCTTATTATGAAAATATGCCCGCTTCCGCTCTTCGCGATGTCAATCTGATTGACGCGGGTCTGGCTTCCATGCAATTGATGCTCGCTGCACGTGCTCATGGGTATGATACCAACCCAATCGGTGGTTATGAGAAAGATCAAATTGCTGAAGCATTCGGTATGGATAAAGATCGTTACCAACCCGTTATGCTGATCTCGATCGGTAAATCGGCCAAAGAAGGTCACCCTTCCTACCGTCTGCCTGTTGAGACAATTACGACTTGGGCATAATATCAGTCAATGTTTTTATGTGCTCCAGCACCATTTACATTTCAAACAATAACAACATTCTAAATACACTAATGGAGGTTGAATATTATGATTATCATTCACGCTCACTTGCAAGTTAAACCAGACCAGGAACAAGCTTTTTTGGAAGCTACAAAAGTGCTGATCCCTGCAACACGTAATGAAGAAGGCAACATCAGCTATGATCTCGCCAAAAGTACTGAACGCGAACATCACTACACGATGATTGAGCTGTGGAAAGACGAAGCCGCTACAGCTTCCCATAATGCAAGCGCCCATTTCCAGACTTTCGTTCAACAAGCAGCAGCATTCATGGCCGCTCCAATGAACGTTGAAGTATTCGCTGGAGAAGCGGTTAAACACTAAAACATGAGCATTACATTAATTAATTAAGCAGACCGACGAGATCGTCGGCTTGTGAAAAAGAAACCGCTCCTCGTCATGCTGACGGGTGAGCGGCTTTTTTGATATTGAACGAATTTTTTTATGATGACCATTTTAGTTTGTTGTATTTTATTTGGTATATAGATGCTTCATCAGCTCACGGTTTTTCTGCGTGAACAAGTCATTGTGCGAGGAAACCATTCCATGTGTATTGGCTTCGGGTGCCACGTACAGTTTGGCTTTGTTCACCGCATTGGCTGCGTCCTGGAACGCTCCTGCGATCAAATGAAGCTTCCCTTCATGATGCAAAATATCTCCCGCAGCAAAAATGCCCGGTACGGATGTTTCGCTGACTGGTGTGCCTGCGATCCAATGATCCTTCATATCAATCTTAATATGACTGTTCACAAGCAATTCCTTGTCCCTCTCATAACCGTAGTTAATGATGACCTCATCCACGGCCAGCTCCAATGAAGCTCCGTCCTCATTACGTTTCAGCACAACCGTCTCAATCTGTTGATGATCGACTGTAGCGACCAGCTTCTCAATCGTTGTATTGAGCAAGCATTCGACTGAACTGTTCTCAAGACGTGATATTTCAGCTTCATGGCCTTTCAGCGTATCTTTCCGATATGTTAAATAGACTTGTTTGGCAATAAGGGCAAGCTCGTTTGCCCAATCAATCGCCGCATTACCGCCACCCGAGATCAGAACCGTTTTGTCCTTGAAACGGGACAGCGATTTGACTGTATAATGTAAGTTCGTTACCTCGAAACGTTCTGCACCTTCAATTTCCAGTTTAATCGGCTTCAGAATTCCTCCACCAATAGCTAAAATCACAGTTTTGGAGTAATGTTTTTCCTCAGAAGCGGTGTGCAGTACGAAGTGTCCTTGCTCATCCTTGGATATGGACGTGACCTTTTCTCCAAGAACAACCTCTGGCTGGAAAGTCAGCCCCTGATTGACCATTTGTTCGATTAGTTGTGCGCCCGGAACGGGTTGTAAGCCCCCTATATCCCAGATCATTTTCTCAGGATACACATGTACCTTCCCGCCAAGATAGGGCTGGAATTCAATGATTTTGGTTTTCATTTCACGCAAACCGCTATAAAAAGCTGAAAATAATCCGGCAGGCCCACCACCAATAATCGTTACATCAAACAATTCATGATCTTTCATCTTGAATACCCCATTTCCGAATTGGTTTGTCCAACATTCTTCTTCCATTTATTCCTGCATGGTTAGAACGGCCGAGGACGCATCGAGAGAGAATAAATAGCTTTTATTGTATTCATCTCAGTCAACCTTCCAACCTTTTATAATAATGATTCTCATTATCATTTAATACTATAGCAAGGATCATTGAAAATGCGAATGCACAAATCACCAATTTGGGATGTACTATTGTCTAATGGAGGCTTAATTAAGATGCGTGTATTCCGAAGGAGAAACACCAAATTTACTTTTAAAAATTCGACTGAAATAGAGCGGATTGGTATAACCAACACTGATCGCAACATCGCGAATCAAATAACTACCTGATTTCAGCAGCTCCCCTGCCCTCTCCATGCGATAATGGATGACATAGTCAATTGGGCGGAATCCCGTGTATTTGTGAAAAAAGTAGGAGAAACGCTTTGAACTCATGCCATGTAACTCTGCTAGCTCATCCAGTGTCAGCAGATTCATGTAATGTCCATGTATATAAGAGATGGCTTGCTCAATCACCTTTTCACTCGGCGAAGTTCCACTTTCCCGTTGACTGCAGCCTGTAAAAACCTGAACCATGATGCTCAAAAATAATTCTTTGACTCGAAGTTTGCCAATTCCCCCTTGCGCGTGTAATTGTTCCTGCAGCATAACCAGTAATTCAACAACCCTTGGATTGGCCCCGGAGTCCAATTTGAAATGAGAGTCGAATTCCTGAATGCTGTCGCCCTTTTCCAATAGGTCAAAACTATAAAATACTAAATAATATTCATACTCTGAATGACCATTCACTTGTGAGTCCAACTGCATGCCTGGTGCTGCATGAAAAACGGACCCGGGCTGTAATTCGTATATCGTTCTATCTACTGACATACTTGCTTCTCCCCGTACCACAAAAAGAAATCCATGATTTAATGTTCTGAATTCACGCAATATACTTTTGGGCTGTAAAACCAATCGATTGATTCCATCTATTTTAAAAGAATTATCTGCAAATATTGATGCTAATTGATCCACATCTGTCATGGCAATTCCACCTATCTTTTAGAATCGGTTTAAACTGTGCCTATTTTATCTTATCACACGAATCAAGTCATACTGGGTTGCTTAGTTCACCTTTCCCCCGTCAAAACTACAAACAAAGGCCATCCCTTGTCTTGACGACAAAAGATAGCCTCATTAGCTATGTGTTCAATTAATCTAAAGATTTTTAGATTATTTCTTCAATAATAAATAGACAAAATACGGCACACCGATTAGGGAGACCATAATTCCTGCTGCAATTCCATCAGGATCAACCAGGTTGCGTCCAACCGTATCTGCAATTAATAGAAGCCAGCCTCCAAGCAGAACGGCTACAGGAATAAATAACGAGTTACGTGGACCGACCAGCGCTTTGGCGATGTGTGGAGCCATCAAACCGATAAACGCGATTCCTCCCGTAACCGATACAGCAGATGCGGCAGCTGCAACAGCAATCACCATGAGTACCAAGCGTTCCCGCTCCAGCTTCAACCCCACTCCGATTGCCGTTTCTTCGTTCAATCCCATGAGATCAAGCCGTCTGGTTCTGAACAAAGTAAGCGGGATTAACACAATCAGCCAAGGCAGCAAAGCCCATATGAATGGCCAGTCTGCCCCCCATATGTTTCCGGAGATCCACTTGGCAATAAAGTCGACCTTGGATCGCTCCGCCGAAGATATGATGACAATCATGATGCCTGACAGCGCCATCGAGAATCCAACCCCAACCAACACCATTTTTATGGGATCAAGTCCCTTGGTCCGGCTATAGGAGAACAGATAGATGAGCGCCGCTGTCAGTAATGCACCGATAAAAGCAGCTAACGGTAACATATAAACGAACGTGCCCACTTCAATCGGGAAATACAGAAAGAAGATGGCAACGGCAACACCTGCACCTGAATTGATTCCAATGATGCCTGGATCGGCCAAGTCATTACGTGTAATGCTCTGCAAAATAGAGCCTGACAGCGCAAGCGCCATACCAGCTAGTAATGTAATAAAAATTCGAGGTAATCGGACCGAAAACAGAACAAAGTCTTCTTTAAATGTACCTTGGCCAAATAACACCGGAATTACCCTTTTGAAAGACAACGAGGAATACCCCCAGCTCATACCTACCACAGCCGTGATGAGGATCAGCAGCAAACACACGAGCAGAATCAGTCGTTGCTTGCGAATTCGCGCAGACATTGTCATGAGAACGCTTTGCCCCCTCTACGCACAACGAACAGGAAGAAAGGTAAACCAAGCATGGAAGCAATGGCGACCACAGGTGTTTCGTAAGGTGCATTTATCGTTCGACCCAGTGTTTCGGCAAGCAGCATAAACGATGCTCCGGCAAAAATGGATACGGGTATAATATACCTATAGTCCGTGCCCACCAATTTACGGACAATATGGGGGATCATTAAGCCAACAAAGGCCATGTTTCCGATCAATGCAACCGACGCTCCGGTAAGCACGATGACCAGCAGGAACAGAACAGTTTTGACGAGTACAAGCTTCTGTCCCAGTCCAGTCGCCACCTCATCGCTCAGGCTAAGAATGTTGATCTGGTTGGAAAGAAACGGAACTACAGCTAAACCAATCAGTATGACAGGCGCAATAGCTTGAATCTGGCCCCATGTCGTTCCGATGAGTCCTCCCGAAGTCCACATGGATACATCCTTGGAAATTTTGAAAAAGATACTGATGCCATCCGAGATGGCATACATAAAAGCGGATACAGCTGCCCCGGCAAGCACTACCCGAATAGGGGATAAGCTCCCCCTCCGCATCGAGCCGAGCACAATAACCAATGCTGCTCCAAGTGCAGCACCAACAAAACAAGCGACCATAATTCCAAAATATCCGAGTGATGGCATGAAAACAAAAGCCAGGGCGAGTGCCATATTGGCACCTGAAGTCAAACCGAGCAGTCCAGGATCAGCCAGCGGATTGCGAGTAATTCCCTGCATGATGCCTCCGGAGACGGCGAGAGCCGCTCCGATCAGCATGGCAGCGAGTTCCCGTGGGAGTCTGATCTCTCGCAGAATAAGAATATTATCGTTCTTCGTCGCAGAGGTCAGGGTCAGCCATAGATTGCGGAATGTCGTTTCTTCTGCGCCAAACATCATGGCGATGATGAAACACACGATAAGTACGAGTACACTACCCAGCAGCTTGGTTGCAAACCGAAAAGGAAGTCGTTTATTTTTCATCGCGTTCAAGTTTTACTTGCCAAGAAAATGTTCGATAAAGAATTCCAGCTGGTATTCCATGCTGAGTGGATCATTGAAGTAGAATGCCTTGGCATCGGCTTCAAATACTCGATTATTTTTCACCGCATCAATATTTTTGTATGTTTCGGTATTTTGGAACGAATTGTCCTCATCGGCATTTTTACTGAATATTACATAGTCTCCCATGTAGTCTTTCAATACTTCGTTCGATACAGCAAAGAATCCGTCTTTCTTAGTAGCTTCCTTGACCTTAACTGGCATACCTAAACCGAATTGATTATAAAGTATTTCCGTTCCACGTCCGAAATTTTCGCCATACACATAAAGTTGTTTATTGAACGTTTCAATAACGGATACAGTCGCATTGTCGCCAATTTTGGCTTTGATTTCTTCCCCTACTTTTTTGCTTCGAGCGTCAAAATCGTCAACCCAGGCCTGGGCTTCTTTTTCTTTGTTCACAAGCTTTCCGATCTCCAGTTGTTGCTTGAGGAAGTCCACCTTACCATATGTATAGGTGACTGTTGGAGCAATTTGCTTCAGCTTATCAATGTTCTTGATATCAGACAGGCCGATAATCAGATCTGGGTTCAATTCAATAATTTTCTCCAGACTTTCGTCGGTAACCGCCTCAGTATTCGCAAGTTTATCTTTGAAATTCGGGTTCTCCTTGGACATTTCATCCACACCAACCAGCGGCACATCCAGTGCCATCACGTTTCCTGTCAGGAATCGGGTCAGCACAACCACACGTTGCGGGTGGGAAGGAACTTCCACAGGACCTGTCTCCGATTGATATGTGAACGTACCCGAATCTGACTCGGATGAAGAACCTGTTGAATCCGTGTTCGAAGAAGTGGATTCGTTGGATGTAGTTGCATTCTCCGTTGTATCTTTGGCTGAGTTGCTTCCACAAGCGCTAAGCAATAAGACCAGAACTAATATAAATGGAACAAAAAGCTTTCTCATTAGATGACTCTCTCCCTTTTCTCTTTGAATATGAAAATCATTCTCATTACAATAGCTAATTATAGGCATGCAGGATGAACCTAACCATGCCTTTTTGTTTGAGAAAACCTTTGGATTATTGGATGCCAGTCCATAAGGATACAGCCCGTCCGAGCTGCAAACGAATGGAAACCGGGTTGTAGGGTATCCACTCTTCCTGCTCCAGATGATAGATCCGATTTCGCTTCACTGCCTCAAGCCCTTTCCAGTATTCCGAGTTAAATATACCTTCTGAATGAGCCTTGGACCCTTTTTCATCTGGAAAAACAATGACGAGCATACAAGTGCCCTCGTAATCCTTAAGTTCCGACAGTTGGATAGAGACCGAATGAAATTGGTCGCCAAACCTCTGTATTTCCTGGGCAATCTTGGCCGGAGGACGTAATCCGAGTGATTGATACATCACATATCCGACATTTCTGATTCCATATATTTGTAAATCATCCGGTTTTATGACGAGAATGGTCAGCGTCTCATTCACAATCTGGCTCGTCTGAATGGCTTCCCGTGCCTGCTGTTCTTCCCTTTCAAAGTCTGCCAGCCATTGTTCTGCCTTCTCCCCCCTTTGAATGGCCTGTGCGATAAACCGCAGATGTTCTTTCCAACCAAGCTCCATCCAAGCAATTTCAACAATAGGAGCGATGGATCTCAGACGTTCAGAACTTAATCCGTTCATATGTAGATGCTGATTTGCTGCAATGATGAGCTCAATATTAGCATCTAGCAATGCGGACTTTATTTGTTCAGGTGAACTGTCAGAATGGATAAAACGTATCGTTTGAGGTGGGCTAACTCCCTCTGTGCTTACATATTCGCTGCTTTCCGAGATGACGACCGCTGGTTCCAATCCAAGTAACATTAGATGGCTTGCATAAGGTGCACACCACACAGCCACTCGTTGAGAAGGTCTGCGACGTGTGTAACCTGAAGGACTCTCTCCTGTCTGCTGCTTGAAGCGACGACTAAGATAGAATTCATCCTTATATCCGACCTTCAGCGCGATCTCACGAAGTGAAGCGGACCCGCCAATTAATAACTCTTTGGCACGGTGAACACGCAAGCGTGAGAGATACTCATTGGGTGAAAATCCAGTAAGCTGCTTAAATAGGATGGAGTAGTGAGAGCGACTGACTCCCGCAATTTCGGAAAGTCCTTCGGTTGTTATCTTCTCACTAACATGGTTTTCCATAAATGTGATGCTGCGTTCCATAGATGGTTGCTCACTCGCAATATATTTTGCTTCCATTCGTTCCAACAGACTCATCAGTACTTGATGAAACAGAATCTGGTTACGCATATGCCTGACTTCATTGCCAGGTAAACGATACATATAGAGCTCCTCAAGCTGTGCTGCAATCGCAGGTTCATAGAACTCAATAAGAGTTTCTGTTGCGAGCACACTGGACCGTCCCATGGCTATCATTGGCAGTGATCTCTTCTGTTCTTGCGTGCGAATGGAGAGGGTGTATATATGAAGTGGATGCATCTGATTCCCCTGTATAACGACATCACTCTGCGCCGGAATAAGGATTACCATGCCATCGGTGAGTTCGTATATGTGATCGTCGAGATGAAGTGAACCCTTACCACTTGAAACGGCCAACAGAACGGTTAGGTTCTCATGGATCCTATGTATCGGCATGGTTGACGTACTATACAATGATTGAATGCTGTCTGCTGTATATATTGGAAAATAGGACTCTGCCCATTCCGAGTTGTTCATTTTCTTATCCTCCGTGACTGTTATGACTGTTAGCGGAAAACTAAAATAATCGTTCCGTTCTGGGGTCACTCAGTCCACTTACTGATGATGGGATGATGCCTGATAAACGGCTCTGCATGACTATTTTAACATTAAGGCTTCCTTCAGAATACTAGCGTTCAATTATAAATAGCTTTTACGATTGTCGCCATAAGTATGGCAAAAATTTCAACCGTATTCTACAACGCAAGTTACTTTTACATAATGGTCTCAAATAAAACATTCCATCCTTTCCTTATTTAACTCGAAGTTTAATCATGTTGCGGGGAGAACTGATTCAGGCTGCGAACCCAAGAAGCCGGAAGCACCAGATTTCAGGTGTTCCTGGCATGAGAGTCTGGCAAGGTGGTAGCTATTTTGACGGAAAGCCCAAGCGACTCATCTGTTAAAATAACTACACAGTCTTATTCTCTGTTTACATTCAAAAAAAGGTGTGCTACATTATTTTTACGGTTATAGAAATAACTACAGTTAGAAAAAAGGTGAACTTACGATGGTAGAAGAAAATGCGAATGTGCGTCAAGCTATTAAAGTGTACAAAGCGCTCGGAGAACCCACGAGAATCAAAATTGCCTTACTCCTTACGGAGGAGACAACTTTGTGTTGCTCGGATATCGAGTCTAAGCTGGAATCAGTGGCCAGCTCAACGCTTTCCCATCACTTGAAGCAATTGACAGACTGTGGACTGTTGAACCACCGCAAGGAAGGAACATATATCTACTACAGCGTAAACCGCGAAATGGCACAGAAATATGCGCCTTATTTGCTGGAGTAATTTTTTTTGAACATTATTTCTATAGAACTAGAAATATAAAACATTGAAGTATAGAGAGGAGCTTTACCAGTATGTCGAATGCATTGAAAATTTATATGCTGGCTATTATCAGCTTTCTAGTTGGGACATCCGAATATATTATTGCAGGGATTTTGGATAAGGTGGCTGCAGATGTAGGTGTCTCCGTATCGGTCGCAGGTCAGCTGATTACCGTTTTTTCTCTGGCCTATGCCTTCGGCACACCGATCGTCATAGCCGTCACTGCACGTATGGAGAGACGTAAACTTCTCCTTTATGCGCTTGGTGTATTTGCAGTAGGCAACCTGATTGCCGTCGCGTTACCCGGCTTTACATTCTTGCTCGTATCGCGTATTGTTCTCGCGATTAGTACCGGCGTGTTTCTCGTTACCTCATTGACGGTTGCTGCCAAGCTCGCTGCACCTGGCAAACAAGGAAGTGCAATTGCAACTCTTATAATGGGTTTCAGTGCCTCCTTAATTATCGGAGTTCCACTTGGAAGAGTCGCCGCTTCGGTTTATGATTGGAAGCTCATTTTCGGCGTTATCGGTCTACTAGGTTTGTTTGCCATGTTCTTAATCCTTATTGCTATTCCCCAATCCAATGGCGAGGCGCCTGTTCCGATTCGCAAACAGTTTGCACTGTTGAAGAAACCTGAAATTGCGATCGCGTTGGTTGTCGCCTTTATGTGGATTGGTGGATACTCTGTTGTTTACACCTATATTTCGCCCTACTTGCTGACCATAACCAAATTAAGCGAGCAAAGCGTAAGCATCGCACTCTTCTCTTTCGGTATCGCTAGCTTGTTTGGTTCTAAATTCGGCGGTTACAGCACCGATAGATGGGGAGCTCCCCGCACATTAGTCATCGGAATGCTGTTTAATACCATGGCTCTAGTTCTGCTCTCACTAGATGGACAATCGCCGTTGATCGTATTCCCACTTCTGATGTTTTGGTCTTTCACCGTTTGGTCTTCGAGCCCTACCCAGCAGTTTTATTTATTGTCACTTGCTCCAGAGGCATCGGGCATTATGCTTAGTATGAATACCTCCGTGTTGCATCTTGGCATGGCCGCTGGTGCTGGTCTTGGCGGTGTTGTCGTCGAGCAGGCATCACTGAGCTACATCAGTTGGATCGGCGCAACGAGCGTCATTCTGGCTGCTGTAACTGCTGCTACCTTCTTCCGTATTTCCTACTTGCGCAAACGCCGCGAAGAAGTAAAATGCAGCCTAGTCGAGACTTGTGCGTAATTCAAATCTCCCAAAAAAAACCAGGCTGCTAATTTATGAACTGCACCCCATTTGTTAGACACGACTAACAATGGAGGTGCAGTTTTTTTGCCTAAATTCAGTTTAGATGAGAAATTGAAAGCCATTCATAGATATCAGAATGGTACTGAAGGAGTCAAAAGTATTGCAAAATCATTACGGATAAATCATGAAACTTTACGTATGTGGATTAGGCAATACGAATATCACGGCGTCAAAGCTTTTGAAAAGAGCTATACAGCTTACACTAAGACATTTAAACTAGACGTACTCACCTATATAAACGAGAATGGGACGTCTCCAAATGAAGCTGCGGTCATTTTCAATATACCCTCTCCTAGGATTATTAGAAAATGGCGTATTCAATTCAATGAGGA